>CAJUPU010000032.1 GCA_910588495.1 uncultured Oscillospiraceae bacterium | reverse complement strand
TGAACTCCACCATTTCCTTCTTCTTCTTGATCATCACGGGGACGATCTCGTCCTCGAACTTGCCGGCCTTCTGGGCGGCTTCGGTCTTCTGCTGGGAGCCGGCGGCGAAGGCGTCCAGCTCCTCCCGGGTGATGCCCCAGATGTCGCAGATGTTCTCGGCGGTGGTGCCCATGTGATAGTTGTTGTAGGCGTCCCACAGGCCGTCGCGGATCATGGTGTCCACCAGCTTCTTATCGCCCATGCGGGCGCCCCAGCGGGCGTCCATGGAGGCGAAGGGGGCCGCGCTCATGTTCTCGGTGCCGCCGCACACCACGATCTCCGCATCGCCGGAGCGGATGGCCCGGCCGGCCTCGATGACGGACTTCATGCCGGAGCCGCACACCATGCCCACGGTGTAGGCGGGGATGCTGTAGGGGATGCCGGCCTTGATGGCCACCTGGCGGGCGGGGTTCTGGCCCTGGGCAGCAGTCAGGATGCAGCCGAACATGACCTCGTCCACGTTCTCGGGAGCCACGTTGGCCCGCTTCAGGGCCTCCTTGACCACGATGGCGCCCAGGTCGGTGGCGGGGGTGTCCTTCAGGCTCCCGCCGAAGGAGCCCACGGCGGTGCGGCAGCAGCTGACCACGTACAGATCTTTCATGGGAATCGACCTCCAAATCAGAAAATTTTGTTGGACCGGATACATTGTCATGATCCTAACGATCGTTAAGATCTTGACTAACATTATAAACTGGCAGGGCCAAAATTGCAACAGGCAAACGGGATGTTTCGTCTGCTTTCTCAAAATTTTGCGGGTACGCCCCGGTCAAAGCCGTCGCTTCGGTCCATCCGCGCTGCTCACGACGGCTTCGCGCTTCTGGTTGTTACGCTCCGCCTGTTCGCGACGCGCGGCTTCCCGACCGCTCGGACAAGACCCGCCTCCGCCTTGCGGCGGCTGGGCTCTTGCCCTCGCTTCGGTCCATCCGCGCTGCTCACGACGGCTTCGCGCTTCTGGTTGTCACGCTCCGCCTGTTCGCGACGCGCGGCTTCCCGACCGCTCGGGCAAGACCCGCCTCCGCTTTGCGGCGGCTGGGCTCCTGCCCTCGCTTCGGTCCATCCGCGCTGCTCACGACGGCTTCGCGCTTCTGGTTGTCACGCTCCGCCTGTTCGCGACGCGCGGCTTCCCTCTGACTCGGGCAAGACCCGCCTCCGCTTTGCGGCGGCTGGGCTCTTGCCCTCGCTTCGGTCCATCCGCGCTGCTCACGACGGCTTCGCGCTTCTTCGCACCGCTTTTTCGATCTCGCACACCACCAGCGGCGTCAGGGACAGCCCCAGCACCACCAGCCATTCCACGCCGCTCAGGGCACACACGCGGAACACGTTCATGAGGGGGGGCATCAGCAGCACCGCCAGCTGCAGGGCCATGCCCACCAGGAAGGCTTTGTTCATGGCGGGGTTGGAGGTGAGGCCGATGTGGGCGATGGACTGGCGCTCGCTGCGCACGTCGAACGCATGGAACAGCTGGCAGAAGGTCAGCGTGGCGAAGGCCATGGTGTTGGCGGTGGCGTCGGCCAGGGAGGGGTCGCTGAGCACGTACTCCCCCAGCCAGTAGGCCCCCAGGGTGAGCAGGCCCACCATCAGCCCCTGCCAGGCCAGCCGGATGGAGAAGTCTCTGGTGAACAGGGGCTGCCCGGCGGGGCGGGGCTTCTCCTCCATGACGGAGGGCTCCACCGGCTCCATGCCCAGGGCCAGGGCGGGCAGGGAGTCGGTGACCAGATTGAGCCACAGCAGCTGCACCGCCACCAGGGGAGGCTGGTGGAAGTTGAACAGGGTGGCCAAAAACAGGGTGACGATCTCCCCGATGTTGCAGGAGAGGAGATAGTGGATGGCCTTTTTGATGTTGGAGTAGATGCCCCGGCCCTGCTCCACCGCCTTGACGATGGTGGCGAAGTTGTCGTCGGTGAGGATCATGTCCGCCGCGCCCTTGGCCACGTCGGTGCCGGTGATCCCCATGGCGCAGCCGATGTCGGCCACCTTCAGGGCCGGGGCATCGTTCACCCCGTCTCCCGTCATGGCCACCACCATGCCCTTCTTCTGCCACGCCTTCACGATGCGCATCTTGTGCTCGGGGGACACTCTGGCATAGACGGAGAACCGGTCCACATCCTGCTCCAGCAGCTCCTGGGGCATAAAGTCCAAGTCCTCCCCGGTGATGGCAAGGTCACCGCTGCGGAAGATATCCAGCTCCTTGGCGATGGCTACGGCGGTGAGCTTGTGGTCCCCGGTGATCATCACCGGGCGTATCCCCGCGGCGTAGCACTGTTCCACCGCGGCCTTGACCTCCATCCGGGGCGGGTCGATCATGCCCACCAGCCCCACGAAGGTGAGGCCGGTCTCCAATTCTTCGCTGGTGGGCTCTCCAGAGGGTAATGTTTCGATGTCTTTATACCCACAGGCGAGGACCCGCAGGGCCTGGGACCCCATGGAGGCGTTGGCGGCCTCCACATCCCGGGCCAGGGCGGCGGTGAGGGGGGCGGCGGACCCCGCCAGGATGTGGGTGCACCTTGACAGCAGCACGTCGGGAGCGCCCTTCACCATCACCCGCCATTTGCCCGGGTGGTCCGGCAGGGGGTGGACGGTGGACATGAGCTTCCGGTCGGAGTCGAAGGGCAGCTCGGCCGCCCGGGGCATCTCCCGCTCCAGCACGTTCTTGTCCAGGCCGTCCAGGAGGGCGGCGTCCACGAACGCGGTCTCGGTGGGGTCGCCCGCGGTCTTGCCGTCGGCGGACAGCACCGTGTCGTTGCACAGCGCCCCGATGGTCAGCGCCTCCCGGCGGTGGCGGTCGCCGGGGGTCCATACCTGCTGCACCGTCATGCGGTTCTGGGTGAGGGTGCCCGTCTTGTCCGAGCAGATCACCCCGGCGCAGCCCAGGGTCTCCACAGCGGGGAGCTTTTTCACGATGGCGTTATGCTTCACCATCCGCTGCACCCCCAGGGCCAGCACGATGGTGACGATGGCGGGCAGGCCCTCGGGGATGGCGGCCACCGCCAGGGATACCGCCGCCATGAGCATCTCCAGCACGGGGCGGTGATAGAGCATCCCCACCCCGAACATCACCGCGCACACCGCCAGGCATACGAAGGACAGGGTCTTGGAGATCTCCGCCAGCTTGCGCTGGAGGGGGGTGGCGGTGTCCTCCTCCCCCAGGAGCATCCCGGCGATCCGGCCCACCTCGGTGTCCATCCCCGTGTCCGTCACCACGCACAGGGCCCGGCCGTTGGTGATCACGGTGGAGGAGATCGCCATGTTGCTCCGGTCGCCCAGCACGGTCTCGGCGGGCAGGACCTGGTCCGCCTGCTTGTTCACCGGCACCGACTCCCCCGTCATGGCGGACTCGTCGGCCTTCAGGTTGGCGCACTCCAGGATGCGGGCGTCGGCGGGCACCAGGTCCCCTGCCTCCAGCACGATGATGTCGCCGGGGACCAGCAGGTCGGTCTCCAGCCGGATCTGCTCTCCGCCCCGGACCACCTTGGCCAGGGGGGCGGACATCTTCTGCAAGGCCTCCAGGGCCTTTTCCGCGCTGTCCTCCTGGGAGATGGAGATGCAGGCGTTCACCACCACGATCACCAGGATGATGACGGCCTCGATCCAGTCCTCGCCCCCCGACGACACCAGGGACAGCGCCGCCGCGGCCAGCAGCACCAGGATCATGGGGTCCCGCATCTGGTCCAAAAACCGGGCCCACAGGGGTTTTTTCTTAGCTCCGGCCAGCTTGTTGGGGCCGTACCGCTCCAGCCGGTCCTGGGCCTCCTGGGGGGAGAGGCCGGAGCGGCGGGCGTCCAGCTCGCTCAGCGTCTGGCCGGCGGTCTTGGCGTACCATTGGCTCATAAGTCCAACACTCCTTTTCTACTGCATCAAATATACTGATCCTGCCGGGTCGAATGGTAGGGAAGGGGACAAGCAGGAAACAAAAAAGACCTATCCACAGCATGACGCTGTGGATAGGTCTTACCGTTTGATCCCCGGGGTCCCCGCAAAGCCGCCCTTCGGCGCTTGCGGGGGGAGGAGGCACAACGAAGCGGACGAGCGCAGTTCGTGCCGGCGAAGGCCAGGCGGAGCCGCCTTGCTGTTGGCCATCGTCACGGGACAGGTCCCGCCGGTTACTCCCCTATCACTTGTGCAAAGATGATACCAGATAGGAGGGCGCCTGTCAAGGGGGGCTCATACGATCCGCCGCCGCTGTCAAGCGGCGGCCTCATCCCACCGCCCCGCTCTCGGCGGGGGCGTCCCGCTCCGCCAGGGCCGTCTGATAGGCGTTCATCCGGGCGTAGAAATCCGCCGCGTCCAGCTGGTCCAGGGCGTCCGCCCGGACCACCTGCGCCTCCTGCTGCCACTGCTCGGCCTGGGCCTGGAGGGAGGAGGCCCGGAAGCCGTTCCTGTGCTCGGCCAGCGTCTCCTCTGGGATGGGGAGGCGCAGGATGATGTGGTAGCCGAACTCGGTCTCCACGATGCCGGACAGCCCGCCCTCCTCCAGCGCCATGGAAGCGGTCTCGAAGGGCTCCACCATCTTCATGCTGGGTCCGGCGATGTAGCCGTCGGGGTTGCTCTGGGGATCGTCCTCGCTGTTGGCCATCATCAGCTCGTCGAACTTGGCCTCCAGGCCGTCGGCGGCCACCCCCTGGAGCTGGGAGAGCAGCTCCTCCGCCCGGGCCTTTTTGGCGGCGATCTCGTCGTCGGGCAGGGGCTTGTGGTCGTCGTCCACCGTCTTGAGCAGGATGTGCTTGACCCGGTAGATCTTGCTGCTGTCCAGATAGTCCTCCAGCTCCTCCTGGCTGGGCTCGTGGGTGACGGCGGCCAGCATGTTGTCATAGTAGGCGTTGGCCAGATAGAGGTATTGGATGGACTGGTCGGTGAGCCCATAGGACTCCCGGAACAGCTTCAGGGTGTCCGGGTCGCCCTCCATCTCCGCCTGGGCCTGCTGGGCCTGGGCGTCGGTGGGCAGACAGCCCAGCTGGGCCGCCTTCTGGCGCAGCAGCACCTCGCTGAGGCAGATGGACACCGCGTCGTCGATGAGCTGATCGCCGTATTCGGCCATGCTCATGCCGTAGATGCCGTAGGAGTACATGAAGTAATAGCAGGCGTAATTCAGCCAGTAGAGCACCAGGTCGGCGGGGACCTCCTCGCCGTTGACGGTGAGCAGCACGTCCTGGGGGGACACCCCGGCGGCGAACTCCAGCGGGGCCTTGGTCAGGTCGGCCACGATCTGGGGGGAGGCGGAGGGGTCGGGATCGGGGCTGGCGTCCCCGGCGGAGGGGGCGGCGGAGGGATCGCCGCTGGTGGGGTCGGCGGTGATGCCGCAGGCGAACAGAGACAGGGCCATGGCCCCGGACAGAAGAAGGGCCGTCAGTCGTTTCCAGTTTTTCATCATGATCTCCAATCCAAGGGATAAGTTTACACGTTGGGGCGTGTCCCGCCATTATACACCAGGGGCGGGGAAAATGCAAATATCCAGGTTGCGGAGCCGTCGCGAGCAAGCGAAGCGCGAAGAAGCGGACAGTGAGAGAGCTTGGAGGGAAGCGAGGCCGAGCGCAGGGCGGCACAGCCGCCCGGAGACCAGGCCGAGTCGCAGCGAAAGCGACCGAGCGCCCTGGCCGCTTCGCAGCGTGACAAGACGAAGCGCGACTTCAGGTTGCGGAGCCGTCGCGAGCAGCGCGGATGGACCGGAGCGAGGGGAAAAGCCCAGCCGCAGCGAAGCAGCGGCGGGTTTTGCCCGAGACGGAGGGAAGCCGCGCGTGGCGAGCAGGCGCAGCACGACTCCAACCCGCCAAGCGCGCCCCTAGGGGCCTTCCCCCGGGGCCAGCAGGGCCCGGTAGCGGTCCACCGCCTGGGCGGCGGTGCGCAGGGGATCGTCGGTGCGGCGCAGCTTCAGGGTGAAGGCGGGGGTGTCGCCGGGGGAGAACAGCAGCCGCCCGGGGTACTGCCCCGCCAGGGCGGCGATGGGCTCCAGCTGGAACTTCTCCAGGGTGAACACCAGGCTGGGACCCTTCTGGGAGATGTCCTTGATGGAGCACTCCGCCCCCCGGCCCCGGAGCAGGGCCACCGCCAGCAGGTCGTTCACCTGCCGGGGGGGATCGCCGAAGCGGTCGATCAGCTCGTCGGTGACGTCGTCGGCGTCCTCCTCGGTGCGCACCCGGGCGATCCGGCGGTACAGGTCCATCCGCTGGCCCGGGTCGGGGACGTACCGGTCCGGGATAGAGGCCGCCACCGTCAGGTCCACCGTGCACTCGGGCAGGAGCCGGGGCTTTTCCCCCTTCTCCTCCAGCACTGCCTCCTCCAGCAGCTTCAGATACAGGTCATAGCCCACGCTCATGAGGAAGCCGGACTGCTCGGGGCCCAGCAGGTTGCCCGCGCCGCGGATCTCCAGGTCCCGCATGGCGATCTTGAAGCCGGAGCCGAACTCGGCGTACTCCCGGATGGCGCCCAGCCGCTTGGCGGCGATCTCGGTGAGCACCTTGCCCTGACGGTAGGTCATATAGGCGTAGGCCCGCCGGGCGGACCGGCCCACCCGGCCCCGGATCTGGTGGAGCTGGCTGAGGCCCATCTTGTCCGCGTCCTCGATGATCAGGGTGTTCACGTTGGCGATGTCGATGCCCGTCTCGATGATGGTGGTGCATACCAGCACGTCCACCTCCCCGTCGGACACCCGGGTCATCACGTCGGACAGCTCCTCCTGGCTCATCTTGCCGTGGCCCACCGCCACCTCGGCGGCGTCCCCCAGCATGTCCTTGATGCGGGCGGCGGTGCGCTGGATGGTGTCCACCCGGTTGTGGAGGTAGTACACCTGCCCGCCCCGCTCCAGCTCCCGGCGCATGGCGTCGGCCAGCACCGACCAGTCGTGCTCCAGCACGTAGGTCTGCACCGGCTGGCGGTTGGAGGGGGGCTCCTCAATGGCGGACATGTCCCGGATGCCGCTCAGGGCCATGTTCAGCGTGCGGGGGATGGGGGTGGCGGACAGGGTGAGCACGTCCACCTGCTTGGACATCTCCTTGAGCCGCTCCTTGTGGGTGACGCCGAAGCGCTGTTCCTCGTCCACCACCAGCAGGCCCAGGTCCTTGAAATGCACGTCCTTTTGGAGGAGCCGGTGGGTGCCGATGAGCAGGTCCACCGAGCCGTTCTCCACCCCGGCCAGGGCCTTTTTCATCTGGGCGGGGGTGCGGAAGCGGCTGACTACCTCGATCTCCACCGGGTATTTGGCGAACCGGGAGCGGGCGGTGAGGTAGTGCTGCCGGGCCAGCACGGTGGTGGGCACCAGGATCGCCGCCTGCTTGCCGTCCAGCACGCACTTCATCACCGCCCGGAGGGCAACCTCCGTCTTGCCGTAGCCCACGTCGCCGCACAGAAGGCGGTCCATGGGCCGGGGGGTCTCCATATCCTGTTTGATCTCCCGGATGGAGCGCAGCTGGTCCTCCGTCTCGTCGTAGGGGAAATCGTCCTCGAACTCCTTCTGCCAGGGGGAGTCGGGGGCGAAGGCGTAGCCCGGCTGGCGCTGGCGCTGGGCGTAGAGCTGGATCAGCCCTTTGGCCAGGTCCTTCACCGCCTTGCGGGTGCGGGTCTTGGCCTTCTCCCACTCCGTCCCCCCCAGCTTGGACAGCTTCTTGGTCTCCGGGTCGTCGCCGCTGCCGATGTATTTGGCGATGGCGTCCAGCTGGGTGGCGGGGAGGTAGAGCACGTCCGCCCCGGCGTAGGCCAGCTTGACGTAGTCCTTGTCCACCCCGTCCACCTGCATCTTCACCATGCCCACGAACCGGCCGATGCCGTGGTGCTCGTGGACGATCAGGTCCCCGGGGGATAAGTCTGTAAAGGAATCCACCTTGCGGCGATCGGCGGCGTGCTTGAGGCGCTTGCCTTTTCTTCTAGGCTCGTTCCCCCCCTCGGTGAGCACCGCGTAGGGACAGCCGATGTAGTCGAACCCCGCCGACAGCCCCCCCACGGCGATCACGATCCCCCCCGGCTGGGGCAGGTCGTGGAGCTGGAAGTCCACCGCCGAGCGGATCCTCCGCTCCCGGAGCATGGACTGGAGGTTCAGCGCCCGCTGCTCGCTGCCCACCAGCACCACCGCGGCGGCGTTGGCGCTTTGCAGCTGGGTCAGGTCCGCCGCCGCCGTGTCCAGGCTGGCGCCGAAGGAGGAGAGCTGGCGGCCCTGGGCGGTCAGGATGTCCCGGGGCGGCAGGGGGGTGGCGGAGGTGGTGAAGGAGTCCAGAAAGCACAAAGCGTGGTCGGACAGCGCCGCCATCAGCTCGTCCATCCCGGCGGCGAACACCCCGTGCCTGCCCTCCACCGCGCCGTTCTCGATCAGGGTCTTTACGTCCTCGTTCAGCTGCCACAGCCAGTTTTTGCCCCGCTCCGCCACCCGGCTGGACTCGGACAGGCAAACCACGGCGTCCGGGGGCAGGTGGTGGGCGGCGGTGGTCAGGCGCTCATACCGGGCGGGGAGCCGCCGGTCGTTCAGCCGCTCCCACTGGCCGTTTTCGTCCCGCACGGGCAGCAGCTCGCTCACCGGCAGGAACTCCGCCCGGTCCAGCCGCCCCACCCGCCGCTGGGAGGACACGTCGAACAGCCCCATGGAGTCCACGTCCCGGTCCCAGAACTCCACCCGGACGGGATCGTCCATGCCGGGGGAGAACACGTCCAGGATCCCGCCGCGAAGGGCGAACTGGCCCACCCCCTCCACCTGCTGGCACCGGGTGTAGCCCAGGGCCGCCAGCCAGCCGGCCAGCTCCTCCGGGTCATAGCTCCCCTTGGCGTCCAGGGCCACGGTGTGGGCCTCCAATTCCTCGGGGGGCAGGGTGCGCTGGAGCAGGCCCTCCACCGTGGCGGCGATGAGCCTGGTCCTGCCCTGGGCCATGGCGCGGAAGGCGGCCAGGCGCTGGTGCTCCCACTGGCGGGAGGCCACCGCCCCCTCGTGGAACAAAAACTCCCGCGCCCCGATCGTGGTGGCGCGCTCCCCCGTCAGGGCGGTCACATCCGCCGCCAGCCGGGTACACTCCCCCTCGTCGGCGCACACCAGCACCACGGGCACGTCCAGCCGGTCCAGCAGGCCCGCCGCGAAGTGGGCCCGGTGGACCGGGGACAGCCCCGCCACCTCCACCGGAGAGCGGCCCGCCTCCAGGTCCGCCGCCAGCCGGGCGAACTCGGGCACCGTGTCTAAGATGTTCAACAGCATGTTCATGAGGCTACCTCAAATTGAAAAATATGGAAACCTTGGGCGCACCTACGACCGCAGGAGGGGACCGGCCTTTGGCGGGCCGGCTCCCGGCGGGGAAGGGCTAGTTGAAGCGGTTCATAGCCCTCTGCGGTCCCTCCCGCAAAAAGCACTCCACCGCGTCGGCGGCCCGTTTCACCGCCTCGTCCAGCACCTTTTTGTCCTCCCCCTGGAGCTTGCCCAGCACCCAGTCCGCCATGTCGTAGTCCGGGTGGGGCTTGCCCCCCACCCCCACCTTCAGCCGGGGGAACTGGTCGGTGCCCAGGTGCTGGATGATGCTCTTCAGGCCGTTGTGGCCCCCGGCGGAGCCGCCGGTGCGCAGGCGCAGCTTGCCCAGGGGCAGGTCCACGTCGTCGGAGATGATGAGAACGTGGGCAGGGTCCAGCTTGTAGAACCGGGCGGCCTCGCCCACCGCCTCGCCGGACAGGTTCATATAGGTGACGGGCTTCATCAGCAGCGCCCCCTGGCCGCCCAGGACGGCCGTGTTGGTCAGCGCCTTGAATCTCAGCCGCTGGATGGGGAGATCGGCCCGCTCCCCCAGCTGGTCCGCCACCAGGAAGCCCACGTTGTGGCGGGTGTTCTCATACTTGTCCCCCGGATTGCCGAGGCCAGCCACCAGCCAGGACACCGGGAGTTTTTTGGCGAAAAACATAGGCAGACCTCCTGAAACGCGAATATCCCAGTCCCGGAAAACGGGGCTGGGCATGGAACGACCGCCCCGGGGCGCTTTGCCCCGGAGCGGGTCTTTTCTAGAAGCGTGGAGAAGCGGACAGCGAGGGAGCTTGGACTGGAGCGAGGACAAAACCCCAGCCGCCGCACAGCGGAGGCGGGTTTTGCCCGAGTCGGAGGGAAAGCGAGCGAGCGCCCTGGCCGCTTCGCAGCGTGACAACAAAATAGAAGTGTGGAGAAGCGGACAGCGAGGGAGCTTGGACTGGAGCGAGGACAAAGACCCAGCCGCCCCACAGCGGAGGCAGGTCCTAAGACCACAATTTGGACACGGACCGCTCCTCATAGATGCGCTCGATGGCCTCGGCGAAGAGGTGGGCCACCGACAGGTACTGGATCTTGGGGCACAGCTCGGCGATGCCGGGCCGGGGCTGGATGGTGTCCAGGAACACCATCTCGTCCAGCACGGACTCGTTGATGCGCTGGATGGCGGGGCCGGACAGCACGCCGTGGCTGGCGCAGGCGGTGACCGACTTGGCGTGGCCGATCTCCACCAGGGCCTTGGCGGCGTGGCACAGGGAGCCGCCGGTGTCCACCATGTCGTCCAGCAAGATCACGTTCTTGTCGGTGACATCGCCGATGATGTTCATCACCTCGGAGGAGTTGGCCTTCTGCCGGCGCTTGTCCACGATGGCCATGGGCATGTCCAGCTTCTGGGCGAAGGCCCGGGCCCGGGCCACGCTGCCCACGTCGGGGGAGACGATCATGGTCTGGTCGTGGACGGGGGCGTAGCGGCGGAAGAAGTGGTCCACGAATACCGGGGAGCCCATCAGGTTGTCCACCGGGATGTCGAAAAAGCCCTGGATCTGGTTGGCGTGGAGGTCCATGGTGAGCACCCGGTCCGCCCCCGCCCGGGTGATCAGGTTGGCCACCAGCTTGGCGGAGATGGGGTCCCGGGGCTTGGTCTTGCGGTCCTGCCGGGCGTAGCCGAAGTAGGGGATCACGGCGGTGATGCGCCCGGCGCTGGCCCGCTTGAGGGCGTCGATCATGATCAGCAGCTCCATCAGGTGGTCGTTCACCGGGGAGCTGGTGGACTGGACCACGAACACGTCGGAGCCGCGGACGGTCTCGAAGATAGACACAAAGTTTTCGCCGTCGGAGAAGGCGCCGGTCTCGGCGCTGCCCAGGGGGATGCTCAGCTCTTTGCAGATGTCCCGGGCCAGCGCCTGGTTGGAGCTGCCCGCGAAGATCTTCAGATCCTTGCCGTGTGAGATCATGCTTCCCATCTTCCTCTCTTAAGTTCGTAATATTCGTTGCCGTCACATAAGTTCGACTTCCCCGCGGAGCAGGAAGGAAACTGTCACAGAAATATTATACCAGAAATCGAATCTTTTTGAAGAGATTTTTCACACTTTAGAAAAATTGTCACATTTTCACGAAAGACGGGGAGGAAAATGACGGAAAAGCGGTGAAACTGTCGAGGGCCGTCTCCCTCAGGCAGCCACGGGGAGCCAGCGCTGGAGCCGCCGGGTCTGGTACAGGTGGGCCACCTCCAGCATGGCGCAGAACTTGTCGGCCATGTTGACCACCAGCGCCTCCCGGCACCGGGGCAGATGGACCGCCAGGGGGAACATGTGGGACACGATGGCGTTCTTCTCCTTCTCGCTCAGGTCGGGGCACAGGGCGGCGGCGTTGCGCAGGGCGAACTCCGGGTGGTCCAGGCACTGGTTGCCCGGGTGGGCGGAGCTGTCGGCGGGGTCGTAGAGGTACAGGTCGTGGAGCAGCCCCGCCCGGGCGGCGGCCCGGTAGTCCCAGCCGAAGCGCCGGGCCAGCCGGAAGGCCACATAGGACACGAACAGGGAGTGCTGGTAGCAGGTGGTGAAGAAGTGGTGCCGCCACTGCTGCATGGAGCGGACCTCGCTGCTGCTCAGCAGCGGCCCCACGCACTCCAGGAACGCGGCGGCGTTCAGGTCGCGGTCGGACATAGGAAAAGACCCCTTTCTATGGATAAGATTGGTGAAATGAGTCGGCTTTTACTTTTTTTGACACTTTAGTCCCCTGTGTAAGGGGCCGCACCCTCATTATAGCAGGTGGAACGTCCGTTGTCAGCACTCTTTTAAAATTATTAAAAGGAATTTCTGGAAAACTTTTCTAGCTTGACAGGGCGGGACCGACATGCTATGATAACTGTATTAAGACAGATAGTACGATTGGCACATCGAATTGGAAAGGAGGCGGGGCCATGTTCAGCCTGAACCATCGGGACGGCCGCCCCATCTACGAACAGGTCCGGGACGGACTGCGCCGTCTGATCATCACGGGGGCCATCCCCCCCGGCGACAAGCTGCCCTCCGTCCGGGCCCTGGCGGGGCAGCTGGCCATCAACCCCAACACGATCCAACGCTCCTACGAGTCGCTGGAGCAGGAGGGCTACGCCTACTCGGTGCCGGGGAAAGGGAGCTTCGCCGCCCTGCCCCAGGACGTGACCGACAAGCGCCGGGAGGAGCTGCTGGCCAAGCTGGACGCCATCGTCCAGGAGCTGGTCTATCTGGGGATGGCGCCGGCCGAGATCGGGGGGCGCTGCGCGGCGTTC
This sequence comes from uncultured Oscillospiraceae bacterium, assembly GCA_910588495.1. Classification (GTDB taxonomy): domain Bacteria; phylum Bacillota; class Clostridia; order Oscillospirales; family Oscillospiraceae; genus Enterenecus. Next base: position 23,415 of record CAJUPU010000032.1, on the reverse strand, counting down.
GATGAAACGCGGAGCCGCCGCGATCAGGCGCGGCGTGACAAGGGGAAGGAGGAATCGAAATGATCGAAGTGAAAAACGTGGTCAAGAGCTTCGACGGCTTCCACGCCCTGGACGGGCTGACCATGACGGTGCCCAAGGGAGCCATCTACGGCCTGGTGGGGCCCAACGGGGCGGGCAAGTCCACCATCCTGCGCCACCTGACGGGGGCCTACCGCCAGGACTCCGGCGACATCCTGCTGGAGGGCACGCCCATCTATGAAAACCCCGCCGTCAAAAAACGGATGGCGGGCATCCCCGACGAGCTGTACTACTTCACCTCCGCCTCCACCCGGGACATGATGAAATTCTACAAAGGGATCTATCCCACCTTCGATGGGGAGCACTACGCCAAACTGAAGGAGGCCTTCCCCGCCGTGGACGAGAAGCGGCCCATCCGCCGGCTGTCCAAGGGGATGCAGAAGCAGTCGGCGTTCTGGCTGGCCCTGAGCTGCAAGCCGGACTACCTGCTGCTGGACGAGCCGGTGGACGGCCTGGACCCCGTCATGCGCCGTCAGGTCTGGTCCCTGCTCATGGGGGACGTGGCCGAGCGGGGGACCACGGTGCTGGTGTCCTCCCACAACCTGCGGGAGCTGGAGGACGTGTGCGACCATGTGGGCCTGCTCAGCCACGGGAAGGTGGCCCTGGAGCGGTCCCTGTCCGACCTCCAGGGGGGCACGGTGAAGCTCCAGACCGCCTTTGAGACGGAGACGCCGCCGGAGCTGCCCCAGGGGGTGGAGGCGATCCACACCGAGCACGTGGGCCGGGTGTACACCTACATCATCCGGGGGACGGCGGAAGAGGTGGAGGCCAAGTTCAAGCCCCTCTCCCCGCTGTTCATGGAGGCCCTGCCCCTGACGCTGGAGGAGATCTTTATCTATGAGATGGGAGGTGAGGACTATGCGGTCCGGGACATCGCTCTTTAACGGCACCATATTCAAGAAAACGGTCCTGCGTTACTGGCCCGTGTGGGGGGCCTATTCCGTCATCTGGCTGTTGGTGCTGCCCCTCCAGGGGCTGATGATGCTCCAATTGGAGGCCCAGGCCCGCCCCGGCCTCACGGGCGGGTATATGCAGACCTTTGCCCAGCAGGTGGGGGACCTGATCCAGCTGTCCCTGGCGCTGGCGGTGTTCTTCGGGGCGCTGTGCGCCATGGCGGTGTGCAGCCACCTCTATAACCCCCGGTCCGCCAACTTCTTCGGCTCCCTGCCCGTGCGGCGGGAGGGGCTGTTCCTCACCCACTACCTGGCGGGGCTGGCCTTCCTCCTCGTGCCCAACCTGGCGGTATTCCTGCTCACCCTGCTCATCGAGGCCATCGGCGGGGCGGTGTTCCTGCCGGGGCTGGGGTTCTGGCTGGCGGTCACCTGCGGGGAGTGCCTGTTCTTCTACACCATGGCGGTGTTCTGCGGCATGTTCACCGGGCACATCCTGGCCCTGCCCGCCTTCTACGGCATTTTCAACGTGCTGGCCTACGGGGTGTACTTCCTGGTGGAGACGGTGTTCCGGAAGTTCTACTACGGCTTCACCGGTTTTAGCAGCGCGTCCAGCGGGGTGGTGGCGTGGCTCACCCCCATCATCAGGCTGGGGAGGCGCACCACCGTGGACCTCTGGGTGGCGGAGGACGGCTGTCGGATATCTGGCCTGGAGAACGTGGCGGTGTACGCCGCGGCGGCGGTGGTATTGGCGGCGGGGTCCTTCTTCCTCTACCGGGCCCGGCGGCTGGAGAGCGCCGGGGACGTGGTGTCCGTCAAGTGTATGCGCCCGGTGTTCCAATACGGCGTGGCCTTTTGTGCCGGGCTGGCCCTGGGCATCTTCACCACCGCCTTTTTGAACGGGGAGGAGCCCACTCTGATGGTGTCCATCCTGGTATGGGCGGCGATCGGCTGGTTCGTGGCCCGGATGCTGCTGGAAAAGTCCTTCCGGGTGTTCCGCCACTGGAAGGGAGCGGCCGTCACCGCCGGGGTGTTCGCCCTGCTGTTCCTGGTGGTGGGGCTGGACCTCACCGGGTTCGAGTCCCGGGTGCCCACCGCCGATCAGGTGGAGTCGGTGGAGCTGGAGGGCTTCCGGCTGTGCCACCTGGGCGACGGCGGGGACAATTTCACCGTGGAGGCGGACAGCCCGGAGCTGGTGGACTACGCCATCCTGCTCCACCAGGCGGCGGTGGACCAGCGGGACGGCGGCCCCGCCGGGGACACGGTGAGCACCACCCTGCGGGTGACCTATCACCTGAAAAACGGCGGCGAGCTGGCCCGTTGGTACGTCAATTTCTGGGTGGATCCCAATGAGGCGGACCGGGAGGGCACCTCGGCCTGGGCCATCCAGCAGATGTACGACGATCGGGAGCTGTACTGGAAGGGCTACGGCTTTGCCGAGGCGGAGCGGCTGCTCAGTGAGGAGGGCTGGCGGCTCCAGGAAGCCGCCTATGAGAACGATGGCCATGACGAGGGAGTGGACCAGACCCTCTATTACGGCGGGGCGGACGCCCGGGCGCTGTATGAGGCGGTGAAGGAGGACTTCCAGGCGGGCCGCATCGGCGTGCGCCGGGTGGAGGACTGGCAGAACAGCCGGTACACCCAAAACCACCTGCGCTTCAGCTTCGCCGCGGTGGACCAGCCCGGCATGGGCATCTATATCCGGGTGCAGGACACGGCGTCCAGCACGCTGGCGGTGCTGGAGCGGCTGGAGCGGGCGCAGGCGTGGACGGCCTCCAGCGATACCCCACCCCTCCAAAAGGAGTATGTGGGGTCCCAGGGAGAGGCGCGGCCCGTGCCCACAGACGCGCCGGTGGCGGTGGTGGACGCGACGCCCACCCAGGAGCCGGTGACGGGCTGACATCCGCCCAGGGTCCGTTTGAAAATTTCACCCCCCGCTGGTCGAGCGGGGGGTGAAATAGCTTGTTTTCCTCTTCTGCCTGTGTTATCATAGGAAAAGAAAGGGGTGCTTTCTATGGGTATGACGGATAAACAGTTCCAGAGCTGGGTGCGCTTCCTGCTGGGCAGCCTAAGGGACGCAGTCCAGGAGAGCGATCCGGAAAAGAAGGAAGCTAAAATGTCCGAGATCATGGAAAACCTGCAAAAGACATTGGAGGACTGACCAGGCGCCGGGGTTGCCCCCGGCGCCTTTTTTTGCTATAATGGACCAAAGGATCTGTTCCCCCATGCCGCGGGTAGGGGAACGGGGAGATCATTCTGTTTGGGAGGTCATGTCCATGCCGGGAAAAGAGGAATTCATCCAGATCTACCAGGAGCACATCCGCCGGGAGGGGTCCGCCGAGCTGCTGGACTATCTGGAGAACAAGAGCGACTTTTTCACCGCCCCCGCCTCCGCCCGCTACCACGGGTCCTACGCCGGGGGGCTGTGCGAGCACAGCGTCAACGTGTTCCGCTGCCTGGAGGCCTACCTGGCCCGGGAGCGGGTGAAGGAGGTGTACGGCCTGGATTACCCCATGGAGTCCGCGGCCATCGCCGCCCTGCTCCACGACCTGTGCAAGATCGGCTGCTACAAAGCGGGCACCCGCAACGTGAAGGACGACGCCACCGGGAAATGGGAGAAGGTGCCCACCTTTTTCTATGACGACAAGCTGCCCTATGGCCACGGGGAGAAGAGCGTGTACATCATCTCCGGCTTCATGCGCCTGACCCGGGAGGAGGCCATGGCCATCCGCTGGCACATGGGCTTCTCCGGGGTGGAGGACAGCCGGATGGTGGGCCAGGCCCTCCAGCAGTACCCCCTGGCCTTCGCCCTGGCCACGGCGGACATGGAGGCGTCCTACTTCCTGGAGGGGGAGCAGAAGCGGTGATCGTCCCGGGGCGGTCCCGGGGCTTTTTCCCGGCCCGCGAAGGGGAGTTTGGGGAGACGTGAGGAAAAAAGGGGGAGCGGACAAGGTCCGCTCCCCCTTTTCGATCATTTCTGCATGGCTTTGAAGGTCTTTTCGTTCATGCTCACCCGGAGGGAATTCATCTCCTTAGAGGAGGTGCTCTCCGCCTCGAAGGTGAGCCAGCCCTGGGCGGCGGTCAGCTCCCAGCCCGCCCTGGAGGCGCCCTCCTTCTCCTTGGCGCCCCACTCCTTGGCAGTGTCGAAGCTCATGTCCTTCACGTCCATGCCGTTGTACACCGCGCCGATCTTCTCGGTGGCGGACTTGGACAGGGTGACGGCGAACACGATGCCCGACTGTGCCGCCTCCTTGGCCTCCTTGTTGATGTTGCTGCCGCCGTAGTAGGGGGTGTAGACGGACACCCAGAACTGGTCGCCCGCCCCCTTGGACAGGCTGTAGTGGAAATAGATGTACTTGTCGCCGTCGCGGGCCGCGTCCTGCCGGCCGGCGGAGAACACCTCGTAGCCCCAGCCGGCCATGTCGGCCATGGTGGTCTTGCCCAGGGTGATGGTGTGGCCGTCGAGCTCGGCTTCCATGGGCATGTCCGGCCCGGAGGCCCCGCAGGCGGCGAGGGACAGGGCCAGCGCGAGGGACAGGACCAGCAGGGCGGCGCGTTTGATGGGTTTCATCGTGTATCTCTCCTTACTGCACTAAGATATAGGATATATGTCCCATGCCCCGGTTGGGGGGACACCCTTTTGTCCGGCGGGCGAAAAAAGATGGTCCCCGGCGGGAGCGGTCCCGCCGGGGGGTGGGCCGGTCAATAGATGGAGTCCAGGATCTGGATGGCCTGGGCCACGGCGTGGTCGTCGCAGTGCCCCAGGATCCGGGCCCCCCAGTCCCGCACCGGCTGGGCGCAGTTGGCGGGGGCGAAGGGGATGGCGCTCAGCGCCAGCATGGAAAGGTCGTTCTGGTTGTCCCCCATGCAGTAGAGGTCTTTGCGGTCGATGTAGAGCAGGTCGGCCACCTTGCCCACCATGGCCCCCTTGGTGCAGCCCTTGGCGGTGACCTCCAGCAGATAGCGGTTGGAGAAGATCGCCTCGCACTGGTCCCCCCAGAGGGAGAGGAGGTGGGCCTGTACCTCCTCCAGGTAGAGCTGGTCCTGCTGTAAGATCGCCTTGCTCCAGGGGGTGGGCATGTCGGGGATGGCGGCGGAGATCTGGGTGCCCCCCACCTTGGCCAGGTGCTCCCGGGTGACCCGGTTGGGGTTGTGGACGTAGATGTCCTCCCCGTGGTACGCCTCGAACCCCAGGGCGGGGAATCTTTCGCACAGCTCAGCGAGCATGGCGGGGGCGGCGGAGGGCAGGCGGGAGTCCAGCAGGTAGCGGTCCGCGGCGTAGTCGTAGATGGCCGCGCCGTTGCCCAGCACCACCGGGGCGTTGAACAGCAGCCCCTCCTTTTCGATCTGGGGGGTGAAGGTGCGGTGGGCCCGGCCGGTGGCGATGGAGAAATACCCGCCGTTGTCCATGAAATAGCGGATGGCTTCCAGATCCTCCGGGGCGACGGTGTGGGCGCTGTTATATAAGGTGTCGTCGTAGTCCGCGAAGAAGAGCACGCCGTCGAATCTGCCCACAATGATCAGTCCTTATTTCAAATCTTCCCCATTGAGGAATTTGCTCAGGGGCTTCATCAGCGCCGCGCACACCACCACGGCCAGCACGGTGCTGGGGAGCATATAGCCGCCGTTGTACAGCGCGGAGTAGAAGAAGGGGGAGGTCATGGTCATGCCCATGAACGTCTCCGGCATCCACTCGGCGTAGACGGTGACGCCGCTGATGTAGTGCACGATGAACCGCGCCGCGCCCGCCGCCAACGCCGCCGCAGGGGCAAGACCGGCCTTGCGCTTGAACAGCCCGGCCAGGCCGACCATGGCATAGGCGCCGGTGTAGTCGAAAACGATGGAGACCCAGCTGATCACAAAGCTGTCCAGGCCCAGGAAATACTTCAGCGTGCCGAAAGCCAGGCCGGCGGCGATGCCCCAGCCCACCCCCCAGCGTATGGCGAACAGGATGATGGGGATCATGGCGGCGCTGATGGAGCCGCCCTGGAACCACAGGTCCAGCTCCACGAAGGTGAGGGCATAGGCCAGGGCGATGGACACCGCCCCTTCGCACAGCATCCGGGTGGTCTGGTTCACATTTTTCATTGTCGTTCCTCCTAAAATAAGTATACCGCAATGCAAACGGTGCAATGCGGTAAGCGAGAGAAACGACAACGGCCCATATCGTCGGATCCACTTCCTACGCCGGCATTACCCGGATCAGGTATGAGGGACCGGGAACTGCGATTCGTTCCACATCACAGCCGGAAATGACTTCCAGCGCCCCTGTGATATTCCATTCACTTTGCGGTGCTCCTATTGTATCCCAGGGGCCCGCCCCTGTCAAGAGGCATGGGCAAAAGGACGAAAAAAAGGGACATGTTTTGGCGGTTTTGCCGGCCCCCCCCACAAAATGTGCCAGGCTTCCCAAGATCTCCCCCGAAAGCGGCAAGATGTGCCTCCATCAGATCGGCCGTCCGCCCAGGGAGAGGAAGATTTGGGGGTTGACGGAAGGCGGGAAATGGTGTACCATATGCCTGTAACCGTTTTGTAACTCTTTTCCGATCTTTCTGTTACCATCGCGTTTGCACAGATACCAAGACAACAGGAGGGACGTTTCGTGAAGCAGACCGAGACAGGCCATAACGAGCCCGCCCAGATGGAGAGGGAGGCCGGCGCAGACGAGCCGCTGGAGCGCGGGAGCGGGGAACAGCCCCGCTCCTGGAGAAGATATATCGAGGAGACCGAGGCCGCCGAGAAGAAGGCGGAGCGGGAGGCGGCAAAGGCCCGGGCCGCCCAGAACCGGGCCGGGAAGAAGCGCTTCCAGCCCAAGGCCCTGGCGGAGAAGGCCCAGGCCGCGCTGAACGAGGCCAGGGCCGTGGGCAGGCGGGCCAAGGAGGAGCCGGTGAAGGAGCGGGCCGCCCGGGCCGCCCAGAGCGTGCGCTCCTTTGGCGCAGAGAGCTGGGAGCGGGTGTGCGACTTCACCGCCGACGGCTGGGACAAGGTCAGCGCCGCCTGGGGGAAGGTCCGGGACGTGGTGGAGCGCCACCCCGTGTCCCCCCTGCTGTACGTGACCCTGTTCGCGGTGGTGGTGGGCGTCATCGCCTTCCGCTCCACCTACACCCTGGCCTACGCCGTGAACTACAACGGTCAGGAGCTGGGCGTGGTGTCCAGCGAGGACGACGTGAAGGCCATCGTCAGCAACGTGGAGTCCCGGGCCTCGGATATCCTGGGGGAGGACTACGCCTTCGACGCCGAGATCAGCGTGGCCCCGGTGTACGTGGTCCCCGGCGAGCTCAGCGACACCGCCCAGATCGAGGAGACCCTGTTCGAGGACGTGGGCGCCCTGGTCCAGGCGTACAGCCTGCGGGTGGACGGCACCGAGCTGGGCTGCGCCGCCACCGAGGAGGAGCTGAAGGCCCTGCTGGACGAGGCCGCCGCCCCCTACCTCACCGAGAACACCGTCAGCTATGAGTTCGTGGAGGACGTGGAGATCGCCCCGGTGGAGCTGCCCTCCAACACCAGGTTCGACCTGGCGCCCATCCGGGCCACCCTGGCCGAGATGCGGGTGGAACAGTCCACCTACGTGGTGAAGAAGGGGGACACCTTCAACGCCATCGCCTACTCTTTGGACATGTGGCCCTATGAGCTGTCCGTGCTCAACCCCGACGTGATCGTAGATAAGCTGTGGGTGGACCAGGAGCTGATCATCCAGGAGGCCGTGCCCTTCCTGTCGGTGCAGAACATCACCGACGAGACCTATGAGCAGGCCGTGCCCAGCCCGGTGGAGTATATCGAGACCGCCGAGCTCTATGTGGGCGACACCCGGGTGAAGGAGCAGGGCGAGGACGGCCTGGAGCGGGTCAACGCCCACGTCACCTACGTCAACGGCGTGGAGGTGGAGCGGGAGATCGTCGCCACCGAGACCCTGAAGGAGCCCACCACCACCTACTCCTACACCGGGACCACCCCGCGGCCCGTCACCGCCTCCAACGGCTACTTCATCTGGCCGGTGCGGGGCACCATCACCTCCAACTTCGGCGGGCGCAACCTGTGGGGCCGGTACGACTTCCACCTGGGGCTGGACATCGCCTGCCGCACCGGCACCGCCATCAAGGCCGCCGACGGCGGCACCGTGATCAAGTCCGGCTGGAGCGGCAGCTACGGCAAGCTGGTGGCCATCCGCCACGACAACGGCTACGTCACCTACTATGCCCACAACTCCCAGCTGCTGGTGAACGTGGGCGACAAGGTGTACCAGGGCCAGATCATCGCCCGGTCGGGCGCCACCGGCAACGTCAGCGGCCCCCACTGCCACTTCGAGGTGCGCATCAACAACACCAGCGTCAACCCCCGCAACTATCTGCGGTAAAGGAAAACAGCTTTTCAGTTCGCCCCCGGCCTGTGCCGGGGGCGAAACTTTGTTCCGAAATCGAACAAATTTCCAAAAAGACCCTTGACAATGTCGAACGAACATATTATTATGTAGAAAAGTAGAACAGAGAGGCGAATCCGGCCGCCGGACGGGCGGGAAAATATCCCGGTCTATGGGACTTTCAAGATGGTACGATACGGCCATCTCAGATAAGGAGGCTTTGAGCCATGAAAACAGCCCACTACACCTTCACCACCTGGAACGAGCGCGCCATGGCCTCAGGGTTCGACGGCGCCGGGGCGGCGGGCCGCCAGGCCGCGCTGGTCCGGGAGCCCCAGCGGCCGGCCCGGCCCGTGGGCGGGGACAACGTGATCGACCTGACCGCCTGGCGGGCGGCCAACCTGGCCATGCCCGAGGAGGAGCCGGAAGAGCTGGAGTGGGACGGCGGCGACGACGGCGAGGGGGAGCCCGAGCTGTATCTGCCCGCCCCCCGGCCCAGGAAGAGCCGCCGGGCGGCCCTGGTGGCGGAGCTGGTGTCCACCGCCAGCGTGGTGGTGGTGACGCTGGCCATCATCCTGCGGGTGCTGGCGTTCTGAGAAGATGGGGAGGACCGGGAGACCGGTCCTCTTTTTTTGCAGAAGGGGCAATTTGTAGAGCGGTTTCCAGCGGAATGAAATTGACGGATGGGGAAGCGTGTGTTATGATATTAACGATCAGCCGAGGCGTGCCATAAACGCTGATATTTTTATGGGAAGCAGGATGTCCAATCCATAGGAAAGAGGAGAAGCTATGTATCGGATCGTGAAAAAACGGGTGCTCAACCCCACCGTGTCCCTGATGGAGGTCGAGGCCCCCGCCGTGGCCCGGAAGGCCGAGCCCGGCCAGTTCATCATCCTCCGGGTGGACGAGGAGGGGGAGCGGATCCCCCTGACCATCGCCGATTTCGACCGGGAGCGGGGCACCGTCACCATCATCTATCAGGTGGTGGGGGCCACCACCGAAAAGCTCAACCACAAGCGGGAGGGGGAGTCCCTCCAGGACTTCGTGGGCCCCCTAGGCCGGGCCACCGAGACCGAGGGCCTGAAGCGGGTGGCCGTGGTGGGCGGCGGCGTGGGCACCGCCATCGCCTATCCCGTGGCCAAGAAGCTCCACGACGTGGGCTGCCACGTGGACCTGATCGTGGGCTTCCGCAGCAAGGACCTGGTGATCCTGGAGGAGGAGTTCAAGGCCGCCTCCACCCAGCTCATCATCGGCACCGACGACGGATCCTACGGCAAGAAGGCCCTGGTCACCGACCTGCTGCGCGAGCAGATCGAGGGCGGGGCCAAGTACGACCGGGTGATCGCCATCGGCCCGGTGATCATGATGAAGTTCGTGTGCGAGCTGACGAAACAGTACGACATCCCGACAGTGGTGTCCATGAACCCCATCATGATCGACGGCACCGGCATGTGCGGCGGCTGCCGGCTGTCCGTGGGGGGCGAGACCAAGTTCGCCTGCGTGGACGGCCCCGAGTTCGACGGCCACAAGGTGGACTTCGACGAGGCCATGGCCCGGGGCGCCATGTACAAGGATTTCGAGCGCCACGCCTATGAAGAGGCGTGCAACCTGTTCCAGCAGGAGGTAAAGTGAGATGGCCAACATGAGACCCGATAAGAACCCCATGCCCCATCAGGACCCCCAGGTCCGGGCATGCAATTTCAACGAGGTGGCCCTGGGCTACACCAAGGAGCAGGCCATCGACGAGGCCCAGCGGTGCCTGAACTGCAAACACCGCCCCTGCGTGTCCGGCTGTCCCGTCCAGATCGACATCCCCGAGTTCATCGCCAAGGTGGCCGAGGGCGATTTTGAGGGAGCCTACCAGATCATCGCCAAAGACTCCGCCCTCCCCGCCGTGTGCGGCCGCGTCTGCCCCCAGGAGAGCCAGTGCGAGGCCAAGTGCGTCCGGGGCATCAAGGCCGAGCCCGTGGGCATCGGCCGCCTGGAGCGGTTCGTGGCCGACTGGCACAACGCCAACGCCACCGAGAAGCCCCAAAAGCCCGCTCCCAACGGCCACAAGGTGGCGGTGATCGGCTCCGGCCCCGCGGGGCTGACCTGCGCGGGCGATCTGGCCCGGAAGGGCTATGAGGTCACCATCTTCGAGGCCCTCCACCTGGCGGGGGGCGTGCTGGTGTACGGCATCCCCGAGTTCCGCCTGCCCAAGTCCATCGTGCAGAAGGAGGTGGACGGCCTCAAGGAGCTGGGGGTGAAGGTGGAGACCAACATGGTCATCGGCCGGGCCATCACCATCGACGAGCTGAAGGAGGAGTTCGGCTTCGAGGCGGTGTTCATCGGCTCCGGCGCGGGCCTGCCCAAGTTCATGAACATACCCGGCGAGAACCTGAAGGGCGTCTACTCCGCCAACGAGTTCCTCACCCGGATCAACCTGATGAAGGCGTATCAAGAGGGCGCGGACACCCCCATCCAGCACTCCGCCAAGGTGGCGGTGGTGGGCGGCGGCAACGTGGCCATGGACGCCGCCCGGTGCGCCAAGCGGCTGGGGGCTGAGGTGTACATCGTCTACCGCCGCTCCGAGGCGGAGCTGCCCGCCCGGGCCGAGGAGGTGGAGCACGCCAAGGAGGAGGGCATCATCTTCAAGACCCTCACCAACCCCACCGAGATCCTGGGCTACCACAACGCCGACGACCCCCGGGACCCCCGGAACGGCTCTGTGTCCGGCATCCGCTGTGTGGAGATGGAGCTGGGCGAGCCGGACGCATCCGGCCGCCGCCGCCCCATCGTGAAGCAGGGCAGCGAGTTCGACATCGAGCTGGACTGCGTGATCATGGCCCTGGGCACCAGCCCCAACCCGCTGATCAAGTCCACCACCCAGGGGCTGGAGACCGAGAAGTGGGGCGGCATCATCGCCGACGAGAACGGCCTGACCAGCCGGGAGAACGTGTACGCCGGGGGCGACGCGGTCACCGGCGCGGCCACGGTGATCCTGGCCATGGGCGCGGGCAAGACCGCCGCCAAGGCCATCGACGAGGCCCTTTCCAAATAGGAAAAGCTGTGATATAATGACTGCCGGGGCGAGAGCTTCGGCAGTCATTTTTGTGAGGTAGCCGTCATGGTGCGTGAGGCAAGGCGTGAAGATCTGGACGCGGTCCTGAATTTGTATCTGTGTCTGCATGAGACATCGGTGCCCGAACCAACAGAGCATTTGTCAGCGGTCTGGGAGCAGATCTTGTCAGACGAAAACCACCATCTGATCGTCTGTGAGGTGGACGGGGAGATCGTCTCCTCCTGCGTCTGCGTCATCATCCCCAACCTGACCCGGAATGTGCGGCCTTACGCCTTTGTGGAAAACGTGGTCACCCATTCAGCGCACAGGGGGAAGGGCTATGCCACCCGGTGCCTGGACTGGGCGAGGGCCGTGGCGGAAAGCCGAAATTGCTATAAGATGATGCTTTTGACTGGGTCAAAAGAGCAAAAGACGCTGGACCTTTACGCCCGCGCGGGATACAACTGCACTGATAAAACAGCCTTTGTCCAATGGCTGTAACGTTTGCCTGGGATAGGAGGCCGGTCCTATGATCGTCTGGCTCAACGGCGCCTTCGGCGCGGGCAAGACCCAGACCGCCTATGAGCTCCACCGCCGCCTGCCCGGCTCCTATGTCTACGACCCGGAGAACGCTGGAGCGTTCATCCGGGCCAACCTGCCCCCCGGCCTGGAGCGGGACGATTTCCAGCACTTCCCCATGTGGCGGGCCTTCAACCGGGACATGCTGGACTATGCCGCCGCCCGGTATGAGGGGCACCTCATCGTGCCCATGACGGTGACGGACCGGGCGTACTACGATGAGCTGGTGGGGGCGCTGGCCCAAAAGCACGAGCTGCGCCACCTCATCCTCTGGGCCGGGCGGGAGACCCTGGAGAGGCGGCTGACCTCCCGGCTGGAGGGCCCTAACTCCTGGGGCCGGCGGCAGATCGGCCGCTGTCTCCGGGCCTTCGAGACGGAGATCGTGGAGGAGAAGATCTGCACGGACGGCCTGGACATCGGCCAGGTGGCGGACCGGGTGGGAGCCCTGTGCGGCCTGGCCCTGGCGGAGGACCGCCGAAGCCCCCTGGGCCGGAGGCTGGACCGGCTGGCCACCCAGATCAAGCACATTCGCTGAACGGAGGAGATATTAGATGATAAAAGCGGCGATCTTCGACCTGGACGGCCTGCTGGTGGACACCGAGGTAGTGTCCTACCGGATCTTGCGGGAGATCCTGGCCCAGTTCGGCCACCCCTTCGCCCTGGAGGAGTACACCCGGGAGTTCTGCGGCAAGCCCGAGCGGGACAACGCCGCCCACCTGGTGGAGGCGTACCGTCTGCCCTGGACGGCGGCGGAGGCGCTGGAGCGGATCTTCCAGAGGGAGGAGGTGCTCCACGCCCAGGGGGTGGCGCTGAAGCCGGGGGCCCTGGCCCTGCTGGACTACCTGGAAAGGACGGGGCGGAAGCTGGCCGTGGCCTCCTCCAGCACCCGGGACCGGGCGATGGCCCTGCTGGACCAGCACCAGATCGGGGGGCGCTTCCAGGCGTTCGTCTTTGCCGAGGACATCGCCCGGGGCAAGCCCGCCCCCGACGTGTTCTGGAAGGCGTGCGAGAAGCTGGGCGAGGCCCCGGAGGACTGCCTGGTGCTGGAGGACAGCGAGGCGGGCGTCCGGGCCGCCCACGCCGCCAAGATCCCGGTCCTGTGCGTCCCCGACCTGAAACGGCCGCCCCAGCCGGTCCTGGACCTGGCGGCGGCGGTGCTGCCCTCCCTGGAGGAGGCGGTGGGCTATCTCTCCGATCAGAAAGGCTGATATCATGGTTTACGCGATCCTGACCGCCGCTCTGGTGGCCCTCGACCAGCTGGTCAAATACCTGGTCCGCTCCCACATCCCCCTGGGGGGGAACGTGCCCTTCCTCCCCTATCTGCTGGACCTGACCTATGTTCAAAATACGGGCGCGGCCTTCTCCATGCTGCGCTCCCACACCTGGGTGCTCACCCTCACCTCCACGGTGGTGGTGCTGGGCATGTGCGTCCTCCTCGTCAAGGGCTTTTTCAAGAACCGGGTGGGGCTGTTCTCCGCCGCCCTGGTGCTGGCCGGGGGGATGGGCAACCTGATCGACCGGGTGCTCTTCGGCTTCGTCACCGACATGTTCCAGACCACCTTCATGGATTTCGCCGTGTTCAACGTGGCCGACTGCTGCATCACCGTGGGGGTGCCCCTCATGTTCCTCTATGTGTGGTTCCACATCGGCAAGGACGAGAAGAAGGAGGGCGAGGCGGATGGAGACCCCCAGCTTCCCCCTGACGGTAACTGAGCCGGGCCGGGCGGACGCGGTGCTGGCCGCCGCCCTGGACGGCCTCACCCGGTCCGCCGCCCAGCGGTGGCTGGAGGAGGGCCGGGTCACCCTGGACGGCAGGCCCCTGAAGAAGAACGCAAAACTCCAGGCCGGGGAGGTGGTGGTCCTCTCCCCGCCCCAGCCCCAGCCGGTGGACCTCGTCCCCCAGGACATCCCCCTGGACGTGGCCTATGAGGACCAGGACGTGATCGTGGTGAACAAGCCCGCCGGGCTGGTGGTCCACCCCGCCCCGGGCCATCCCGACGGCACGCTGGTCAACGCGCTGTTATATCACTGCAAAAATTCCCTTTCCGGAATCAACGGGGAGCTGCGCCCCGGCATCGTCCACCGGATCGACCGGGACACCTCCGGCCTGATCGTGGCGGCGAAACACGACAGGGCCCACCTTTCCCTGGCGGCCCAGCTCCAGGACCACTCCCTGTTCCGGCTGTACCACGCCGTGGCGGTGGGGGGGTTCAAAGAGGGGTCCGGCACCGTGTCCGCCCCCATCGGGCGGCACCGGGCCGACCGCAAACGGATGGCGGTCACCCCCGGCGGGCGGGAGGCGGTGACCCACTGGCAGGTGCTGGACACCCGGAACGGCCACAGCCACCTCACCTGCCGCCTGGAAACGGGCCGCACCCATCAGATCCGGGTGCACATGGCCTACCTGGGCCACCCCCTGCTGGGGGACACGGTGTACGGGGCCAAAAAGCCCGTCCCCGGCCTGGCGGGCCAGTGCCTCCACGCCGCCCAGCTCACCTTCACCCATCCCTCCACCGGGGAGCGGATAACGGTGGAGGCGCCCCTGCCGGACTGGTTCCAGGCGGTGCTGGGCCGGTTCGGCCTGGCTTGAAAGGAGTGGAACGCATGAAAATGAGCCTGAAGCAGGTGAAATACCTGGTGTACGCCCTGGCGGCGCTGCTGTTTTTTGTGACCCTGGCGGCCTATTGGTTTCACAGCGTGGGGCTGAGCGTGCTGGCGGCGGGCCTGTGCACGGCGATCGTGGCGATCGGCCGGACGATGTGGCGCTGCCCCCACTGTGGAAAGCCGCTGGGACGGATAGAGGGCGCGCCCGGGTTCTGCCAAAACTGCGGCGGCGAGCTGGAGGATCTGGAATAGGACCGTCTGAGGAGGGACCCATGAAGCTGAAACAGGTGAGGCAGGTGCTGCGGGCCCTGCTGGGGGCCATGGCGGCGTGTCTGCTGCTGGGGGCGGTGCTGGCGGGGCCCGCCCCCATGGTGGGGCTCTATTTCGCGGCGTTGGGGACGGTGCTGTTCTTCGTGTACATCGCCTTCAATTTCTCCCGCTGGCGCTGCCCCCACTGCGGGGAGTACCTGGGCCGGGATCTGGGAGAGGGCATCCAGCTGTGCCCCCACTGCCTGGAGCGGCTGGACCTGTAGAGGATGATCCCCTTTCGTTTTGGGCATACTGCCCCAAAAACGGAAGGGGGCTTTTTTATGCTCGACCGCCGCAAGGCCGCCGTCATCGGCTGCGGCTTCGTGGGTTCCTCCATCGCCTTCAGCCTGATCCAGCGGGGGCTGTTCTCCGAGCTGGTGCTGATCGACGCCAACCAGGACAAGGCCGTGGGCGAGGCCATGGACCTGAGCCACGGCCTGCCCTATATCGCCGCCATGGACGTGCACGCCGGGGGGTACGACGACCTCAGCGACTGCGCCCTGGTGGTGGTCACCGCCGGGGCCAACCAGAAGCCCGGCCAGACCCGCTTGGAGCTGATCGGCCAGAACGTGGCCATCTTGAACTCCATCATCCCCCAGATCACCGCCCGGCCCTTCGAGGGCATCCTGCTGATCGTGTCCAACCCGGTGGACGTGCTCACCTACGCCGCTTTCCGGATCTCCGGCTACCCCGCCCATCGGGTGATGGGGTCGGGGACGGTGCTGGACTCCGCCCGCCTGCGCTATCTGCTGGGGGAGCACCTGGACGTGGACAGCCGGTCCATCCACGCGGTGATCGTGGGGGAGCACGGGGACAGCGAGCTGGCGGTGTGGAGCGGGGCCAACGTGTCCGGGGTGCCCCTGGACCAATTCTGCGCCATGCGGGGGCGCACCGACCACGAGGGCGCCCGGGAGCGGATCTATCAGGACGTGCGGGACAGCGCCTATGAGATCATCCGGCGGAAAGGGGCCACCTACTACGGCATCGCCATGGCGGTGGCCCGGATCGCCGAGTGCGTCATGAAGGACGAGCGGGCCATCCTGCCCGTGTCGGTGGTGCTGGGGGGCCAGTACGGCCTGCGGGACTTGGCCCTGTCCATCCCGTCCATCGTGGGCCGCCGGGGGGTGGAGCAGATCCTGGAGATCCCTCTGGCGGACAACGAACGGGAGGCGCTGAATTCGTCCGCCGGACAGCTGCGGGAGGTCATCGGGGAGTTGGACTTGCCATAAGGTCAAGGGCCTTCCTTTTTTCTTTGAAAAGAAAAAAGGAAGCGAAAAAAGAAACTTTATATGGCCCCCGGCATTCGCCGAGGGCCGGACCCTTGCTCAGTGATGGCCGTTTCCGCGGCCGGCGGGGCGCGGGCCGGGGCGGGTCCTCCGAACGAGCGTCCGAGCCAGCTCCGGCGGTTGGGCGCTGTCTGTGTCAGAGCCTTGACACAGAGAAAGGGGGGACTGGCTCGGACCGAGAGAGGGGGACCCGTCCCGGTCCACAAACCGCATCTTCAGGCGAAAGAGGCCCCCGGCGTGAGCCGGGGGCCGGGCCTTACATGATCGCGTAACTGCCGTCCTCCGTTACAAAGAGGCGGTTTCTCTCGCTTTTCATCCCCTTCGTGGCGCCGTCCAGAAACCAGTCGGCGTCCTCCCGGGTCATCTTCCCCTGGGACACCAGGCCGTCCAGCAGGGCCGCATACTCGTCCAGGGACATGAGGATGGGGTCGGGGCGGTGGTCATAGCCGGTCTTTACGGGGTCGGCGGAGGGCGCGGGGGCCATGTCCGGGTCCAGGATCACATAGGCCTCGGGGGCCTTGCCCGCGTAGTTCACGCCGTCGTGCTCGTGGGGCTTTTCGTTGCCGCAGTCCGGGTGGGCGCACAGCAGGCCGGGATTGTCATGGTATACCCGCACCGTTTTGCCGTCGATGTGGCAGTGGTCGTAGGACACCTTGCAGTCCTTGTCCTTGCACAGCTCATAAGCGCCGCCGGAGGTGCGGATCACGCTGCCGGACACGGCGGCGGAGCCGTCCACCACCATCGCGTAGTCGAAGAACTTTTGGCCGACGGTGCCGCGCTCCAACGCGTTCAGTTCGTCCACGGAGAAGGGGAGATGCACGTCATAGCCGTTGACCGTTTCAACGTATGTGGTGTCTCCCTTGCCCAGGAGCGCCGCAACCCCATCCGCGATGGACTTGACCTCGTCCTCATGGAAGGTGGGGAGCCTCACGTCCCCGTCGAAATTGGCCTCGCTGGTGTCGAAGTCCAGGGCGTAGCAGAGCTCGCCGTTGGCGGTGGTGCTGAACCGGAGGTCGTGGATCTTCCCCGCGTCGGCCCGGGCCATCAGCTCGTCCAGCTCGGCCATCAGGCCGTCCAGGTCGGCCCGGTCCCGCTTGCCCTTGGCTACGCTGCGCTCCAGGACGGCCTTGTACTCCGCCCGGAAGATCTCCTTGGACGTGCCGGGATAGTTGAGGAAGAAGGGGCCCTCATACGAGTGTTCCAGAACGCCGGTCTGGCCGGGGTCCTCGAGCACATAGCCGTTCGCCGCCGTGTCCGTGCCCACGGGGACCAGCTCGCCGTGCTCATCCTTGACGTACATCTTGCTGACGCCCATGCCGTTGATCCAGCCATCGTCCGTGCGGAACAGCTTGACCTCGCCCCGGCGGGCCTGGTCCAGCATATCCCGGAAAGCGTCCATGGCCTCGTCGGCCTCCTCCTGGGTCATTTCTCCATCGGCCACTTTTTGGGCGTATTTTTCCTCGATCATGCTCAGGTCCACGTCGTCCGGGCCCACAGGATTGTTGACCACGATGTCCTTGGTCTTTTCGATGTCGGGTATCCAAACAATGCGGTCCTGACTGTCCGGGAGGGGGACCATGACGGTCTGGGACGAGCCTGTTTTTTCGTTGCCGTATTCAGGTTGGGGCTCCTTGGGCTCGCTGGCGAAGGCCGCCGTGAGGGCCAGCACCAGGGTCAGGGAGAAGACCGCCCCGACAATAGAGGTTTTCTTGAATTTCATGATAGACAGTATCCTTTCTTCGACCGCTTTCCGGCCGAACGTCTGGCAGAAGGCGGGGCCCTTTCCCTGGGTGGCCAAAGTCACCAGGGCGTTGGCGTACCGCGCCCGTTTGTCCGTCCCCAGCTTTTTCAGCGCCGCCCGGTCGCAGGCCAGCTCGATGTCCCGGCGCAGGAGCCGCGACATCAGCCACACCGCCGGGTCCCACCAGTAGACCGCCAGGGCCAGGGCCATGGCATAGTGCCAGAGATTGTCCCGCCGGGCGGCGTGGATCCCCTCGTGGGCCAGCACGCACTCCAGCTCGTCCCCCTCCAGGCCGGGGGAGAGCACCACCGTGGGCCGCACCGCGCCGAAGGTCAGGGGCGCGCCCTCCATGGGGCCCTCCCGCAGGCGGGCGCAGGGGGGCAGGGGGATATACCGGGG
Organism: uncultured Oscillospiraceae bacterium; assembly: GCA_910588495.1. Classification (GTDB taxonomy): domain Bacteria; phylum Bacillota; class Clostridia; order Oscillospirales; family Oscillospiraceae; genus Enterenecus. Next base: position 5,129 of record CAJUPU010000032.1, on the reverse strand, counting down.
ATCGTCCCGCTCCAGGGGGATGGCGCCGGCCACCGCCCGGCGGGTGCGCCGCCAGATCCACACATACCGGACCGCCAGGGCCAGCCCCACCGCCAGCCAGGCCAGGCCCAGGCCCATTATTTCCCAGGAAAGGCCGGGGGCGCTGGGCTGGGGGGCGGGGGCGGGCAGAGGCTGGGCGGGGATATACAGCCGGGGCGTCTGGGCGGGCTGGGGCGGGGGCGCTTGGAACAGCCCCCACAGGGAGAACACGCTCTCCGGGGCGGCGGGGGTGAGCAGGCGGAACAGGCACACCGCCCACAGGCACAGCCGGGCCTCGGGGATCAGCCGGTCCTTGAGGACCCGGCGCAGGGCGGCGGCGGCCAGGATCAGCGCCGAGCCGTACAGGGCGTTTTGCAGCAGCTGGGTCATGGCGCTCACCTCGCTTCCAGTTTTTCGATCAGCGCCCGGAGCTGGGCGGCCTCCGCCGGGGTGAGGTCCTTTTCGCCGAGGAAGGCGGAGAGGAATTGGGTCTTAGAGCCGCCGAACAGCCGGGTGATGAGGCTGTCTGTCTCCAGCCGCTGGACCTCCTCCCGGGTGACCAGCGGGGTGCAGACAAAGCCCGGGTCGGACCGGGCCACGGCCTCTTTGTCGATGAGCTTTTTGATGACGGTATAGGTGGTGTTGCGGTTCCAGCCGCAGGCGTCCGCCAGCTTTTTGGCCAGCGCCCCCGCCGTCTGGGGACCCTCCGCCCACAGCGGCTCCATCACCTTCAGCTCCGAGTCGTACAGCTTTTCCATGGATGTGACCTCCTCCTGCGCGCCGGGACGCGCAAAGTGACTATTGCAATAGTAACCCTAAAAAGATACTACTACAATAGTCACTTCTTGTCAAGCCTGTTTTCAAAGTTTTTGGAAAGGGCCGCCTCCGGCGGGCCCCCCTTAAGGATCCCCCAGGTCCAAGGGCCGCCGCTTTCGAGCGGCAGTTGGATCCGGCTAGTGGGGCTGACGGATGAGCGCCGCTTGATCCACCGGCCCACACGGGGCCTGGGTGCCGGTGGACCGGAACGCCCTTCGGCCTCCTGAAAGCGCCTTCGGGTACACGGGATACGGACCCGGGCGGGCGCGGACCGGCAGGCATTCCGGAGCCGGACGGTGCACCTCGGAGGCGCGGCTGGCGGACCCTGCCCGCCTGTCAGTGCCGAAAAACGGGCGGCAGCGCCAATAGGGGGACAAGCGGCAGGGCTTTGCGGCCGGGAGGGGATCGATGGGCCCCGCGTATCGGGCTCTCCCGTAAAACAGGGGGTCCTTAGGGGGAGGCCCGCCTGTGAGCGAGGGAGCGCCCTTTGCTCCCGAAGCCGAACCGGCGGGCTTCCCCCTAAGTGCGCTCTTTGCCTACTTTCTCTCGCATGAGAGAAAGTAGGCCGCCGGAGGCCGCCTCCACCCGGCGGGGCGGGAGCTTGGGACCGCCAAATAGAAACAGGGAGCGGCTCCCACCGCTCCCTGCTGCGTTTTATTTCACGATCTCGCCCCGGGCCTTCTTTTCCTCGATCTCCCGCAGGGCGTCCTTATAGGACAGGTTCACCCGTCCCTTCTCGTCGATGTCGGTGACCTTGACCCAGATCATGTCGCCGATGTTGATCACGTCCTCCACCTTGGCCACCCGGTGGTTGGCCAGCTTGGAGATGTGGACCATGCCGTCCTTGCCGGGGGCCAGCTCCACGAAGGCGCCGAACTGGAGGATGCGCACCACCTTGCCATAGTACAGCGACCCCACCTCGGGGACGAACACGATGGTGTCGATCATCTTCTTGGCGATCTCGCAGGAGGCGGCGTCGGGAGAGGCGATGTGGATGGTGCCGTCGTCCTCGATGTCGATCTGGGCGCCGGACTCGGCGGTGATCTTCTGGATCACGCTGCCGCCCTTGCCGATGACCTCCCGGATCTTGTCCGGGTCGATCTTCACGGTGATCATCTTGGGGGCGTGCTTGCTCACCTCGGGCCGGGGCTGGGCGATGCAGGGCAGCATGATCTCGTCCAGGATGGCGAACCGGGCGTCCTTGGTGATGTCCAGCGCCTCCTTGATGATGGCGTGGCTGAGGCCGTCGTTCTTGATGTCCATCTGGATGGCGGTGATGCCCTTCTTGGTGCCCGCCACCTTGAAGTCCATCTCGCCGTGGAAGTCCTCCACGCCCTGGATGTCGATGAAGGTGGTGAAGCCGCCGTCGTCGTCCTGGATCAGGCCGCAGGAGATGCCGGCCACGGGGGCGGAGATGGGCACGCCCGCGTCCATCAGGGCCAGGGTGGAGCCGCAGATGGAGCCCTGGGAGGTGGAGCCGTTGGAGGAGAGCACCTCGGACACCACGCGGATGGCATAGGGGAAGTCCTCCACGGAGGGGATGACGGGCTCAAGGGCGCGCTCAGCCAGGGCGCCGTGGCCCTTCTCCCGGCGGTTGGTGGACCGGGCGGCCCGGGCCTCACCGGTGGAGAAGGCGGGGAAGTTGTAGTGGTGCATATACCGCTTCTCCTCCTCCTCCCAGATGGTGTCCAGCTTCTGGGCGGCGGAGAGGGTGTTCAGGGTGCAGATGGACAGCACCTGGGTCTGGCCTCGGGTGAACAGGCCGGAGCCGTGGACCCGGGGCAGGATGCCCACCTCGGCGCCCAGGGGGCGAATCTCGTTCTTGGCACGGCCGTCCACCCGGTGGCCCTCCAGCAGCCAGGCCTTCACGATCTTCTTCTGGAACTTGTAGGTGATCTCCTCCAGGAACTGGTCCATGTCGGGGTGGTCCTCCAGGTACTTCTCGTGCCACTTCTCGATCATGGCGTTCCAGCGCTCTTCCCGGACGTTCTTGTCGTCGGTGTCCATGGCGGCCTTGGCCTCGTCCATGAAATCGGCGGTGATCTTGTCGAACAGCACCTGGTCGAAGGCGGCGTGGTCGTAGCTCATCTTCTCCCGGCCCACCTCGGCCACCATCTTTTTGATGAGTTCCACCTGCTTCTGGATCTCCTCGTGGGCCTTGACGATGGCGTCGTACATGACGGCGTCGGGCAGCTCCTTGGCCCCCGCCTCGATCATGATCACCTTGCCCGCGGTGGCGGCCACGGTCAGGTCCAGCTGGGAGCGGTGCTTCTGCTCATTGGTGGGGTTGCAGACGATCTGGCCGTCCACATATCCCATCTCCAGGCAACCGATGGGGCCCGCCCAGGGGATGCAGGACACGGCCAGGCAGGCGGACACGCCGATCATGGCGGTGACCTCGGCAGAGCAGTCCCGGTCCACGCTCATGACGGTGCAGGTGCACACCACGTCGTTGCGGAAGTCGTAGGGGAACAGGGGGCGGATGGAGCGGTCGATCACCCGGCCGGCCAGCACGGCGGGCAGGGAGGGCTGGCCCTCGCGGCGCATGAAGGAGCCGGGGATGCGGCCCACGGCGTACAGCTTTTCCTCGAAGTCCACGGACAGGGGGAAGAAATCGATGCCGTCCCGGGGACGGGGGGAGACGGTGGTGGCCACCAGCACGGTGGTCTCGCCGTAGGTGACAAGGGCGGAGGCGGTGGCCAGCTCGGCCACCTTGCCCATGTTGATGGTCAGGGGACGGCCGCACAGGTCCATGGACCAGGTGCGCTCGTTGGCGAATTGCTTATGAGTGATGACAGTTGACATTGGGTGTGCTCCTTTCGTGTTGTGAATGACGTTGGAGCCGCGTTGTCACGCTGCGAAGCGGACAGGGCGCTCGGTCGCTTTCACTTCGCCTCGGGCAAAATCCGCCTCCGCTTTGCGGCGGCTGGGTTTTTGCCCTCGCTCCGTTCCAAGCTCCCTCACTGTCCGCTTCTCCGCGCTTCCTCTTAGCACTTGAACATAAGCCCCGGCTGTTGCCAGGACCCATGTTCAACTGCTAAAAGCGCGGCTCTGGGTGGATGGGACTATTTACGGGAAAAAGTGCGCAGGATCTTGCGGACCTTGCAGGCGCAAAAGAAAATAAGGCCAGCGTCCAGGGCGAACATGCACACGGCGGCGGCGATCCGGCCCTCCCGGGCCATCAGGACCCCCGCCCAGGCCATCAGCCCCAGCGCGGCGGCAAAAAACAGCGCCAGCAATGCCAGGACCAGGGCGCGCTGCCAGACGGGGCGGCGGCGGTCGGAGGCGGCGGACTCTCCGCCCTCCACGATGGCCGTTCCCAGCATTTCCATGAGGATCTCCACAATGGCGTCCATAGGATCTTCCTCCCAGACGGGGACAGGGGCGGCGGTCATCCCGCCGCCCCCTGTTTACGGTAACGGGCACTGTCACGCTCGGATCGGGCCCATCACGGGGCGGCTTCCCTGCGACTCGGACAAAACCCAGTCCCACTGTGTGGGTCTTGGGCTTTGGTCCTCGCTCCGCTTTACGGTAATAGGCACTGTCACGCTGCGCCTGTTCGCGACGCGCGGCTTCGCTGCGACTCAGGCAAGATCCAGACCCACTGCGTGGGCCTTGGGTTTTTGCCTTCGCTCCGCTTTACGGTAACGGGCACTGTCACGCTCGGATTGGGCCCATCACGGGGCGGCTTCCCTGCGACTCGGACAAAACCCAGTCCCACTGCGTGGGTCTTGGGCTTTTGTCCTCGCTCCGGTCCACCCGCCCCTATGGGCCTATCCTCGCGCTTCTTACTTACGGATGCCCAGCTTGGCGATGATGGCGCGGTAGCGCTCGATGTCCTTCTTCGCCAGGTAGTCCAGCAGCTTGCGGCGCTTGCCGATCATCTTGTACAGGCCGCGGCGGCTGTGGTTGTCGTGGATGTGCACCCGCAGATGCTCGGTGAGCTCCTGGATGCGGGCGGTGAGGATCGCGATCTGCACCTCGGGAGAGCCGGTGTCGGTCTCGTGGGTGCGGTTGGCCTCGATCACGGAGGTCTTTTGGTCTTTGCGGATCATGGGGGATTCCACCTTTCCTGAGATACTCCCCTGCCGCTGAGTGATGGGCGGGCAGAAGCCCCGCGTGTGACGCGGCGTTGTCCCAAAACTAAGCAGGCGGGCGTTCTGGCAAAGCATATCATAGTTTAGCCAGTTTGTAAAGAAAAATTTCCCCTCACGCGGGGTTTGGCACCCACTACTATTAGGGAACCACTGAATAAAGCATCTGGCAAACACATACGAAATCGAAATTGAAGGAAA
>CAJUPU010000031.1 GCA_910588495.1 uncultured Oscillospiraceae bacterium | reverse complement strand
TGCTCCCCTTATTGTAGCTTTGGCGCGAGACGGACGAAACCCCCGGCTGGCTGCCAGGGGTTCCAACCAAACTTATTATAATAGGAGGATAATGATATGAAGATCGCGCTCATCAACGAGAACAGCCAGGCGGCCAAGAACGGCACCATCCTGGCGGCCCTGAAAAAAGTGGTGGAGCCCATGGGCCACACCGTAGACAACTACGGCATGTACGCCGCGGACGACAAGGCCCAGCTCACCTACGTCCAGTGCGGCATCCTGGGGGCCATCCTGCTGAACAGCGGGGCGGCGGACTTCGTGGTCACCGGCTGCGGCACCGGCGAGGGGGCCATGCTGGCCATGAACAGCTTCCCCGGGGTGATCTGCGGCCACGTGGAGGACCCGGTGGACGCCTACACCTTCGCCCACGTCAACGACGGCAACGCCGTGGCCATGCCCTTCGCCAAGGGCTTCGGCTGGGGCGGGGAGCTGAACCTGGAGTACGTGTTTGAAAAGCTCTTCGGCTTCGGCCACGGCCAGGGCTATCCCCCGGAGCGGGTGGAGCCGGAGATGCGCAACAAGCGGATCCTGGACCAGGTCCGGGCCAAGACCCTGCGCCCCCTGGTGGACGGCCTGAAGGACATCGACCAGGAGCTGGTCAAGGGCGCCGTGGCGGGGGAGCGGTTCCAGGAGCTGTTCTTCGCCGGCTGCAAGGACCAGGCCATCGCGGACTATGTGAAGGGCCTACTCTAAACGACAAACCTCAAGATCCCCGATATCAGTTGGTATCGGGGATCTCGAGCATACTTCTGTGGAGGATGAAATTATGGCAAACTTGAGTATTTCTGTTTTGAACGTCCAGGGAGATATGGAGCACTGGGCGCGGGGAGAGGATGAGATCCACCTGGTGTATCCCAAGGCGTATGAATTGGGAGATACGCTGGTTTTTACCAGCGATGAGGTCCCCGGCTTTTATGTGATACGAGTGGATGGAGCGATGGATGAGGCATATGTCTACCTTACCCAAGAACGGTTAGCGTACACCATCCCGTTTGAGAGAAATGAGTATTCGGAAGCGGACAAGATCTCTTACTGCCCCGGCAGCTTTTCCGGCCCCGCCCATTACATCACCATGCGCAGGGCACGGCCGGAGGAAAACAAAAATTTCCGCAATCTGGCCAAAAACGTGATGGACCAGCATGAAGATGTGGGGTGCTACCCCCATGCCCACGCCAACGCGGAGACCAAGGGACCCATCGCGCCCCTGTTCGCCGCCCGGAACGCCATCGACGGGGTGCTGGCCAACTCCTGCCACTACCCCTGGCCCTTTCAATCCTGGGGCATCGACCAGCGGGAGGACGCGGAGATCACGGTGGAATTCGGCCGCCCGGTGGACCTGGAGGAGCTGCGCCTGACCACACGGGCGGACTTTCCCCACGACAGCTGGTGGACCCAGGGGACGGTGAGCTTCTCCGACGGCACATCGGAGGTGGTGGATCTGGGCAAGCGGGCGGAGCCTCAGCGCTTTCCCATCAAGCGCCAGGGCATCACCTGGCTGAAGGTGGGGCAGCTCATCAAGGCGGACGACCCCTCTCCCTTCCCGGCACTGACGCAGATCGAGGCGTTTGGGCGAAATTCTGAATAAAAGGAGGCGGTGGCGATGATCTTTTCCTCTTCCCTTGCGATAGACTGCCCCTGTCCCTATCCGGCGGCCATCCGGACCGCCCTGGAATGGATCGCGGGCCATGACATCGCCGGCATGGAGCCGGGAACCTATGAGATTCAAGGGCGGGACATCTATGTGAACATCCAGGATATCACCACAAAACCGATGGAAGAGTGCCTCCCTGAGCGGCATATCGATCATCTGGATCTCCAATACGTCGTGTCTGGGGTGGAGCGGATGGGCTATGCGCCTTATACCGGGAAAGAGACCGTCCAATGGGATATGCGGGATAAGGACATCATCCTTTACAAGGACCTGGAGAACGAAAATTTTGTTGATGTGGTCCCCGGCGGTTACTGCATCTTCTTTTCCGACAGCATCCACCGGCCCTGCTGCGCCGCCGGAAGCCCCGGCAGCGTGAGAAAAGCGGTGGCGAAGATCAGGCAGAGCCTGCTGGAGCCAACATAGCGAGCAGGTGTTCTGCGTCCTGCTGGTCGGCAGCCTGGTCTATGCCGTCTGCGTGCGGGGGCTCATCATGCTGTTCCCGCAGGTGCCTGTCGGCCTGCTCAACGACAAGCCGGACCACTCGCCCAAATAGTATTTGCCCTTTCCGTGTGGGATCAGGTAAGGGCGCATAAATAGGAGGCAGCACAATGCGCACCATCATCGATTTAGATCAGGGCTGGAAATTCATCCGGGAGGGCGCGGGCCTGCCCACCGCGCTCCCGGAGCACTGGCAGAGCGTAGAGCTTCCCCACACCTGGAACGCGGTGGACGGCATGGACGGCGGCGGAAACTACTACCGGGGCCGCTGCTGGTATGCCCGAACCTTTGAGATGCCCAGGCAGCCCCTGCCCGGCGGCCGCGTGTATGTGGAGATCCTGGCGGCGGGCCAGCAGGCCGCGGTGTACGTCAACGGCAGGCAGGCCGTCTATCATGAGGGCGGATACTCCAGCTTCCGGGCCGATGTCACCGAGCTGTGCAGGGAGGACGGCGAAAACCTGCTGGCTGTGGCCTGTGACAACTCCAATAAGGACAGCGTCTACCCCCAGTCCGCCGACTTCACCTTCTATGGCGGGCTGTACCGGGGCGTGAACCTGATCAGCGTGCCCCACACCCATTTTGACCTGGACCATTTCGGCGGTCCCGGCCTCAAGGTGACCCCCAGGCCCTGCCCCTGCGGCGGTGCGAAATTCGAGCTGGAGAGCTGGGTGACCGACCCGGACGAAAATTTCACCGTCATGTACTCCATAAAAAACGCGGAAGGACATGAGGTCGCCTCCGCCGTCCGGCCTGCTGACAGCACCAAGGTCACGGTGGCTGTGCCCAATGCCCATCGCTGGGACATCGACGATCCCTATTTGTATACCGTCACCGCCACCCTCCAGCGCCGGAACGAGGCGTATGACGAGGTGTCCGCCCGGGTGGGCGTGCGGGAGTTCTCCTGCGACCCGCAAAAGGGCTTTATCCTCAACGGCGCGGCAACTCCGCTCCGGGGCGTCAGCCGCCACCAGGACAAGCTGTACCAGGGGAACGCCCTCACCCGGGCAGACCATTTCGAGGACGCCCGGATCATCAAGGAGCTGGGGGCCAACACCATCCGTCTGGCCCACTATCAGCACTCCCAGGACTTCTACGACGCCTGCGACCAACTGGGCTTCGCTGTCTGGGCGGAGATCCCCTTCATCAGCGTGTTCAACCAGGACCCCGCCGCCCACGAGAACTGCGTCAGCCAGCTGAAGGAGCTCATCATCCAGAACTACAACCACCCCTCCATCTGCTTCTGGGGGATCTCCAACGAAATCCTGATCGGCGGCATCTCGGACAAGCTGGTGGAAAACCACCATGAGCTGAACAAGCTGGCAAAGGAGCTGGACCCCACCCGGCTGACCACCATCGCCCATGTGTCCATGACCCCCACCAGCGGCCCCATGCACCACATCACCGACGTGGAGAGCTACAACCACTACTTCGGCTGGTACGGAGGAAAGATGGAGGACAACGGCCCCTGGCTGGACAAATTCCATGCCGAGCACCCGGACATCTGCCTGGGCTTGTCCGAGTACGGCTGCGAGGGGATCGTCACCTACCACGGCCCCAGCCCCGCCTGTAAGGATTACAGCGAGGAGTACCAGGCGCTGTACCATGAGCACATGGCCAAAGTGCTGGACGAGCGGCCCTGGATCTGGTCCAGCCACGTGTGGAATATGTTCGACTTCGGCTGCGCGGCCCGGAACGAGGGCGGCGTGGCGGGCCGGAACAACAAGGGCCTGGTCACCATAGACCGCAGGACGAGAAAGGACAGCTACTATATCTATCAGGCGTATTGGACAAAAACTCCCATGGTCCATATCTGCGGGCGGCGCTACGCCCAGCGGGCGGGGGCGGCCGTTGAGATCCGCGTGTACTCCAACCAGCCCCAGGTGGAGCTGCTGATCGACGGCGAGAGCGTTGGGAAACAGGCCGGGGACAAGGTGTTCGTGTTCACCGCGGCCCTGGAGCCGGGGTTCCACATTGTGGCCGCCAAGGCGGGGGATGCGATGGATTCCATCACCCTGGAGAAGGTGGAGCAGGAGCCCGCCGTCTACGTGCTGCCCGAGGTGAAGGAGCGGGCCGAGGGGGTGGCCAACTGGTTCAAGCTGGCAGTCGACCTGGACCTGACCGCCCCCATGGAGTTCCCCGAGGGCAAGTACAGCGTAAAGGACTCGATGGAAACGCTGGCCCAGTCGCCGGAGGCGCTGGAAATGGTGCGAGAGGCGGTCAAACTGGTGACCAACTTCGATCTGTCTCCCGGCGTGGGAATGTGGGATATGATGAAGTCCATGACCCCGGAGGGTATGATGACCATGGGCGGCGGTGCCATGCCCCAGGGCTTCTTGGAAAGCCTCAACGCCAAACTGATCAAAATAGACCGGGTGTAGTTTGGCGCATTATGTTTGCTTCATCCCCGGTGCCTTTGAGCCATTGTGCATCGGGAGATGATAAATGAGCGGCTGCCCGCAGGCCGACCGCCGAAAGACGAAAAAAGCCACCCGGTACTGCGACCGGGTGACGGAGGGGTTCCTTACAAACAGCGGGGCGCACGGTCCAGGGGAGACCTGGTGGAGGACGAGGACGGTGCGCTCAACGCTGTGATCAGCTGCGGGACAGGATGTGCGCCCGCCTCCTGCGCCGGCAGGACGCCGCGCCGGGTCTTTTCCCATCATGCGGCGTTGGATCTTCTTGCGATAAACACGATGATTCCCGGGAAAATTCGCTTTGCCTGACGGAAAGATCCCTCGCCATCCGGCGATCTCGGCTGTGAATACAGGCCCCTATCGCGCGGTCTGTCACAAAACCGTCAGCATATCATACTGCTTCATCAGACGGATGTCCTCCTTGGACAAGCGCAGGGCCTTTTCAAACTCCGGCGTCTCTTTCTGGATGGTCTTGGACAACAGCGCCTTGGTGGAGGTGGGCATCAAAGGCCGGCTGGAGATCCCCAAAGCCAGTGCCCATTTGGTGGGGCGTTCATGTAGGGGCTGGGAATGCCCACCTGGTAGTTGTCCATCTCCATGCTCTGGTTCTTCATGATCAGCGTGCTCAGCGCGTCATAATGGGTCAGCACGCCGTCGTACAGGTTTTCGCACTGCTGATAGTGACTGTGATTGTCCACGTTCATATGAATCTGGACCTGATAGACCCCGGGCTCCACCTCCGAAAAAATATCCACCACGCAGCGGGTAAGGCGGTTTTTCCGCCCGTCATAATAGTACATATACAGGTGGTTCAGCCCCACGAAAAAGGAGGGGACCGAGTGGAAAGATCCGCCCGTTGGACTTTTTCCCCCGGATCGAGTATGGTAATGGCATGCAAGGGCGATGCCGGCGGCCGCGGCGCTCGTCCCCAAAACCCGAAGCGGCGTTCCATGGCCGAACATGAGACGCCGTTTTCAGCAAAGGAGCAGCCCATGAAATACGATCTCGGTGAAGTGATCGACCGCAGCGCAAACCGCTCCTCCAAGTATGACGAGCGGATCAAGAAATTCGGCACCGGCGACGTGCTGCCCCTGTGGGTGGCGGACATGGACTTCCGCACCGCCCAGCCCATCATCGACGCCTGCAAGGCCAAGGCCGAGGAGGGGATCTGGGGCTACACCTCCCGCCCGGACAGCTATTTTGAGGCGGTCCAGAATTTTTCCGGCGGCTTCCGGTTCTACGACGCGGTGGCGAACGACCGCCGCCTGATGGAGGCGGCCACGGCCTGCGGCATGGACCGGCGTTGACGGCGGCGCTCTCCCTGGGGGTCTTGCCCGGTGCTTTTGGTGGTCCTGGGGGTGGCCTTACATCCTGGCGTACCACGCTGCCCTCAGCAAAAATCAAACCCTATATAGGCCGCCGGCCCGCGTACCGGTCAAGGGGATCTCTAGAAACGCCGAATGGGGCTGAACACAGAGAACGGCCCTATCATCCCAGGCTGTGCTCACGCCCGGTAAAAGCCTCTTTTTTCAGAGGATCTTTGTAAAAGATTTCTATATCCTCGCGTCTTTTCCGGCGGCAACTTAGCCTTTTTGCTTCTTGCTGTGGCGGGACCTGCGTGCTATAATTGCTCAAATCGTGACCAAAGAGATCGTGTTTGCGCAAAAAGGAGCAGTTATGAAACAACAGAAAACTCTGATACAATATTTTGAATGGTATCTGCCCGAGGATGCCGCCCACTGGCGGCGGGCTTCGTCGGACGCGGAACATCTGGCGGCGCTGGGCTACACGGGCGTATGGCTGCCGCCCGCCTATAAAGGGGCGGGCGGCATAAAGGATGTGGGCTACGGCGTCTATGATCTGTACGATCTGGGCGAATTCGACCAAAAGGGTTCCGTCCCCACCAAGTACGGCACGAGGGAGGAGTACCTGAACGCGATCCATACCCTCCAGGGGGCTGGCCTGGAGGTGTTGGGCGACATGGTGCTCAACCACCGGATGGGCGCGGACCGCCGGGAGGCCGTGATGGCGGAGCGGTGCCTGGAGACCGACCGGGAGCAGGGCTCCGGCGTGGAGGAGCGCATCATGGCTTGGACCAGGTTCACCTTCCCGGGCCGGGGCGGCAGGTATTCCGGCTTTCATTGGAACCACACCCACTTCAACGGCGTGGACTGGGACGATCAGGAAAAGAAGAGCCATATCTGGCGGCTGAACGGCAAAGAGTGGGAGGACGAGGTGGATCAGGAGAACGGCAACTTCGACTACCTGATGGGCGCCAACCTGGACATGGCAAACCCGGACGTCATCGCGGAGCTGGACCGCTGGGGGCTGTGGTATCTGCAGACCACCGGCTTGGACGGGTTCCGCTTGGACGCGGTGAAACATATCCGCTTCACCTTCTTTACCCACTGGCTGGAGCAGCTGCGCCGGAAGACCGGGAAAGAGCTGTGGTCGGTGGGCGAATACTGGCAGGCGGACATCCTGGCCCTGACCAATTTTTTGGACCGGAGCGGCAACATCATGTGCCTGTTCGACGTGCCCCTGCACTTCAAACTTGCCCAGGCCGCCGAGAACAAGGGCGGCTTCGACATGCGGACCCTGTTCCAGGGGACCCTGGTGGACGCGCGGCCCCAGCGGGCGGTGACGTTCGTGGACAACCATGATACACAGATCGGGCAGGCGCTCCAGTCCTGGGTGAAGGAGTGGTTCAAGCCCTTGGCCTACGCCCTGATCCTCCTGCGGCAGGACGGCGTCCCCTGCGTGTTCTACGGCGACCAGTACGGCATCCCCCACGACGGCATCCAGCCGGTGAAGGAGCTGGAGGTCCTTCTCCGGGCCCGCCAGGAACGGGCCTGGGGGGAGCAGACCGACTATTTCGACCACCAAAACGTGGTGGGCTGGGTCCGCTCCGGAGACGAGGAGCACCCCGGTTCCGGCCTTGCGGTGCTGCTGAGCAACGGCGACGGCGGGGAGAAGAGCATGTGCATGGGCGTCCAGTTTGCCGGGCGGTCTTTTGTGGACCTGCTGGGCAGTCAAGAGGGGGAAGTCACCTTAGACAAAAGCGGCTGCGGCGTGTTTCGCTGCGGCAGCGGTTCGGTGTCCGTGTGGGTGCCGAAGGAGACGGTATAAAAAATACGCCGCGCCGTCCTCGCGGGCTTTTCCTCCAGGCGTGAAACGCGTCTCGGCCGCCTGCTGACGGGCGGTCCCGGCCTCTGCTGTAACACGCTCTACTCATTGATAGTCAGAGAGAGATTGTCCAGAATATCTTCCACTTCGACCGTGGTCAGATAAGCACCGTATAGGCTGATGCTGGCGTGGCTTGTATTGCAGTCTGCCCAAACCCGCCCGTTGTGCATTCTAATGAGGAACTCGTAGCCGTCGGCGGACGTGTAATAGTAGGCGGTTTCATAGCTGCCGTCAATGATGTAGCTTTGCCCCCAATAGTCAGCTTGCGCTACGTTGTGGATTTCAACCTCAACATATCCGCTGCCGTCCTTTTTTGCGTAGAGAGCGTCAAACAACTCACTGACATAGCTGCCCCCCGCATCTAACACAACAAAGGACAAGTTAGCGTCCGGGACGTAATCATAGTGCTCATTCAGCCATTCCAAATCAAACGTAACACGAGCAGTCAAGGTGTCCAGAAGATTTGCCGGGTTTTCGGCAGTATATTCCATTTTCTCCGCGCCATCTTCCCGACCGATGCGGCGGCTGCGGAGAGAGGGATCACTACTTAGCACATCTACAAAATCCCATTGTGCGTACTCTGCAATAACGCCACCGCCCAAGCTGGTTCCAGATGACCAATCATCTGTCTTTTGTCGGCTGCTTTCGATCATTTCTTCCAGCGGGGCGGGTGGGGTTCCGCCAGGGCTGGTGATGCCAACAGCACCAGGGGCACCATTTTCACTTGAAGGTGTGGGAATGTCATCCCTGCTGGACACGATGATATCATTTCTGAACAGATGCACCACCACCGCTGCGGCAGCGGTCAGCGTTAATGCCATCATCATAACAACAGCGACGGCAATCAACGGCACACGAGATCTTAAGGTCGATTTTTTCATAGGAATGTCCTCCGATTGTTTTTGGTAGGAGGCAAGCTGGGAGCGGATGCGCTCCCGGCTCTCCTGCGGCAATTTCAGCCCCTCAGAAATGCGCTTGAAGTTTCGCTCCATATCAATCCCTCCCAAGTTGTTTTTTTAGGATGCTTTTGGCCCGATGCAATCTCATGGAAACGGCTGAGATGCCGATGTGTAAAAATTCTGAGATTTCCCGAAACGAGTAGCCCTCAAAATAGTGCAGGCTCACAACGGCCCTATACTTTTCCGGTAGCTCCATGACCGCATGAAATATGCCCCGATCCTCCGGCTGTGTCAACAAAACAGCCTCGTCCAAAGGAATGGCTTCGTGCTTCTTTGCTGCGGTGAGAAGGTTTTTACAATGGTTGATCGTAACCTTAGTTAGAAACGCACGCTCTTTGCCGGGATAAACTATCATGCCGCCCTCCAGCAGTTTAAGGAATACAGTCTGCACAACGTCCTCCGCTTCCTGCGGAGAGCGGAGATAACTGAGAGCGATACGATACACCATATCCGCATAACGGTCAAATAGCTCCAGCACGATTTCTTGCTCCATCGGCACACCTCCTTCCGTTCCCTTTATGAGGCCTCATATATATAACAATCTGGCAAGACCAATTAGCACAACATTTTTCAAAACACTTTTTGAGTGCATCTCTTTTTGACAATGCTATTACACTATCTGCTTATTTTCAAGTGTCAAGGCATAACACATGGCGAGGAAATAGTTGCCCTTCCCTGTTTTGTATGTATGAATATGATTTCAGTCGCAAGCCAGCAGAACAAATAGCGCGCTTCTGCGTTGGTCATCATTACTGATAACCAACAGATAACAGCCCATCGCATAGGTTGGACAGTGTGGATATATCAAATGATCAAAAGAATAGGGCATCATAGTCCCAAAAGCAAGATCCGTTAGAGTGCGATGCTGAGCATTGCAGTGGGATGATATGCTAAAAAGTAAGAAGCTGTGCCAATAGCCGAAGTATTCAGATCTGCGCGTCAAAATTGCCGGTGGCAAGGCGAACGATTGTGGGAACATTTTGTGTATTTCAAGATCTTTCAACGCGGCCGGCAACGATTTTGGCCGCAAAGCTGGGCGCTGAGGAGGAGACCGCCGTGAAACTGATCCATCTTTCCGACCTCCACCTGGGGAAGCGGGTGAACGACTTTCCCATGCTGGAGGATCAGGCATACATCCTGGAGCGCATCCTGGAGATCGCCGATGAGGAACAGCCCGACGCGGTGCTCATCGCCGGAGACGTCTATGACAAGACCGTCCCCTCCGCCGAGGCGGTGGCCCTGCTGGACGATTTCCTGGTGAAGCTGGCGGACCGGTCCCTGCCGGTGCTGCTCATCAGCGGCAACCACGACTCGCCGGAGCGCCTGTCCTTTGCCGGCCGCCTCATGGAGGGGCGGGGGGTGTACATCGCCCCGGTCTACCACGGCCAGCTGGCGCCGGTGACTCTGGAGGACGCCCACGGCCCGGTGGACTTCTGGCTGCTTCCCTTTCTGAAGCCGGTCCATCTCCGCCGCTTCTTCCCGGAGGACGGGGTGGAGAGCTTCACCGACGCCATGGCCTGCGCCGTCCGGCATATGTCCATCGACCCTGCCCGGCGCAATGTGCTGCTCACCCACCAATTCGTCACCGGGGCGGAGCGGTGCCAGTCGGAGGAGCTCAGCGTGGGCGGGGCGGACAATGTGGACGCCAGCGTGTTTGCCCCCTTCGACTATGTGGCCCTGGGCCATCTCCACAGCCCTCAGAACGTGGACGGGGCGCGGGTGCGCTACTGCGGAACGCCGCTGAAGTATTCCTTCTCCGAGGTCCGCCACCAGAAGTCCGTCACCGTGGTGGAGCTGGGGGAGAAGGGGACGCTGGACGTGCGCACGGTCCCCCTCGTCCCCAAACGGGACATGGTGGAGCTGCGGGGCAGCTTTGCCCAGCTCACCTCTCCGGATGTTTACGGGCAGGTGGACCGGGACGCCTATGTCCGGGCGGTCCTCACCGATGAGAACGACGTCTACGACGCCATGGGACGGCTCCGGCCCATCTACCCCAACCTGATGCGGCTGGACTACGACAACCTGCGCACCCAAGGCGGCTGGGTGGAGCCGGCGGAGGCCGACGTGAGGCGGGACCCCCTGGAACTGTTCGCGGAATTCTACCAGCAGCAGAACCGCCGGTCCCTATCGGAGGAGCAGCGGCGCTATCTGGCGGGACTGCTGGAGACGATACAGGAGGAACGGGCATGAGACCGACAAAGCTGACCATATCCGCCTTTGGTCCCTACGCGGGGCAGGTGGAGCTGGATCTGGACAGGCTGGGCCAGTCGGGGTTGTATGTGATCTGCGGCGACACCGGGGCGGGCAAGACCACGATCTTCGACGCCATCACCTTCGCCCTCTTCGGTCAGGCCAGCGGGAAAGCCGTGAAGGGGGAGATGCTCCGCAGCAAATACGCCCGGTCGGAGACGCCCACCTTTGTGGAGCTGGGCTTCCGCTATCGGGGCGGGGACTACACCGTCCGCCGCAGCCCGGACTATGAGCGGCCCAAGGCCAGGGGGGAGGGCACGACCTGGCAGAAGGCGGGCGGGGAATTCCACCGCCCGGACGGCTCTGTGGTCACCGGCACATCCGAGGTCACCCGCGAGGTGGAGGCTCTGCTGGGCCTCACCTGCGCCCAGTTCACCCAGGTGGCCATGATCGCCCAGGGGGACTTTCGAAGGCTGCTGGAGGCGCGCACCGGGGAGCGGATCAAGATCTTCCGCCATATTTTCGACACCGGGCTGTATCAGACCCTTCAGGACCGGCTGAAGGAGGACGCCGGTGAGCTGAAGCGGACCTGCGACGCCCTGGCGGAGGAGGTCCGCCGGGACGGGGCCGCCATCCGGTGCGCCGAAGGCAGCGCGTACCGGGACGGGGTGGAGCGGGCCCGGCGGGGCGAGCTGCCCAATGGGGAGTGGATCCCCCTGCTGGACAAGCTCCTGGCGGAGGATGAGTCCCAAAAACAGGCGCTGGACGCGCGGCGGGAAAGGATCGCCGGAGAGCTGGAGGAGCTGATCGCCCAGATCGGGCAGGGGGAGCGCCGAAGAGAGGACCGGAAGGAGCTGGAGGCGGCGCGGGAGAGCCTGCGCCAGCTGGGGCCGCGGCTGGAGTCCGCCGTCAAGGCGCTGGAGGAGGCCCTGGCCCACCAGGATGAGATCCCCCGGCTGGGCGGGCAGGCGGCCCGGCTGGAGGGCAGACTGCCCCAGTACGGCCAGCTCCAGGAGCTGGACGGGCAGATCGCCGGTTTGGAGCGGCAGACCGCGGGGGACGGGGACGAGCTGAGACGGGGGCGGGCCGCGCTGGACGCGGCGCTGGACCGCCTGGAGCGGGATAAGGCCGCGCTGCAGGCGCTGGGGGGAGCGGCCCTGGAGGCGGAGCGGGCCAGGCATGAGCGGGAGGGCCTGGAGCGCGCCGTCCAGCAGCTTCAGGGCTTGAAACAGGACATCTCCGCCCTGGAACGCCTTCAGGCGTCCTGCGCCCGGGCCCAGGAGGACTACCGGGAGAAGGCCCGGACCGCCCGGGAGCGGGAGGACGCCTGGCAGAGCATCAACCGGGCCTATCTGGACGCCCAGGCGGGGGTGCTGGCCGGAGACCTCCGGCCGGGGACGCCCTGCCCGGTGTGCGGCTCCCTGGAGCACCCCCGCCCCGCCCCCATGCCCCAAGAGGCCCCCGACGAGGCGGCGTGGAAGGGGGCGGAGCAGGCCGCCAGGCTGGCCCAGCGGCAGGCGGCGGAGGCCAGCCGCGCCGCCGGGGAGCGGAACAAGGAACTGGAGACCCGGGAGGAGCATCTGAGCCAGCGGGCCCAGGCCCTGCTGCCCGCCCTGCGCCGGGCCGCGCTGCCGGAAATGGATGAGCTGTCGGCGGCGGAGGCGGGGCAGGACGCCGCGCTGCAAGCCGCGCTGAAACAGGAGAGGGACGCCAAGGCCCGGGTGGAGCGGGCAAAGGTGCTGGGAGAGGCGATCCCCGCGCAGGAGCAGGCTTTGGCAGGGGAGAGCGGCCGCCTGACCGCACTGGATAAGGAAATCGCCGGCCGCAAAGCGGCAGTGGAGGAAAAGCGGCGCCAGGCGGAGGAGCTGCGCCGGGCCCTTCCTTTCCCCGCGAAGCGGGAGGCGGAGGCAGAGATCGCCGCCCTCCGGGCGAAGGCGGCGGCGCTGCAAAAGGAGATCCAGGACGCCCAGAAGCGCAGGACCGAGCTGGAGAAGCAGCAAGAGGCGGCCCAGAGCAGGGTGGAGATCTACCAGGCCAAGCTCCGGGACGGGGAGGACGTGGACCTGGAGCAGATGGGGGCGCGCAAGCAGGCGCTGACCCGGGAGCAGGCGGCGCTGGAGCAGGGGAGCGGGGCGCTGCGGACCCAGCTGGCCCTGAACCGGGGCACAAGGGAGAAGCTGGCCGGGCACCTGGCGGAGCTGGAGGAGCAAAGCGGGCGGCTCACCTGGCTCAAGGCCCTGTCGGACACGGCCAACGGCGCCCTCACCGGGCAGGAGCGGTTCCAGCTGGAGACCTATATCCAGACCACCTACCTGGACCGGGTCCTGCACCGGGCCAACCTGCGCCTGCGGGTGATGAGCGGCGGGCAGTACGACCTGCTGCGGCGCGCCGAAGGGGGGCTGAAGGGCCAGGTGGGCCTGGATCTGGATGTGGTGGACCACTGGAACGGGACGATCCGGCGGGTGGAGACCCTGTCCGGCGGCGAGTCCTTCCTGGCCTCCCTGGCGCTGGCCCTGGGGCTGGCGGACGAGATCCAGTTCTCTTCCGGCGGGGTGCAGCTGGACACCATGTTTGTGGACGAGGGCTTCGGCTCCCTGGACGACGAGGCCCTCCAAAAGGCCATGCAGGCCCTGGGCCAGCTGGGCGAGGGGCGGCGGCTGGTGGGCATCATTTCCCACGTGGCCGGGCTGAAGGAGCGGATCGACCGGCAGATCGTGGTGAAAAAAGACCGCTCCGGCGGAAGCCGGGCGGAGATCGTGTGCTGAGGCAGCGACGCTCCGGACCGGGATGGAGGACCGGGGAGAACGGTACCGCTCCATCCGAACCATAACTGAACTATCATGAGCGATGCCGCCGGACCGTACCCAGCGTGAGGAGTACGGTCCGGCGGCACTTTTCCAATTTTCAAACAGCGCCTAACTTTTTGTTCGCTAAACAAACTTTTTGTGAAAACCTCACAAAAACAGCGGCCGTATTTTGGCGGCCCGGCGCGGTTTTCTTCCTTGAAATCCCGGTGGAAATGGGCTATACTCGAATTATGAAATAAATTTTTTATAGCTCAAAAAAAGTAAGGAGGAATTCCCATGACAGAACAGCCTGCCCGCGCCCCGGGATCTGTGTTCTCCCTGGAAGGCGTCCCCGCTCCCGGCCAGCTCATCCCCCTGGGGCTCCAGCATGTGGTGGCCGCCATCGTGGGGGTCATCACCCCGGCCATCATGGTGTCCAACACCTGCGGCCTGTCCGACGCCGACCGCACCCTGCTCATCCAGGTGTCCCTCATCGTCACCGCCCTGGCCACCCTGCTCCAGCTGTACACCATCAAACACCGCATCGGCTCCGGCCTGCCGGTGGTCATGGGCATCAGCTTCGCCTATGTGCCCACCCTGCTGGCCATCGGCGGCCAGTTCGACCTGCCCACCATTTTGGGCGCGGAGATCGTGGGGGGCTGCGTGGCCATCCTGTTCGGCGTCTTTGTCAAGCAGATCCGAAAGCTGTTCCCGCCCCTTATCACCGGCACCGTGATCTTCACCATCGGCTTGTCCCTCTATCCCACGGCGGTGAAATACATGGCGGGCGGCGCGGGCAGCGCCGACTTCGGCGGGCTGAAGAACTGGGCGGTGGCCCTGGTCACCCTGGCGGTGGTGGTGGTCCTCCAGAACTTCGGCAGGGGCGTTTTGAAGCTGGGGGCCATCCTGTGGGGCATGATCGTGGGCTATGTGCTGGCCCTGGGCCTGGGCATGGTGGACTTCTCCGCCGTGGCCCCGGCGGGCTGGTTCCAGCTGGCCGCCCCCCTCCACTTCGGCGTCAGGTTTGAGATCAGCGCCTGCATCTCCCTGGCGGTGGTGTACGTCATCAACGCGGTGCAGACCATCGGCGACCTGTCCTCCACCACCATGGGCGGCATGGACCGCATGCCCACCGACAAGGAGCTGTCCGGCGGCATCGTGGCCCAGGGCGTGGTGTCCATCCTGGGTGCCCTGTTCGGGGGCCTGCCCGCGGCCACCTACAGCCAGAACGTGGGCATCGTCACCGTCAACCGGGTCGTCAACAAAGCGGTGTTCGCCTTCGCCTCTCTGGTGCTGCTGGTGGCGGGGCTGGTGCCCAAGCTGTCCGCCATCCTCACCACCATCCCCCAGGCGGTGATCGGCGGGGCCACCATCTCCGTGTTCGCCACCATCACCATGACGGGCATCCGCATGATCACGTCGGACCACTTCTCCATGCGCTCCAGCGCGGTGGTGAGGCTGTCCGTGGCCCTGGGCGTGGGCATCACCCAGGTGGCGGGCTCCCTCCAGGGCCCCGGCTTCCCCGCCTGGGTGCACACCGTGTTCGGCTCCTCCCCCATCGTGGTCACCGCCATCACGGCGATCGCCCTGAACCTGTTCCTGCCCCGGGACCAGGCCGCCGGACCCCAGGCATAGGCGAAAAAGACCGGGCCGGTGCGTTCACCGGCCCGGCCCGATCTAGTCCTTGCCGCCCTTGGCCTCCTCCATGTAGCTGTACAGGGTGTACTTGGAGATCCCGAAGTATTTGCACACCCTGGCCCCCGACTTGGTGATGAGAAAGGCCCCGGTGTCGTTGAGGAACCCGATGGCCTTCACCTTCTCCTCCTTGGTCATGAGGGCGGCGGGCTTGCCCACCCGCTTCACGCTCTGCTCGATCAGCGCGTCCAGCAGGTCGGAGACGTTCTGGGTGATGGGCTCGGGGGTGTTTTCCGCCTGCTGAAGGGCGGGGGCGGTGAACTGCCGCAGGTTCTCCTCCATGGCCAGCATCAGGGTGATGTCGTAGTTGATGGAGAAGATGCCGATGGGCTCCCGCCCCTCGTCCCGGATGTAGACGGTGGTGGACTTCAGGGTCTTGCCGTCGGCGGTCTTGGTCAGATAGCTCAGGCGGTCCTCCGGGATGCCGCCGCTGTTCAGCGCCTCCAGCACCACGTGGGAGGGGCCGTCCCCCACCTTGCGGCCGGAGACATGGCCGTTCTCGATGGCCACGATGGAGCTGTCCGGGTCGTTGGACTGCAGGTCGTGGATGACCACCTCGCAGCTGGGGCCGAACTGGGCGGCCAGGGCTTTGGCCAGCCGGAACAGGAATTGAATCATAGACGCGTCCAAATGGAAACCACCTCGCAACATTCAGGATACCAATAGTATAGCACAGGATCCTTACATTGCAAGAAAAAGGTTTGAGCAAAAAACTATTTTGATGATGAACGGGAGGAAACACTATGCTGCTGATCGGCAACGGAAGGCTCGTCACCCGGAGCGACACCGACCCCTATCTGGAGAACGGCGCGGTGGTGCTGGACGGGGACGCCGTCAAGGAGACCGGCACGCTGGAGGCCATGCGGGCTAAATACCCGGAGGCGGAGTTCGTGGACGCCCGGGGCGGCGTGATCATGCCCGGCCTCATCAACGTCCATACCCATATCTATTCCGGCCTGGCCCGGGGCCTGGCCATCGACGGCTACAGCCCCACCAGGTTCCTGGAGGTGCTGGACGGCCAGTGGTGGAACATCGACCGCCATCTCACCCTGGACGGCACCAGGGCCTGCGCCTACGCCACCGTGCTGGACTGCATCCGGGACGGCGTCACCACCATCTTCGACCACCACGCCTCCTTCGGGGAGATCCCCGGCTCCCTGTTCGCCATCAAGGACGTGTGTGCCGAACTGGGCATGAGGGCCTGCCTGTGCTACGAGGTGTCCGAGCGGGACGGGGCGGAGAAGTGCGCCCAGTCCATCCGGGAGAACGCCGACTTCGCCCGCTGGGCCAAGCAGGAGAACAGCGACATGATAAAGGCCATGTTCGGCGGCCACGCCTTGTTCACCATCTCCGACAAGACCTTCGAGGAGATGGTCAAGGCCAACGACGGCATGACCGGCTTCCACATCCACGTGGCCGAGGGCATGGACGACGTGTACGACTCCCTGAGCAATTACGGCTGCCGCCCCGTCAACCGCCTGCTCTATAACGGCATCCTGGGGGAAAAGACCATGCTGGGCCACTGCATCCACGTCTCCCCGGCGGAGATGGACATCATCCGGGAGACCAATACCATGGTGTGCCACAACCCCGAGTCCAACATGGGCAACGCGGTGGGCTGCTCCCCGGTGCTCAAACTGTATGAAAAGGGCATCCTGATCGGCCTGGGCACCGACGCCTACACCCACGACATGCTGGAGTCTTTGAAGGTCCTGCTGCCCATGCAGTGGCACAACGCCTGCGACCCCAACGCGGGCTGGGGCGAGGCCATGGGGATGCTGTTCCGGAACAATCCCGCCATCTGCGCCCGGTATTTCCACAAGCCCCTGGGCGTGCTGGAGCCGGGGGCGGCGGCGGATGTGATCGTCATGGACTACAAGCCCTTCACCCCCTTCGGCGCGGACAACATCGACGGCCATATGCTCTTCGGCATGATGGGCAAGAACTGCCGCACCACGATCGTCAACGGGAAGGTGGTCTACAAGGACCGGGAATTCGTGGGCATCGACGAGGACGCCATCAACGCCTGGACGCTGGAGCAGTCCAAGAAGCTGTGGGGCGAGCTGAACCACAGAGTCTACTGAGCCGGAAAAGAACGTTTGCGCAAAGCCCTCCGGGGCAACACATCATTATGGAGGAACATCACAATGAGCGATATCATGCGGCCCATGCCCTTCGCCCAGCTGATGGACTGGGTGCTCACCGAGTACCACGACCAGGGCAGCATCTTCGGCGTGTCCAAGCTGGTGAAGTGCGCCGGGGACAAGGCCCTGCCCATCTTTGAGGAGCGGATCGAGTCCCCCTACGGCCCCGCCGCGGGGCCCCACACCCAGCTGGCCCAGAACATCATCGCCGCCTACGCCGCCGGGGCCCGGTTCTTCGAGCTCAAGACCGTCCAGATCATGGACGGCGAGGAGCTGTCCAAGTGCGTCAGCAAGCCCTGCATCACCGCCGGGGACGAGTGCTACAACTGCGAGTGGTCCACCGAGCTCACCGTGCCCCAGGCGTATGCGGAATACGTGAAGGCGTGGTGGGCCTGCAAGCTGCTGGCCAAGGAGCTGGGCCTGGGCGGCCCCGACGGCTTCGTGTTCAACATGTCGGTGGGCTACGACCTGGCGGGCATCCAGAGCGAGAAGATCGACCGCTTCATCGAGGGGATGAAGGACGCCTCCGGCTCCCAGGTGTGGAAGGAGTGCCTGGACTGGTCCCTGGCCAGCCTGGGCCGGTTCCAAAACGTGGACGAGGACTATGTGAGGGCCGTCTCCCCCAAGGTGTCCGCCTCCATCACCGAGTCCACCCTCCACGGCTGTCCCCCCGACGAGATCGAGCGCATCGCCACCTACCTGATCACAGAAAAGGGCCTGAACACCTATATCAAGTGCAATCCCACCCTGCTGGGCTATGAGTTCGCCCGAAAGACACTGGACAGCCTGGGCTATGACTACATCGCCTTCGACGACCACCACTTCAAGGAGGACCTGCAGTGGGCGGACGCCGTCCCCATGTTCCGCCGCCTCCAGAAGCTGTGCGGCGAGAGGGGCCTGGCCTTCGGCGTGAAGATCACCAACACCTTCCCGGTGGACGTGGCGGCGGGGGAGCTGCCCTCCAGCGAGATGTACATGTCCGGCCGGTCCCTATACCCCCTGTCCCTCTCCCTGGCGGGGATGCTGGCAAAGGAGTTCGACGGAAAGCTGCGGATCTCCTACTCCGGCGGGGCGGACGCCGCCTCCATCCAAAACCTGTTCGACGCGGGCATCTGGCCCATCACCATGGCCACCACCATCCTCAAGCCCGGCGGCTATCAGCGCCTGAGCCAGATCGCCGGCCTGCTGGCGGACATCGATCGCAGCGCGTGGCAGGGGGTGGACGCGGCCAAGGTGGCGGCGCTGGTGGAGGCCATCCCGGCGGACGGCCACTGGACCAAGCCGGTGAAGCCCATCCCCAGCCGGAAAACGGACCAAAAGGTGCCGCTCATCGACTGCTTCCAGGCCCCCTGCCGGTCCGGGTGCCCCATCCGGCAGGACATCCCCGCCTATCTCATGGCGGTGAGCGCGGGCAAATACGAGCAGGCCCTGGAGATCGTCACCCGGCGCAACCCCCTGCCCTTTATCACCGGCACCATCTGCTCCCACCGCTGCCAGGACAAGTGCATGCGGAACGCCTATGACGAGAGCGTCTATATCCGCGCCCAGAAGCTGAAGGCGGCCCAGGGCGGCTTTGCCTCCCTCCTGCCCAAGCTGAGGCCCGGGGCCCCGGTGGGCGGCAAAAAGGCCGCCGTCGTGGGCGGCGGCCCGGCGGGCATGGCGGCGGCCTTCTTCCTGGGCCGGGCCGGGGTGGACGTCACCCTCTTCGAGGCCCGGGACTCCCTGGGCGGCATCGTCCGCCACGTGATCCCGGCGTTCCGCATCTCCCACGAGGCCATCGACAACGATGTCAAGCTCATGGAGGCCATGGGGGTGAAGGTCCGCCTGAACACCCGGATCGACGATTTCAAGGCCCTGCTGCATGTATACACCCATGTGATCGTGGCCACCGGGGCCTGGGAGCACGGCTCCGCCGGGCTGGAGTACGGGGAGGAGCTGAACGTGATCTCCTTCCTGGAGGGGGCCAAGAAGGCCCCGGACACCCTGGCGCTGGGGGAGAACGTGGTGGTGATCGGCGGCGGCAACACCGCCATGGACGCCGCCCGGGCGGCCAAGCGCGTCCCCGGGGTGAAAACAGTGTCCCTGGTGTACCGCCGGACGAAACGGTACTTGCCCGCCGACCAGGAGGAGCTGGAGCTGGCCCTGGCCGACGGCGTGGAGTTCCGGGAGCTGCTCTCGCCCGTGGGCGTCAAGGACGGCGCCCTCACCTGCAAGGTGATGGAGCTGGGCGCCCCCGACGCGTCCGGGCGGCGCTCCCCGGTGGACACGGGGAAAACGGCCCAGGTGCCCGCCGACACGGTGATCGCCGCCGTGGGCGAGCGGGTGGACACCGCTTTGTACACCGCCAACGGCCTGGAGATGGACGGCCGGGGCCGCGCCGTGGTAAACTTGGAGACGATGGAGTCCAGCGTGAAGGGCGTCTACGTGGTGGGCGACGGCCAGAGGGGCCCCGGCACGGTGGTGGAGGCCATCGCGGGGGCCATGAAGGCGGCAAAGGCCGTCCAGGACTTCGATACGGATACCTTTGCGGACAAGAACGTGGATCCGGACTTCGCTGCCCCCCTGGCCAAGCGGGGAGATGTGTGCACCGACTGCGCCTGCTGCGGGGACAGCCGCTGTCTGGGCTGCGCCACCGTGTGCGAGACCTGCGCCGAGGTGTGCCCCAACCGGGCTAACGCGGCCATCCGGGTGGAGGGGATGCGCCAGCGGCAGATCGTCCACGTGGACGGGATGTGCAATGAGTGCGGCAACTGCGCCGTGTTCTGCCCCTATGACAGCGCCCCCTATAAGGACAAGTTCACCCTGTTCTGGAGCCGGGAGGACTTCGACAACAGCCAGAACCAGGGCTTCCTGCGGCTGGAGGGGGGCAAGACCCTGGTGCGCTTTGCCGGAGAGGTCAAAGAATACGATGTGGCCGACCCGGCCTGCGGGATGTACGACCCCCTGCGCCGCCTGATCTGCGCGGTATACGAGAACTACCCCTATCTGCTGGGCTGACCGGCCCTTGCCCGCCCTCCGTTTCGGGGGGCGGGCGGACGCCATCAAAAAGGAGAGGATCCCATGAGCGAGACCTACAGCTTCACCGTCAACGGCGTGGTCCGGGAGACCGGCGAGGACAAACCCCTTCTGCGCTACCTCCGGGACGATCTGCGCCTCACCTCCTGCAAGGACGGGTGCAGCGAGGGGGCCTGCGGCACCTGCACCATCGTGGTGGACGGCTGGGCCGTGAGGGCCTGCATCCTCACCACCAAAAAGGCGGCGGGGAAAAGCATCCTCACCGTGGAGGGGCTGAGCGTGGCGGAAAAGGAGGCCTTCGTCTACGCCTTCGGCAAGGTGGGGGCGGTGCAGTGCGGCTTCTGCATCCCCGGCATGGTGATGTCGGGCAAGGCCCTGCTGGACGCCAACCCTGACCCGTCTGAGGCGGAGATCAAAAAGGCCATCCGGGGGAACGTGTGCCGGTGCACCGGCTACAAAAAGATCGTGGAGGGCATCTCCCTGGCGGGGGCCGTCCTGCGGGGAGAGGCCCAGATCGACCCGGCGCTGGAAAAGGGCGATTCCTTCGGCGTGGGGGACCGTGCCTTCCGCACCGACGTGCGCCCCAAGGTGCTGGGGTACGGGGAGTACCCCGACGACGTGTACCTGGACGGCATGGTCTACGCCTCCGCCGTCCGCTCGGAATACCCCAGGGCGCGGGTGCTGTCCATCGACGCCGCCCCCGCCCTGGCCCTGCCGGGGGTGCTGGCGGTGCTGACGGCGGATGACGTGCCCCACAACAAGGTGGGCCACATCCAGCAGGACTGGGACGTGATGATCGCCCAGGGGGAGGTCACCCGCTGCGTGGGGGACGCGATCTGCCTGGTCATTGCCGAGAGCGAGTATATCCTGGAGCAGGCCAAGGCGGCGGTGAAGGTGGAGTACGAGCCCCTGGAGCCGGTGCGGGATATCCGCCAGGCCATGGGGTCGGGCGCGCCGAAGGTCCATTCGGCGGGCAACTTGTGCCAGTCCCGCCACGTCACCTGGGGGGACGCGAAGGCGGCGCTGGCAGATTCCAAATATGTGGTCACCCAGAGCTATCGGACCCCCTTCACCGAGCACGCCTTTTTGGAGCCGGAGTGCGCCGTGGCCTTCCCCTATAAAAACGGGGTGAAGGTGTATTCCACCGACCAGGGGGTGTACGACACCCGCAAGGAGATCGCCATCATGCTGGGCTGGGAGCCGGAGCGGATCGTGGTGGAGAACAAGCTGGTGGGCGGCGGCTTCGGCGGCAAGGAGGACGTGTCGGTGCAGCATCTGGCGGCCCTGGCGGCGCTGAAGGTGGGCCGCCCCGTCAAGGTGAAGCTGTCCCGCCAGGAGTCCATCCGCTTCCACCCCAAGCGCCACGCCATGGAGGGGACGTTCACCCTGGGCTGCGACGAGAACGGGGTGTTCACCGCCCTGGACTGCGACATCTATTTCGACACCGGGGCCTATGCCTCCCTGTGCGGCCCGGTGCTGGAGCGGGCCTGCACCCACTCCGTGGGACCCTACTGCTACCAGAATACCGATATCCGGGGGTATGGGTACTACACCAACAATCCCCCCGCCGGGGCCTTCCGGGGTTTCGGCGTGTGCCAGAGCGAGTTCGCCCTAGAGTCCACCATCGACCTGCTGGCGGAGAAGGTGGGCATCTCCCCCTGGGAGATCCGCTGGCGCAACGCCATCGAGCCGGGGAAGGCGCTGCCCAACGGCCAGATCGCCGACTGCTCCACCGCGCTGAAGGAGACCCTGCTGGCGGTGAAGGAGGCGTATGAGGCCAACCCCGGCCGGGCGGGCATCGCCTGCGCCATGAAGAACGCGGGGGTGGGGGTGGGCCTGCCCGACAAGGGCCGGTGCAAGCTGGTGGTGGAGGAGGGAGTGGTCAAGCTCTACGCCGCCGCGTCGGACATCGGCCAGGGCTGCGCCACCGTGTTTTTGCAGATCCTGGCCCAGACCGCCGGGCTCCCCCTGGAGAAAATGATGAATATGGGCAGCGATTCCGAGCTGGCCCCCGACTCGGGCACCACCTCCGGCTCCCGCCAGACCCTGATCACCGGCGAGGCGGTGCGGATGGCGGCGGCGGAGCTGAAGGCCGCTTTGGACCAGGCGGGGGGCGATCTGTCCGCCCTGGAGGGGAAGGAGTTCTTCGCCGAGTTCTTCGACCCCACCGACAAGCTGGGGGCCGACAAGCCCAATCCAAAGAGCCATGTGGCCTACGGCTTCGCCACCCACGTGGTGGTGCTGGACGACGGCGGCAGGGTGAAGGAGGTCTGGGCCGCCCACGACTCGGGCAAGGTGGTCAACCCCACCTCCATCCAGGGGCAGATCGAGGGCGGCGTCCTCATGGGGCTGGGCTACGCCCTCACCGAGGACTTCCCCCTGAAGGACTGCGTGCCCACCGCCAGATTCGGCACCCTGGGCCTGCTGCGTGCGGACCAGATCCCGGACATCCACGCCATCTACGTGGAAAAGGAGGAGCTGCTCCCCTTCGCCTACGGGGCCAAGGGCATCGGCGAGATCGCCACCATCCCCACCGCCCCCGCCGTCCAGGGGGCCTACTACGCCATGGACCACGTGCTCCGCGCCACCCTGCCCATGGAGGATACCTATTACCGGAAGCCCAAGAAAGGTTGACATACCGTGAAAAAACGCTGTTTGAGCCTGATCCTCATGTTCGCCCTGCTGGGGCAGCTGCTGTCCGGCTGCGCCGCAGGGCCGGCGGAGAGCGCCCCGCCCTCCGCACTCCCCTCCGCACCCGCCTCCGCGGAGCCGGTCCAGTCCCAGCCAGCCCGGCCCGGCCCCATCACGGTCGCCGACCAGGCGGGCCGGGAGGTGACGTTGGACGCCCCGGCGGAGAGGATCGTGTCCTGCTACTATCTGGTCACCGCCTCCCTGCTCACCCTGGGGCAGAAGGACAAGGTGGTGGGCGTCGAGCTGAAGGCGGACAGCCGGGAGCTGTACAAGCTGGCCGCCCCGGAGTTCCTGGACCTGCCCGGGGTGGGGTCCGGCAAGGAGACCAACATCGAGGCCATCGCCGCGCTGGAGCCGGATCTGGTGCTGCTGCCCAAAAAGCAGCTGGAGGCCGCCGAGACCCTGGCGGGCCTGGGCATCCCCACGGCGGTGGTGGAGCCGGAGAGCTATGAGTCGTTCAACGCCCTGATTGCCCTGCTGGGGACGCTGTGCGGCTGCGAGGAGCAGGCCGGGGCACTCACCGCCTATTACGACGGCGTGGTGGAGCGGGTGACCGGCCTGACGAAAGACGTGGAGCGGCCCGCCGTCTACCTGGCGGGAGCGGCGTCTTACCTGCGTACCTGCGCGGGGGGGATGTACCAGCGGGAGATGATCGAGATGGCCGGGGGGAGCTGCGTCTCCCAGGACATCCAGGGCCGGGCCTGGGCGGACGTGTCCGCCGAGCAGCTGGCCGCCTGGGACCCGGAGGCGGTCTTTTCGGTGTCCTACGCGGAGTATGCTCTGGACGATATCCGCGGCGACGCCGCCCTGTCCGGCCTGAGGGCGGTGAAGGAGGACCGGCTGTACACCGTGCCGTCGGAGATCGAGGCGTGGGACTACCCCCAGCCCTCCTCCATCCTGGGCCTGCTGTGGATGACCCATATCCTCCACCCGGAGCTGGTGAGCCGGGAGGAGTACGTGAAGGAAGCGCAAGGGTTCTACCAGACCTATTTCGGCCTGGAGGTTTCTGAAGAACAGTTGGGCGTTTAGGAACACAAATGGGGCCCCCGCAAAGCCGTCCCAATAAGGGACCCGCGAAAGCGGCCCACAGCTTTCGCGGGAAGAGGAGAAACAACGCAGCGGGGCGAGCTTTTGGCGGAGCCGAAAGGGAGTATAGCGAAGTTTATTTCGACGATGTGGGGAGAGGAGAAGCAAGGGAGCGGGCGCAGTGTTCGCCAAAGGCGGAAACGCAGCCCAGCGGACTTTGCTTCGACGAAAGAAAGGGGGCCGTCAAGCGTGAGGAAGAGGTCCTATCTGGGATCGGGGCTGCTGCTGGCGGCCTCCTTTCTGCTGTCCTGTTTGTGGGGGCGGTATCCCCTGACCCCGGCCGACCTGTGGGAGATCCTGTCCGGGCAGGCGGCGGGCGCCATGCGGGAGGCCGTGTTCTGGAACATCCGGGTGGCCCGCAGCTGCGTCGCCGCCCTGTGCGGGGCGGCGCTGTCCCTGGCGGGGTTCGTCTATCAGGGCCTGTTCCGCAACCCCCTGGTGTCCCCCGACGTGCTGGGGGTGAGCGGCGGGGCGTCGGTGGGGGCTGTCTGCGCCATTTTGTTTTTCGGCGGCTCCCTGGGGGCGCTCCAGGCGCTCTCCTTCGCGGGCGGGCTGCTGACGGTGGCGTTGTCCCTGCTGCTGGCCCGGGCCATCGGGGGGAACCGCTACTTCAACCTGATCATGTCGGGCATCATCCTGGGGGCCCTGGCCAACGCCGCCATCATGGCCCTGAAATACATGGCAGACCCGGCCCAGGAGCTGGCGGTCATCGACTACTGGCTCATGGGCAGCTTCAGCCTGACCGGCTGGGACGAGCTGCGGGCCATCGCGCCGCCGATCGTGACGGCCGGGGCCGTGCTGACCCTGCTGCGCTACCGGCTGAAGGTGCTCACCCTGGGGGACGAGGAGGCCGCGTCCCTGGGGGTGGCGGTGGGGCCGGTGCGCCTCACCTGCATCCTCTGTGCCACGGTGCTGACGGCGGCCAGCGTGTCGGTGAGCGGGATCGTGTCCTGGGTGGGGCTCATCGTGCCCCATCTGGTGCGCACGGTGCTGGGGGACGACTTCGAGGCCAACTTTGTCCAGTCCATCCTGTGCGGGGCGGCCCTGCTCCTGCTGGCCGACACCCTGGCCCGGAGCCTTCTGCCCTCCGAGATCCCCATCAGCATCCTCACCTCGCTGATCGGGGCGGTGTGCCTGGGGCTGTTCCTCCTGCGCCGGAGAAGGGGGGAGCGGCCGTGCTGAAGGTGGAAGGGCTGACGGTGCGCCGGGGCGGGCGGCTGGTGCTGGACGATGTGTCCTTCGCCCTGCGCCCCGGAGAGGTGACGGCGGTGCTGGGCCTCAACGGGGCG
This sequence comes from uncultured Oscillospiraceae bacterium, assembly GCA_910588495.1. GTDB lineage: Bacteria > Bacillota > Clostridia > Oscillospirales > Oscillospiraceae > Enterenecus. The sequence goes on along the minus strand of CAJUPU010000031.1, from coordinate 12,092 downwards.
GGCAAGACCACCTTGCTCAAGGCGATCCTGGGCTTCCTCCCCCGGCAGGGGGGCACGCTGACGGCGGACGGCCGGTCCCTGGACCGGCTCTCCCCGGCGGACCGGGCCAGAAAGCTGGCCTATGTCCCCCAGCGGTACGACGGGGGCTTCCGCTACCGGGTGGAGGACTTCGTGTCCATGGGGGCCACCGCCTGCCTGGGGGCCTTTGCCCGGCCGGGAACGGGGGAGCTGCGCCGGGCCCGGGAGCTTCTGGAGGGGCTGGACTGCGGCCATCTGGCGGGACGGCCCATGGACCGGCTCAGCGGCGGGGAGCAGCGGATGGCCTATCTGGCCCGGGCCATGATGCAGGACGCCGGGTGCCTGCTGCTGGATGAGCCGGTCTCTTCCCTGGATCTGTCCCGCCAGCACCTGTTCCTCCGCCGCCTGGGCCGGTATGTGGAGCAGCGGCGGGCGGGCTGTCTGGCCACCATCCACGCCCCGGAACTGGCCTATGCCTACGCGCCCCGGATCATGATCGTGCACCAGGGCCGGATCCTGCTGGACCTGCGCCGGGAGGAGCCGGGCTTTGAGGAAGCGCTGGCCCAGGGCCTGGGGACGATGTACGGCCCCGGCCTCCGAACGGACTTCCGGGACGGGCTTTTGGCCCTGGGCTGGGATCGCGCCCCCTGAAAAACACCCCATGACGGCTGTCACGGGGTGTTTTTGTGCCCTTCGGCAAAAAGCCGGGGGTCCGTTTATGCAATATGACGTTTTTTTAGATAGCCTAAAAAACTTTTAGATTCCCCTTGACAATTGGCGCGGGCGTGGTATGATGAAGATGAAAATAAAAAGTCAGCGGAGCTAAATAATATTTAGGAGGTCATGCGTCTATGAACCCGCCCATCCAATGGGTCCTGAACAAAATGCCCGCCAGCGAGGACCGGCACCTGGAGGTCATGTCCCTGCCGAACGTGGCCAAGGCCCAGGCGTTCCACCGCTCCTTCCCCCAGTACGGCCCCACCCCCCTGGCGAAGCTTCCCGGCATGGCGGCCCGGCTGGGGCTGGGCGCCCTGTCCGTGAAGGACGAGAGCTACCGCTTCGGCCTCAACGCCTTCAAGGTGCTGGGCGGCTCTTTCGCCATGGGGCGCTACATCGCCCGGGAGCTGGGCCGGGACGTGTCCGAGATGACCTACGACTACCTCACCGGCGGCAGGCTGAAGGAGGAGTTCGGCCAGGCCACCTTCTTCACCGCCACCGACGGCAACCACGGCCGGGGGGTGGCCTGGGCGGCCAATAAGCTGGGCCAGAAGGCGGTGGTCCACATGCCCAAGGGCAGCGCCAAGTCCCGCTTCGACAACATCGCCCGGGAGGGGGCAAAGGTCACCATCGAGGAAGTCAACTACGACGACTGCGTGCGCATGGCCGCCGCCGAGGCGGCCCAGACCGAGCACGGCGTGGTGGTCCAGGACACCGCCTGGGAGGGCTATGAGGACATACCCGCCTGGATCATGCAGGGCTACGGCACCATGGCCGGGGAGGCCGCGGAGCAGCTGGGAGAGCGGCCCACCCACGTGTTCGTCCAGGCCGGCGTGGGCTCCCTGGCCGGGGCGGTGGTGGGCTACTTCGCCAACCGCTATTCCGACGATCCGCCCAAGTTCATCGTCATGGAGGCCCAGATCGCCGACTGCCTCTACCAGGGGGCGGTGGCCGGGGACGGCGCGCCCCGCATCGTGGGCGGCGACCTCCAGACCATCATGGCGGGGCTGGCCTGCGGCGAGCCCAACACCATCTCCTGGGACATCCTGCGCAACCACGTGGACGCCTTCCTCTCCTGCCCCGACTGGGTGTCTGCCTGGGGGATGCGGATGCTGGCCGCCCCGGTGAAGGGCGACCCGGCGGTGACCTCCGGCGAGTCCGGCGCCGTGGGCATGGGCGCCCTCTCCGCCATCATGGAGGACCGGGGATATGAGGAACTGCGGGAGGCCCTGGGGCTGGACGAGGGCTCCAAGGTGCTGATGTTCTCCACCGAGGGGGACACCGACCCGGACCGATACCGCAAGATCGTGTGGGACGGCGAGTATCCCACCCTTTGACCAGACTGATCAAAAGATAAGGAGGATCCGACCATGAACTATGATAAGATCAAGGCGGCGGCCGAGAGCTGCCGCGAGGGCATGAGCGCCTTCCTGCGCGCCATGATCTCCCACCCCAGCGAGAGCTGCGAGGAGAAAGAAGTTGTGGCCTGCATCAAGGCGGAGATGGAGAAGCTGAACTTCGATAAGGTGGAAGTGGACGGCCTGGGCAACATCATCGGCTGGATGGGCCAGGGCGACAAGATCATCGCCATCGACTCCCACATCGACACCGTGGGCGTGGGCAACCGGGACAACTGGACCGCCGACCCCTACCAGGGCTGGGAGGACGACGCCATCATCTACGGCCGGGGCGGCTCCGACCAGGAGGGCGGCATGGCCTCCGCCGTGTACGGGGCCAAGATTATGAAGGACCTGGGGCTGATCCCCGACGGGTATAAGATCATGGTGGTGGGCTCCGTCCAGGAGGAGGACTGCGACGGCATGTGCTGGCAGTACATCGTCAACAAGTTCTTCCCCGAGAGCGGCATCAAAAAGGAGCAGGTGGAGTTCGTCATCTCCACCGAGCCCACCGACGGCGGCATCTACCGGGGCCACCGGGGCCGCATGGAGATCCGGGTGGACGTGAAGGGCGTGTCCTGCCACGGCTCCGCCCCCGAGCGGGGGGACAACGCCATCTACAAAATGGCGGACATCCTCCAGGACGTGCGCGCGCTGAACGAGAACCCCGCCGACGATACCGTGGCCGTCAAGGGCCTTGTCAAAATGCTGGACCCCAAGTTCAACCCCGAGCACTATGAGGACGCCCGGTTCCTGGGCCGGGGCACCTGCACCACCTCTCAGATCTTCTACACCTCTCCCAGCCGGTGCGCCGTGGCGGACAGCTGCTCCATCTCCATCGACCGGCGCATGACCGCCGGGGAGACCTGGGACTCCTGCCTCCAGGAGATCCGGGACCTGCCCGCCGTGAAGAAGTACGGCGACGACGTGAAGGTGTCCATGTACATGTACGACCGGCCCGCCTGGACCGGCACCGTCTACGAGACCGAGGCCTATTTCCCCACCTGGATCAACAAGGAGTCCGCCGCCCACGTCCAGGCTCTGGTGGACGCCCACCACGCCCTGTTTGGGGCCGAGCGGCTGGGCCACGCCGACCCCGACCCCGCCCGGGACGCCATGCACCTGCGCCGCCGCCCCCTCACCGACAAGTGGACCTTCTTCACCAACGGCGTGGCCATCCAAGGCCGGTACGGCATCCCCTGCGTGGGCTTCGGCCCCGGCGCGGAGAGCCAGGCCCACGCCCCCAACGAGATCACCTGGAAGGACGATCTGGTGCGGTGCGCGGCGCTGTACGCCGCCGTCCCCGGTCTGTACAAGGAGGAGAACAAGACCGCCGACGTGGCCCAGTTCCGGGCGGGCAGGACCGACAACAACATCGAATGATCAAAAAGGAGAGTATGAATATGGACGCCACCCTTCAGAAATACATCGACAAGCTCAACTCCCTCAACTTCAAGGAGATGTACGAGGGCGACTTCTTCCTCACCTGGGACAAGACCGACGACGAGATCGAGGCCGTGTTCACCGTGGCCGACGCCCTGCGCTACATGCGGGAGAACAATATCTCCACCAAGATCTTTGAGTCCGGCCTGGGCATCTCCCTGTTCCGGGACAACTCGACAAGGACCCGGTTCTCCTTCGCCTCCGCCTGCAACCTGCTGGGGCTGGAGGTCCAGGACCTGGACGAGGGCAAGAGCCAGATCGCCCACGGCGAGACCGTCCGGGAGACCGCCAACATGATCTCCTTCATGGCGGACGTGATCGGCATCCGGGACGATATGTACATCGGCAAGGGCCACACCTACCAGAAGGAGGTGGCGGAGGCCGTCGCCCAGGGCCGCAAGGACGGCGTGCTGGAGCAGAAGCCCACCCTGGTCAACCTCCAGTGCGACATCGACCACCCCACCCAGTGCATGGCGGATATGCTCCACATCATCCATGAGTTCGGCGGCGTGGAGAACCTGAAGGGCAAAAAGGTGGCCATGACCTGGGCCTACTCCCCCAGCTACGGCAAGCCCCTGTCCGTGCCCCAGGGGGTCATCGGCCTGATGACCCGGTTCGGCATGGACGTGGTGCTGGCCCATCCCGAGGGCTATGAGGTCATGCCCGAGGTGGAGGAGGTGGCGAAGAAGAACGCCGCCGCCACCGGCGGCACTTTCACCAAGACCCACTCCATGGCGGAGGCATTCAAGGACGCCGACATCGTCTACCCCAAGAGCTGGGCCCCCTTCGCCGCCATGGAGAAGCGCACCGACCTGTACGCCCAGGGCGACAGCGACGGCATCAAGGCCCTGGAGAAGGAGCTGCTGGCCCAGAACGCCCAGCACAAGGACTGGTGCTGCACCGAGGAGCTGATGAAGACCACCCGGGACGGCAAGGCCCTCTACCTGCACTGCCTGCCCGCCGACATCAACGACGTGTCCTGCGTGGACGGCGAGGTGGAGGCCGGCGTGTTCGACCGCTACCGCACCCCCCTGTACAAGGAGGCCAGCTTCAAGCCCTACATCATCGCGGCCATGATCTTCCTGGCCAAGGTGAAGGACCCCCAGGCCGCCCTGAAGGCTCTGGAGGAGCGGGGCGCCCCCCGCTGGTTCCAGAAATGATACTTTTTCTTGAAAGAAAAAGTATCCAAAAAGAACTTTGGTTCGCTGCGGCTGGAGTACTTGACGGAAGATCTTCGCCCGGTAACGCACATTTTGCGATATGATAAGGCGAAATGAAGTTTCGCTGCTAAAAGTTTCTTTTCGGTTCCTTTTCTTTTCAAAGAAAAGGAACGAACCAGGCCCGTCCGGGAAGGGCGGGCCTGTCTTGTATTTTTGATTGGTTGGAGGTAAGATCAATGGGAAAGCGCATCGTGATCGCCCTGGGCGGCAACGCCCTTGGCAGCGATCTCCCCGAGCAGATGATCGCCGTCAAGCAGACGGCCCGCGCCATCGCCGACCTCATCGAGGACGGCCACCAGGTGATCCTCTCCCATGGCAACGGCCCCCAGGTGGGCATGATCCAGAAGGCCATGGCGGAGCTCACCCGGTCCGAGCCGGAGAAGTACATCCCCTGCCCCCTGTCGGTGTGCGTGGCCATGAGCCAGGGGTACATCGGCTACGACCTGCAAAACGCCCTGCGGGAGGAACTGCTGGACCGGGGGATCCAGAAGGGGGTGGCCACCGTCCTCACCCAGGTGGAGGTGGACCCCGCCGACCCCGCCTTCGCCCACCCCACCAAGCCCATCGGGGCCTTCATGACCAAGGAAGAGGCCGACAAGCTGGTGGCCCAGCGGGACTACCAGGTGGTCGAGGACGCCGGGCGGGGCTGGCGGCGGGTGGTGGCCTCCCCCCGGCCCCAGTCCATCGTGGAGATCGAGTCCATCCGGGACATGGTGGAGGCCGGGCTGGTGGTGGTGGCCTGCGGTGGCGGCGGCATCCCCGTGTTCAAAACAGAGGGGCACCACCTGAAGGGGGCGGCGGCGGTGATCGACAAGGACTTCGCCTCCTGCGTGCTGGCCCAGCAGCTGCAGGCCGACACCCTCATCATCCTCACCGCCGTGGAGAAGGCGGCTATCAACTTCGGCAAGCCCGGCCAGAAGTGGCTGGACGCCCTCACCCCGGAGGAGGCGGAGGAGTATATGGCCCAGGGCCACTTCGCCCCCGGCTCCATGCTGCCCAAGGTGCAGGCGGCGGCGGAGTTTGCCAAGAGCGGGCCGGGGCGCTCCGCCCTGATCACCCTGCTGGAAAAGGCCAGGGACGGCGTGGCGGGCAAAACCGGCACCGTGATCCGGCAGTATAGTCAGCACACTTGAAAATCGGTAAATACCGATTTTCAACAGCGGCAGGGCCGCTGTTGGGCAAAGCCCGTGCGCTGACTATGCAGTCTGACGCGAGGCCGCTATGCGGCCTGTGCGGCGAATCATCGCCGCACAAGTTGAAAAGAAGTCTTTAGAACCTGTATTCACAACCTCGATTCACCGTCTCGCCGGGTCTTTTCCCATCATGCGGCGTTGAATTTTCTTGCAATAAACACAATTATTCCTGCGAAAATTCGCCTTGCCTGACGGGAAAATCCCTCGGCCATCCGGCGATTTCGGCTGTGAATACAGCTTCTTACTTCTTTTCAACTGCGTCAACTATAAACGGCCCACCCTGCGGGGCAGCGACGACCCGCAGGGTCATTGCGGTTTTTCACAACAGTGCTTTGGAGGTGTTTTCATGTCCACGCTGATCCAAAACGGCGTCCTGCTCTGTCCCGGCGGCCCGGTGAACGCCGATCTGCGGGTGGTGGGGGAGAAGATCGCGGAGATCGGCCTAAACCTCCCCGCGGGGGACAGCCGGGTGCTGGACGCGTCGGGGAAGCTGGTGTTCCCCGGCTTCATCGACACCCACACCCACTTCGAGATGAACAAGGGAAAGCCCAACGAGACGGCGGACGATTGGGCCTCCGGCACCCTGGCGGCGCTGGCGGGAGGCACCACCACCGTGCTGGATTTCGCCGAGCCGGAGCGGGGGGCGTCCCTGGCCTCCGCCCTGGACGCCTGGCACAGCCGGGCGGAGGGGGCCGCCTGCTGCCACTACGGCTTCCACATGACCGTCAAGGACTGGAGCCCCGCTGTAAAAGCGGAGCTGGCGGACATGGACCGGGCGGGGGTGAGCTCCTATAAGGTGTACTTCGCCTACGACGACCTGCGGGTGTCCGACGGCGCCGCACTGGAGATTGTCCGCTCGGTGGGGGAGCGGGGCGGCATCGTGGGCTGTCACTGCGAGAACGGCGAGCTGGTGGGCGCGGGCATAAAAGCCCAGAAGGCCGCCGGGAACCTGGGGCCCTGGGCCCACCCCCTGTCCCGCCCGGCGGCGGTGGAGGCGGAGGCGGTGGGCCGCTGGCTGGCGGTGGGCGAGCTGGCGGGGTATCCGGTGAATATCGTCCACCTGTCCGCCGCCCGGAGCCTGGAGATTGTCCGGGCCGCCCGGGCCCGGGGACAAAAGGTCTACGTGGAGACCTGCCCCCAATACCTGCTGCTGGACGAAGAAAAATACCGGCTCCCCGGCTTTGAGAGCGCGAAATTCGTCCTTTCGCCCCCCTTGCGCGGGAGAGAGGACGTGGATGCCCTGTGGGCGGGGCTGGAGGCCGGGGACGTGGATACCATCGGCACCGACCACTGCTCCTTCCACTTCCGGGGGGTGAAGGAGCTGGGCCGGGAGGATTTTTCCCAGATCCCCAACGGCATCCCCGGGGTGGAGCACCGGCCGGTGCTCCTGTACACGGCGGGGGTGGCCTCGGGCCGCATGAGCGCCCACCAGCTGATGAAGCTGCTGTCCGAGCAGCCCGCCAGGCTGTTTGGCATGTACCCCCGGAAGGGGGCGCTGGCGGTGGGCGGCGACGCCGATCTTGTCATATTCGACCCGGACCATAAGGGCCGCGTCACCGCCGCCGCCCAGCATCAGGCGGCGGACTACACCCCCTACGAGGGCTTCGAGACCAGGGGCCGGGTGGAGACGGTCCTGCTGTCCGGGGAGATGGCGGTGGAGGACGGGCGGGTGACGGCGAAGGGCCGGGGACGGTTCGTCCGCCGGGGGCCGTCCCAGTTCTGGCGATGAGGGTCGGCGGGGTGCTGATGGCCTCCGGGGCGGGGCGGCGGTTCGGGGGCAACAAGCTGCTGTGCCCCGTGGACGGCGTGCCCATGATCGGGCGGGCCATGGACGCGGCGCCGGCGGCGCTGTTCCACCGGGCCTGCGTGGTGAGCTGTTATCCGGAGATCCTGGCCCTGGCCGGGGAACGGGGGTATGTCCCCGTCCCCAACCCCCAGGCGGCCCAGGGCCAGTCCGCCTCCGTCCGGCTGGGGTTGTCCGCCCTGCTGGACATGGACGGGGCGCTGTTCTGCGTGTGCGACCAGCCCTGGCTGCGCCGGGACAGTGTGGCGCGCCTGCTGGAGGAGTTCGCCGCCCACCCGGACGCCATCTGTTCCCTGAGCTGGCGGGGCGGGCGGGGCTCGCCGTCGGTGTTCCCCCGGGACCTGTTTCCCCAGCTGCTGGCCCTCACCGGGGACCGGGGCGGCGGCGGGATCGTCCGGGCCAACGCCCACCGGCTGCGGCTGGTGGAGGCAGGCGGGCCGGAGGAGCTGCGGGACGTGGACGAGGCGGCAAAGGGCCCGCCCATTCCAACGCCGGCCGATCGGCGCTGAAATGGGCGGGCATCCCCTAGGCGCTGTTTGAAAATTGGAAATGTGCCCAACGGTGAGGGGTTTTTTCGCCAGACGAAGCCAATTTGACGCAGGAATACTTGGTGTATTCCAAGGAAAATTGGCAAAGTATGGCGGGAAAAGAGCCGCTGTTTGGGTATGTTGACAATTTTCAAACGAGCCCTAATCCCGGGTGTGGAGGGATCTGCCTTGGATAGAACGAAAAAGACCGCCTGGCAGGGGCCTTCCTGCCGGGCGGTCTGGTCCATTATAGGCGCTTTTGGGGCCGCCGCGCCCTCAGAGCAGCCCGCTCAGGCACTGGCCCGCCAAAAACAGCAGCAGGGCGGTGCCCGCGGGGGCCAGGGGCGCTTTGGGGCCGGTGGCGATGCGCTCCATGGCGGCGGTGTAGAGCAGCGAGGCCGCGCCGAACACCGCGCCCCCCGCCAGCCCCATCGTCAGGACGGGGACGCCGCCCGACACCCCGGCGCACCAGGGCAGCAGGGCGAAGCTGACGCCCCCCAGCGCGGCGTTGGCCAGCAGGGCGCTCCAGCACAGCTTGGGCGCGCTCCAATAGGCGTCCAGGGTCAGGGCGGCGAGGGCCAGCGCCAGCATGGCGGGCAGGTCCAGCTTGGGCAGGACGGCCATGGGGGCCAGGGCCCCGGCAGCCGCCAGCGCCAGGCAGAACAGCCCCACCACCGCGGCCAGCAGGACGCTTTGCTTCAAGGGGTTTGCCTTCATGTTCAGCCCTCCCATTCTGTGGCGCCGGAGGAGATATCCGCGCCGGTGACGAAGGCGGCGGCGGAGTTCACCGCCCGGGTCACCGCCTTGCTGGTGACGGTGGCCCCGGTGAGGGCGTCGATGTCATCGCCCACGGCGGCCTCCCCGGCGGTGCCCAAAAACTGGAGCAGGAAGGAGGCGTCGGTCTGGGCCCCCCGGCCCAGGCCGAAGGTCTCCCGGTGGTCCCGCACCGTCACGCCGGACACCCGGCCCTCGCTGGTGACGCCCACCCACAGCACCATGGGCCCGGCGTATCCGGCGGCCTCCACCTCCACCACATAGCCGCCTTCCGCCTTGAACACCCGGCGGATGCTCTCGTCCTCTCCGTCATAGGGCTCTTCCGTGAAGGCGGCGGGCCGGGTGGGCAGCATGTAGCCCATGATCTCGCCGTGGGCGGCGGCCTCCCGCTCCTCCGCCATGGGGCGCAGGAGGGCGGACGCGCCCAGCAGCACCGCCGCGGCGATGGCGAGGGCGGCGACGGGGGCGATCAGGTTTTTCGCGTTCAACGTGCCCCCTCCTTTCCCGCGCCGTACCGCCTGGGGACCAGATACCGGTCCAGCAGCCAGGCGGCGGCGTTCATGATCAAGATCGCGTAGGTGACCCCCTCCGGGAACAGCCCGGTGTAGCGCAGCGCCACGGTGAGCGCGCCGCAGCCCACGCCGTACGCCACCTGGGCGGCGGGGCCCACGGGGGAGGTGGCGTAGTCGGTGGCCATGAAGATGGCCCCCAGCAGCACGCCGCCGCCGAGCAGGCTGTAGGCCATCCACAAAACGGGGTCGTCCCCCTTGGGGAAGGCCAGGGTGAGGACGGCCACCGTCCCCAGGTAGGCGGCGGGGATCCGGATGCTGACGATCCGCCGGAACAGCAGCCAGCCGCCGCCGATCAGCAGGGCCAGGGCGGAGGTCTCCCCGATGCAGCCCCCCACCCGGCCCAGGAACAGCTCCGCCAGGGAGGCGTCGGGCAGGGCGGGCATCTGCATGTGGTGGAGGGGGGTGGCCCCGGTGACCACGTCCGCGGGACTCAGCGCCCCCAGGGGCAGGGCGGTGCCCAGGGCCGGGAAGCGGGTGAGGCAGGCGGGGAAGGCCAGCATGAGGAAGGCCCGGGCCCCCAAAGCGGGGTTGAAGGCGTTCTGCCCCAGCCCGCCGCACAGCCCCTTCACCACCACCACGGCGAACAGCCCGCCGGCGGCGGCTACGTAGTAGGGGACGGAGGCGGGCAGGGTCAGGGCCAGCAGCACCCCGGTGACCAGGGCGGAGCCGTCGGACAGGGTGCCGCGCCGCCGGAGGAGGAGGCCCATCAGCCACTCGCCCGCCAGGGCGGACAAAACGCACACCGCCGTCACCGCCGCCGCGCGAAGGCCCTGGAACAGGATGCCCGCGATCAGCGCCGGGAGCAGGGCGACCGCCACGTCCAGCATCCGCCGGGAAATGGTGTCCCTCCCCCGGATGTGGGGAGAGGCGCTTACCGTCAGATTCATTTCGCACCCTCCTTCAGCGCCCGTTTTCCCGCCCGGAAGCCCTCCACCAGGGGGACCTTGCCCGGGCAGGCGTAGGCGCAGCAGCCGCACTCGATGCAGTCCGCCAGGTGGAGCCGCCTCAGCGCGTCCAGATCTCCGGCGGTGGAATACCGGTAGAGGTACAGCGGCTCCAGCCGCATGGGGCACACCTCCAGGCACTTGCCGCAGCGGATGCACACCGGCTGGGCGCTCTCCCCGTTCTGGGCGTTGGACAGGCACACGATGGCGTTGGTGGACTTGGTGATGGGGACGGACAGGTCCCCCTGGGCCACGCCCATCATGGGCCCGCCGGACAGCACCTTCCACACATCGTCGGTGAGCCCGCCTGCGGCGGCGAGGATCTCCAGGAAGGAGACCCCCACCCGCACCACCAGGTTGCGGGGCTGCTTCACCCCTTCGCCGGTGACGGTGACGACCCGCTCGATGGCGGGCATCCCCTCATAGACCGCCCGGTACACCGCGGCGGCGGTGGCGGCGTTGAACACGGCGCAGCCGACGTCCTTGGGCAGGCCGCCGGAGGGCACCTGCCGCCCGGTGACCGCCTGTATGAGCTGCTTTTCCGCCCCCTGGGGGTAGCGGGTGGGCAGCACCAGCAGCTCCATGGAGGGGAAGGCGCTCAAATGCTCCCGGACCACCGCGGCGGCCTGGGGCTTGTTGTCCTCCACGGCGATGACCACCCGGCTGGGCAGGAGGATCCGGGCGATGAGCTCCAGCCCCCGCAGCACGTCGCCGGGCCGGGCGCGGAGGAGCACATCGTCCGCCGTGATATAGGGCTCGCACTCGCAGGCGTTGAGGATCACCGTGTCCGCCTGGCTCATGCCGGTCTTGGCCTTCACGTCGGTGGGGAAGGCCGCGCCGCCCATGCCCACGATCCCCGCCTCCCGGATGATGGACACCAGCTCCTCCGAGGAGAGGCGTTCCGGGTGGCTGTGGGGCTGCAGGCTGGGGTCGGGGGTGTCCAGAAAGTCGTTTTTGATGAGGATGGCGGGGCACAGGCCGCCGCCGGGGTGGGGCCGGTCCTCGATGGCCTCCACCACGCCGGACACCGGCGCGTGGACGGGGACGCACAGCCCGCCGCCGTCGCCGATCTTCTGGCCCACCCGCACCGGGTCCCCCACCGACACCAGGGGCGTGCAGGGGGCGCCGATGTGCTGGCGCAGGAGGACCGCCGCCTGGGCGGGCAGGGCCATGGCGGTGAGGGGGACGCCGGCACTGAGCTCTTTGCGCCCGCCGGGATGCACACCGCCGAAAAACAGGGATCTCATACATATCACCTCGTTAGAACCTGTGTCCACGACCTCGATCCACCGTCTCGCCGGGTCTTTTCCCGTCATGCGGCGTTGGATCTTCTTGCAATAAACACAATTATTCCTGCGAAAATTCGCCTTGCCTGACGGGAAGATCCCTCGGCCATCCGGCGGTCTCGGCTGTGGATACAGGTTCTTGATCTAAGGAACCACTGAATAAAGCATCTGGCAAACACATACGAAATCGAAATTGA
>CAJUPU010000030.1 GCA_910588495.1 uncultured Oscillospiraceae bacterium | reverse complement strand
GAAACCGTACAGACGCGAAGCGGGTGTACGGTTTCTGCGGGTGCCACAAGAGGGCCCGCGGCCCTCTTATGTTACAGCACCGTTTCACAGTCCGGCAGGAACCAGAACAGGTGTACCGGAGTATCGGTTTCCTGCCCTGGCGTTTTTATGTCCACCACTACGCATTTAGAACCTCGTTTTTGAGGGTGCAGGTCAAATCGTATTACCCCCTATGTGACTGCCCCTAGGAAACCTTGCAAACAGGCCGCTAAACAGTACCTAAATGCGTAGGCTGGTAGGCTGATTTGGGACTATCAGCCGGGATGCTGAACAGAGAGCTATTTAGAAAGACTACAGTCATGTTACAGGGAGTGAGCAAAATACCCTGAGAGACCATCTTCGACATTTATGAAAAAACCCTGTGTTTTCAATGCCTCTGGAAGCTATCAAAGATTTCTCGATCTAAGTCAGTAATATATTTTTCGAGTTCTTTCGTTTCGACTAACCGATTATTAGCACATAGATATAGCTTATTCCCATTAACTGATGTTTCCTCAACTTTTACATGGAGTAGGTCAAATACCTCATTTCCAATATGGATTGTGACATGGTTGTTCTCTGTTCTGATTTTTTCTTTGAAGATATTGTTTAGGTTGTAGCTTCCGTCAATATCTTCCAGAACTATATCAGGGCAATTTTCGGATATAAAATAAATCAAACAATGCTGTATAATCCGCATGGCTATGGTTTGCGCTCTTTTTGGAATATTATTACATTATGTGAACAGTCCCTAGGTGGTGTTCACATAAGCGCATCAATAATAAGAGCCAGATAGATAAAGGCAAAAAAGATAACATCAAGTTTATCATAGCGAGTGAAAATACGGCGATAGCGCTTGATGCGGCGAAAAAGCCGCTCAACCTGATTTCGCTGTTTGTACAGCTGTGTATCATAGCTCCAAGGATTTTTGCGATTGCTTTTGGGAGGAACGACTGGTATATAACCATGTTCCACGGCCAAAGCCCGTGTCTCCTCCCCCTCATAAGCCCGATCCATCAGAAGGTAAAGCGGATGGTCAGTTGGACCGAGCTTCTGTAAAAGAGCGCGGCCTTCCGGTCCATCACCGCAGTTTCCGGCGGACAGCGAAAACATTACCCCATCTCGATCAGATGCGGCGACCATATGAAGTTTGGTATTCCAGCCGCCGCGTGTTCTTCCAATGGACGGAGGACCGTTTTTTTCAAAGCACCTATTCCGTCGGGATACACCTTGACGCAGGCGGAGTCCAAGCTTACCACATTCACTTTTATTTGAATGATCCCCAACTGTTGTAAACGCAGAAACGCCGCTTGAAGAACGCCCTTTTTCGCCCAGCGGTTCACCTGGACATAAATCACGTGTCGATCTTCGTATTCCTTGGGCCGGCCCCTCCATGTGCACCCATTCTCCACTACGTACAGCACTGCATTTAACATGTCCCGGCTGCTGATTTTTGCTGGCTTTCGCTGTTTCGGAAAACATTCTTTGATTTGTTCGTATTGTTCCTTTTTCAATTCCATACTTTATATTTTAACTCAATCTGTATTATGTGAACAGTCCCTAGGAAGCCTGGGACTGCACCTGGAGCCGCTCCTGCTGCCGGCAGTACGCCTCATAGTCCCTCTTCAGCCCAGCGTCATATTTTTCCGACTCCCTCAGCACCTTATCCCAATCCTCTTGATCATAGAAATGGACCACGGCCTTCGGCGTCTCGGAATAGGTGATCTTTGTCAGCGCCGCCGTCATCGGTGTCGCCGCCTTTGGCAGGAATTCCTTTCCGTCAAAGACGCACACGTTGAGAAAAATGGTATAATCGGAGACCTGTCTCAACCCCAGTGCCGGAAGGCGGTACTCCAAATGGCCGTATTCATTGGGTGCGCAGGCCGCCCGCTCCGTCAGCGGCTCCCTGGCGCCATTCCAGCGATAGGTGAAGGATCGCTCCGTCTCGTCGCAGCGCAGTTCCGCCGCCACAGCGGTCTGGGGCAATTGGGCTTCCTTCAAAAATCCCGGACGCCCGATAAGACCGTTCAGCAGGGAACTTTTCCCGGCATTGAAGTGTCCCACAAACATCAGCTTGATATCAAAGGGCCCTTTGACACAGCGAATCTCCTGGATCGATCGCTCGGATCCGCACTCATTGTAATGACTGCCGATCAGGCAAAGGGAATCTATGACGGGATCGTACTTGTTTCGATCGACCACTTTACACACAACCTTTTCTATCATCTGCCAAGCTGTGGGAAAATAATGACTACAACTATTTGATCCGGAGTACAATAATGGTCATCGTGATGGATCGCAGATCGCAGCTTGCTGTCGCTGCCTGCAATAGAACATCAAATACCGCTGCAATTTTCAACATATTCCCTGTGCCGCCGTTGATTTGGGTCCTGTCCCTTGCCTTTTCCCCCGTTATCTGCTACAATGTCCGGGAACTTCAACCTATCCCGGAGGAGGCGCGCCCCATGAAGGAATTCACCATCGGCCCCAACGACGCGGGCCAGCGGCTGGACCGCTGGCTGGCCAAGACCCTGCCCCTCCTGCCCGCTCCGCTGGCCCAGAAATACATCCGGCTCAAGCGGGTAAAGGTGAACGGCAAGGGCTCCAAACGGGACGTGCGCCTGCAAAAAGGAGACGTGCTCCAGCTGTACATCAACGACGAGTTCTTTGACCGCCCCACCCCGGAAAACGCCTTTTTGTCCGTGTTCAAGCCTCAGCTGGACATTTTGTACGAGGACGAGCACATCATGCTGCTCAACAAGCGCCCCGGCATGGTGGTCCACCCCGACGAGAAGGAACGGGTGAATACGCTCATCACCCACATCCAGGCGTATCTGTATCAAAAAAAGGAGTGGTCTCCCTACTGGGAGCACTCCTTCGCCCCGGCGCTCTGCAACCGCATCGACCGCAACACCGGCGGGATCGTCATCGCCGCCAAGACCGCCCAGGCCCTGCGGGTGATGAATCAGAAGATCCGGGACCGGGAACTGCAAAAGCTGTACCTGTGCGTGGTCCACGGGACCATGGCGCCCAGAGACGGCCGGCTCACAAGCTATATTTTGAAGGATGAGGACAGGGCCCAGGTGCGGGTGTTCCAACGCCCCGTCCCCGGCGGCAAGACGGCGGTGACGCTGTACAGGACCCTGGAGAGCAGGAACGGCCTGTCCCTGGTGGAGTGCGACCTGATCACCGGGCGGACCCATCAGATCCGGGCCCAGTTCGCCGCGGCGGGCCACCCCCTGCTGGGGGACGGCAAGTACGGCCGGGAGCGGGACGATAAGAGATTCGACCGCAGATTCCAGGCGCTGTACTCCTACAAGCTGAGGTTCCGATTCACCACGGACGCGGGGTGCCTGGAGCATCTGAACGGGGGCGAGTGGACGGTGGAGGACGTGGACTTCGCGGCGGAATATTTTCCCGAGAGAGGCTGACCATGCGGAGCGTCAAAAGCTGCCGGTTCGGGTTCGACCCCTGGGGGCTGGGGCTGTTCCTGCTGATCATGGTCCCCAATCTCATATGGTCTGCCTATCCCGCGCCCAACGACGTGCTGCGGGCGCGATCCGTCACGCCGCTGCTGGACGCCGCCTCCCAGGTGTTTCAGATCGTCATGGTAGCGGCGCTGTGCGGGGTGGTCAATACCGCCCGGAGCAAGCCCGTAAAGCGGGGATGGGCGGCGGGTGCGATCCTATGTACGGCGCTGTACTTCGCCGGGTGGGCCGCCTACTACGCCGGGGTCGTGGATTCCGCCGTCATTCTGACCCTCTGCCTGACCCCCTGCGGGGCGTTCCTGCTGTTTGCGCGGGCGCGGGAAAATGCCCCCGCCCTGCTGGCGGCGGGGGGCTTCACTGTCTGCCATCTCCTGTTTGCCGTTATCAATTTCATCCTATGAAAACACCGGCGCGGCCATCCAGACCGCGCCGGTGTTTTTTTGCGCCTTGCTCAGGAGATGCTGACCACCTGATACCCGGCCTCCGTCACGGCGGCGCGGATGGCCTCGTCGGACACGTCCCCCGTGACCACGGCGGTCTTGCTGTCCAGGTCCACGGTGGCGGAGGCCCCGGGGATGGCGTTGAGAGCCTTGTCCACATGGGCGCGGCAGTGCTGGCACATCATGCCCTCGATCGTGACTTTCTTTTCCATAGCGTTTTGTTCTCCTTTCATTTCCACGGCGGTCTTTTCGCCGGTCTTTCCGTCCGGATGGGACTGGATGCTGGGCTTGAAGAGGCGCAGGCGCAGGGCGTTGGACACCACGCACACCGAGCTGAAGCTCATGGCCGCCCCGGCGATCATGGGGTTGAGCTGGGGCCCGCCCCAGATGGCCAGCAGCCCCGCCGCCACCGGGATGCACACGGCGTTGTAGAAGAACGCCCAGAACAGGTTCTGCTTCACGTTGCGGATGGTGGCCCGGGACAGCTCCACCGCCGTCACCGCGTCCACCAGGTCCGACTTCATCAGCACGATGTCGGCGCTCTCGATGGCCACGTCCGCCCCCGCGCCGATGGCCAGGCCCACGTCCGCCCGGGCCAGGGCCGGGGCGTCGTTGATGCCATCCCCCACCATGGCCACCTTCTCCCCCTGTGCCTGGAGGGCGGCGATCTGCCGCTCCTTGTCGGCGGGGAGCACCTCGCTCACCACCTGGGTCAGGCCCAGCTCCTTCCCGATGGCCTCGGCGGTGCGCCTGTTGTCCCCGGTGAGCATGACCACCTTCAGCCCCAGCTTTTGGAAGCCCTCGATGGCGGCCCGGCTGGACTCCTTCACCGTGTCCGCCACGGCGATGATGCCGATGGGCCTGCCGTCCTGGACGAAGAACAACGGCGTCTTGCCCTGCTTGGCCAGCTCGTCTGCGATCATGGCGTCCCGGCCCAGATCGACTTTCGCGTCCTTGAGCATGGCGGCGTTGCCCGCCAGGAAGTCCGCGCCCTGGATCTTTCCCCGGACCCCCTTGCCGTGGACGGCCTCAAATCCCTCCACCGGGACCAGGGGGATGTTCCGCGCCCCGGCCTCCTCCACGATGGCCGCGCCCAGGGGATGCTCCGACGGCTTCTCCAGCGACGCCGCCACGCACAAAAGCTCCTCTGCCGTGGTCTTGCCCAGGGGGTACAGATCGGTGAGCTTGGGCTTGCCCTGGGTAACGGTGCCCGTCTTGTCCAGCACCACCGTGGTGACGGAGCGCAGGTGCTCCAGCCCCTCGGCGGACTTCACCAGGATCCCGTGCTCCGCCCCCTTGCCGGTGCCCACCATGATGGCCACCGGGGTAGCCAGCCCCAGGGCGCAGGGGCAGGAGATCACCAGCACCGCCACGCCGGAGGTCAGCGCCCGCTCGATGGAGCCGGTGGCGATCATCCAGACCACGGCGGTGACCAGGGCGATGGCCATCACCACCGGGACGAACACCCCCGCCACCTTGTCCGCCAGCTTGGCGATGGGGGCCTTGGAGGAGGCCGCCTCGTCCACCAGGCGGATCATCTGGGCCAGGGTGGTGTCCTCCCCCACCCGGGTGGCCCGGAGGGTGAGGACGCCCGACTTGTTGATGGAGGCGGAGATCGCCGTGTCGCCGGGGCCCTTGTCCACCGGGATGGACTCGCCGGTGAGGGCGGACTCGTCCACGCTGGACGCCCCCTCCACCACCACGCCGTCCACCGGCACCGACGCGCCGGGGCGCACCAGCACCAGATCCCCCGCCTGGACCTGCTCCACCGGGATCTCCGCCTCCTCCCCGTCCAGGAGGACGGTGGCGGTCTTGGGGGTCAGGTCCATGAGCCGGGCGATGGCCTGGCCCGTCCTGCCCTTGGACCGGGTCTCCATATACTTGCCCAGGGTGATCAGGGCGAGGATCATCCCGGCGGACTCAAAATACAAGTCCATGGAGTAGTGCTCCACCAGGGCCCTGTCCCCGTGGCCCAGCCCCCAGCCGATGCAGTACAGCGCGGCCACGCCGTACACCACGGCGGCGGCGGAGCCCACGGCGATCAGCGAGTCCATGTTGGGAGAGAGATGCCAGAGCGTTTTGAACCCCACCCGGTAATACTTCTGGTTGACCACCATGATGGGCACCGTCAGCAGGAACAGCGTCAGGGCGTAGGTCATGGCGTTTTCCACGCCGTGGAAGAATTGGGGGATGGGCCAGCCCATCATGTGGCCCATGGACAGGTAAAAGAGGGGGATCAGGAACACGAAGGACCAGATCAGCCGGGTCTTCATGTTCTTCAGATCGTCCTCCATGGCGTTAGCGGCGGGCTTGGCCTGGGCCTTCTCCCCCGCCGCCCCGGGCAGGGACGCGCCGTACCCCGCCTTCTCCACGGCGGACACGATCTGGTCCGGGGTGAGCCCCCCGTCCCAGTCCACCGTCATGGAACCGCCCAGCAGGTTGACGTTCACCTCGCACACCCCGTCCAGCCTGCGCACCGCCTTGTCCACATGGGCGGAGCATGCGGAGCAGGTCATGCCGGTGACGTTGAATTTTTGTTTCATCACGGTTCACCACACTTTCTTGAGCATTGGTCCGGCCTATCCATCCCTTTGGATGATCGGCGGCATCCCCAGCGGCCCGGGCCACCGGCGGGACATCGCCGCAAAGCTCCCGTTACAGCATCTTTTCCAGCGCCCTGACCAATTCATCGACTTTCTCCGCCCGCTCCGTGTCGCTGTCGGCGTGCTCCACACAGTGCTTCAGATGGGCGGTGAGGATCTCCCGGTTTGCCCGGCGCAGCATGGCGTCGGCGGCGGTGACCTGCTGGGAGATGTCCATGCAGTACCGGTCCTCCTCTACCATCTTGATGATCCCGTCGATCTGGCCCCGGGCCGTTTTCAGCAGCCGCAGCACCGTTTTTTGATCCGCCATCATAGGGCCGTCCCTCCTCGCCGTCAGATACCCCCCTGGGGGGTAGTGTTATCCTACCACAGCGCTGGGCTTTTGTCAAGAAAAAAAAGACGGCTCCATGACACCGCAGCATCATGGGGCCGTTCTTTTGAGCCGGAAGGGCGTTTCGATCATTTCGCCGCCCAGCTGCCGGTGGCGGCGGCGGTGAGGTAGGCGTTGATGAAGCCGTCCAGATCGCCGTCCATCACCCCGTTGACGTTGGAGGTCTCAAAGGCGGTGCGGTTGTCCTTCACCAGCTGGTAGGGCATGAACACATAGGAGCGGATCTGGCTGCCCCACTCGATCTTCAGCTGGACGCCCTTGATGTCGGAGATCTTGTCCAAATGCTCCTGCTCCTTGATCTGCATCAGCTTGGAGCGGAGCATCTTCATACAGGTCTCCTCATTCTGGAACTGGGAACGCTCGGTCTGGCAGGACACCACGATCCCAGTGGGCTTGTGGATCAGGCGCACGGCGGAGGAGGTCTTGTTGATGTGCTGGCCCCCCGCCCCGGAGGAGCGGTACACCTGGCGCTCGATGTCCTCGTCCCGGATGTCCACCTCCACGCTGTCGTCCAGCTCGGGCATGACCTCCACGGCGGCGAAGGAGGTCTGCCGGCGGGCGTTGGCGTCGAAGGGAGAGATGCGCACCAGGCGGTGGACGCCGTGCTCGCTCTTCAAATAGCCGTAGGCGTTGTCCCCCTCGATGCGGATGGCGGCGGACTTGATCCCCGCCTCGTCCCCGTCCTGGTAGTCCAGCACAGAGCAGGTGAAGCCGTGGCGCTCCGCCCAGCGGGTGTACATGCGGTAGAGCATCTGGGCCCAGTCCTGGGCCTCGGTGCCCCCCGCCCCGGCCTGGAGGGACACGATGGCGGTGGCCCCGTCGTACTCCCCGGACAGCAGGGTGGACAGCCGGGCGGTCTCCATCTCCTTCACCAGCGTGTCGAAGCCCGCCTCCACCTCGGGGATCAGGGACTCGTCCTCCTCCTCGTTGCCCATCTCGCACAGGGTCATCAGATCCTCCCAGGCGCCCTGCCGCTTGGCCTGGGCGCTCACCTTGTCCTCCAGGTTGCTGATGCGCTTTTGCACCTTTTTAGCCTTCTCCACATCGTCCCAGAAGCCGTCGGCGGCGGACTGGGCGTGGAGCTCATCCAGCTCCCGCCCGGCGGCCTCCAGGTCCAGGGCCTGGCCCAGCTTATCCAGATCTGGCTTCAGATTGTTGAGCCTCACCCGGTATTCGTCAAATCGAAGCATTGCTGTTTCATCCTTCCGCGGCGCTTGCCGTTATTTTCCGCTCCATTATATAGAATGCCGGGCCAAATGTAAAGGCTTTTATTCCGCCGGCAGGCTGGGTCCGGCCTCCGGCGGCGCGTAATATCGCTGGACCGCCGGGGGCAGCTCGTCATACTGTACCTCGGCCCAGTCCACCACACCCCGAACAGGCACCGCTTTCAGGCGCAGGAACGCGCCCTCCCGCAGCTGGCGGGACATGCCGAAAGACACCTCCTCCGCCGCGCCGTTCTCCTTGTAGGCCGTCAGGGTGTACGAGTATCCCAGCCCCCCGGTCAGGTCGATCACGCCCCCACTGGAGTGGACCTGTTCGATCTTGCTGTTGTCCACCTGGGTGTAATAATAGGTCCCGCTCGAAAAAAGCTGGCTGGCCAGGCAAAGGCCCGCCGCGGCCACCGCGGCCAGGGCGGCGGCGATGGCGATGGTTTTTTTCTTCATGCTCGCTCACTCCGATCTGTCAGATCTGGGACGGCGCGCTCCCGCCGTCCACAGCTTCTATGATACTGCCCGATCTTAAAGAAAGGGGATAGGGCCCGTTAAGATTCTATAAATGAAAGACCGCCCAGGCCCCGCGAAAACGGGGGCCGGACGGCTCAACGCTGGCTGACCTGGGGCCCGGTCTGGCCCCAAAAGATCAGGTCGTCCACGTCCTGGGTCTGGGGATCGGCGCTCCATGCGGTCCCGCGTTTTTCTTTCATAACGATCGCTCCTTTATCTTTGCCGGACGCTGTCTCGGCCTATACAGACCAGTATATGCGGGCAGGCCCGGGTCGAGTCGTGAATTTTTTGTGAACGTTCGATCTCATCGGGCGAAAGGGCCCGTTTCAAAACCCGAAAGCTCCGCGATCCGCCCAATTTTCCATCCCAGATCCCGGCAGTTCTGCCCAGTTCCCTTTTCCGCCGCTTTATGGTATGCTGAAGTCCATACCATCATATGTCAAGGAGGCCGTTATGAAACACAAAGCACAGCCCGTCCTGGAGATCTGCGTGGAGACCGACCCCGCCGGTACGGTGGAGCTGGACAGCGAGATCGGGCACGTCAAGATGATCCCCTTCAAGGGGCATGTGAACAGCGCCTTGTTCACCGGCGTCGTGGAGCCCTGCGGGGTGGACACCCAGGTGACCGACCAAAACGAGGTGCGCCACATGTCCGCCCGGTACATGCTCACCGGAAAGGACCACACCGGCGCCGGCTGCCGCATCTATGTGGAGAACAACGCCTGGTTCACCGACGGGGCCAGGCCCAAGCCCTTCCGCACCGTCCCCACCTTCATCACCGACTCCAAGGCCCTGGCTCCCCTGCTCCACCGGAACCAATTCGTGGGGGAGGGCCTGCGGGACGAGACCGGGCTGTGGATCCGATTCTACGAGCTGGAGGACAAGGCCGACTGAGGAGGTCACACCATGGAATACATCATCAATCTCCTGCGCCTGACCCAGGCGCAGCGCTCCGCCTTTGCCCGGGCGGCCCAGGGCCACGAGCAGATCTTCGCCCCGGACGGAACGGCGCCGGACGGCTCGCCTCTGCCTGCGGAGGTCTACCGGCGGGCCACCGCGATCCTGGGCAATCCCCCGCCGGAACTGCTGAGGGAGTGCCGGTCGCTGCGGCTGCTCCAGACCAGGACCGCCGGGGTGGACCGGTACAACCGGCCCGGCACACTGCCCCCGGGAACCGCACTGTACAGCGCCTCCGGGGCCTACGGCCAGTCGGTGTCGGAGCACATGTTCGCCGTGCTGCTCTCACTGATGAAGCGCCTTCCCGGCTACCGGGATCAGCAGCGGCAGGGCCTCTGGGCGGACCTAGGTCCAGTCAAGACTCTGGACGGGGCCGTGGTGCTGTGCCTGGGGGTGGGAGACCTGGGATCCTGCTTCTGCAAGCTGTGCAAAGCCATGGGGGCTCACACCCTGGGCATCCGCCGGGACCTGTCCAAGGCCGCGCCGGGGGTGGACGAGCTGCGCCCCATGGAGGAGCTGGACGAGCTGCTCCCCCGGGCGGACGTGGTGGCGCTGATGCTCCCCCACGCGCCGGACACCGTCCATGTGATGGACTGGCGCAGGCTGGAGCTTATGAGGCCGGACGCCATCCTGCTCAACGGGGGCCGGGGCAGCGCGGTGGACTGCGCCGCCCTGGCCCAGGTGATGGAGGCAGGCCGGCTTTGGGGGGCGGGGCTGGATGTCACCGACCCGGAGCCTTTGCCCCCGGACCATCCCCTGTGGCGGCAGGAGCGGGCGATCATCACCCCCCACTCCGCCGGGGACGCCCACCTGGCCGTCACCATGGACCGGGTGGCCGCCATCGCCCTGGAGCGCTTGCGGCGCTTCCTGTGACCGGTCCCGCGCCCGGCGGGGAGGGCACCCCCGCCGGGTACGTCATCTTAAACGATCCTTAAGGAATTTACCACAAAGATCTAAGAAGCTTCCCTATTGAAATTGAAGATCTATCCTTTATAATCATCCTTGTTCAAGTGGAACGGCCGCTCCCCTGGGGCGGCGCCCACCGCACTGATGATTGGAGGAGTGAACTTCATGGATATCCTGATCCTGACCGGGAAATTCGGCATGGGCCATCTGTCCGCCGCCAACGCGCTGCGGGAGCAGCTGATCCAGGACGGCCACCAGGCCCATGTGGTCGATCTGTTTGAGTACGCCAACCCCGAGCTGGCCCCCGCCATGTACTGGTGGTTCAACGTGCTGGTGACCTACGGCGGGGTCTTTTACAACCTCTACCACGACCTGACGGTGAACGACTCCGGCGACGGCCGGGGGGACAACTTGCTGGGCGGGCTGGACCGGCTGCTGGACGAACACGCCCCCGACGTGGTGGTGTCCACCCACCCCATCTGCTCCGCCGCCATGGCCCGGTATAAGGAAGAGGGCCCGTCGGACATCCCCCTGGTCACCTGCGTCACCGACGTGACCTGCCACAGCGAGTGGCTCCACCCCGGCACCGACTGCTACCTGGTGGCGGAGGAGGCCGTCCGGCAGGGCTTCATCGCCAAGGGCGCCGATCCCGATACCATCGTGGTATCGGGCATCCCGGTGAGCGGGCGCTTCCGCCCCGCTCACCGGGGCGGCTCTCCCCGGCGGGAGCTGCTGATCATGGGGGGCGGGCTGGGGCTCATGCCCCGGCGGGACAACTTCTATCAGGCCCTGGATTCCCTGCCCGGCGTCCATACCACCATCCTGACGGGCCGCAACGACAAGCTGTTCCGGCGCCTGGACGGGAAGTACGAGAACATCGAGGCCGTCCCCTTCACCACCCAGGTGGAGAAGTACATGGCCCGGGCCGACCTCATGCTGTCCAAGCCCGGCGGGATCACCTGCTTCGAGGCCATCGCCGCCCGCCTGCCCATCCTGGCCTGGCAGCCCTTTTTGAAGCAGGAGCAGGAGAACGCCAACTTCCTGGTCCGCCGGGGCATGGCCCGGATCGCCGCCAAGGAGGAGAGCGCCTGCCTGGCCGCCATCCGGGACGCGATCTATGACGATGAGGCCCTGTCCGCCATGGAGCGGGCCATGGACGGCCTGGCCGCCGAGCTGGGCCGCACCGCCGCCTGCGCCGCGATCCGGGCGGTGGCGGAGGACCGGCGGGTGTGCGCGTAGGCCGCCGGACGGACCTGTTCAAGGTAAGGGGATAAGGATATGATGCGAGACAAGATCAAGAACGTCCTGTGCGGCGGGGCGGTGCTGGCCCTGCTGGGCTGGACGGTGCATACCATCTTCCGGCAGCAGACGCCGGGGCAGCTGGCCGCCGCCCTGCTCAGTGCCGACTGGCGCCTGCTGTTGCTGGGTGTGCCCATGATGGCCCTGTTCCTGTGCTGCGAGGCCGCCGCCACCCACGCCATCCTGCGCGCCCTGGGCTGCGCCCAGCCCTTCCGGCGGTGCGCCTACTACTCCAGCGTGGGCTTTTTCTTCAGCACCATCACCCCCTCCGCCACCGGCGGCCAGCCCGCCCAGGTGGTGGCCATGAGCCGGGACGGCGTGCCCGCCGCCTCCGGGGCGCTGGACATGCTGCTGGTCACCATCGGCTACAACACCGCCGCCATGATCTGGGGGGTATCCGCCCTGTTCGCCGCCGGGGGGCTCACCGAGCGGCTGGGGGGGCAGGTGGGGCTGCTGTTGGGGCTGGGGCTGGCGGTGTTCGCCCTGCTGGACGTGTCCATGTTCCTCTTCCTGTTCCTCCCCGGCCCCGCCCGGCGGCTGATGTACGGCTGCATCGCCCTGGGGGCCAGGCTGATCCCCTCCCTGGACAGGGCGGGGCTGGAGCAAAAGGCCGACGAGCACCTGGCGGAGTACCGCCGGGGGGCGGAGCTGATCCGCCGCTCCCCCGCTCTGCTGCTCCGGGTGGTGGGTCTGAGCACGGCCCAGCTGGCCTGCTCCTACGCCATGCCCTATGTGGTCTACCGGGCCTTCGGGTTGTCCGGCTTCGGGCTGTGGGAGATCGTGGCCCTCCAGGCCCTGTGCTCCATCGCCGTGGGCTACCTGCCCCTGCCCGGCTCCGCCGGGGCGGCGGAGAACGTGTTCCTCCGGGGCTTCCTGCTGGTGTACGGCGAGGCCCTGGTGGCCCCCGCCATGATCCTCAGCCGCACCCTCAACTGCTATCTGGTGCTGCTGGCCACCGGGATCGCGCTGGCGGCGGGCCGGGCGCTGCGCCGCTCCGCCGCCCCCCAGGCCCGGCCCAAGGCCGGATCGGCGCCGGACGCCGCGCCCTCCTCTCTGGAGCGGGCCGGTTGAGACGCGTCAGACGGCGCTCCCCTTTCGGGAGCGCCGTCTGACTTTTTGCGCGGGGCCACCCCCCTTGACATTTTCCCCGGAGGCGGGTTTAATAGAGAAAACGGACCCAAGGACAGGAGGACATGCCATGAAACTGATCAGAACAGAGGACGCGGTGGGGCAGGTGCTGTGCCACGACATCACCCAGATCGTCCGGGGGGTGGTCAAGGACGCGGTGTTCCGCAAGGGCCACGTGGTGCGGGCGGAGGACATCCCCGTGCTGCTCCGGGTGGGCAAGGAACACCTGTACGTGTGGGAGCGGGACGAGAACATGCTCCACGAGGACGAGGCGGCGGAGATCCTGCGGCAGATCTGCCAGGGCGGGCACATGTCCGCCTCCGCCCCCAAGGAGGGGAAGATCGAGCTGCGGGCCGATATGGACGGCCTGTTTTTGGCGGACGTGGAGCGGCTGCGGGCGGTGAACGGCCTGGGCGAGATGACGATCGCCACGCGGCCCTCCGGCTTCCCGGTGAAAAAGGGGGACAAGCTGTGCGGCACCCGGGTGATCCCCCTGGTCATCGAGAGGGAGAAGATGGAGCGGGCCAGGCGGGCGGCGGGGGAGGCCCCCCTGCTGGAGCTGCTGCCCATGAAGCCGAAGCGATACGGCCTGGTGACCACGGGCAGCGAGGTGTTCCGCGGCCGGATCCAGGACACCTTCACCCCGGTCATTCAGGAAAAAATGGCTGAGTACGGCTGCGAGATGACGGCCCACCGGGTCTTGGACGACGACCCCGCCGCCATCACCGCCGCCATCCTGGACATGCTGGACGGGGGCTGCCAGCTGGTGCTTTGCACCGGGGGGATGAGCGTGGACCCGGACGACCGCACCCCCCTGGCCATCAAAAACACCGGGGCAAAAATTGTAAGCTACGGCGCGCCGGTGCTCCCCGGGGCCATGTTCCTGGCGGCGTACATGGAGGACGGGCGGCCCGTGTGCGGCCTGCCCGGCTGCGTGATGTACGCCGGGCGGACCATCTTCGACCTGGCCCTGCCCCGGCTGCTGGCGGACGTGCCCATCACGGCGGAGTGGCTGGCGGGGCTGGGCCACGGGGGGCTGTGTTTGGACTGTGACCAGTGCCATTTCCCCAACTGCGGCTTCGGCAAGGGCGTCTGACGGCGCCGGAGGGACGGCCTTTGCCCGGTATAGACGTGTCAACTCACGTTTATAGAATAAACTCTCCCTGAAATACGGGAGAAAAGGAGAAAAGCCATGAAAAAACGCGCCATCCCGATCCTGCTGGCGGCGGTCCTATTGCTGCCGGCCCTCTCCGCCCGCGGCGGGGGAGATCCCCCCGGCTCGGAGCTGACGGTGTTCGCCGCCGCCTCCCTTACCGAGACGCTGACCGAGATCGAAGCCATGTACGAGAAGGACCACCCCGGCGTGGCCCTGACCTTCAATTTCGACTCCTCCGGCGCCCTGCTCGCCCAGATCCGGGAGGGGGCGGACTGCGATCTGTTCCTGTCCGCCGCCCAGGGGCAGATGGACGAGCTGGAGGCGGCGGGGGCCCTGGCGGAGGGGAGCCGGACCGACCTTTTGGAGAACCGGGTGGTACTGTGCGCCTCCGGCTTCAGCTCCACCAAGGTGGACAGCTTCGACACCCTGGCGGAAAAGCTGAAAAACGGGGAGCTGCTGCTGGCAATGGGGGGCGGCGACGTGCCGGTGGGGCAGTACACCCGCAAGATCCTGGACTATTACGGCCTGGACGAGGAGGCGCTGGCCGCCGCCGGTCATATCACCTACGGCTCCAATGTGAAGGAGGTGGCCGTCCAGGTGAAGGAGGGAAGCGTGGACTGCGGCGTGATATACGCCACCGACGCCTTTTCCGCCGGGCTGATCGCGGCGGACACCGCCGGAGCGGACATGTGCGGCCGGGTGGTATATCCCGCCGCCGTCCTCAAGGGGAGCGGAGACCAAAAAGCGGCCCGGGACTTTTTGGACTATCTGAAAACGGACGGGGCCATGGCGGTGTTTGAGCGGGTGGGCTTCCTCCCCGCCGGATCGGAGGGGTGAATGGACTGGTATCCCCTGCTCAACTCCCTGCGCACCGCCGGGCTGAGCTGCGCCATCGTGTTCTTCCTGGGGATCTCGTGCGCCTACTACGCGGCCAGGCTCCCCCGGGCGGCCAAAGGGGCGCTGGACGTGGTGCTCACCCTGCCCATGGTGCTGCCCCCCACGGTGTGCGGATACTGCCTGCTGCTGCTCTTCGGGGCCAGGCGGCCCCTGGGGCTGCTGTTGGACCAGGCCGGGATCCGGTTCGTCATGACCTGGCAGGGAGGCGTGCTGGCCGCGTCGGTGGTGGCCTTTCCCCTGATGTACCGCACCGCCCGGGGGGCCTTTGAGAGCTTTGACGAGACCCTGGCCCAGGCGGGGCAGACCCTGGGGCTGTCCAACACCTTCATCTTTTGGCGGGTGCGTCTGCCCGCCTGCCGCCGGGGGATCGCCGCCGGGGCGGTGCTGGCCTTCGCCCGGGCCCTGGGGGAGTACGGCGCCACCAGTATGCTCGCGGGCTATATCCCCGGCCGGACGGCCACCATCTCCACCACCGTCTACCAGCTCTGGCGGTCCGGCGACGAGGCGGGGGCCTTCCGCTGGGTGCTGGTGGACGCGGCCATCTCGGCGGCGGTGCTGCTGGCGGCGGAGCTGCTGGAGGGGCGGCGGAAGGCGGTGAGGGGATGAGCCTGTATGTGGACATCGAGAAGCGGCTGGGGGACTTCCGCCTCCGGGCGCGGTTCGAGACCCAGGGGGGCACCCTGGGCCTGCTGGGAGCCTCCGGCTGCGGGAAGAGCATGACCCTCAAGTGTATCGCCGGGGTGGAGCGGCCCGACCGGGGGGCCATCGTGCTGGACGGGGAGCCCCTGTTCGACAGCGAAAAGAAGATCGACCTGCCCCCCAGGAAGCGGGGGGTGGGCTGCCTGTTCCAGGACAGCGCTTTGTTCCCCAACATGACGGTGGGACAGAACATCCTGTGCGGCCTCCACCGGGAGAAAGACAAGGCCAAGCGGGCGGCGGAGCTGAACGGCACCATCAAACTGTGCCGCCTGGAGGGGCTGGAGGGCCTGCGGCCCCACCAGCTTTCCGGGGGCCAGCGGCAGCGGGCCGCCCTGGCCCGGATCCTGGTGAGCCGCCCCCGGGTGCTGCTGCTGGACGAGCCCTTTTCCGCCCTGGACGCCCACCTGCGGGACAAGCTGCAGCTGGAGGTCCGGGAGCTGCTGGCGGGGTTCGGCCGGGACGCGGTGCTGGTGACCCACAGCCGGGACGAGGTGTATCACATGTGCCGGTCCATCGCCGTCATGGACCGGGGCCGCCTGCTGGCGGTGCGGGAGACCAAGGCCCTGTTCGCCGATCCGGGGAGCGTGTGCGCCTGCGAGCTGACGGGGTGCAAGAACGTGGCCCCCGCCCGAAAGGCCGGGGAATACGAGGCGGAGGTCCCCTTTTGGGGGATAACGCTCCAGACCGCCCAGCCGGTGGGGGACGGCCTGAAAGCGGTGGGCATCCGGGCCCACTACTTCAACCCCAGGACACAGCACAACCGCTTCCCCGTGGAGCCGCTGGGGGAGATGGAGGAGCCTTTCGAGTGGATCGTGGAATTTCGCTGGAAGGGCCAGGCCCCGGACGCGCCGCCCCTGTGGTGGCGCACGCCCAAGGACCGCCGCCCCGCCCGGTCCCCGGCGGAGCTGGGGGTCGCCCCGGCCAACGTGCTGCTGCTGTATGAATGAGAAAGATCCGTGAGACCTCGGTCTCACGGATCTTTTTGTCTGGCCGGGGTCAATACAGGGGCTGGAGGGTCTTGGAAATGCGCTCGATGGCGGACACCAGGGTCTCCTCGTCCACGTCCTGGTTCTTGAGGTAGGCGTGGTACGCCCCCTGGATGCTGTAGGACAGCAGGATGCTCATCTCCACATCGTCCCGGTGCTCCGGGTAGCTCTGATAGACCACCTGGCGGATGCCCGCCTCCAGCGCGTCCCCCAGCCGGGTGCGCTCGTGGGGGGAGAACAGGCTGTCGATCAGGGCGCGGTGGGTGGAGATGGCCTGGAAGATCGACCGGGTGAAGGCCCCCGGGTCCAGGGCGGCATAGGCCCGCTGGTGGGAGACGGTGCCCAGCACGAAGGCGATGGTCTCCGCCTGCATGGCCTCGGACAGGGCGTAGATGTCGCCGTAGTGGGCGTAGAAGGTGGACTTGTTGATCTGGGCCCGCTGGCACAGCTCCTTCACGGTGATCTTTTCCACGCTCTTCTGGGCGCGCAGCTCCCGGAAGGCGTTTTTGATGGCGGTCTGGGTCTTTTGTATCCGAATATCCATGGCGCGCTCCCTGCCGGACGATTTGGCCGAACCGTCGTTTATCCGCCCAATGGGGCCGAGTGTCGGTGGACAGGGCATTTCCGGCAAATTATACTGTTATGTTGGCGAGCCGCCTCGTTTTATGGGCAGCGGCCATCATTATAACAGCTGGGGCGGGATTTGTCCACCGCCTGGAAGGGAGTTCGGCCATGGATCTGCATGGGTTCTACACGGGAGAGGTATTCGACGCCTACCGGCACCTGGGCGCGCACATATGGGGCGGGGGGACCGCCTTTCGCACCTTCGCCCCCGCCGCCGGGCGGGTGGCCCTCATCGGCCAGTTCAGCCGCTGGCAGGAGGTGCCCATGGACCGGGACGGGGCCTTCTGGTCCTGCTATGTGGAGGGAGCCGGGGCGGGGATGATGTACAAATACCGGATCTACGACCGACAGGGAGGCTTCGTGGACCACTGCGATCCCTACGGCTTCGGCATGGAGCTGCGGCCCAGCTGCGCCTCCATCATCCGGGACCTGCACGCCTACCGCTTCTCCGACGGGGAGTGGATGAGCGCCCGCACCGACTGCAAAAACGGGCCTCTGAACATCTACGAGGTCCACTTCGGCTCCTTCCGCAAGCCGGGTCCGGCGGCGGACGCCTGGTACAGCTATGAGGAGCTGATCCCCATCCTCATACCTTATCTAAAGGAGAACGGTTACAACTACGTGGAGGTCATGCCCCTCACCGAGCACCCCTGCGACCAGTCCTGGGGCTATCAGGTCACCGGCTTCTTCAGCCCCACCGCCCGTTACGGCACCATGGACCAGCTCAAAGCCTTTGTGGACGCCTGCCATCAGAACGGCATCGGGGTCCTCATGGACTTCGTGCCCGTCCACTTCGCCGTGGACGGCTACGCCCTGGCCCGGTACGACGGCGGCGCCCTCTATGAGTACCCCAACTCCGCCGTGGGCGAGAGCGAGTGGGGCAGCTGCAATTTCATGCACTCCCGGGGGGAGGTGCGCAGCTTTTTGCAGTCCGCCGCCAACTACTGGCTGAGTGAGTTCCACTTCGACGGCCTGCGCATGGACGCCGTCAGCCGGGCCATCTACTGGCAGGGGGATCCGGCCCGGGGGGTGAACGGCGGCGCGGTGGACTTTTTGCGCAGCATGGACCGGGGGCTGAAGCAGCGCCACCCCACCGCCATCCTGGCGGCGGAGGACTCCACCTCCTTCCCCGGCGTCACCGCTCCCGCGGACCAAGGGGGACTGGGCTTCGACTACAAGTGGGACATGGGCTGGATGAACGACACCCTGGACTATTTCCGCACCCCGCCGGAGCACCGCCCCGGCGCCTATCACCGGCTCACCTTCTCCATGATGTACTACTATGACGCCTGCCATCTGCTCCCCCTGTCCCACGACGAGGTGGTCCACGGCAAGGCCAGCATCTTCCAGAAGATGGCCGGGGAGTACGGGGACAAGCACCGGCAGCTGCGGGCCTTTTATATGTACATGTACGCCCACCCCGGCAAGAAGCTGAACTTCATGGGCAACGAGTTCGCCCAGGTCCGGGAGTGGGACGAGAAGCGGGAGCAGGACTGGGATCTGCTGGCCTACCCCCTCCACGACGCCTTCCACTGCTTTGTGAAGATCTTGAACCATCTGTATCTGGACCACCCCGCCCTGTGGGCCGGGGACTACCACCGGGAGGGCTTCCGGTGGCTGGACTGCCACCAGGAGTCCAAGTGCGTCTACGCCTTCGAGCGCCGGGGCGGCGGCGAACGGCTGGCCGCCGTGTTCAACTTCTCCGATCGGGAACAGACCTTCCGGCTGGAGCTGCCGGGGGCCAAGGGGCTGCGGGTGCTGCTGGACAGCGCCGCGGCCTATCGGGAGAGCGGCGGCGGGGCGTATCTGCCCCTGCCTCCGGAGGGGGCGGAGCTCCGGCTGGAGCCCTACGGCGGGATCTACTACCTGGCGCAGTGAGCCGGACGCCATTGGCGGATCGTTCCTTCCAGCCCTTGACATCGAGGGCCTTCCCGGATAAAATTGAAGCCGCGGAAAGTTTCAAGCCCTCGGGCGGCGCGGTTCGCTCGTCCCGAACAAGAAAGGAACCAAGCTATGAGACATGTACGACCCTCGGCCCTTGCACTGGCCCTGTTGCTGCTGTTCTCCCTGACCGCCTGCAGACCGGCGCAGCAGGCCCCCTCCGCCGCCCCCTCCCAGGCGGCCGCCAGCCCCGCCCCCTCCAGCCAGGAGCCCTCCCAGGCGCCCAGCCAGTCCCCCAGCCTGGCGGACGACGAGACCCCCGACATCCGCTTCGCGGTGCTGTCCGGCCCCACGGGGGTGGGGGCGGCCAAGCTGCTGGACAACGTGGACAACCATAACCACCTAAACCACGCGGGCTACGCCTACACCATCGCCGCGGACAACAGCGAGCTGGTGGCGGGGCTGTCCAGCGGGGAGATCGACATCGCCACCGTGGCCTCCAACGTGGCGGTGAACCTTTATAACAAGACCGGCGGCGGGGTGAAGATCGTGGCCGTGGGCACCCTGGGCGTCCTCCACATCCTGGAGAGCGGCGGCAAAACGGAGATCGGCTCCATGGCGGACCTGGCGGGCCGGACGGTCTGGGCCGCGGGCCAGGGGGCCAACCCGGAGTACGTCCTGCGCTATCTGCTGGCCGAGAACGGCCTGGAGGCGGGCAAGGACGTGGAGGTGGTCTTTGCCGACGCCTCCGAGATCTCCGCCAAGCTCCTGTCCGGCGAGATCGAGTGCGCCATGCTCCCCGTCCCCGCCGCCACCGCCGCCATCCTGAAGAGCGAGGGCAGCGTCCGCGCCGCCATCGACCTCACCGAGGCGTGGGACGGCCTGAAAAACGGCAGCCAGCTGGTCATGACCGCCGTGGTGGCCCGGACCCAGTTCGCCCAGGAGCATCCCGACCGGGTGGCCGCCTTCCTCACCGACTACGAGGCGTCCATCGACTTCGTGAACGGCAACGTGGACGCGGCGGCGGAGATCGTGGCCAGGCTGGGCATCACCCCCAGCGCGCCCATCGCCAAGCAGGCCATCCCCCAGTGCCACCTGGCCTTCCTGGCCGGGACGGACATGGTGGCGGCCATCTCCGACTACTACTCGGTGCTGTGGTCCATCGACCCCGCCGCCGTGGGCGGCTCCCTGCCCGACAGCGGCATCTACTGGACGGGCGGTTGAACCGGCTGCTGAAGCGCTCCCTCCCCGCCGTCTTTTGGCTGCTGGCCTGGGCCCTGGCCGCCCGCTGGGTGGGGCTGGACCTGCTCCTCCCCGGCCCCCTGGCGGTGGGGGCGCGGCTGGCGGCCCTGGCGGGGACCGGCGGCTTCTGGCTGTCGGTGGGGGCCACCCTGGGCCGGGTGTTCCTGGGCCTTGCCTGGGGGGCGCCGGCGGGGGCGGCGCTGGCCTTCGCCACCCACTTCTCCCCCTGGGCGGACCGGCTGCTCTCCCCCGCCGTCCGGGTGGTGCGGGCCACGCCGGTGGTGTCCTTCATCCTGCTGGTCTACCTGTGGGTGCCCCGGGGGGCCATCCCCTGGGTCATCGCGGGGCTGATGGTGCTGCCGGTGGTGTGGGGGGCTGTGTCCGCCGGGCTGGACGGCCTGGACGAAAAGCTGCTGGAGCTGGCCCGGGCCTACCGCTTCTCCCGGGGCAGGACCCTGGCGCTGATCTGCCTGCCTGCCCTGCGCCCCCACTTTGCCGCGGGGCTCTCCACCGCCTTCGGGCTGGCCTGGAAGTCGGGGGTGGCGGCGGAGGTGCTGTGTCCTCCCGTCCAGGCCATCGGCTCCCGGATCCAGCAGGCCAAGGCGGCGCTGGAGACCCCCGACCTCTTCGCCTGGACGCTGACCATCGTGGCGCTGTCCCTGGCCTTGGAGAAGCTGCTCCGGCGGGGGCTGGGAAGGGGGAACAAAGGGTGATAAAGCTGGAAGATATCACGGTCCGTTATGGGGAAAAGCTGGTGCTGGACCGGTTTTCCCTGGAAATACCGCCGGAGGGCCTCACCGCCCTGTCCGGCCCCTCGGGCTGCGGCAAGACCACCCTGCTGCGGGTGCTGGCCGGGCTGACCCGGCCGGGATCGGGCGCGGTATCCGGGGCGGACCCCGCCAAGACCGCCTTTTTGTTCCAGGAGGACCGCCTCCTGCCCTGGCGGACGGCGGAACAGCACATCACCGACGTGCTCCCCCGCGCCCGCCGGGGGGAGGCGGGGCGGTGGCTGGACTTCGCCGAGCTTGCGGACGAGGGCGGCGCCTATCCCGCCGCCCTGTCCGGCGGCATGGCCCGGCGGCTGGCCCTGGCCCGGTGCGCCGCCCTGGGCGGGGAGCTGTTTTTGCTGGACGAGCCCTTCGCCGGGGTGGATCCCGACCGGGCGGCCCGTATACTGGACCGCCTGCGGGGGCTGGGCGCGCCCATCGTGCTGGCCACCCACCAGCCCCAGGTGCTGGCGGGGTGCGACCGGATCGTGGCGCTGGACGGCCCGCCGCTGAGACGGGTATAAAAGAACCTGTATCCACAACCTCAAACGCCGTCTGGCCGGGTCTTTTTCCGCCATACTGCGTTGCGTTTTCTTGAAATGCACAAAGCATTCCCGCGAAAACGCGCCTTGTCTGGCGAAAAGATCCCTCGCCCAGACGGCATCTTTGGCTGTGAATACAGGTTCTAAAGATTCCCTGCCCTGTGTGGGCAGGGAATCTTATTTTATGTCAAAAGCCACCTCTGGCCGTCCGGCATGAACTTCAGGGTCCCCGGGATCCGCTCAACGATCTCCCCGGTATCCATGCGCCGCACCAGGACTTCCTCGTGGTATTCCGGCTCGTCCTGCCAGGCGGAAAAGTACAGCCTCTCCCCCTCCCGGAACAGGAACGACTCCCGCTCCCCAATGGGAAACGAGACCCGCTCCGGCCATATGAGCTGGAAGCTGTCCTCCATCCCGTGCCGGGCCAGCATCAGCGGGGATGTCTCCAGCATCAGGTTATAGCAGTCTTTCACCGCGGACAACGGGACCTCCGCCACGGGAGCGGTCCGGTCCAGCGTGTCGTCATACCGGGCGATCTTGATCTCTCCTGCCGGGAAGTCCACCATCAAAATGTGGATCTTGCCCTCATAAAAGATGGGACGCCCGAAATACTGGCCCTCTTTAGCGGCCACGGGCTCCACCACCCGCCCGTCCGGGTAGTGGACGAAAAGGAGCCTGTTGCTTCGCACGGGGTGCCCGTCCCGGAACAGCTCCTGGGCCTCGTACAAATCGCCGCTGGCGTAATCCGTCCCCCAATACCACGCGCCCCGGCTGCCGTCCAGCGGCTCTATGTAAGCGATCCCCTGAGTCTTGACCCGCTTCATAAACGCCTCCATTCAATATTGATTCACCCAGTTGGCGATCAGCCACTGGGGCACCAGCCACGCCGCCATGAACACCAGGAAATTGGTCGCCGTCAGCGAGGCGAAGGCCCCCACCGACGTGAGGTAGAAGGTGAGGCACAGCCCCACCGCCGCTCCGGCCAGGGCGAAGATCAGTCCCCACCGGGTGGCCAGCCGCAGCCGCCGCCCGCCCACCACCGCGTCGCAGTAGGGGATCAGCCCCTCCCGGCTGAGCAGGGCCACCAGCTCCCCCACCTCCTCCGGGTCGGGCTTGGACAGCTCCAGCCGCCGCCCCACCGGGGGGAACTCCATTTTGTCCACCGGGAGCTTGAACTTCTGCTCCAGCAGGGCGGGGATCAGGTTGGGGTCCCGGGTGGCCAGCACCGGGGCCGCCCCCGCCTTCATCAGGGCGGACAGGCTGGGGTTCACCGTGCCGCTCATGGCGTAGTTGAGCAAAAACAGCCCGGACAGCTGGCCGTTGATGGCGCAGAACACGGCGTTCTTGATGTTGTGCCCCGGGGGGATGAGCACGTCCATCAGGTGCATGTAGGCGGCGGTGCCCACCAGCACCTCCTGCCCCCGGATGATGCCGGAGGCCCCGCCCTCATGCCACTCCACCCCGGACACCTCCCGATAGAGGGCCCCGTGGGTGCGCAGCAGGTCGTGGAAGGGCCGGGTGAGGCCGCAGTCCATCACCCGCAGCATGGTGGCGGTGTAGCCCACCACCTTCTCGGTGGCCGCGCCGCCGAACACCTTCACCTGGGCCACGCTCACCGAGCCGGTGGGGAACAGGTCCAGATCGCCGATGATCACGCCCCCCCGGCCGCACCGGGCGGCCCCCGCCCAGCCCGCCAGGGCCGCGCCCACGCGGCCCAGCCGCTCGGCCAGCTTTTGATAGGGCAGGGCGAAGGCCAGCAGGGCGGGCCAGGAGGCGGCGGCGGTGAAGCAGGCGGAGGCCGCCCACAAAAGCCGCTCCGGGGCCTTCTGCCCCGCCGAGGCCATCACCGCGCACAGCATGGCCCCCAGCAGCAGCAGCGGCGCGGCCACCCGGTAGGCGGCGTGGCCCCCATCCTCCACCTGGAGGCGGCTGCCGAAGCCCTGGCTGGAGCCGGACAGCTTGGTATAGGTGGGCTTGTTGGACCAGAGCGTGCCGTCCAGGGACACCATGTAGGGGGTGCGGCTCTGGGCGGCGGTCTTGGCGGACAGCCTGTCCCCCCGGCGGCGGCGGTGCTCCCCCCACAGGGCCAGGGCCAGCCCCAGCGCGGTCACCGCCGAGAAGGGGACCGCCGCCGCCCGCCCCTCCAGCCGGGGGGCGGTGAGGCCGTCGGCCAGGGTGAACAGCCAGGCGAACAGCAGGATGCTCTCCGCCCGGGGGCGCAGGGTGAAGAACTGTTTCCCCCCGGCCAGGATGATGTCATAGCACAGCAGGCCCGCCCCCGCCAGCAGGGCGGTGAGGACCCAGCAGCGCAGCTGGAACGCCTCCGCCCCCAAAGGGGCGGCCAGGGCGGCCCAGGACAGCAGGGGCAGCTCCACCGAGCCCGCCGCCGACAAAAGGGCCAGCAGCAGCGCAAGCCTCGCCCGGACCCCCTGGCCCTTCAGCCCCTTGGAATACTGGGCGGCCAGCTTGGCGGGGGGCACGTCGGGGGGCAGCTCCCTGGGCTTCACCAGCCGCAGCCTGGGGCGGCCGGCGGGGGCGTCCTCCCCGGCGGGCAGCTCCTCCTGGTCCACCCCGGGGATGTACTTCTCCGCCCGGAGGGCCTCCGGGTCCGGCTCCGCCTGGTCGTACATGTGGTCGGCGAAGTGGTCCGCCCGGCGCAGCAGGGTGTGGAGGTGGGCCCCGATGGTCCGCCCCACGTTCTCCGGCACGATCTCCGGCATGGGCTCGTCCTGACCGGGGGCAGGCTTCTTGACCGCCCGGACGGGGGGCTCGTCCGGGCCGTCCCTCCCCTCCGGCGGGATGGGCGGGAGCTTCTCGGTGGGGAAGTCCACCACCTTCTTCCCGGGCCGCTCCGGCTTCGGTTCCGGCTTCGGCCCCCGCCCGCCCTTGGAGCCGTACTCCGCCAGGATCTCGTCTACGGTGTACCCCGGTCCCGCCGGCTTTTTCGTCTCATCGGACATGGATGCGCCTCCTAGATGTTCTCACACTTCGCCTGCTCACGACGGCCCGGCGCTCCCCCGCTGCCGCACCGCCTCATACAGCACCACCGCCGCGGCGGCGGAGGCGTTCAGCGAGTTGAGCCGCCCTTTCATGGGGATGGACACCAGAAAATCGCACTGCTCCCGGACCAGGCGGCCCATGCCGTCCCCCTCGCTGCCGATCACGATGGCGGCGGGGCCCTTCAGGTCCGCGTCGTACAGCCTGGTCCCTCCGGCGGCGTCCGCCCCGAACACCCACAGCCCCTCCTCCTTCAGCTGCTTGAGCACGGCGGTGAGGTTGGGCACCCGGGCCACGGGCAGATAGCTCACCGCCCCGGCGCTGGTCTTGGCCACGATGGCGGTGAGCCCCGCCGAGCGCCGCTTGGGGATGATGACCCCGTGGGCCCCGGCGCACTCCGCCGTGCGGATCACCGCCCCCAGGTTGTGGGGGTCGGACAGCTCGTCGCACACCACGATGAGGGGGGGCTCCCCCTTCTCCCGGGCGGCATCGAGGATGTCGTCCACGTCGGCGTACTCCCGGACGGCGGCCACGGCGATCACCCCCTGGTGGCTCTTGGTGCGGCTCATGCCGTCCAGCTTGCGCCGGTCCGCCTCGGTGACCACCACCCCTTTGCTTCGGGCGGTGGAGGCGATGTGGCCCAAGGTGGCGTCGGTCTCCCCCCGGGCGAGGTAGATCTTGTCGATGGCCGTCCCCGCCCGGAGGGCCTCGATGACGGCGTTGCGGCCCTCGATCAGGCCGTCGGCCTGCGCCTCTATGGGCCTGCGCTGGTTTTTATCCTCTCGCATGGGGCATACTCCTTTACGATCGTTGTGTTCCGCTGTAATCGATATAGTATACCACAGATCGCGCCTGGGGGAAAGAGGAAAACCGCCCAGCTCTTCCCCATTTTTCGTCATAGAAAGTTTACAGCCCAGCCAAGAACATTTCTTGTTTTTATTGGCAAGGTGTGTTATACTGCCAAACAGCGTACCCTAGAAATATATAGGAAACACAAGGCCGGAGCGCCCCTCCGGCTGAGAAAAGGAGGTCATGCCGATGGCAGGCCCATTGAAACCCAACGACCCCGACCGCCGGGACAGGCCGGGCAGCGGGGACGACAAAAAGCGAAGTCCGCTGGGCTTTTTCAGCATCGTGCTGTGGGCGGTGCTGCTGGTGTTCCTGCTCCAGATGTGCCGCAGCTCGGTGGAGAACGCCGCCGTGCAGACGGTGGACTATGATGTCTTTTATGAGTGGGTGGAGCAGGGCTACGTGGACAAGGTGAAGCTGGATGCCAACGTATACACCTTCACCCTGAAAGAGGACGCGCCCCCCCTCAAGGAGCTTGTGGACCAGATGGAGGACGCCTACGGCGCCGGGGTGCTCCAAGGGCTGTTCAGCCAATTCGACCGCCAGGACCTGGAGAACGCCGCCAGCAGCTCCATCAAGTTCCAGACGGGCCCGATCAACAAGACCATGGCGGACTGGCTGGCGCAGAGCGGCGTGGAACACTTCGGCACCGACCCGGTGACGGAGGAGCAGTACATGCTGTCCATGGTGGCCAGCACCGTGCTGCCCATCCTGCTGATGGTGGGCGGGCTGCTGCTGCTCTACCGCTATATGTTCAAGAAGATGGGGTCCGGCGGGGGCTTCGGCGGCATCGGCGGCGTGGGCAAGGCCAACGCCAAGGTGTACGTGGAGAAAAAGACCGGCGTGACCTTCAAGGACGTGGCGGGCCAGGACGAGGCCAAGGAGAGCCTGGAGGAGATCATCGACATCCTCCACACCCCTCAGAAATACACCGAGATCGGGGCCAAGCTGCCCAAGGGGGCCCTGTTAGTCGGCCCGCCGGGCACCGGCAAAACTTTGCTGGCCAAGGCCGTGGCCGGAGAGGCCAACGTGCCCTTCTTCTCCATCTCCGGCTCCGACTTCGTGGAGATGTTCGTGGGCGTGGGCGCTTCCCGGGTCCGGGACCTGTTCAAGGAGGCCAGCAAGATGGCCCCCTGCATCATCTTCATCGATGAGATCGACACCATCGGCAAGTCCCGGGACAACCGCATGGGCGGCAACGACGAGCGGGAGCAGACCCTGAACCAGCTCCTTGCCGAGCTGGACGGCTTCGACCCCGGCAAGGGCGTCATCGTCCTTGGCGCCACCAACCGGCCCGAGGTGCTGGACAAGGCCCTGCTCCGCCCCGGCCGCTTCGACCGGCGCATCACCATCGACCGGCCCAACCTGGCCGGGCGGCTGGCCACCCTCCAGGTGCACACCCGGAAGATCAAGCTGGCCGAGGACGTGGATCTGAACAAGATCGCTCTGGCCACCGCCGGGTGCGTGGGGGCGGATCTGGCCAATCTCGTCAACGAGGCCGCCCTCCGGGCCGTCCGCAAGGGCCGCAGGCTGGTCACCCAGGAGGATCTGCTGGCCTCCTTCGAGTTCGTGATCGCGGGCAGCGAGAAGAAGAACTCCGTGCTCACCGAGTTCGAGCGCAAGCTGGTGGCCTATCACGAGGTGGGCCACGCCATGGTGGCCTACAAGCAGAAGAACGCCGAGCCGGTGCAGAAGATCACCATCGTCCCCCACACCGAGGGCAGCTTGGGCTACACTCTGCTGATGCCCGAGGAGGACAAGACGAACCTGCGCACCCGGGAAGAGCTGATGGCCAAGATCACCGTGTCCATGGGCGGCCGGGCCGCCGAGGAGGTGGTGATGGAGACCATGACCAACGGCGCCTCCCAGGACATCCAGGAGGCCACCAACATCGCCCGGAACATGGTCGCCATGTACGGCATGAGCGAGGAGTTCGGCATGATGGCCCTGGGCAGCGTCCGCAACCAGTACCTGGACGGGGGCTACGGCCTGGACTGCGCCCAGGACACCGCCGCCGTCATGGACAAGGCGGTGAAGGCGGTGCTGGACGTGTGCTACAAAGACGCGGTGGAGGTGATCCGCGCCAACCGGGAGGACATGGACAAAGTCGTGGCCTACCTGCTGGAGAAGGAGACCATCACCGGCGGCGAGATGGTGGCCATCATCGAGGGCCGGGACCCGGCGCTGGTGGAGGGGGCCTACACCTCCACCCGGGCCAAGCCGCTCCCCGGGGACATCGAGCCCCCCGCCCGGCACGTCCACATCATCGACGAGCCGATCCCCATGCCCGCCCACGATGAGGACGGGGAGGAGGAGCCCGCGCCGGAGGAAGAGCCGGAAACGCCCGAAGGACCCAAAGAATGAAAGAACGCCCCGCCCGGAACGATTCGGGCGGGGCGCTGCATTTGAGCGGAGCGGCGTCAATCCTCCAGGCCCAGCTGGTCCAGCGCGGCCTGGAACCAGGGACGGTTGACGGAGGTGAACGTGAGGCCGCCGCCGTTCTCCTCCGACAGCTTCATCTGCTCCTCCATGGGGAGGTCGCTGAGGATGATCTCGGAACCGTCGGGCATCGTGTACCACCAGTCCTCATAGCTGCTGCCCGAGACCGCCGAAACAGCGCCATCGACCACGGGGAACTCGGCCCAGCCGAATCTCTCAGGGGTGCCGCCCGCGACGAAGTAGCCTTTGTTCCCGGTGGCGGGGTCTGTGTGCTCCTGGATATAGGGGGTGTTCTCGTCCATCTTGTCGGTGATGTCCAGCTTCTCACCGTTGGCGGTGAGCCAGATGCGGCCGTTCTCCAAGGTGAGGGGACTGCCCGCGGGCAGCGTAAATTCCGAATGGTTGCTTCCGGGCATATCGACCATCGTGCCGCCCGTCATGAAGTTATACACCTGGGCGGGCAGGCCCGCCGCGATGGACAGCACGCACCCCACCGCCAGCGCCGCCGCCAAAATCAGCTTGCCCGCTTTGGGCATACGCCGCTTCTGAGTGCCCTTATTCTCCAACATATCCATGATTTCCTCCTTTTTCCGGTCGCTTAACTTGACCTGTTCCATCATGCTCCAGTAGTTGTTCATCGTCGCTCAGCTCCTTTCTCAGCATGTCACGGGCCCGTGACATGCGCGTCTGGACCGCCGTGCGGGAGATGTTCAGGATCTCCCCGATCTCCCCCTGGTCGTAGCCCTCCCAGTAGTACAGGTGGATCACCGCCCGGTATTTGGGGGGAAGGGCCATCACCGCCTCCCACACCGCCCGGTCGGACTCCTCCCGGAAGGGGACGGACTCGTCCAGCTCCCCCACGTTCCGCCGCCAGAAAGACCTCAGCTGGCTTCTGCACAGGTTGGCGGCGCAGGTGAGCAGCCAGCTCTTTTCCCGCCCCGGCAGAAGGACCGTCTTTCCCTCCGCCAGCTTGAGGAACACGCTCTGGCACACGTCCTCCCCGTCGGCCCGGCTGCCCAGATAGCTGTAAGCCAGCCGGAACACGTCGTCGCCGTATCTGCGGAACAGGTACGTCAGTTGTTCGGGGTCCATCGCCAGCACCTCCTTTCGCCGCCGCTTATTTTCACGCTTGGCGCCTTGCTGCTGTCACGCTGGGATCGGGCGCATGGCCGGGTCGCTTTCCCTGTGTCTCAGGCAAAACCCGGTCCCGCTTCGCGGGCCCTGGGCTTTTGCCCTCGCTCCGGTCCAAGCTCCCCTATGCGCCTATCCTCGCGCTTCTTTGTAGCTACGCCTATAAAACGACCGAGGGGGTCCGAATATCACGGCTGTCCAAAGTTTTTCCGAAAAAGCGGCCGTCCGGATGCTCCCGGACGGCCGCGTTCCTTATTTTGACAGACGGTCAGCCCACCATCGCCCGGTTGGCGAAGTACCGCTCCCGGTCCATGACGTGGCGGCGCAGGTAGTCCGCCCAGAGTTTGTAGCCCCCGTAGGAGAAGTGGCAGCCGTCATTGGCCAGCTCCGCCGGGAGCTGGCCGTCCGGCCCGGTGTACGCCTGGGCCGTGTCCAGCAGCACCACCTTTTTCTCCGCCGCCAGGCGGACGATGGCCTGGTTGAACCGGGCCAGGTTCTCGTTGCTGATGTAGGAGGCCAGCCTGTTCTGGCGGCACAAGGCGTCGTTCAGCGGCGGCATGGTCTGGAGGTACACCACCGCCTGGGGCTGGAGCTCCAGGATCCGGTCCAGCAGCTTCCCCAGGCCGCTCTCATAGCTCTGGGCCGGGTAGCCCAGCTCGTTCACTCCCAGCATGATGTACACGTTATCATACTGCTTCAGCGCCAGCGCCTCCACCATGCTGTACTTTTTCCCGTCGATCTCGAAGGGCCGGTAGTCCGCGCTGTCCGCCTTGAACACCGTCATGCCCCTGGCCCAGTAAAAATCCCCGTGCTTCAGGCCGCTGAACAGCTCCAGGCCCTCGGTGCGGGAATCCCCTAAGAACACGCTGCTGTCGAAAAAGCTGTCGTCCTCCACCCCCTCGCTCTCCTCCAGCGGCGTGCCGAACTGGTAGGGCGCCGCCGGGTCCGGCGTGGGGCTGGGCTCCGGCGTGGGGGTGGGGGTGGGCACAGGGCTCGGAGAGGGCGGCGGCGTGGCCAAGGCGGCGGAGGCGGCGGGGGGCGCGCTGGCCGGGAACGGGGAAGGGGGCACATAGTGCCCGGAGGTGGTGCCGCAGCCCGCCAGCAGCGCCAAGGCAAAGACCCAGAGGAGGAACAACATTTTGTGGCGCATTTCGATACGAACTCCTTTATCTCGATGTTTGGAGTTATGTTAACACACCCGCTCAGGCAGGTCAAGGAACAAAGGATCACAAATGGGTGACGAAACGGTAACAGTCCGTCAGGACCGCCTGCGCCACAGCGACAGCGCCGACGCCACCAGCAGCAGCCCCAGCGCCAGACACCCCGCGATGCCCATGGTGCGGAAAAAGGTATCCAGGAACCGCCCCGTGTCCCCCCGGAGGCCGTGCTCCATGGCCTGGTAGATCGTCAGCCCCGGCACCAGCGGGAAGATGCCCACGATCAGATAGGAGGTGGCCGGGCACCGCCGCCAGCGGGCCATCCGCTCCGACCAGGCGGACACCGTCACCGCCGCGATCAGGCTGGCGGCGAAGGGGTCGCCCCACACCGCCATGGCCGCCAGATAGGCCGCCCAGCCCAGCGCGCCCCCCAGGCCGCACAGCAGCGCCCCCACCCCCTGGGCGTTGTAGGGGGCGCAGAAGCCCAGGCAGGCCACGAAGGCGAAGGCGCAGTAGAGCGGCGGGGCGTACTCCACCACCGCCCCGGACTGGGCGGGCCCCGCCCCC
Organism: uncultured Oscillospiraceae bacterium; assembly: GCA_910588495.1. GTDB lineage: Bacteria > Bacillota > Clostridia > Oscillospirales > Oscillospiraceae > Enterenecus. The sequence continues at coordinate 8,718 of CAJUPU010000030.1, read as the reverse complement.
TGGAGCAGGGCCATGGCCAGCCCCGCCCCCAGGGCGATCGCCCCCGCCGACAGCACCGCCCGGGCAAAGGTGGCCAGCCCCGCCACCATGTCGCCGGTGAGCAGGTCGCTCATGAAATTGGTGAACACCAGCCCGGGCACCAGCACCATGATGGCCCCGGCGGTGGCGATCTCCACGCTGACGGGCGCCCCCAGCGCCGCCGGACCGCAGGCCGCCCCGCCCAGCACGAAGGCCGACGCCATCGTGGCCAGGAAGGGGTTGGCCCCCGCCTTGCCCAGCAGGGTCAGGCACGCCCCGCCCGCCAGCCCCGCCAGCCCGGCGGCGGCGGCCTCCGCCCAGCCGCCGGAGAAGAACAGCGCGAAAAAAAACGCCCCCACGAAGTACCCCAGCAGGCACAGCGCCGCCGGATACCGCCGCAGGCCCCGCTCCGTCTCCCCGCACCGGCGCAGCAGCTGGGCCGGGTCGCCGGGCGGGCCGGCGCACAGCCGGCGGGACAGGTCGTTGAACCGCTCGATCCCCTCGATGTCCACCGACGCCTGGCCCACCCGGCGCATCACCGTGCGCACCCGGCCGTCCGGGCAGGCGGCGCTGACGATCACACAGTTGGGGATGGCGAACACCTCCCCCTCCAGGCCGTAGGCCGCCAGCAGGCGGTGGATCGTGTCCTCCGCGCGCTGGATCTCCGCGCCGTGCTCCAAAAGCTTCCGGCCCATCTCGCAGCAGCCGGACAGCAGGGTGTCGTAGTCCATCGGTACGCCTCCTCTTTGCACCCTTGACAAATCATCCATGACGCTGTATCATATAGGCATATGAAGGGGTGCCGTTACGACGGTCAGCAGCTCCTTTTAGTCAACATAATTTGGGTTCACGTTGACCGCTTGGGTTGCAGCCGAGCGGTCAACACGCTTTTTGGGCCGTGAGGATCATCAGAACGAACACAACGATGAACCACACCACAATACGCCGGACTCGCGCCCAGCGCCCGTCTCCCATCCGCACCACCTCCCTCCACAAGAGAGTGGGGGAGGCCGCTGACCGCCGTTTTTATGTAACGGCACCTTACTTCATATCATACCACACCTTCCGGGAAAACGCAAGGACTGACAGATCCTGTCGGTCCTTCCATTTATTTTTCCAAAAAATCTCCATTAAGCCTTGCAAATTTTTGCCGATAGAGTATAATAGTAGCCGTATAATTGTGGCGTCGGAGGCGTCAGCCAATCATTCCGATGGAAGGAGGGCCGTATGCCCGGCCACACCCCAAAAGGGGACAGACCATGCCGGCCAGACCGGCGAACACAGCTACCTAAACCAGAAACAAGGAGGAAGAAGTACATGAAGAAACGACTTTTGTCGGCGGCCCTGGCCCTGGCCATGGTGCTGACATTGCTGCCCATGTCCGCCTTCGCGGCAACGACGTACAAGGCCCCTGTTGATGCCACCACTGGCACGAGCGAGGCTGAGGTGGCGAAAAACCCGGTGGGCAAGAGCTTCACCTACCAGGCCAGCACCGACTACTCCAACGGCATCAAAAAAGAGGCCGGACATTGGTACTGGAACGCCCCGGCGAACACCGCCGGTGAGATCCAGGTCTATGAGGCCCAGAGCGGCTTCATCATCGGCGTGGGCACCAGCGGCGCTTGGTATCCCGATGGCGCTACCTATGAGAGCAAGGTCACCGGGACCACCGCCCCCAGCAGCTTCACCCTGCTGGGCGCCGCCCCCAACTTCAACAGACCCTGGCCCACCAGCCTGAACGTGGACGTGAACGGCCAGACCCTGACCCTCCCGACCGACCTGAACGCCTGCGGCGCCAACAGAGATCAGGCCATGACCAGCATCACCGTCACCGACAAGCTGAATCCCACCGGACAGAAGGGCAAGGTGGTCGGCCTGACCACCGACCGTGACGACTACGGCGCCAAGCTCACCAGCGGCCTGACGGTGAACGCCACCAACGTGAACGTGGGCGCGATCAGCCTGACGGGCCGGACCAACACCGTGACCCTGACCAACTGCACATTCGCCTCGATCACCATGAGCGGCGAAAGCCAGGACGCCAAGGGCACGACCACCTACGCCGCCCAGCGGCTGACCACCAAGGGGGCCACCGGCACGGACGATATCACTATCACCGGCGACGGCAGCACCGTCAGCCTCCAGGACACCACCAGCGGCGCGGTCTCCCTGGAGAGCAACGGCGGCTCCCTGACCATCGGCGGCCTGTCTGATATCGGCGATGTCACGGTGCAAAACAACACGAACAGCACCGCCAACGGCGCGGTCCCCTCCGTCACCGTCAACGGCGGTGAGGTGGACAGCATCGACAACAGCAGCTCCGACACCACCGCCTCCAGCACCATCACCATCAACCGCACCACCAACGACATCAACGTGGGCCCTGTCACCACCAACAAGGGCACCGTCAGCGTGACCAACGCCACGGTGGGCAATATCACCGTGAACGCCGGTTCCCTGACCATCGCCGGGAACAACGACGATATCGGCATGCTCACCCTGGGCGCGACGGACACCACCACCCTGTCCATCACCGCCACCAACAGCACCTTTGATGGGGTCACCACCACCAAGGGTTCCAACCTGAAGATCAGCAGCTGGCCCGCCACCCGGGACAACTACTACGGCACGTTGACCCTCACCGGTTACACCGGCAAGGGCGTCAAGGGCGGCACCTTCAGCTCCGCCACCGCCGACGAGCTGGGCAAGGTGGCCAACATCGACTGGGTGGACAACGCCAACATCCAGTTCATCGTGCCCGTCAAGGACAAGGCCGATAGGAAGGCCCTCTACAACCGGAACGAGCTGACCCAGGCCATCTCCGACATCGCCGCCACCACCCCCGCGAAGGACGATGAGCCCATCGTCATCCTGGGCCAGGGCGAACCTGGGACCAGCACGCTCCAGCTGAACTTCGGCGGCAACCCCTGGGCCTACATCAAGTACAGCACCACCACCGGCATCGCCCTGCCCACCCGGGTGAACAACACCGGCGTGGCCAAGTGGATCGTGGGTAACGGAACGCCTGGTGGTGCGGCGGAGGGCACCAGCTTCCCCTCCGGCACCGAGGTGGCGATCCCGGCGGTCACTGGCACCTTGGTCCTGGATTCCACCGACACCTCCGCCGAGGTGATGAAGATCACCAACGCCACCACCTCGGGCTCCACTGCGGTGGGTAACGGTAACGTGAAGGTGACCCTGAGCGGGAACACCATCAACCTGTCCGGCGCGATCGTGGCCGGGGCGGGCGGCTACGCCTCCATCCAGGTAGACCTGACCACCGATGTGATCAAGCCTGACGGCTCTGTCCTGGTCCTGGAGGACGTGGTGATCGACTGGAACGCGAACACCAAGGCGGTGTCCTTCAACGCCATCCAGCCCAGCCTGGACGCCTACGGCGCCATCATCCAGGACGGCGCTCTGGTGCTGAACCGGGGCACCGGCGCGCGGTACACCGTCACCGCCAACCTGGCCGTGTCCGCCAGCGCCCTGGGCCTGCATGCTCCTGAAGCCGGAAGCGCCCTGGTGGTCACCGTGGGCGGCAAGCTGAGCAGCTGGTCCGCCGACGCCAAGAAAAACCTCATCGACAAGATGCAGGAGGACGGCCTGTTCATCTTCAACGGCGCTGGTGCGCAGAACCGGGCCATGCTGGAGGCCATCAACGCCGCCCAGGCCACCATCACCAGCAACGACAGCGTGGCCAACTGGATCACCAACGCCCAGAACACCATCTGGCAGAAGGGCTACACCAAGCCCGACGGTACGGAGTATCTCTCCAAGCACACCGGCAACCTGAAGGACTTCCTCAACGTGAACAGCGCCTCGGGTGACATCAAGAAGATCAAAGATAAGTTCAATAAGGCTTACATCGTGCCCTACCTGGTGGTGAACGTCACCGACTACAACCCCAGCACCGGCACCCTGACCGCCACCCTCACCCCCTATTACCGGGTGGACGTGAGCGGCGATGACTACGATGCAGACTTCGTCTACACCGTGCAGGCCGGCCGGGCCCTGGGCGCCCTCACCGGCGACATGACCAACCCCGTCCAGGTGAAGCTGGGACTTGATGCCCTCGAGACGCAGTACATGCACCAGGACGGCAAGTATGTCTACGCCGGTACTGACGCGGACGGGTGGAAGATCAATCATGCCGGGACCAACGGCCTGGGCGCCGTCGAGATCAACGGCGCGGACGGCCTGATCGAGATAGAGAGCGACATTAAAAATAATGCCGCTGGCAATGCTCGTGTGCCCGAGATCCTCTGCAAGTACGACACCCTCCAGGCCGCGGTGGACGACACCATTCCCGGCAAGACCCAGCCCAACACCGCCGACGGCACTCAGGTGACGGAGACGATGGACACCATCACCGTGGAGGGCAGCTACAAGGGCAGCTGTGACTTCACCCTCACCGGCTACGCCCGGAAGATCATGGTGAAGGCCCTGGGCGACCTGCCCATCAAGTGCACCTCCCAGAACGTGGACACCCAGAATCCCAGCGGCTATACCTACACCTTCCAGCTCAAGCGCGACACCGCGCCCACCGGCGGCAACATCACCGTGGCCAGCGCCACCGGCGGCTCCGCCAGCGTCAGCGCCAACCCGGCCACCGCGGGCCAGAAGGTGACCGTCACCCTGTCCGCCCAGGCGGGCTACAGCCCCTCCGGCGTGTCCGTCAAGGACTCCTCCGGCAAGGCGGTCAGCGTGTCCGGCTCCGGCAGCAGCTACAGCTTCACCATGCCCTCCGGCTCCGTGACCGTGACGCCCAGCTTCACCAAGACCCAGACCACCACCAATCCCACCGTCAACGTGTCCAGCACCACCGGCGGCTCCGCCTACACCAGCGCGGGCAATAACCAGGTGGCGCCCGGCACCACCGTGACCGTCACCACCACCCCCGGCACCAACCAGCGCACCATGGGCGTCAGCGTCACCGGCGCCACCGCCGTGCGCACCGGCGCCAACACCTTCCAGTTCACGGTGCCCTCCGGCTACAACACCGTCACCGTCACCCCCAGGTTCGACGCCAACAACGGCACCCTGTTCCAGGACGTGTGGTCCTATGAGTACTACTCCAACCCGGTCCGCTGGGCCGTGGAGCGGGGCATCACCAACGGCACCAGCACCTACACCTTCGGCTCCGAGAACGTGTGCACCCGCGAGGATATGGTGACCTTCCTGTGGCGTGCCGCCGGTTCTCCCGCGGTGAGCAGCAGCGTGCGTAACCCGTTCTGGGACGTGCAGGCGGGCAGCTACTACTACAACGCGGTGCTGTGGGCGGTGTCCAAGGGCATCACCAACGGCGTCAGCGCCAACCAGTTCGGCGTGGGGCAGTACGTCACCCGCGGCCAGGCCGTGACCTTCCTGTACCGTTACGAGGGTTCTCCCGCGGCCGGCACCAACAGCGGCTTCTATGATGTGAACAGCCGGGAGTACTACGCCAAGGCCGTGTCCTGGGCCAACTCCAAGGGCGTGACCAACGGCACCTCCGCCACCACCTTCGGCCCCAACGAGTACTGCAAGCGGGCCCAGATCGTGACCTTCCTGTACCGGGACATCACCGGCAACCGGGCCTGATCTGAGGTGAAAGACCTGATCTAGCAGCGCAAAATGCCTGGGAGCGTTTCGAAAGAAGCGCTCCCAGGCACCTTTTTACCGCCCCGGACGGGGCTGTGTCATATCATGGAGGGGCGGCTCACCCGCCGAACATGGGGGTGGACAGGTAGCGGTCCCCGGTGTCGGGCAGCAGGACCACGATGGTCCGGCCCCGGTTCTCCGGCCGTTTGGCCAGCTGGACGGCGGCCCACACCGCCGCCCCGGAGGAGATCCCCACCAGCACCCCCTCGGACCGGCCCATCAGCCGCCCGGCGGCGTAGGCGTCGGCGTCCTCCACCTGGAGGATCTCGTCGCAGACGGCGGCGTTGAAGATCTGGGGCACGAAGCCCGCGCCGATGCCCTGGATGCCGTGGGGCCCCGGGGCCCCGCCGCTGAGCACGGGGGAGGCGGCGGGCTCCACCCCCACCACCCGGATGCCGGGGTCCTGCTCCTTCAGGTACTCCCCCACCCCGGTGATGGTGCCGCCGGTGCCCACCCCGGCCACGAAAATGTCCACCTGGCCATCGGTGTCCGCCCAGATCTCCGGGCCGGTGGAGGTCCGGTGGGCGGCGGGGTTGGCGGGGTTGGTGAACTGGCCGGGGATGAAGCTCCCCGGGATCTCTCCCGCCAGTTCCTCCGCCTTGGCGATGGCCCCGGCCATCCCCTTGGCCCCCTCGCTGAGCACCAGCTGGGCGCCGTAGGCCCCCAGCAGCTGGCGGCGCTCCACGCTCATGGTGTCGGGCATGACGATCACCACCCGATAGCCCCGGGCGGCGGCCACGCTGGCCAGGCCGATCCCCGTGTTGCCGGAGGTGGGCTCGATGATGGTCCCGCCGGGCTTCAGCACCCCCCGGGCCTCGGCGTCGTCCAGCATGGCCTTGGCCACCCGGTCCTTGGCGCTGCCCGCGGGATTGAGATACTCCAGCTTGGCCAGGATCCGGGCCTGGAGGCCCTCCGAGCGCTGGATATGGGTCAGCTCCAGCAGCGGGGTGCGGCCGATCAGCTGGTCCACAGATGTATAGATGACACTCATGATCGAATTCCTCCTCAAGATCGACTCTGAGGACAGTATAGCACAAAACAGGGGGCGTGTCACCTGCCTCCATCGAATAGGAGCGAATCCATATGAGACGATCCGATCCGGCACAGCCGGAACAGGCTGCCCCCCCGGCGGAGGGCGGTCTGGAAGCCATCTCCGCCGTCTTGCTGGCGGGAGGCAGAAGCTCCCGGATGGGCCGGGACAAGGCGTCCCTCCCCTTCCGGGGCTCCACCCTGCTGGAGTGGCAGGCGGACAAGCTGCGGCGGCTGGGGGTCCGGGACCTCATGCTGTCCGGCTGCCGCCGGGACCTCCCGGGGGCCCGGCTCATCCCGGACGAGCTCCCCGGCCGGGGCCCTCTGAGCGGGATGCATGCCTGCTTCCAACGGGCCGATCACCCTCACTGCCTGGTGCTCAGTGTGGACGCCCCCCTGGTGCCCGCCCGGGCGCTGCTGGCCCTGGCCGGGGCTCACCGGAGTTCCGAGGCGGCGGCCACCCTCCTGGCCCATGGGGGCAAGTGGGAGCCGCTGATGGGGATCTACCGCCGGGAGCTGTTCCGGCCCATGGAGGAGCTGCTCCAGGGCGGGAACACCGCCGTGCGGCGGCTGCTGGACCAGGTGGGGTTCCAGACGCTGGACTGGCCCGGGGACGAGGCGCTGTTCCTCAACTGCAACGCCCCGGAGGACTACCGGCGGCTCCAGGCGCTGGCAAACGACCCTCCGGGCATGTGAAACAGGGGCCGCGGTCCATTGGACCGCGGCCCCTGTCGGCCTCCATATCCCCCGTCAGACATTGAAGCGGAACAGGATGATGTCCCCATCCTGCACCACGTACTCCTTGCCCTCGGAGCGGATCAGTCCCTTCTCCCGGGCGGCGGCCATGGAGCCGCAGTTTTTCAGATCCTCGAAGGCCACCGTCTCCGCCCGGATGAAGCCCCGCTCGAAGTCGGTGTGGATCTTGCCCGCCGCCTGGGGGGCCTTGGTGCCCCGGGTGATGGTCCAGGCCCGGCATTCGTCCTCCCCAGAGGTGAGGAAGGAGATCAGCCCCAGCAGGGTATAGCTTGCCCGGATCAGCCTGTCCAGGCCGGACTCCGCCATGCCCAGGTCCTCCAGGAACATGGCCTTCTCCTCTCCGGGCAGCTCGGCGATCTCCGCCTCCAGCTTGGCGCACACCGGGATCACCTGGGCCCCCTCGGCGGCGGCCCGCCGGGCCACCTGGCCATAGTAGGCCACCCCGTCGGGGTCGGCGAAGCCGTCCTCGTCCAGATTGGCGGCGTAGATCACCGGCTTCAGGGACAACAGCTCGCTGGTGGCGATGAGGGCGGCGTCCTCCTCGTCCACCTCGCCCAGGTAGGACCGGGCGGACTTGCCGTCGTTGAGCCAGTCCCGCAGGCCCTCGAACACCTCGGCCTCGTGGTTGAACTTCTTGTCCGCCTTGGCCGCCTTGCGGGCCTTGTCGATCCTCCGGTCGGCCATCTCCACGTCCGCCATGATCAGCTCCAGGTCGATGATGTCCATATCCCGGACGGGGTCGGTGGACCCCTCCACATGGATCACGTTCTCATCGTCGAAGCACCGCACCACGTGGACGATGGCGGCGCACTCCCGGATGTTGGCCAAAAACTTGTTGCCCAGGCCCTCCCCCCGGCTGGCCCCCTTCACCAGCCCGGCGATGTCCACGAACTCCACCACGGCGGGGGTGGTCTTTTTGGGCTTGTAGAAGTCACTGAGCCAGTCCAAACGGCTGTCCGGCACGGCCACGGTGCCCACGTTGGGGTCGATGGTGCAGAAGGGGTAGTTGGCGCTCTCCGCGCCGGCGTTGGTGATGGCGTTGAATAGGGTGGACTTGCCCACGTTGGGAAGTCCCACGATGCCCAGCTTCATAGCTCTCTCTGCCTCCTGATGTTCCGGGGGCCGCTCCCCCACGGCATGGCGTCCACCGCCGGTCCGCGGCCCGCGTATTTTCACGCCGCCCCGCCCCGTTCTCCACGGCGGAGGCGCGGTCTTTACAGCGATTATTCCGATTCTCTGATTATTCCGATTTTAGCATAGAAACCTTGATATTAA
>CAJUPU010000029.1:2762-41150 GCA_910588495.1 uncultured Oscillospiraceae bacterium | reverse complement strand
TTGGAACGTCCGTTTCTGCTTCCCGTTCACCCGAAACTCACAGATTTTTGCGTTGTTTTATGGACCACTCGCTCTCCCAGCTGAGCTACGAGCCCATGTTCGATTTTTGGAACGTTCGTTTCTGCTTCCTGCTTGCCCGAAATTCACAGATTTTTTGCGTTGCTTTGCGGGCCACTCACCCTCCCAGCTGAGCTATGAACCCAAATCATTTGCAACGGATTTATTATACCAGAAAAAAAAGATTTGTAAAGAGGGAATCGCCATTTCCTCCAATATTTTTTGGAGGGACCCACCTGCGGCGGGTCCCTCCAAAAACGTCCTCATCCTCTGCCCCCGTCCGGGGCCGTAGCCTCCGGGGTGTTGGCGTAGTCCCACTGGTGGTCGCTGGCCGCCATATCATCACTGGTAACGTTGAAAAAGTCCCAATCCTCCGGCCTGCCCCGGCCTCCGCGCTCCCGGACGTTGGCGTCCCAGGTGGCATCCACACAGTACCACTCCCCATCCAGCCGCACCATGTTCCAGCCGTGATCCTCCCGGCTCTCAAAGGCCGCGCCGGGCACGGTGATGCACTCCACCCCGGCCAGGTCGCACAGCAGCTGGAACGTGGTGGCATAGCCCAGGCACACCGCCGTGCGGTCTACCAGACCGCCGTAGGGGGTGAAGGACTCCCGGGGCGTCTCCTTCCTGTGGTCCTGGTGGGTCCAGTCGTAATCCACGTTGTTGACCACCCAATCATAGATGACAAGCTCCTTCTCATAGTCGCTCATGCCGTCCTTGAGCACCTTTTTCAGTACCTTCTCTGCCGCCTCGTAGATCTTCCGGTCCTTCTTAGACAACTGCGATGGATCGCCTTTCTCCCAGGCAGTCCGGACCGCGGAGGTGTCATATACGGACATGTCGTCCTCATTGGGGGGTGTGAAGGCGCAGCGGTCCGGGAAGTTGGGGTCGGTGTCCAAATAGCGGTAGCGGGGCGACCAGCCAACCCCTGTGCCTGTCGCCCGGGCAAAAGCGTCCATCGCCTCCTCCTGGCCCGCGCAGACCAGCAGCACAGCATACCAGGTATCCCCTTCTCCCCCGCTCCCCGCTATAGCCCTGTGGAGCAGCTTCCCCTGGTCGCTGGCGGGGTCAAACTCCCCTTCCCTGACCGTCAGATAGTCATTCAGCTTCTCATCCATTGCTTCGCTCGCTTTCAAACCGCCGGGGAATATGGTCGGCGGATCACCGTCAAGCACCTCATCCCCATCGCTGCAAGCGCGGATGACCGCCACCTCAAAGGCAGTTTCCGGGTCCCGGGCAATGGCGGCCGCCGTCCACAGATCCTGCGTCAGGCCGTAGGCATCCTTCATATAAGCATTCAACGCCTCCGGGTCATCGCCGTCCAGCTTTACCAGCTCAGCTCCCTCCATCCCCTGGTCCTCCACCAGGAGGTCCCGCAGCTCCTTCACGTCGGTGATCGGCTCCGCGGGGCCCTCATGCCCCGGCACGGGGAGCTCGCCCCCGCTGAGGGCGGCCTCCACCGCCGCGCTGGCCCCTTTGGGGTCGGGACAGAGGAACAGCGCCGCGTAAGGCCCATCCTGAAGGATCTCTCCGTTGGCCGCCATGTCCGCCTCTGCGGGGGCATAGCCCACAAAATCCCCCTGGCGGGCGGACATGTAGCGCATGAACGCGGTGGCCGCCCGGACGGCGGCGCTGTCGTCCTCCATCCGCACCACGGCGATCTCGAAGGCGGAGGCCCCGGTGGCCCGGATCACCGCCATGTCCTCCCAGGGGTCCTTCAGCTGGTAGGCGTTCCGACCGTAGACCTCCAGCTCCTCTCTATGCTCCCCGGCGTACAGGCACTCCAGGCCGTCCCGGTCCTCCCGGCCGGAGTGGTCTAAGGCCGCGCCGGCCAGATCTGCGGCGGCAAGGCCGGCGGCCCCGGACCCCTCCGCCGGAAATTGGCAGGCGGACAGCGCCCCCAGCAGCAAAGCGGCGGACAACAGCAGGCAAACTGCTCTTTTCATGGCAAAACAGCTCCTTAACCAAATCTTAAAAAAGCCGCCGGTCCCATGACCGGCGGCCCTCGCTTATTTTTCGTGGAGGTAGCTCTTCAACAGCACCTGGAGCAGCTCGTCCCGGTCCAGCTGGCGGATGAGGGTGCGGGCGTTGTTGTGATTGGTGATATAGGTGGGGTCCTCGCTGAGGATATACCCCACGATCTGGTTGATGGGGTTATAGCCCTTCTCCCGCAGGGAGTTGTAGACGGAGGACAGGATGGCGCGGATCTCCTCGTCCTTGTTCAAATTGACGCTGAATTTGCGCGTGTAGTCCATGTCGCTCAATGGGCGCACCCCCTTTTTCTTGTTACGCCTATTTTATCCCAGATGGGGCCAAATGTAAAGAGGCAAAATGATAATTTTCCGTGAAGAACGCCAGCCGCCCGGCCTGTTCGCCGGACGGCTGGAAGATATTGGTCGGTCGATCAGCCGATGCGCTTGGCTCCCACGATGTACGGGGCATAGTAGCCGGACACGCTGTCGTACTGCACCCGGTAGGAGGTGGTGGAGGCGTGGATGAACTGACCGTCCCCCACATACATGCCCACATGGGTGGTGGGCAGGGTGCCGCCGGAGCTGTCGAAGCGGCGGTCGAAGAAGAAGATCAGGTCGCCGGGCTGCATGGCATCGGTGGAGACGAAATAACCGCTGTTATAGTACTGGCTGGAGGAGCCCCGGGCGATGGGGCAGCCCAGCTGGCGGTAGATGTAGTACATCAGGCCGGAGCAGTCGAAGGAGCTGGGACCGGCGGCGCCGGAGCGGTAGCGGCAGCCCAGCAGGCTCTTGGCCATGGCGGCGGCGGAGGCGCCCAGGGCGCTGGAGCCCTCGTAGTCGGCGCCCACCAGGGTGACGTACTCGGCGGACACATAGCCGCCGTCCACCTCGTACCAGCCGTTGCCGGGGTCGGAGACGATATCCACCACGCTGCCGGCCTTCAAGGTGGTGACCTTGTCATATGTAGTGGCCGGGCCGGAGCGGACATTGAGCGCGCTGGCGGTGATGAGGCCCCGCTGCTGCTCGGGCTCGGTGCCCTGGGCGGCGGGGACCACGGTGCCGTCTGCCAGGGAAACGGTGAGCCATTCGCCGGACATGAACCCGGTCTGGCCGTTATAGCTCACCTTGTACCAGCCGTTGCCCGCGTCCTCCTCCACAGCGACCTGGGTCCCCTTAGGGGCCTGGACCAGGGTGGACGAGCTGGTGCTGGCCTCGCTGCGCATACGCAGGGAATCGGCGGTGACGGTGGCGCTCCCGATGGAGGCGAACGCCACGCCGGTGCACATGGACAGGACGATCCCGGCGGCGGCCACGGTCCTGACCGCCTTCGCTTTGAAATTCATTGGTATGACCCCCATTTAGATTTTCATTGGTAAAGACGACCCTTACTTGCCGGCCAGGGCCCGCATCAGCCAGATGGACCCCATGTCGATGGCGGAGAACAGATCGGGCAGGTCGCTCTTCTTCACCACCCGGTCCCGGCTCTTCAGGTCCGGATCGGTGAACTGGAGCTGGAGATGGACCTTGTTGGCCAGCTCCAGGGAGCCGCCCTTCTCGGTGCTCATCACCTGGATCATGACGATGTACTTGTCGGCCATGGAGCCGTAATAGATCAGGTTGTCCTTCCGCCGCAGCGGATGGCCCTTGTAGGTCAGGACGGTAGATTTCTCAGCCATGAGAGCCTCCTCAAAAAGTTGTAACAGTTTGTAACTGGTTTGTAACCATTGCTATTGTAACCCCTGGACCGTCCCTTGTCAACAGGAAGTTGAACAAAATTTTCTGGAAAAACAAAAACCTGCCTGGCTCGCCGGAAAACGGCAGGGCAGGCAGGCCGGACCGGCGCTCAGACGCCCAGCGCGGCCCAGGCCAGCAAAGCGGCGTGGGCGCACAGGCACAGGGGGACGAAGCGGCGGAACAGGGGCTTGCGGATTTTGTGGCGGAACAGCGCCATGCCCAGGGCTGCCCCGGCGGAGCCGCCCAGCAGGGCGCAGCCCAGCAGCGCCGCCTCGGGCACCCGGCGGCGGCGGGCCTTGGCCATCAGCTTGTCCCAGCCGAAGAGGGCGAGGGCCAGGGCGCTGGTGACGCCCAGCCAGATCAGCAGCAGATAGACGGTCTCTCTCATAGGCGGTCCCTCTCTACATTATTTAATGTAAGCTCACCGCCGCCACAGCGCTATGAAAGGCAGCAGGAGCAGAGTGACATTTCCAAGCAGCAGGGCAATGAAGAACGGCGCTGGGTGGCGCCGGCTGAAAAGCGAACACTTTTTACTTTCGGGCAGCCTGTGATGGAAATAGGCGGCCGCCCCCGCGCACGCCGTGGCGGGCAATAAGGCGAAGGGAAGAACGGTCCGAAACGCGGGGACCTTGAGCGCCACGCCCACCACCACGACCGTAGCTAAACCGGCGCTGTATTTAAAAATTTCGTATTTTTCCAAGCGTTCTACCTCCGCCGCAAAAAGAAAATCAGTAAAAATCGCCCCGGCGGCAAAATTTCTCTTGACGCGGGACGGCGGATATGGTACTATAAATTGCTTATATGCACATTAGGCGAGAAAATATCTTCCCCACCTAGTATCGTCAGTATAGCAGATGTGCACAAAAAAGGCAAGAGGAAATTTTCAAAAGCTTACAACCGGCCCGGGCGTGTCGGTCCTTTGGCGATCCGGCGGCCCGGAGATCTTGACGAAGTGGAGCGTGAACAGCGTATGGCCAGAGCGGTCAAAGATGTCTGGTACGGCAAGACCCACCGTAAAAGCTTCGCCCGCACCGACGAGATCCTGGAGATGCCCTATCTCCTGGAGATCCAGAAGAAGTCCTACAAGTGGTTCCTGGAGACGGGCCTCCAGGAGGTGTTCAACGATGTGGACTCCATCACCGACTACGCGGGCAACCTGGAGCTGTCCTTCATCAGCTTCTCCATGGACGATCCCCCCAAGTACACCATCGAGGAGTGCAAGGCCCAGGACATGACCTATGCCGCCCCCATGAAGGTCCAGGTCCACCTGCGCAACAAGGCCACCAACGAGATCAAGGAGCAGTCCATCTTCATGGGCGACTTCCCCATCATGACCGACGCGGGCACCTTCGTCATCAACGGCGCGGAGCGGGTCATCGTCTCCCAGCTGGTGCGCTCCCCCGGCGTCTACTTCTCCAAGAACGCCGACAAGGCGGACAACATCACCTTCGCCGCCACCGTGATCCCCTACCGGGGCGCCTGGCTGGAGTATGAGACGGACCTGTCCGACATCTTCTACGTCCGCATCGACAAGAACCGCAAGCTGCCCGTCACCTGCCTGATCCGGGCCATCGGCCCCCGGACCGACGCAGGCATCATCGACCTGTTCGGCGAGGACCCCCGGCTGCTGGCCACCCTGGAGAAGGACGCCTGCAAGAGCTATGAGGAGTCCATGCTGGAGATCTACCGCAAGCTGCGCCCCGGCGAGCCCCCCACGGTGGACTCCGCCGAGAGCCTGATGAACTCCCTGTTCTTCGACCCCCGGCGCTACGACCTGTCCGGGGTGGGCCGGTACAAGTTCAACAAGAAGCTGGCCATCTGGACCCGGCTGTCCGGCCAGAAGCTGGGCGAGCCCGTGGCCGATCCCGCCACCGGCGAGATCGTGGCCGAGAAGGGCGAGGTCCTCACCCGGGAGAAGGCCCAGATGCTGGACGGACTGGGCGTCAACGAGGCCGTGGTGGAGGTGGACGATCTCCACACCGGCGTGCACATGGTGAAGGTGTTCTCCAACGGCATGGTGGACATGTCCAAGTTCGTGGACTTCGACCCCGCCCAGGCGGGCATCACCGAAAAGGTGTGCGGCAAGGTCCTCCAGGAGCTGCTGGACAAGCGGGAGGCGGAGGGCCTGTCCCAGGAGGACTTCCTCGACCTTCTGAAGGACAATATGGACCGGCTGATCCCTAAGCACATCACCGTGGAGGATATCATGGCCTCCATCAACTACCTCAACTGCCTGGCCTTCGGCGTGGGCGTCCCCGACGACATCGACCATCTGGGCAACCGCCGCCTGCGCTGCGTGGGCGAGCTGATTCAGAACCAGTTCCGCATCGGCTTCAGCCGCATGGAGCGTGTCATCCGGGAGCGGATGACCACCCAGGACCTGGACGTGGTCACCCCCCAGTCCCTCATCAACATCCGGCCGGTCACCGCCGCCATCAAGGAGTTCTTCGGCTCCTCCCCCCTGTCCCAGTTCATGGACCAGACCAACCCCCTGGCGGAGCTCACCCACAAGCGCCGCCTGTCCGCCCTGGGCCCCGGCGGCCTCTCCCGTGACCGGGCCTCCTTCGACGTGCGGGACATCCACTACTCCCACTACGGCCGGCTGTGCCCCATCGAGACCCCCGAAGGTCCCAACATCGGCCTGATCTCCTACCTGGCCTCCTACGCCCGGGTGAACCGCTACGGCTTCATCGAGACCCCCTACCGCAAGACCAAAAAGATCCTGGACGACAACGGCAGGTGCGTCGCCGTCCAGGTCACCGGCGAAGTGGAGTATATGACCGCCGACGTGGAGGACGAGTTCAACGTGGCCCAGGCCACCGAGCCGGTGGACGAGAACGGCTGCTTCGAGCGCGCCCGCGTGGCCTGCCGCCACCGCAACGAGATCATCGAGGTGGACCGGGACCGGGTGGACTTCGTGGACGTGTCCCCCAAAATGATGGTGTCCGTGGCCTCCGCCCAGATCCCCTTCCTCCAGAACGACGACGCCAACCGGGCCCTGATGGGCGCCAACATGCAGCGCCAGGCGGTGCCCCTGCTCACCACCGAGGCCCCCATCGTGGCCACCGGCCAGGAGTACAAGAACTGCCAGGACTCCGAGGTGGCCGTGCTGGCCGAGGGCGACGGCGTGGTCACCGCCGTGGACGCCACCCACATCGCCGTGCGCTACGACGGCCAGGGCGAGAAGGACTACAAGCTCACCAAATACCAGCGCTCCAACCACGGCACCTGCATCCACCAGCGGCCCATCGTGTCCGTGGGCGACCGGGTCCAGGCCCGGGACACCCTGGCCGACGGCCAGTCCACCTCCAACGGCGAGATCGCCCTGGGCAAGAACATCCTCATGGGCTTCATGACCTGGGAGGGCTATAACTACGAGGACGCCATCCTGCTCAACGAGCGGATGGTGAAGGAGGACGTGTTCACCTCCATCCACATCGAGGAGTACGAGACCGAGGCCCGGGACA
Source organism: uncultured Oscillospiraceae bacterium (assembly GCA_910588495.1). GTDB lineage: Bacteria > Bacillota > Clostridia > Oscillospirales > Oscillospiraceae > Enterenecus. The sequence goes on along the minus strand of CAJUPU010000029.1, from coordinate 33,919 downwards.
CCAAGCTGGGCCCCGAGGAGATCACCCGGGACATCACCAACGTGGGCGAGGACGCCCTGAAGGACCTGGACGAGCGGGGCATCATCCGGGTGGGCGCGGAGGTCCGCGCCGGCGACTACCTGGTGGGCAAGGTCACCCCCAAGGGCGAGACCGAGATGACCGCCGAGGAGCGCCTGCTCCGGGCCATCTTCGGCGAGAAGGCCCACGAGACCCGCGATACCTCTCTGAAGGTCCCCCACGGCGAGTACGGCATCGTGGTGGACGTGAAGGTGTTCTCCCGGGAGGAGGGAGCCGAGCTGTCCCCCGGCGTCAATCAGGTGGTGCGGGTCTACATCGCCCAGAAGCGGAAGATCTCCGTGGGCGACAAGATGGCCGGCCGCCACGGCAACAAGGGCGTGGTGTCCCGCATCATGCCCCAGGAGGATATGCCCTTCCTGCCCGACGGCACCCCCCTGGACATCGTGCTCAACCCCCTGGGCGTGCCCTCCCGCATGAACATCGGCCAGGTGCTGGAGGTCCATCTGGGCTACGCCGCCAAGGCCCTGGGCTGGAAGGTGGCCACCCCCATCTTCAACGGCGCCGACGAGCAGGACATCGCCGACACCCTCAAGCTGGCGGGCCTCCGTGAGGACGGCAAGAGCTGGCTGTACGACGGACGCACCGGCGAGCGGTTCGACAACCCCGTCACCGTGGGCTACGTCTACTTCCTCAAGCTCCATCACCTGGTGGACGACAAGATCCACGCCCGCTCCACCGGCCCCTACTCCCTGGTCACCCAGCAGCCTCTGGGCGGCAAGGCCCAGTTCGGCGGCCAGCGCTTCGGCGAGATGGAGGTCTGGGCCCTGGAGGCCTACGGCGCGGCGTATACCCTGCAAGAGATCCTGACCGTCAAGTCCGACGACGTGACCGGCCGCGTGCGCACCTACGAGTCCATCGTCAAGGGCTACAACGTGCCCAAGCCCGGGGTGCCCGAGTCCTTCAAGGTGCTGGTGAAGGAGCTCCAGGCCCTGTGCCTGGACATCCAGGTGCTGGACGAGAACGGCAACGAGATCGAGCTGAAGGACGACGAGGACGAGGGCGGCTACCAGCCCGGCCGCTTCCGCGACGACGACTACGAGCGCTATCAGGATGTGGGCAGCGAGAACGAGTTCGCCGAGGCGGGCTTTACCATGAAGGAGACCAGCGACGACGACGATCTGGCCGTGGCCGCTGACGACGCCGGCGACGAGGACGACCTCTTCGACGGCGAGGACTGAGAAGGGAGGGTGAGACAATGAGTTACGCTGAATTCAACGCCATCCGCATCGGCATCGCCTCCCCGGAGCAGATCCGCCAGTGGTCCTACGGCGAGGTGAAGAAGCCGGAGACCATCAACTACCGCACCCTCAAGCCCGAGCGGGACGGCCTGTTCTGTGAGCGCATCTTCGGCCCCACCAAGGACTGGGAGTGCCACTGCGGCAAGTATAAGAAGATCCGCTTCAAGGGCAAGGTGTGCGACCGCTGCGGCGTGGAGGTCACCCGGGCCAAGGTGCGCCGGGAGCGCATGGGCCACATCGAGCTGGCCGCCCCGGTGAGCCATATCTGGTATTTCAAGGGCATCCCCTCCCGGATGGGCCTGCTGCTGGACATCAGCCCCCGCATCCTGGAGAAGGTGCTGTACTTCGCCGCCTATATCGTCACCGATCCCGGCCCCGAGTACACCCATCTGACCAAAAACCAGATCTTGACCGACGCTGAATATAAAAAGCTGCGGGAGTACTACGAGGACGATTTCGACGCCGGCATGGGCGCGGAGGCCGTCAAGAAGCTGCTGTCCGACCTGGACCTGGAGGAGCTGTCCGCCTCCCTGCGCGCCCAGATGAAGGACGCCAGCGGCCAGAAGAAGGCCAAGCTGGTTAAGCGGCTTGAGGTGGTGGACGCCTTCCGCATGTCCGGCAACAAGCCGGAGTGGATGGTGATCGACGTGCTGCCCGTCATCCCCCCCGAGCTGCGCCCCATGGTCCAGCTGGACGGCGGACGCTTCGCCACCTCCGACCTGAACGACCTGTACCGCCGGGTGATCAACCGCAACAACCGCCTCAAGCGCCTGATCCAGCTCAACGCCCCCGACATCATCGTGCGCAACGAGAAGCGGATGCTCCAGGAGGCGGTGGACGCCCTGATCGACAACGGCCGCCGGGGCCGGGCGGTCACCGGGGCCAACAACCGGGCCCTCAAGTCCCTGTCCGACCTGCTCAAGGGCAAGCAGGGCCGGTTCCGCCAGAACCTGCTGGGCAAGCGGGTGGACTACTCCGGCCGCTCCGTCATCGTGGTGGGCCCCGAGCTGAAGATCTACCAGTGCGGCGTGCCCAAGGAGATGGCCATTGAGCTGTTCCGGCCCTTCGTCATGAAGAAGCTGGTGGAGAGCGGCATGAGCAACATCAAGGCCGCCAAGAAGGAAGTGGACAAGGGCACCCCCGCCGTGTGGGACGCCCTGGAGTCCGTGATCAAGGAGCACCCCGTCATGCTCAACCGTGCGCCCACCCTCCACCGCCTGGGCATCCAGGCCTTCGAGCCGGTGCTGGTGGAGGGCCGGGCCATGAAGCTCCATCCCCTGGTGTGCACCGCCTTCAACGCCGACTTCGACGGCGACCAGATGGCCATCCACGTCCCCCTGTCCGCCGAGGCCCAGGCCGAGGCCCGCATCCTCATGCTGGCCGCCAACAACCTGCTCAAGCCCTCCGACGGCGGGCCGGTGACGGTGCCCACCCAGGACATGGTGCTGGGCTCCTACTACCTCACCTACGAGCGGGACCCGGAGCCCGACCCTGACTATTCTTACGATACTCCCAGCGCCGCCGCCCAGGCGCTGAAGGACGGTGCGCTGATGGACAACGACCGGATCTGGGTCCGGGACGAAGCGGCGGGCCGCTGGTACCGCACCACCCCCGCCCTGTGCGCCGACGCCAAGGACGGCCCGGCCCAGGAGGTCTACAGCGTGTTCTCCGACGACAACGAGGCCCAGCTGGCCTACGCGGAGGGCATTTTGGAGCTCCACGAGCCTATCATGGTCCGCCGCTCCGCCCAGATCAACGGCGAGACCCGCCACAAGCTGGTGCGCACCACCGTGGGCCGGCTGCTGTTCAACGAGGGCATCCCCCAGGACCTGGAGTTCGTGGACCGCAGCGACCCCGAGCAGGTCTTTGAGCCTGAGATCAATTTCATGTGCGGCAAGAAGCAGCTGGGCCAGATCGTAGACCGCTGCATCTCCAAGCACGGCTTCACCCGGTCCGCCGAGGTGCTGGACACCATCAAGGCCCGGGGCTACAAGTTCTCCACCCGGGGCGCGCTCACCGTGGCCATCGCCGACATGACCGTCCCCGACGAGAAGCGCACCCTCATCGCCAAGACCGAGCAGGACATCGTCAAGATCGAGAACCAGTACAAGCGGGGCTTCCTCACCAACGACGAGCGCTACCGCCTGGTGGTGTCCGCCTGGGAAAAGACCACCAACGAAGTGTCCGACGCCCTCCAGGCCAGCATGGACAAGTTCAACCCCATCTTCATGATGGCCGATTCCGGCGCCCGCGGCTCCATGAAGCAGATCCGCCAGCTGGCCGGTATGCGCGGCCTGATGGCCGACACCGCCGGGCGCACCATCGAGATCCCCATCAAGGCCAACTTCCGGGAGGGCCTGTCCGTGCTGGAGTACTTCATCTCCTCCCGGGGCGCCCGGAAGGGCATGGCCGACACCGCTCTGCGCACCGCCGACTCCGGCTACCTCACCCGCCGCCTGGTGGACGTGTCCCAGGAGGTCATCATCCGGGAGGACGACTGCGGCACCACCGACGGCATCACCGTGTCCGAGATCGGCGAGAACGGCCAGGTCATCGAGCCGCTGGTGGAGCGCCTGAAGGGCCGCTACCTGGCGGAGGACCTGACCGACCGCGAGACCGGCCAGGTGCTGGTGGGCCGGAACACCTTGGTGGACGGGGAGCTTGCCAAGTTCATCGAGGAGAAGCTGGTGGAGCAGGCCGGGCCCGACGGCAGGCCCGCCATCAAGGTGCGCTCCGTGCTCACCTGCGAGGCCCACTCCGGCGTGTGCGCCAAGTGCTACGGCATGAACCTGGCCTTCAGCGAGCCCGTGGGCATGGGCGAGGCCGTGGGCATCATCGCCGCCCAGTCCATCGGCGAACCGGGCACCCAGCTGACCATGCGTACCTTCCACACCGGCGGCGTGGCCGGCGGCGACATCACCCAGGGCCTGCCCCGTGTCGAGGAGCTGCTGGAGGCCCGCAAGCCCAAGAAGATGGCCCAGCTGGCCGAGATCTCCGGCGTGGTCACCGTGGAGGAGACCAAGCGGACCACCCTGTGCAACCTGACCATCACCGCGGACGACGGCGAGGTGGTCACCTACGCCGTGCCCTACAGCTCCGGCATCCGGGTCAAGAATGGCGACCGGGTCACCAAGGGCCAGCGCCTCACCGACGGCGCGCTGTCCCCCCACGAGGTGCTGCGCATCCGGGGGGTGGACGCGGTGCACAACTACCTGATCCAGGAGGTCCAGAAGCCCTACCGCCAGCAGGGCGTGGACATCAACGACAAGCACATCGAGGTCATCGTGCGCCAGATGATGCGCAAGGTGCGGGTGGAGGAGTCCGGCGACTCCGAGCTGCTGTCCGGCTCCACCGTCGATATCATCGAGTACCGGGACGCCTGCGCGGCGGTCCGTGCCCGCATCGCCGCGGGAGAGAAGCGGGAGGACGGCGAGGAGCTGGTCCTGCCCACCTGCACCCGGCTGCTGCTGGGCATCACCAAGGCGTCGCTGGCCACCGAGTCCTTCCTGTCCGCCGCCTCCTTCCAGGAGACCACCAAGGTGCTCACCGAGGCGGCCATCAAGGGCAAGGTGGACCACCTGCTGGGCCTGAAGGAGAACGTGATCATCGGCAAGCTGATCCCCGCCGGATCCGGCCTTGCCGCCTACCGCAAGCTGGACGAGATCGAGGACGAGGTCCACGACGAGGGCCGCTTCCGGGAGGTGGCCGTGCTGGCCGACGACCTGAAGGAGGACGAGGAGCCCTCTGCCCCTGCCGAGGCCGACGAAGCCGACGAGGCCGCGGAGGAGGAGGACGAGGTGCTGTCCATCACCCTGGAGGACGAGGACCAGCTCCCCGAGGACGGGGAGGAATAGGCGGCCGGATAAAAACCGTCCCAAACGGGCGGCGGGACCTGCCTGCGGCAGTACGCCGCGATCTTCTGAAGCTCTGCCCCGCGGGCGCTTTGGCGCCTGCGGGGCCCTTTTTATTTTGGCTGTTTCGCGGGGCTTTTCCCATTTGACGGCGGAAATCCTCCGGTTTTCGGCACCTCTTGACACCGTTCCAGATCTTTCCTGTCTTTTTCTCGTAAACCCACATAAACGCCCCCATTTTTCATTTATTTTTTGTGCACCTTGACTTTGCCGTGGCGGAGGATTATAATAATCCCATCAATGTGTGCCTACGGCACGCGATGAGCAATTTCTCAGGATTTTCCGCCCCGCAGGGCGGAGGTTTGGAGGGCACTTATGAGAGCAAAAGCAGACCAACTCAGCGACGCCATCAAGCGGTTCTCCGATGGGACCAGCTCGGACGCCTATCAGTTCATGGGCTGCCACCCCGCCGCCGTGGACGGCCAGGATGGGTATGTGTTCCGGGTCTGGGCACCCCACGCCAAGAGCGTGCGGGTGCTGGGCCGCTTCAACGACTGGGACAAATCGTCTCCCCCCATGGAGCGCATCGCCCCCGCCATCTGGGAGCGGTTCGTCCCCGGCGCGCAGACCTTTGATGAGTACAAATACTATATCGAGCGGCCCGACGGGACCTTCGTGTTCCGCGCCGATCCCTACGCCGCCCACTCCGCCACCCGGCCGGACAACGCCAGCAAGGTGTTCGACCTGGACGGCTTTGCGTGGACCGACGGGGCCTACCGGCGGGCCCGGGGCAAGCGGGACGTGCTGCGCAGCCCGGTGAACATCTACGAGATGCACCTGGGCTCCTGGCGGCGGCACGAGGACGGCAATTTCCTGTCCTATGTGGACTGCGCCCGGCAGCTGATCCCCTACCTGAAGGACATGGGCTACACCCACGTGGAGCTGCTCCCCGTCAGCGAATACCCCTACGACCCCTCCTGGGGCTATCAGGTCACGGGCTACTACGCCCCCACCTCCCGGTACGGCACCCCTCACGACTTCATGAAGTTCGTGGACATGTGCCACGCCGAGGGCATCGGCGTGCTCATCGACTGGGTGGGCGCCCACTTCCCCCGGGACGAGTGCGGCCTGTTCGAGTTCGACGGCGAGTGCTGCTACGAGCCCTCCGACCCCCTGCGCCGGGAGCACCCCGACTGGGGCACCCGCATCTTCGACTACGGGCGCTATGAGGTGCGCTCCTTCCTGATCTCCAACGTGGTGTACTGGCTGGACAAATTCCACATCGACGGCATCCGGGTGGACGCGGTGGCCTCCATGCTCTACCTGGACTACGGCCGCCGGGGCGGTGAGTGGCGGCCCAACAAGGACGGCGGGAACATCAACCTGGAGGCGGTGCAGTTCCTGCGGGACATGAACGCTGCCGCCCTCACCTTCGACCCCTCCGCCATCATGTGCGCCGAGGAGTCCACCGCCTTCCCCATGGTCACCAAGCCGGGGTACGACGGCGGGCTGGGCTTCAACTTCAAGTGGAACATGGGCTGGATGCACGACATGGTGGACTACATGTCCACCGACCCCCTGTTCCGCAAGGGCAAGCACAACAACCTCACCTTCTCCCTCACCTACGCCTTCTCGGAGAACTTCGTGCTCCCCCTCTCCCACGACGAGGTGGTCCACGGTAAGTGCTCCCTGGTGAACAAGATGCCCGGGGACTACGGGGACAAGTTCCAGAACCTGCGGGCCTTCTACGGCTACATGATGACCCATCCGGGCAAGAAGCTGCTGTTCATGGGCGGCGAGTTCGCCCAGTTCATCGAGTGGGACGAGAAAAAGCAGCTGGACTGGCTGCTGCTGGACTACGACAAGCACCGCCAGATGCAGTCCTACGTCCGGGACCTGAACCACTACTATCTGGACCACCCCGCCCTGTGGCACAACGACGTGGATTGGCAGGGCTTCCAGTGGATCTCCTGCGACGACTGGCAGCAGAGCGTCATCTCCTTCCGCCGCATCGACGACAAGGGGAAAGAGGTCATCGTGGTGTGCAATTTCTGCCCTGTGGAGCGCACCGGCTACAAGATCGGCGTGCCCCGCGCGGGCTCCTATGTCCCCGTGCTGTCCAGCGATGACGCCAAATACGGCGGCGCGGGCACGCCCCTGGCCCCCGTCAAGGCCAAGAAGGAGGAGATGCACGGGCTGAAATACTCTGTGGAGCTCACCCTGCCCGCCATGTCCACCGTGCTCTATGAGCACAAGGCCGTCCGGGGCGCCGCCAAAGACAGTACCGACGAGGAGGCCCCCAAGGCCAAGAAGGCGGTCAAGGCGGCGAAGGCCAAGGCGGAACAGGCGGTGGAGGCGGTCAAGGCCGATGTGGCCGGGGCCGTGGAGGCCGCCAAGCCCAAGCGCGGCCGCAAGCCCAAGGCCGAGGCCGCCGACGGCCCCGCGCCCAAGAAGCCGGGCCGCAAGCCCAAGGCCGAGACGCAGGACGACGCCGAGGCCCCTAAGCCCGCCCGCAGGGCCAGAGCGAAAAAGGCGGAGGACGGGGCGGAGAAGCCCAAGGCCGTCCGCAAGCCCCGCGCGAAAAAAGCCGACACCGAAAATTAAATATTTTTGAGAGGGGAGTTCAACTTGTTCCAGCGTAAAAAAGAGTGTATCGCCATGCTCCTGGCCGGCGGCCAGGGAAGCCGTCTGTATGTGCTCACCCAGGACACCGCCAAGCCCGCGGTGCCCTTCGGCGGCAAATACCGCATCATCGATTTCCCGCTGTCCAACTGCGTCAACTCCGGCATCGACACTGTGGGCGTGCTCACCCAGTATCAGCCCCTGGAACTCAACGACTACATCGGCAACGGCCAGCCCTGGGATCTGAACCGCAACTGGGGCGGCGCCCACGTCCTGCCCCCCTACACCCAGTCCAAGACCGAGTCCTGGTACAAGGGCACCGCCAACGCCATCTACCAGAACATCGCCTTCGTGGACCGCTACAACCCCGAGTATGTGGCGGTGCTGGGCGGCGACCACATCTATAAGATGGACTACAACAAGATGCTCCAGTTCCACAAGGAGAAGGGGGCGGAGTGCACCATCGCCGTCATGCCCGTCACCATGGACGAGGCCACCCGCATGGGCATCATGAGCACCGACGAGAGCGGCGCCATCGTGGACTTCGAGGAGAAGCCCAAGCAGCCCAAGAGCAATCTGGCCTCCATGGGCATCTACATCTTCACCTGGAAGGTCCTCCGGGAGTACCTGATCGCCGACGAGGCCGACCCCAGCTCCGAGAACGATTTCGGCAAGAACATCATCCCCAACTTCCTGAAGGACGGCCGGCCCATGTACGCCTATTCCTTCGAGGGCTACTGGAAGGACGTGGGCACCCTCAACAGCCTGTGGGACGCCAACATGGACCTGCTGGACCCCAAGGATCCCATCAACATGCGGGACCCCAGCTTCCGCATCTACGCCCGGAACTACTCCGCCCCCGCCACCCGTATCGGCAGCGGCGCCAAGGTGACCAACTCCTTTGTGGCCGAGGGCTGCACCATCCGGGGCAGCGTGGAGCACTCCGTGCTGTACACCGGCTGTGAGATCGAGGAGGGGGCCATCGTCACCGGGGCGGTGATCATGCCCAACACCGTGGTGCGCAAGGGCGCCAACGTGAGCTACTGCATCGTGGGCGAGCAGTGCGTCATCGAGGAGGGCGCCAAGATCGGCGAGCGGCCGGAGAACTGCCCGCCGGGCGAGTGGGCCGGCATCGCCGTGGTGGGCCACCAGCGGACCATCGAGCCCGGCTCCATCGTCAAGCCCAATGAAATCGTTTAAGGGGGTGTCCACCATGAAAATGACTGGTATTATCTTCTCCGAGATGTATTCCGACGCGCTCAACTCCTTCACCCAGGACCGCAACATGGCCGCCATCCCCTTCGGCGGGCGCTACCGCCTGGTGGACTTCGCTCTGTCCAACATGGTCAACTCCGGCATCCTCAACGTGGGCGTGCTGGTCAAGCAGCACTACCACTCCCTGATGGACCACCTGAGCAACAGCCAGGAGTGGGATCTGAACCGCAAGAACGGCGGCCTCCAGCTCCTGCCCCCCTTCGCCACCCAGGACGGCAACACCAGCGGCAGCCGGGGCAAGCTGGACGAGCTGCGCAACGCCTTGGACTACCTGGAGACCATCTCCACCACCCCCTATGTCCTGCTGGCCGACGCCTATGTGCTGTGCAACATCGACTACCGGACCGCCCTGGAGGACCATATCGCCAGCGGCTGCGACATCACCATGCTGGCCACCAAGGAGAGCGGGGACTCCACCATCAACTTCGCCTCCGTGATGAAGGCGGACGCCGGCCACCGGGTCACCGCCTACGCCCTGGACTGCCCCGCCAAGCCCGGCGACTACGCCAGCATGGGCCACATGATCATCTCCCGGGAGCTGCTGATCAACGTCATCCGGGACTACACCTCCCGGGGCATCTACGACTTCCTGCGGGACTTCATCCAGCATGAGTTCAACCGGGGCCGCCTGTCCATCAACCTCTACGAGGTGGACACCACCGTGCTACGGGTGCGCAACGTGGACGAATACTTCCAGAGCAGCCTGGCCATCCTGGACGATGACGTGTCCGCTGCCCTGTTCCGGGGCGACCGGCCCATCCACACCCGCGTCACCGACGAGGTCCCCGCCTATTACGGCCTGGACTGCCAGGTGGACCGCTGCGTCATCGCCGACGGCTGCTTCGTGGACGGCAGCGTGGAGAACAGCGTGCTGTCCCGCGGGGTGAAGATCGGCAAGGGCGCGAAAGTGAAGAACTGCGTCATCATGCAGGGCAGCGTGGTGGGCGAGAACGCCAGCCTGGAGAACGTCATCGTGGACAAGTGGGTCACTATCAGCGACGGCGCCCAGCTCAAGGGCCTGGATGCCAATCCCGTCGTCATTCGCAAAGGAGTAACGGTATGAAGATCTTATTAGCTACCAGCGAGGCCGCCCCCTTCATCAAGACCGGCGGCCTGGGCGACGTGGCCGCCGCCCTTCCCAAGGCCCTGGCCGAGTCCCCCAACACCGAGGTATATGTCTTTCTGCCCTATTACAAGGCGATCAAGGACGACCCGGAGTTCGAGATCGAGTATATCACCAACTTCTCCGTCCCCCTGTCCTGGCGCAACGTGTACTGCGGATTGTTCCGGGCGGTGAGCAAGAAGAAGAAGCTCCAGTACTACTTCATCGACAACGAGTACTACTTCTACCGGGATGGCTGCTACGGCCACTACGATGACGGCGAGCGCTTCGCCTTCTACTCCAAGGCCATCCTGGAGTCCCTGGAGTATCTGGACTGGTATCCCGACGTGATCCATGCCAACGACTGGCAGACCGCCCTGGTGCCGGTGTTCCTGCGGGCCTTCTACATGGGCCTGGAGAAGTATCAGCCCATCCGGACCCTGTTCACCATCCACAACATGGAGTACCAGGGCCGGTTCCCCGACGAGTTCGTGGACGAGGTGCTGGGCCTGCCCGAGGACTGGAAGGCCACCATGCACTTCGACACCTGCACCAACCTGATGAAGGCCGCCATCCACACCGCCGACCGGGTGAGCACCGTGTCCAGGACCTACTCCTTCGAGATCCAGGATCCCTACTACGCCCACGGCCTCCACGATGTGCTGCGCCAGCACGCCTATAAGCTCAGCGGCGTGGTCAACGGCATCGACACCGAGGTGTTCGACCCCGCCACCGACCCCCTGCTTTACGCCAACTTCGACTCCGCCACTCTGGAGAAGAAGGCGGAGAACAAGAAGTTCCTCCAGCAGCGGCTGGGCCTGGCCGTCCGGGACGTGCCGATGATCGTCATGATCACCCGCCTGGTGGGCCACAAGGGCGTGGACCTGGTCCAGGCCGTCATGGACGATCTGATGTGGGACGACCGCCAGCTGGTGATCATCGGCACCGGCGAACGGCAGTATGAGAACATGTTCCGGGCCTACGCCGCCAACTTCCCCGCCAAGATGTCCGCCAACATCGTGTTCGACAACGCCCTGGCCCACCAGGCATACGCCGGGGCGGATCTGGTGCTCATGCCCTCCAAGCAGGAGCCCTGCGGCCTGACCCAGCTGATCGCCATGCGCTACGGCACCATCCCCATCGTCCGGGAGACCGGCGGGCTGTTCGACACCGTTCCCGCTTACAACATCGAGACCGGCGAGGGCAACGGCTTCACCTTCAAAAGCTACAACGCCCACGATATGCTGGATGCGGTGCGCCGGGCCGAGGGCTTGTTCTTCGACAAGGACCACTGGACCGCCCTGCAGAAGCGCGTCATGAGCTATGACAGTTCCTGGAAGCGCTCTGTCCAGGAATATTGGGACATTTATCGCTCTATTGCCGCGGTAAACAACTGATCCCGGCTTTTTCCCCTCTTTTCTCCTCTTTTTCACAAAGACGAAAAAATCGAAAATTTATAGTGCACAATCTTGACATCTATGCTATAATAAGGGGCGTATCACCGCGCCCCGTGCGATCACAGCCCGCGGGAGCGGGCTGTGATCTTTTTTATCGAATTCCCGGCGTCTGCCGGTCAAGTAAGGAGCCGATCAACCGTATGGATCAGAAACAGATCATCTCTCAATTGGAGGACACCCTCCTGGTGCGCTACGGCTGCCCCGTGAAGAGCGCCTCTCCCCAGCAGGTGTACCGCGCTTTGTGCTATGTGGTCAACGGAATGCTGGCCAGCAAGAGCGCAGAGTTCCACAGGAACAACAAGGGCAAGCAGGTCTACTACATGTCCATGGAGTTCCTGGTGGGCACCTCCCTGCGCAACAACCTGTACAATCTGGGGCTGGAGGATATCTTCACCAAGGCGCTGGCCAAGTGCGGCGTGGACATCCACGACCTGTACGAGATGGAGCCGGACGCCGGGCTGGGCAATGGCGGCCTGGGCCGCCTGGCCGCCTGCTATATGGACTCCGCCGCCACCCTGGACCTGCCCATGACGGGCTACTCCATCCGCTATGAGTTCGGCATTTTCAAACAGAAGATCGTGGACGGCTGGCAGATGGAGCGCCCCGACGACTGGCTGAGCATGGGCGACGTGTGGCTGGTCCCCCACGAGAGCGAGGCGGTGGAGGTCCGCTTCGGCGGCCACGTCCACGGCTGGGAGGACAACGGCAAGTACCGGGTGAAGCACCTGGACTTCCAGTCCGTCATGGCGGTGCCCAACGACATGTATATCTCCGGCTACGACAGCAAGGCGGTCAACCCCCTGGTGCTCTGGTCCGCCAAGTCCCCCAACAGCTTCGACATGTCCGCCTTCTCCCGGGGCGACTACGCCAAGGCCCTGGAGGGCGACACCATGGCCGAGGTCATCTCCAAGGTGCTCTACCCCGCCGACGACCATGTGGAGGGCAAGAAGCTGCGCCTGCGCCAGCAGTACCTGCTGGTGTCCGCCTCGGTGCAGACCATCTTGAAAAAGCACCTGCGGGACAACAAGACCCTGGACAGCCTGCCGGACAAGGTGTCCATCCACATCAACGACACCCACCCCGCCCTGTGCGTGCCCGAGCTGATGCGCCTGCTGGTGGATGAGCACGGCTACGCCTGGGACAAGGCGTGGGACATCACCTGCCGCACCCTCAGCTACACCAACCACACCGTCATGAGCGAGGCGCTGGAGCGCTGGGACGTGTCCCTGTTCCAGCAGCTGCTCCCCCGGGTGTTCCAGATCGTCCAGGAGATCGACCGCCGCCTGCGGGTGGACCTCCACGGCTTCTACGGCAACGACATGGGCAAGATCGAGTATATGGCGGTGATCAGCAAAAACGAGATCCGCATGGCCAACCTGTGCCTGGCCGCCTGCCACAAGGTGAACGGCGTGTCCAAGCTCCACTCCGAGATCCTCACCAACTCCATCTTCCGGGACTACTACCAGATGGAGCTCAGCCATTTCTGCAACGTCACCAACGGCATCGCCTACCGCCGCTGGCTGTGCCAGGCCAACCCGGAGCTCACCGCCCTGCTCAAGGACCTGATCGGCGACGGCTTCACCACCGACTCCACTCAGCTGGAGAAGCTGCTCAAATACAAGGACGATCCGAAGGTGCTCCAGCGCCTCCAGGAGATCAAGCTGGACAACAAGAAGCGGCTGGCCGACCTGATCCTCAAGCGCAACGGCATCTATGTGTCCTCCGATTCCCTGTTCGACGTGCAGATCAAGCGCCTGCATGAGTACAAGCGCCAGCTGCTCAACGTCCTCCAGATCCTCCACATGTACCTGGAGATCAAGGCGGCCCCCCACGCCCCCTTCCAGCCCCGCACCTTCATCTTCGCCGCCAAGGCGTCCGCCGGCTATATCATGGCCAAGCAGATCATCCAGCTCATCGTGTCCGTGTCCAATATGGTCAACCACGACCCGGACGTGCAGGATAAGCTGAAGGTGGTGTTCATGGAGGACTATAACGTCTCCCTGGCCGAGATCATTATCCCCGCCGCCGAGATCTCCGAGCAGATCTCCATCGCGGGCAAGGAGGCCAGCGGCACCGGCAACATGAAGCTGATGATCAACGGCGCGGTGACCCTGGGCACCCTGGACGGGGCCAACGTGGAGATCCACGAGCAGGTGGGCGATGAGAACATCGTGTTGTTCGGCCTCAAGACCGACGAGGTCAACGAGCTGTGGCGCAACGGCTACAACCCCCTGGACTATGTGCGCAACGACCCCGAGCTCAAGGCGGTGATGGACCTGCTCATGGGCGGCATCGGCGGGATGCACTTCGACGATATCGTGCGCTCCCTGACCACCAACCACAAGGGCCCCGCCGACCCCTATATGTGCCTGGCCGATTTCCACGACTACGTCCGGGCCCAGCGGGACGTGTCCGCCCTCTACGGCGACAAGACCCGTTTTGCCAAGATGTCCCTGGTGAACACCGCCAAGGCCGGCTTCTTCTCCGCCGACCGGGCCGTGGAGGAATACGCGAAGAACATCTGGCATACGAAATAAGGCTGTCCGGCCAGGACGGCCGCAAAAAGAGGAGGTCTGGAGCGTGAAAGAAGTCTGCTTTGGCGTGGACATCGGCGGCACCACCGTGAAGCTGGGCCTGGTGAGCCGGGAGGGGGACCTGCTGGACAAACGGGAGTTCCCCACCTTCCGGGACGTGGGCGCCACTTTCGACGACATCGCCGGCCATATGCGCCAGGTGCTGGACGCTTTCCCCGACTGTGTCTGCGTGGGCGCCGGGGTGGGCGTGCCCGGCCCGGTGGTGGGCCAGTGCCGGGTGGTCCACTGTGCCAACCTGGGCTGGATGGACGTGGACATCGCCCGCGAGCTGTCCGGCCGGGCGGATGTGCCCGTCCGGGTGGCCAACGACGCCAACCTGGCCGCCCTGGGCGAGAGCTGGCAGGGCGGCGGGAAGGGCTGCCGCAACCTGGTGCTGTTCACCGTGGGCACCGGCGTGGGCGGCGGCATCATCTGCGACGGCCGCATCATCGCCGGGGCGTCCGGGGGGGGCGGCGAGGTGGGCCATATGCCCGTCCCCTTCCACACCGACTGGCAGTGCGGCTGCGGCAAGCAGGGCTGTCTGGAGGTCACCGCCTCCGCCACCGGCATCATCCGGGCGGCGCGGCAGTACTCCCCCTTCAAGGAGATGGACAAGGTCAACGCCAAGGACGTGTACGATGCGGCCGCCGCCGGGGATCAGAACGCCCAGGCCGTGGTGAAGGAGGCCGCCACCGCCCTGGGCTACGCCGCCGCCGCGGTGAGCTGCGTGGTCAACCCGGAGGTCATCCTGCTAGGGGGCGGCGTGTCCGCCGCGGGCAGCGCCCTGCTGGACCCGGTGGAGGCCTCGTTCAAGGCCAACGTCCTGGACGCCTGCGGCAATGTGCGCTTCGCCCTGGCCCAGCTGGGCAATAACGCGGGCATCTACGGCGGCGCGGCCCTGTTCTTTGCCGAGTAATGCGATTTTTCCCCCGGTACGGGGCAGAATAGTAAAAAAGTGATGAGGAGTGGTCCGACATGCTCAAGCTTGATCTGTCCAATTTGGAGGGCGTCGTCTCCCAGGCCCAGATCGACGCCATGGCCCCCGAGGTGGAGGCCGCGCACGCCAAACTCTACGACTGCGCCGCCCCCGGCTCCGACTTCGTGGGCTGGGTGCGTCTGCCCGAGAACTACGACAAGGATGAGTTCGCCCGCATCCAGAAGGCCGCCGCCAAGATCCGCAAGGACTCCCAGGTTCTGGTGGTCATCGGCATCGGCGGGTCCTACCTGGGCGCCCGGGCCGCCCTGGAGGTGTTCCCCTCCGACGGCCCCGAGATCTGCTTCGTGGGCTGCTCCCTCAGCCCCAACGAGCTGGACACCGTGATCCGCAAGCTGGACGACCGGGAGTGGTCCATCAACGTGATCTCCAAGTCCGGCGGCACCACCGAGCCCGCCGTGGCCTTCCGGGTGTTCCGGGACCTGCTGGTGAAGCAGTACGGCCAGAAGGCCAACGAGCGCATCTACGCCACCACCGACAAGGCCCGGGGGGCCCTCAAGACCCTGGCCGACTCCAACGGGTGGGAGACTTTCGTGGTGCCCGACGATGTGGGCGGCCGGTTCTCCGTCCTGTCCGCCGTGGGCCTGCTGCCCATCGCCGTGGGCGGCGCCGACATCGGCGAGCTCATGTCCGGCGCCCGGGACGCCATGAACGCCTTTGACAAGCGGGACATGTCCAACCCCGTGTGGCAGTACGTGGCCGCCCGCAACCTGCTCTACCGCCAGGGCAAGAAGATCGAGCTGTACTGCTCCTACGAGCCCTCCTACTCCTTCGTGGGCGAGTGGCTCAAGCAGCTCTTCGGCGAATCCGAGGGCAAGGACGGCAAGGGCATCTTCCCCGCCTCCGCCCAGTTCACCACCGACCTGCACTCCCTGGGACAGTATATCCAGGACGGCGAGCGCCACCTGTTCGAGACCGTCATCTACGTGGACGACACCGGCTGTGACATCGCCATCCCCTACAGCGACGACAACGGCGACAACCTGAACTATCTGGCGGGCAAACCCCTGAGCTTCGTCCGGGAGATGGCGTTCCAGGGCACCCTGGCCGCCCATAAGGACGGCGGCGCCCCCTCTATGGTGCTGCGCATGGACAAGATGGACGTTCACGCCCTGGGTGAGCTGTTCTACTTCTTCGAGCTGTCCTGCGGCATCAGCGGCCACGTGCTGGGGGTCAACCCCTTCAACCAGCCCGGCGTGGAGGCGTACAAGAAGAACATGTTCGCCCTGCTGGGGCGGCCCTGAGTGCCGTCCCGCTTCCTCGAAGAGGACCTCCCATCCGCCCGGCGGTCAACGGACGGCAGACTTTGCGCCCATCCAGAAGGATGGGCGCAAATTTTATTCTCTGGGGGTTGAAAAGTATGCCAAAGTATGCTATATTGATGGGTGAATTTTCTGCCTATATGGCTTACACCTCACAAGAAGGGAACGATCTCAACATGTCAGGACATTCCAAGTGGCATAATATCCAAAAAACCAAGGGCGCGGCGGACGCCAAGCGCTCCGCCGCCTTCACCAAGATCGCCCGGGAGATCATCGTGGCCGTCAAGACCGGCGGTTCCGGCGACCCCAACAACAACTCCCGCCTGGCCACCGTCATCGCCAAGGCCCGGGCGGCCAACATGCCCAACGACAACATCAAGCGCACCATCGAGAAGGCCGTGGGCTCCGGCAACGCCAACGACTACGAGGCCATCACCTACGAGGGCTACGGCCCCGGCGGCGTGGCCGTGATTGTGGAGACCCTCACCGACAACCGCAACCGCACCGCCTCCGACGTGCGCCACTACTTCGACAAGTTCGGCGGCAACCTGGGCGCCACCGGCTGTGTGTCCTGGTCCTTCGACCAGAAGGGCGTGCTGGTCATCGAGCGGGAGGACCTGGACGAGGAGGTGTCCATGATGGACGCCCTGGACTGCGGCGCGGCGGATTTCGAGGCGGATGAGGACTGCTTCACCGTCTACACCGCCCCGGACGATTTCGGCGCGGTGCTGGCCGCCATGGAGGAAAAGGGCTATGTGTTCGCCTCCGCCAAAGTGGAGATGGTGCCCCAGAACTATGTCACCCTGTCCGACGAGGGGGACATCAAGAACATGGAGAAGCTCATCGACACCATGGAGGACAATGACGACGTGCAAAACATCTGGCACAACTGGGACGAGTAATGATATTCCCCCTGCCTCGCGGCAGGGGGATCGTTTTATCTGCCCAGCTCCGCGCTCCGCCGGTAGGCGGCCAGCACGGCGTTGATGGCGGCGGCGCGCAGACCGCCCCGCTCCAGCTCCGCCACCCCGGCGATGGTGGAGCCCCCGGGGGAGCACACCTCGTCCTTGAGCTGGCCGGGGTGCCTGCCGCTCTCCAGCACCATGGCCGCCGCCCCCAGCACCATCTGAGCGGCGTACTCCATGGCCTGCTTCCGGGGCAGGCCCGCCATCACGCCGCCGTCCGCCAGCGCCTCGATATAGGGGTAGACAAAGGCGGGGCCGCACCCGGCCACGGCGGAGAACTGGTCCATCAGCCCCTCGGGGATGCGCTCCACCCGGCCCGTGGCGGACAAGATCTCCTCGATTCCCTGGATAAAGGCTTCCGCCGCCTCCCCGGCGCACAGGGCGGTCATGCCCTTTCCGATGGCCACGCAGGTGTTGGGCATGATGCGGACCACCGGCACGTAATAGCCCGCCCCGGCCAGGTGGGGCCGCATGTCCTTGATGCCCAGCCCCGCCGCCATGGACACCACCACCTTGTCCTCCCCCACCCGGTGGCGGTCCCGGATCTGGGGGGCCAGCTCCTCCAGCAGGGGCCCCATCCCGTTGGGCTTCACCCCCAGAAAGAGGTGCTCCGCCGCCCAGACCGCGTCGGCGGCACTGTCCACCACGCCGCAGCCCAGCTCAGCCGCCAGCGCCTCCGCCTTGGCCCGGGTGCGGTTGAACAGCACCACCTGGTCCGGGCCCACCGCCCGGACCGCCGCCCGGGCCAGCGCCCCGCCCATATTGCCCACGCCGATGAAGGCCGCCTGTTTCATAAGATCCCAGCTTTCCTAAAATTTATCTCATTATAGCTTTTTTTCCCAAGCCGCGCAAGGGCCAATTGACAGGCGGAGCGATTTCCGGTAAAATAAAACGCCAACATCAAAGAGGAGGGATCACCATGGACATCAAAAAGATCATCGAGGACATCGTGGACAAGCTCAAGAACGACGACGCCCTGCAAAAGCAGTTCCTCAGCGACCCCGCCGGGGCGCTGGAGAAGCTCACCGGCATCGACCTGCCCACCGAGCAGCTGGACGCGGTGGTGAACGGCGTCAAGGCCAAGCTCACCGCCGACAACATCGGCGGCGCGGTGAAGGGCCTCACCGGCCTGTTCAAAAAGTGAGAGTGCCCCCCGCTGGATCCCAGCGGGGGGTATCTCTATGGGCCGGCCTCACGCCAGCGACCGGTTTATCGCGCACAGGATCGCTCTCAGCGAGGCCCGGTTGATGTTGTGGCTCTTGCCCACGCCGAACACGTCCCGGCCCTGGGGATCCTTCAGGTGGATATAGCACACCGCCTGGGTGTCCGACCCGGTGGAGATGGCGTGCTCCTTGTAGTCCACGAACTGATAGCCCTCGATGTGCCCCTCGGGCAGGTCGTGGAGGGCGTTGAAAAAGGCGTCGATGGGGCCGTTGCCCTCCCCCCGGGCGTCCATCACCTTCCCCTGGTAGCCCACCTGGCCGGTGAAGGCCACCCAGCTGGCGTCGCCGTGGCAGGCGTCCTCCTGGAAGGAGTGGCGCTCCAGCTGGTACACCTTGGGAACGGACAGATACTCCTGGTCGAACAGGGCGAAGATCTGGTCGGGCTTCAGCTCCTTGCCCACCCGGTCGGACTCCTTCTGCACCACCGCGCCGAACTCGGCGTGCATGGCCTTCGGCAGGTCGTAGCCGAAATTCTGCATCATCACGAAGGCGGCGCCCCCCTTGCCCGACTGGGAGTTGATGCGGATGATGGGCTCGTACTGCCGCCCCACGTCGGCGGGGTCGATGGGCAGGTAGGGCACCTCCCACATATCGGTGCCGCTGTCGTTCATGTAGTGGACGCCCTTGTTGATGGCGTCCTGGTGGCTGCCGGAGAAGGCGGTGAACACCAGCTCGCCCACATAGGGCTGCCGCTCCCCCACCTTCATCTTGGTGCACCGCTCATACATGTCCCGGATCTTGTTGATGTCGTGGAAGTCCAGCTTCGGGTCCACTCCCTGGGTCCACATGTTCATGGCCAGGGTGACCATGTCCACGTTGCCGGTGCGCTCGCCGTTGCCGAACAGGGTGGCCTCCACCCGCTCGGCCCCGGCCAGCAGCCCCATCTCGGTGGTGGCCACGCCGGTGCCCCGGTCGTTGTGGGGGTGGAGGGAGATGATGGCCCGCTCCCGGCCGGGGAGCTTGCGGATGAAATACTCCATCATGTCGGCAAACTGGTTGGGCAGGCAGTTCTCCACCGTAGTGGGCAGGTTGAGGATCACCTTGTTCTCCTCGGTGGCGTGGAGATGGTCCAGCACCGCCGCGCAGATGTCCACGGCGTAGTCCATTTCGGTGCCCATGAACGATTCCGGAGAGTATTCATACCGCAGATCCATACCATTCGCGATCACCGGCTGGGCCATCTCATAGATGAGGTCCGCCGCGTCGGTGGCGATCTTGGTGATCCCCTCCCTGTCCATGTGGAACACCACCTTGCGCTGGAGGGTGGAGGTGGAGTTGTAGAAGTGCAAAATGACGTGCTTGGCCCCCTCGATGGCCTGGAAGGTCTTTTTGATGAGGTGCTCCCGGGCCTGGACCAGCACCTGGATGGTCACGTCGTCGGGGATATGGCCCCCCTCGATCAGCTCCCGGCAGATCTCATATTCCGTTTCGCTGGCGGAGGGAAAGCCGATCTCGATCTCCTTCACCCCGATGTCCACCAGGGTGTGGAAGTACTCCAGCTTCTCCTCCAGGTTCATGGGGTCGATCAGGGCCTGGTTGCCGTCCCGCAGGTCCACCGAGCACCACACCGGGGCATTTTTGATGGTGTTGTCCGGCCAGGTCCGCCCCTGGATGGGCTGGGGCGCGAAGGGGATGTACTTCTGGAATCCGGGCTTCAAGTTCATGGGGTATTCCTCCTTTTTCGGTCGCGGGGACAAAAAAACGCCCCCGACAATGATGTCAGGGGCGAAATGATGCTGTCACGCTTCGCCGGTCCGCAGCACAGGGGGCCTTCAGGAAAAGGCCGCTGCCCGCGGCGGCTCCGCGCTCCTATTCCGCGGTACCACCCTAATTCCGCATATGGTCGCCCAGTATGCGCTCTTGGCCTCCAACAAGGCCGCGGCCTGTAACGGGACCTCCCGTCCGGCCCTACTGCACGTTCAGGCCGGCGGCTCCGGGGCCAGTATCCACGCGGCTCCCCACACCGGTTCGCACCAGCCACCGGCTCTCTGCGCGGGGGACGGACCACGTCTTGTTCCCATCCTCGCCTTTTGCTTGAATGGTATTATACCCAACCCGCCTTCCCTTGTCAAGCTCCTTTTTGTGCCATTTTCCGCCCGCCCTCCCTTGACAACAGGGCGCTTTGCCGTTATAATCAAAAATAGTTCAAAATAGAACAAAAAGGAGGGGCCCACATGATCCAGGACTTTTGGGACGATGTCCTGCTCTTCAAAGGGCTGTACGACCGCACCCTGGACCCGGTGGCCCAGCGCTGCGGGCTGACCCGGATGGAGCTGGATCTGCTGCTGTTCCTCCACAACAACCCCGGCCACGCCACGGCGGCGGAGGCCGTGCGGCTGCGCCGGTGGACCAAATCCCATGTGTCGGCGGCGGTCCACGCTCTGGAGGGACGGGGCCTGCTATCCGCCGTCCATCCGCCGGGAAACCGGAAGGTCCTGTCCCTGACCCTCCTGCCCGCCGCGGAAAACGCCATCCGCCAGGGGACCGCCGCGCAAAACCGGTTCGTGGAGACCCTGAATCGGGGGGTGTCCCCGGAGGAGCTGGCCCTTGCGGCACAGATCGTTCAAAAGATCGCCCGGAACATCCGGGATCTCGAAAAAAGTGAGGTCATCCCATGATCACCTTCCTCGTTTGCTTTACGGCCGGGATCGGCGCGGGGCTGGGCACCGGCTTCGCCGGCATGAGCGCCGCCGCCGTGATCAGCCCCATGCTCATCACCTTCCTCCACATGGAGCCCTATGAGGCGGTGGGCATCGCCCTGGCCAGCGACGTGCTGGCCAGCGCCGTATCCGCCTATACCTACGGCAAAAACAAGAACCTGGACGTGAAAAACGGCCTGGTGATGATGGCCGCAGTGCTGGGCTTCACCCTGGTGGGCAGCTGGGTGTCCAGCCTGGTGCCCTCGTCCGCCATGGGGGGCTTCTCCACCTTCATGACGCTGCTTTTGGGCATCAAATTCATCGTCAAGCCGGTGATGACCACCAAGGAGACCATGGCGGCGGCAGACCCTGGGAAGCGGGTGGTCCAGTCGGTACTGTGCGGGGCGCTCATCGGCTTCATCTGCGGCTTTGTGGGGGCCGGGGGCGGCATGATGATGCTGCTGATCCTCACCTCCGTCCTGGGCTACGAGCTCAAGACCGCCGTGGGTACCAGCGTGTTCATCATGGCCTTCACCGCCTTCACCGGGGCGGCCGGCCACTTCGTCATCGGCGGGATGCCCGACCTGACGGTGCTCATCCTGTGCGTGCTGTCCACCCTGCTGTGGGCCCGGATCGCCGCCCGGTTCGCCAACAAGGCCAGCCCCATCGTCCTCAACCGGGCCACCGGCGTGGTGCTGGCGGTGCTGGGGGCGGCCATCCTGGCGGTGGACCTCCTGAGCTGATCCAGGGCGCGAAAATCCCCCGCCGCGCGTGCGCGGCGGGGGATTTTTCATCTATATCAGCCCTCGTCCTCGATCAGGCCGTAGCCGCCGTCGTTGCGCTTGTACACCACGGCAAAGGCGTCGCTGTCCTCGATCTTGAAGGCGTAGAAGGCGTGGCCCAGCAGATCCATCTGCAGGATGGCCTCGTCCACCGTCATGGGCTTGATGGGGAACTTCTTGGTGCGCACGATGTGGAACTCGTCCTCCTCCACGTCGGGCACGAAGGAGGTCTCCTCCACAGCCTCGGCGGGGGCGAAGGCCCCGGTGCGCAGCCGCTTTTCCAGGCGGGTCTTGTGCTTGCGCAGCTGGCGCTCCATGGAGGTGACCGCCGCGTCCACCGACGCGAACATGTCCGAGGTGCTCTCCGCCACCCGCAGGATGGTGGCGCCGGAACGGATGGTGAGCTCCACCTTGTTCCGGTCCTTCTCCACGGAAAAGACCAGATTGGCCTCCGCCTCGCCCTTGAAGTAGCGGTCCAGCTTGCCTACCTTTTTCTCGGCATAGTTGTGGAGCGACTTGGGCAGATCCACCTTCTTGTCTGTAAACGTGAACTTCATGTGCTCAGCTCCTTTCGGTTGGAGGCGGCGGCCGCCTCCGTATTTGTATTATAGCACAATTGCACAGGAATAGGCAATTCTTTTTTTGTCTCTTTTCACCCTTCGGGGCGGGAATTTTGACACCCGGGGCAGATCGGACAGTCACAGCGGCGGGGGGAGGCGCATAGCTGTGGTCAGGGGGCCTCGACGCCGAGGACCGCCCCGATCCACACGGAAGAGAGGAGGACCCAATGAAGACCATGAAAGAAGTGCTCGCCAACCGGCTGAGTCGGCTGCTGTGCGTCAAGTCCCTGGTGACGCTGACGCTGACGGTGGTGTTCGCCGCGCTGGCTCTCCGGGGCGAGGTAGGCCAAGACTTCATGACGGTGTATACCGTGATCATCGCCTTCTACTTCGGCACCCAGCTGGAGCGGACGGCACAGAAAGGACCTGGTGCCGGATGAAGCTGCTACAGTGTATCCTCACCGAGAACGACTGCTATCGGACCAAACGCGCCATCGCCCCCAAGGGCGTGATGGTCCACTCCACCGGGGCCAATAACCCCAGCCTGCGGCGGTATGTCCAGCCCGTCCCGTCCACCCCCGGCCGGGCGGAGCTGGCGGCCGCCCTGGGCGAGAACCGCAACGGCAACCACTGGAACCGCCCGGGGCTGGACGTGTGCGTCCACGGCTTCATCGGGCGGCTGGCGGACGGCTCGGTGGCGGCGGTGCAGACCCTGCCCTGGGACCACCGGGGCTGGCACGCGGGCACCGGCACCAGCGGCAAAAGCGCCAACGACACCCATATCTCCTTCGAGATGTGCGAGGACGCCCTCACCGACCCGGCGTATTTCCGCCAGGCATACCGCACCGCCGTGGAGCTCACCGCCATGCTGTGCCGGGACTACCGCCTGGACCCCATGGGGGACGGGGTGGTGATCTGCCACCAGGACGGCTACCGCCGGGGGGTGGCCAGCAACCACGGGGACGTGTACAACTGGTTCCCCCGGTTCGGGATGGACATGAACGACTTCCGGGCCGACGTGGTCCGGGCCATGGACGGAGAGGAGGACGACGAGATGGTATACTACAGGACCCTGGCCGACGTGCCGGACTACTACCGGGACGCGGTGCAGAAGGCGGTGGACAAGGGCGCGCTGAACGGCACCGGCGACGGGGCGCTGGACCTGTCCGAGGACCTGTGCCGGACGCTGACCGTGCTGGACCGGATGGGCGCGCTGGGCTGAACCGCCGCAGACGGCAAGGAGGACGCCTGAGCGATCAGGCGTCCTCCTGTTCCGCCATCGCCTTTTCGATGGCGTCGTTGATGAATCGATTCGTGCTCTTGCCCTGCTTTTGGGCGAATTCCTTGATCGCCTGCTTCTTGCCCTTGTGGACGACTATCTCGATCCGGTCATAGGTCTTTTTGTTGTATCTGGCGGTCGCCGCTCTCTGCGCTTCGATATATCCCACCGCGACACCTCCAGTCGGTCTACTGACTAGAGTATACCCACTTAAGTTGCCATATCGTATAATTACGGAATTATATTTTTGGCACATCTGACCATTTAATTCTTCCCGACAATATGCTATACTGCATATTGCCGGACGGGACCGATCCTCCCTGCCCGGTACGCACCGGCGCGGCGTGGCGCCGGCGCGCGCATCGGCCCGCCGCAGACAGCTCCTCTCGCGGCAGATGCAACGCCCACCCGCCCTCTCTTCCTGGGGTGGGCGTTTTTTCTGTTCAAATTTCCCTCTTGACTTTTGCGCATAAAAGTGTTAAATTACCCTCAGCAGAAAAAAGGAGGGACCGCGCATGACCAGCCGGAACTATGGGTATGGCTATTACCGCTATCACGATAGCGGCGATGGTCCATGCCCTTGAAGGCGCGCAGTCTCTCGTTTTGACGCGGCGGCCCAAGGGGGCCGCGTTTTATTTTGTCTAGGCGCTGTTTGAAAATTGGAAATATGCCCAACGGCGAGAGATTTTTTCGCTAGGCGAAGCCAATTTGACGCAGGAATACTTGGTGTATTCCAAGGAAAATTGGCAAAGTATGGCGGAAAAAGAGCCGCCGTTTGGGTATGTTGACAAGTTTCAAACGAGCCCTAGACTCATGATAAAGGAGCTGATCTGCTATGGTAGTCATCATGAAGCGGGAATTTTCCCCCGAGCAGCTGGATATCGCCATCCGGGCCATGGAGGCGGGCGGCGTGCGGGTGATGGTGTCCAAGGGCGCCGAGACCACCATCCTGGGCGCGGAGGGGGACGCCGGCGGGCTGAACCAGGAGCAGCTGGCCCAGCTCCCCGGCGTGGAACGGGTGATGCGGGTGAGCGAGCCCTATAAAAAGGCCAACCGCAAGTACCACCCGGACGACTCCGTCATCCAGATCGGCGGCGGGGTGGCCATCGGCGGGAACAAGCTGGCGGTGATCGCCGGTCCCTGCTCGGTGGAGAGCGAGGAGCAGATCCTGGAGGTGGCCCGGGCGGTGCAGCAGTCCGGGGCGGCCGCCCTGCGGGGGGGCGCGTACAAGCCCCGCACCTCCCCCTACGCCTTCCAGGGCAAGGGGGTGGAGGGGGTGCTGCTGCTGGACGAGGCAAGGAAGGCCACCGGACTGCCCATCGTGTCCGAGCTCATGAGCGCCGACCAGCTCCCCCTCTTCGAGGAGGCGGTGGACGTGATCCAGATCGGCGCCCGGAACATGCAGAACTTCGACCTGCTGAAAAAGGTGGGCAGGAGCAGCAAGCCGGTCCTGCTCAAGCGGGGGCTGTCCTCCACCATCGAGGAGTGGCTGATGAGCGCGGAGTACATCATGGCCGGGGGCAATCCCAACGTGATCTTGTGCGAGCGGGGCATCCGCACCTTCGAGACCTATACCCGCAACACCCTGGACCTGTCGGCAGTGCTGGCGGTGAAGGCCCAGAGCCACCTGCCCGTGGTGGTGGATCCCTCCCATGCCTGCGGCAAGGCGTGGATGGTGGAGCGGATGGCCATGGCGGCGGTGGCCGCCGGGGCGGACGGACTGATCGTAGAGGTCCACAACGATCCCCCCTGCGCCCTGTGCGATGGAGCCCAGTCCGTCACGCCGGAGCAGTTCGGCTCCATCATGGACAAGCTGCGGACGCTGGCCCGGTGCGTGGGCCGGGAGCTGTGACATGTCCGGCTGGTTCACCGTAGAACAGCTCCAGCCCGACACCTTCGCCATCAGCGAATACCGGCATTGGGAGCAGACCCACTCCTACCTCCTGCTGGGCGCGGAGCGGGCCCTGCTCCTGGACACCGGGCTGGGGGTGGCGGACATCGGGGCGGTGGTCAGGGAGCTGACCGGCCTGCCCGTCACAGCCGCCACTACCCACGTCCACTGGGACCACATCGGCGGGCACCGCCACTTCCACACCATCGCCGTCCACCAGGCGGAGCGGGACTGGCTGGACGGGCGCTTCCCCCTTCCCCCGCAGGTGGTCAGGCAGAACCTGACCGCCAAGCCCTGCGCCTTTCCCGAGGGCTTCGATCCGGGGGGCTATCAGGTCTTTCAAGGCACGCCCCAGATCGTGTTCCAGGACGGACACTGTTTCGACCTGGGCGGCAGGATGGTGACCGCCATCCATACGCCGGGCCACTCGCCGGGGCACTGCTGCTTTTACGAGCCGGAGCGGAAGTGGCTGTGGTCCGGCGACCTGGTCTACGAGGGCTGCCTGGACGCCTTCTACCCCACCACCGACCCCCGGCAGTTCCTTGCGTCAGTCCAAAAGATCGACCATTTGGCGATCGACAGGGTCCTGCCCGGCCACCACCGGCTGGACATCCCCGCCGGTCTCATCGGGGAGATCGGGGACGGTCTGAGCGGACTGGAGCGCGCCGGGAAATTGGAACAGGGCGGCGGGATATTCGACTTCGGCGCCTTTCAGATCCACATCTGACACTATGAACGTGAGGCGGATTCGTATATGAAAAAGATATTAGTGGTGGGCCTGGGGCTGATCGGCGGCTCCCTGGCCATGGCCCTCCAGGGCTTCGAGGACTTCGAGGTGGTGGGCGCGGTGCGCTCCCAGGCCACCTTTGAGAAGGCGCAGGCCAAGCGCGCGGCGGACCGGCTCACCTTCGACCCGGCGGCGGAGCTGCCTGGGGCGGACGTGGTGGTCCTGTGCCAGGACCCGGCGGGAATCATCGCCTTCCTGGAGGAACACCGGGACCGCTTCAAGCCCGGCTGCCTCATCTGGGACGTGTGCGGCGTCAAGACCGCCGTGATGGAGGCGGCGGGGCGCCTGCCGGCCGGGGTGGACTTCATCGGCTGCCACCCCATGGCCGGCAAGGAGGTGTCCGGCATCGGCAACGCCGAGGGGGGGCTGTTCCGCAACACCCACTTCATCGTCACCCCCGGCCCCGGCTCCACCCGGGAGCATCTGGACCTGCTGGGGCGCATGGCGGACTGGTGCCAGTTCGGCGACGTGATCGTCACCACCCCGGAGCGCCACGACGAGATGATCGCCTACACCAGCCAGCTCATGCATGTGATCGCCGTGTCGGTGTGCGCCGACGAGGGGCTGTTCTCCTGCAAAGGCTTCGAGGGTGGCTCCTTCCGGGACTGCACCCGGGTGGCGGCGCTGGACCCGGCCATGTGGACCCAGCTGTTCACCCTCAACGCCCCGGCGCTGTGCCGGGCAGTGGGTGCGCTGGAGGAGCGGCTGGGGCAGTACCGCCGGGTCATCGAGGCCGGTGACCGGGAGGCGCTGCTGTCCATGCTGGCCCAGGCGTCCGGCCGGAAGAAGCAGATCGACCTGGAGCGGGCCCGTGGCGACGACGTGCGCCCCTCCTTTTGAATGATTTGACGCGGGCCGTCCCTGGTGGTATACTGGGGGCGGCGCGGCTTTATCAGAACGATCTGCCGCCGATAGGAGGCTGTCATTATGGGCTATATCATGGACCTGCGGGCCCTCGTGGGCCACCGCCCCCTGATCCAGGTGGGCTCCTGCGTGATCCTGGAGGACACACAGGGCCGCATCCTGCTCCAGCAGAGAACGGACGACCGCCTGTGGAGCTTTTCCGCCGCGGGCTCTATGGAGCCGGGGGAGACGGCGGAGGAGGCCATCCGCCGGGAGCTGCTGGAGGAGACTGGGCTCACCGCCCGTGCCCTGGAGCTGTACGGCGTGTTCACCGGCCCGCAGGAGCACCACGTCTACCCCAACGGGGACGAGGTGTATAACGTGGAGTTCGCCTATACCTGCCGGGACTGGTCCGGGGTGCTGAGGTGCCAGCCGGGCGAGGTGGAGGAGCTGCGGTTCTTCCACCCGGACGGTCTCCCCGACGGCCTGTCCCTGGGTCTCCGGCGGCGGCTGCCGGACTGGCGGGCGCACCGGCGCGGGCTGGGAGCGTCCCGATCTGACCGTCCCTTCCCCCGGTAAATGGGGAAAAATCATCGAAATGGAGAAGTGTTTCCATGGATAAAAAGCTGTTTCGCAGCCTGCTCCTGCTGATCACCTACGCCATCGTGCTGGTGGCGGTCATCGTCAAGCTGGACGAGGTGGGCCGCTGGCTGGGCGGGGTGCTGGGCGCCTTCCAGCCCCTGCTGATCGGCGCCGTCATCGCCTTCATCCTCCACCGGCCCTGCAATTTCTTCGCCCGGCTGTACCAGCAGGCCCTGCCGGAAAAGGGCCGCGGGGCCGCCCGGCCCCTGGCGGCAGCCACCGCATACCTCCTGGTGGCGGCGCTCATCACCGCGCTGGTCGCCCTGGTGGTGCCCGAGCTCACCCACAGCATCGAGCTGTTCATCAGCAACCTCAGCACCTACGCCGCCAATTTCCAGGAGCTGTTCGACTGGGTGGTGGCCCGGCTGGACCTGGAGCAGCTGGCCGATCTGGACCTGTCCTCGGGCATCAGCGAGTCGCTGCAAAAGCTGCTCAACGGGGCGCTGGACGCCCTGACCAACACCCTGCCCCACCTCATCGGCATGACCAGCGTGCTGGTCTCGGCGGTGGTCACCGGGGTGATCTCCCTGGTGTTCTCCATCTATATGCTGTCCGGCGCGCCCCGGCTCACCGCCCAATGCCGCCGCCTGGTCCAGGCGTACCTGCCCCAGAAGGCGGCGGACACGGTGCTCTTCGTCACCCGGCTCACCTCGGACACCTTCACCAAATACGTCAACGGCCAGATGGTGGAGGCGTGCATCCTGGGCGGGCTGTGCTTTGCCGGCATGTGTGTGTTCCGGTTCGACTACGCCCCGCTGATCTCGGTGGCGGTGGGGGTGTTCGCCCTGATTCCCATCGCCGGGGCCTACCTGGGGGCGGTGCTGGCAGTGCTGCTTCTGGTGATGATCGACCCCCTGGAGGCGGTGTGGTTCCTGGTGTTCCTGGTGGCGCTCCAGCAGCTGGAGGGCAACCTGATCTATCCCCGGGTGGTGGGCACCTCCATGGGCCTGCCCGGCATCTGGGTGCTGGCGGCGGTGACCGTGGGCGGCTCCCTGATGGGGCTGGTGGGCATGGTGGTCAGCGTCCCCCTGGCAGCGGTGGCCTATACCCTGCTCAAGGGGGACCTGCGCGCCCGGCTGGCCGCCTCCCGGCCGGAGCCCCCTGCCGAGGAGGACCCGCCCCAGCTCTGATTTCCACTCATATTCCTGGGACAAACCCCATACAATGGACCATCAAGGGTAAGGAGATGGTCCAATGGCATACGAAGGCGGCCTGTCCGCCCCCCACCATGTGGTGATCGAGGAGCGCAAGAGCCTCACTGTGTCCGGCGTGGAGGATGTGGAGCGGTTCGATGAAAACACCATCGTGCTGTCCACCTCCAAGGGCGCCATGGTGGTGACCGGGGAGAACCTGCACATCGAAAAGCTGTCCCTGGACGGCGGCGATCTGAAGGTAGACGGAGACATCGACGCCGTCAGCTATGAGGATGACGGCCCGGGGAGCCGGGGCGGCTTCCTGGCCCGGCTGCTGCGCTGACCCATGCGCATCGACGTGGCGGGCCAGGCGGCGGTCTTTGGGCAGGGGGTCCTGCTGGGGGCGCTGCTGGGCCTGGCCTATGACGAGATGCGCACCCTGCGCCGGAGCCTGAAGGTGCCCGGCCTGGCCTTCGTGCTGGACCTGATGTTCTGGCTGGGGGCCACGGCGGGGCTGTTCGCCCTCACCCTGCTGCGGGAGGACGGCCAGGTGCGCATCTACCACATGGCCGCGGTGGCCCTGGGGGGCGGGGGGTACTTCCTCACCCTCAGCCGCCTGATCCTGCCCGCTCTGCTGTGGCTGGCGGACAAGATCCGGGCCCTGCTGCGGCTGCTCACCGCCCCCGCCCGGTATCTCGGGCGGCGCACAAAAAAATTTTTGGAAAATCGAAAAAAACTCTTCCAAAATTGGCTGTCCTGGTATAAAATAAATATACTATACCGTTTCGCCAGAAACGGGAGGGAAGGGGCGATGGGCAATGAAGCTGAAACGGGCCGGCGTGGCCACAAAGCTGCTGGTACTGGTGATGCTGGCCGCCACGGCCATCGCCCTGCTGTCCACCCAGGCCAAGCTGGGCGCCGCCCAGGCCGACCGGGACGCGCTGATCCGTCAGGTCCAGGAGCAGCGAGAGGCAAACGCCGCGCTCCAGGACGGCATCGACCACAGCGGCGACCCTGAGTACCTGGCCGACATCGCCCGCAGCCGCCTGGGCCTGGTGGAGCCGGGAGAGATCGAGTTCGTGGACTCTTCCAGGTAGAGGCGCACAGCATCAGCAAGCGCACAACGCGCCGCCTATGGCGGCGCTTGGCAAAAATCCAATCTACATTGAGAGGGAAAAAAGAGATTTATGGGGATTGAAGTTGGTTCTATTTTGGACGGAAAGGTGACGGGGATCACCAAATTCGGCGCGTTCGTATCACTTCCGGGCAACCGGTCCGGGCTGGTACATATCTCGGAGATCGCCTATTCCTACGTCAACGACGTGCACGACCTGCTCTCCGAGGGGCAGGAGGTCAAGGTGAAGGTCATCGGCATCGATGACAACAACCGCATCAACCTGTCCATCAAGCAGGCTCTGCCCCCGCCGCCCCGGCCGGAGCGCCGCCCCGGCCCCCGGTCCGGCGGACCCGGCCCCGGTCCCAGACCCGAGGGGGACCGCCGCCCCCAGAGCCGCCGTCCCGGCCCGGGCCGCGGCTTCACGCCGGAACCCGCCCAGCCCAGGGGGCCCGCCAGTTTCGAGGATCAGCTCAAGCAGTTCATGCAGAGCTCCGACAGCAAGCTGTCCGAGCTGCACATGAACGAGAAGCGGGGCAGCCGCCGGGGCGGAAGAAAATAGACCCGATCGAAGGGGGACGCTCTGCGTCCCCCTTTCTTGTGCGGTTCCGCTTCTTTTGCCCTCGCTCCAGTCCATCCCCGCAGCTCTCGACGGCTCCGCGCTTCTCCTTGTCACGCTGCGCCTGTTCGCGGCGCGCGGCTTCCTTCCGACTCGGGCAAAATTCGGCCCCGCTGCGCGGGCCCCTGCCTTTTGCCCTCGCTCCAGTCCATCCGCGCGGCTCTCGACGGCTTCGCGCTTCTCCTTGTCACGCTGCGCCTGTTCGCGGCGCGCGGCTTCCTTCCGACT
>CAJUPU010000029.1:0-2662 GCA_910588495.1 uncultured Oscillospiraceae bacterium | reverse complement strand
CGGGCAAAATTCGGCCCCGCTGCGCGGGCCCCCGCCTTTTGCCCTCGCTCCAGTCCATCCGCGCGGCTCACGACGGCTCCGCGCTTCTTCAAAAAAAATCGGCTCTTCCTCCGTTGGAGAAAGAGCCCAAGGGTCTATTGCGCGGGAGAATGGAATGACCGCATGGGACGTTCCCATGCCGCGGCCGTGCCGCAGGGATACTCTATCACAGCACGGCCGAAGATCCGGTCGGATCCTGGGCCCGTCCCAATTTTAGGAGGGATCGTCATGCTCATCGTCAACGGCGTGGTCCACACCATGGACACCGGCGTCATCCCCCTCGGCTTCGTCCTGGTCCGGGGCGGCCGTATCGTCCAGGTGGGTCCCATGTCCGGCCTGCCCCAGGACGCCGGGCCCGGCGGCTCCATCGACGCCCGGGGGGGGCATATCCTCCCCGGCTTCATCGACGCCCACTGCCACCTGGGGCTGTACGGCGCCGCCCCCCAGGAGGACGATCTCAACGAGTCCCCCGTCCCCTGCACCCCCCAGCTCCGGGCGCTGGACGGGGCGGACCCCTTCGACCCCTACTTTCAGGAGGCCTGCCGGGCGGGCGTCACCTGCGTCCACACCGGCCCCGGCTCCGCCAATCCCATCGCCGGGCAGTCGGTGCTGCTCAAAACCACGGGCGAGGTGGTGGACCGGATGGCGGTGCGCTCCCCTGCCGCCATGAAATTCGCCCTGGGGGAGAACCCAAAGGGCGTCCACAAGGACCACGGCCCCGCCACCCGCATGGCCACCGCCGCCCTCATCCGGGACAAGCTCACCCAGGCCCTGGACTACGAGCTGAAATGGGTCAGGGCCCAGGCGGACGGCCAAACATCCGCCCCGGCGTTCGACGCCCAGCTGGACGCCCTGCGCCCGGTGGTGACGGGGCGGCTCCCCGCCCACTTCCACGCCCACCGGGCGGACGATATCGCCACCGCCCTCCGGATCGGCAAGGAGTTCGGGCTGGACCTCACCGTGGTCCACGGCACCGAGGGCCATCTCATCGCGGGGCTTCTGGCCCAGGAGGGGGTGTCCGTCATCACAGGCCCCTTCCTCACCGACCGCTCCAAGCCGGAGCTTGCCAAGCTGACCATGGAGAACACCGCCGTCCTGGCCCGGGCGGGGGTGCGGGTGGCCATCTGCACCGACCACCCGGAGACCCCCATCTCCCTGCTCCCCTTCTGCGCCGCCATGGCCGCCCGGGCGGGGATGGACCCGGAGGAGGCCCTGGCCGCCATCACCGTCAACGCCGCCAGGATCCTGGGGGTGGACGGCCGGCTGGGCTCCCTGGCCCCCGGCAAGGACGCGGACATCGTGGTCATGGACGGCCACCCCTTCCAATGGGACAGCAAGGCCGCCCACGTGCTCATCGACGGACAGGAGGTCATTTGAGATGATACGAGAGATCCAGGCGAAGGCCCTGTCCGGCGCCGTCCGAGCGCTGTGTATTGAGGCCAACACCATTTTGCCCCAAGACCTGCGGCAGGCGATCTGCGCCGCCCGGGAGGCCGAGCCCTCCCCGGTGGGCCGGGCCATCCTGGGGGACCTGGTGGAGAACTACGAATTTGCCCAGGCCAAGGGCCTTCCCATCTGCCAGGACACGGGGATGGCGGTGGTGTTCCTGGACTGGGGCCAGGACTGCCACCTGGCGGGCGGCTCTTTGGAGGACGCCGTCAACGACGGCGTGCGCCGGGGCTACCTGGAGGGCCATCTCCGGCTGAGCGTGGTGGGCGATCCCCTGCGCCGGGTGAACACCAACGACAACACCCCCGCCGTCCTCCACCTGCGGATGGTTCCTGGGAACAAGGTGGACATCACCGTGGCCCCCAAGGGCTTTGGCAGTGAGAACATGACAAAGCTGAAGATGTTCAACCCCTCCGTCACCGTGGAACAGGTGGAGGATTTTATCGTGGACTGCGTGTCCCAGGCCGGGTCCAACCCCTGCCCGCCGGTGGTGATCGGCGTGGGGCTGGGGGGCACCTCCGAGGCGGCGGCTCTGCTGGCCAAACGAGCCCTCCTGCGCCCCGCCGGGGAACATCACCCCGATCCCTTCTACGCCGCCATGGAGGCGCGGATCCTGGACCGGGTCAACCGGTTGGGCATCGGCCCCCAGGGGCTGGGAGGACGGACCACGGCGCTGTCCGCCGCGATCTTGACCCAGGGGACGCATATCGCGGGCCTGCCCTGCGCGGTGAACCTGGGGTGCCATGTGACCAGGCACGCGCATGGGGTGCTGTAGGCTGATTTTCTCTTCTTCTTGATAGATAAGCAATCTTTTTTGAAAATGGAGGTATTATAATGCTAATTGGGGTAGGTATAGCAGTATGCATTATACTAGTATCAACTTTATTGTATATTATTTTGAAATCTCCATTTTCATATCCGTATTTTGTTTATAAATTTGATGTATCTGGCAAACGCGGGCCACAAATCGAAGATTTTTTAGATGAATTTTTGATAGCAAATGGTTTTGCATATATACAATCACATCAGAAAAAAATTGATAAGTGGAAGCAAGATAGCCAACGCCAGATAAATCAGAGCATTCTAAAAAAATATCGGCAACGGCAATATGTTCAAGCATTAGGGAACCGCTGATTTAATCGCCCCACAAGATGGGAAATGTGATAAAATAGGG
>CAJUPU010000028.1 GCA_910588495.1 uncultured Oscillospiraceae bacterium | reverse complement strand
GGCGGATGGCCACGTCCACCGCCCGCACGTCGCCCACATAGCCCTCGTAGTTCCACACCTGCTCCATCAGGGACTCCCGGCTCACCGCCTGGCCCCGGGCGGAGGCCAGGGTCTTGACCAGCTCATACTCCCGCTGGGTCAGGTCCACCGCCTCCCCGTCCTTGTACACCAGCATGGCGTCCAGGTCCACCTGCACCCGGCCCAGCTCCAGCCGGTTGGGATCGGCCTGGGGCGCGGCCTGGGAGAGCATCTCCGTGCGGCGGATGTTGCTCTTCACCCTTGCCAGCAGCTCCCGCATGGAGAAGGGCTTGGTGATATAGTCGTCCGCCCCCAGCTCCAGCCCCAGCACCTTGTCCGTCTCCTCCTCCCGGGCGGTGAGCATGATGATGGGGGTGGCCCGGCCCTGCTCCCGCAGGGTGCGGCACACCTGGAAGCCGTCCATCTTGGGCAGCATCAGGTCCAGCAGGATCAGATCCGGGTCCCTCTCCAGCGCCAGGCGCAGCCCCGCCGCCCCGTCCAGGGCCTCCAGGGTGTCATAGCCCTCCCGCCGGAGGTTGAAGGTGAGGATATCCACGATGTTGCGCTCGTCCTCCACCACTAAGATCGTCTTAGCCATCCGCTTCCTCCCGCATCAGCTTGTCCGCCCGGAACAGGGCGGCCAGGGTCTTGGCGTCGTTGAGCCGCCCGTCCGCCGCCTGGGCCAGGGCCTCGGCGAAGGGCAGCTTGAAAGGCTCCAGAAATTCGCCCTGGTCCAGATGCCGCTCCCCGAAGGTGAGCTCCCGGGCCAGGAACAGATAGAGCATCTCGTCGGTATAGCCCACGCTGGGCATGATATAGCCCAAAGCGTCCCACCGGCCGGCCTGGGCGCCGATCTCCTCCTTCAGCTCCCGCCTGATGGCGTCGAACGGGTCCTCCCCCGGCTCCAGCTTGCCCGCGGGGATCTCCAGCACCACCTTGCGATAGGGATAGCGGAACTGCCGCTCCAGGTAGACGTTCCCCTCCCCGTCCAGGGCCACCACCGCCGCCCCGCCGGGGTGGTGGACGAACTCCCGGACCGAGACGTCCCCGCCGGCCAGCTCCACCTCGTCCCGGTACACCTTCAGCAGCCGCCCGTCAAACACCTTTTGGCTGGCCAGCGTCTTTTCCATCAGCTCCATAGCCCATACCTCCCGCGTCTATTTTTTCATATCCCAGGTATTTTACCACAGGCGGGAGAAAATAGAAAGCCGCAGGCCAAATTTTCTCCCGGCTGGATTTTTTGAAAATGTGGTTGATAATTTCCCACCGGCGTGATAAAATAACTGCGGTCTGCTGGCGCCCCGGCGCAAAGCAAGGCCGCGCTAGTTGGGGAGATAGCGGTGCCCTGTACCTGCAATCCGCTACAGCAGGGATGAATCCCGGCCCCCGGAGGCAGACTGTGCCGTCTGCCCCATATAAGCAGCGATGATGGATCGGTCCCGCGCAACGGCCACCTGTGAACCGTGTCAGGCGGGGAACCGAGCAGCACTAAGCGGACCTGGGCGTGTGCCGCGGGGCTGCCGATCCTGAGCCGGCTGTATGGGTAACGGGCATATCCTGTCCTTCAAAGGCCGGTGCGCGGTCTTACCTTGCGCCGAAGCGTGAGCGTAGGCTGGCAGGCCCGGGTGGACCGGAGCGAGGACGAGCGCAGGCCCGCCCAGCGGGCCGGAGACCAGTCCGAGTCGGAGGGAAGCCGGGCCGTGAGCCAGCCCAACGCGAGCGTGACAATGTCGGGACCCGCGCGGGCAATGGACTGAACGCGGTCCGTCTCCCTGCCAGCGCCTGCGTTTGGTGTCCACACGGTCCGGCGCGGTCTTTCGGCGCGGGACCGGGAGCAAAAGCGTTTGAAGCGCAGCGTAATAAAAGCGCTGCGCGTTTCTTTGTCATTGGGGGGAGTTTCATGTACCAGGCCCTATACCGCAAGTGGCGCTCCAAGACCTTCGGGCAGGTGGTGGGCCAGGACCACGTCACCCAGACCCTGAGGCGCCAGGTGGCCTCGGGGCGGCTGTCCCACGCCTACCTGTTCACCGGCACCCGGGGGACGGGCAAGACCTCCTGCGCCAAGCTGCTGGCCCGGGCGGTGAACTGCCAGGACCCCCAGGACGGCGACCCCTGCAACCAGTGCCCCGCCTGCCGGGGCATCCTCAGCGGTTCCATCCTGGACGTGCTGGAGCTGGACGCCGCTTCCAACAACGGTGTGGACGATATCCGCTCCATTTTGGACGAGGCGGTGTACACCCCCGCCGCGGTGAAAAAGCGGGTGTACATCATCGACGAGGTCCACATGCTGTCCAATCAGGCGTTCAACGCCCTGCTCCAGATCCTGGAGGAACCGCCGGAGCATCTGATGTTCATCCTGGCCACCACCGAGGTCCACAAGGTGCCCGCCACCATCAAGAGCCGGTGCCAGCAGTTCGCCTTCAAGCGCATCCACCCCGGCGACATCGCCGCCCACCTGCTCCATGTCTCCCAGGAGGAGGGCATCGCCCTCACCGACGGCGGCGCGGCCCTGATCGCCCGGCTGGCCGACGGCGGTATGCGGGACGCGCTGTCCCTGCTGGACCAGTGTTCCGGCGGGGGCGGAGCGGTGGACGAGGAGCGGGTGCTGTCCTGCCTGGGGCTGGCGGGCAACTTGGAGGCCGCCGCCCTGCTGGAGAGCGCCGCCGCCGGCGACCTGGCCGCCGCCCTGGAGCGGCTGGACGGGCTGTACGCCAACGGCAAGGAGATGTCCGCCCTGGCCGGGGAGCTGTCCGCCCTGGTCCGGGACCTGCTGGTGCGCAAGACCGCCCCCAAGGCGGGCTCCGCCCTGATGACCGGGGGCTTCGACGGGGAGACGCTGAAGAAGCTGTCCGCCCGGCTGGACGTGCCCCGGCTGGTCCAGATGCTCCTCCGCCTGCAGCGCACGGCGGCGGACCTGGCCCGGTCCGCCAACCGCCGCACCGACATGGAGCTGTGCCTGGCCGCCCTGTGCGACCCGGCTTTGGACCCCTCTCCGGCGGGGCTGGCCGCCCGGGTGTCCAGGCTGGAGCAGGGCCTGGCGGGCGCTCCCGCCCCCAGCCCGGAGCCCGGCCCCCCTCCCGCGCTCCAGCGGGCGGCTACGCCCCCGGCCCGGGCCGTCCCCCAGGAGGAGCCCCCCCTCCCCGAGGAGCCTCCCCTCCCCGACGAGCCCCCCGCCCCGGACGAGGCCCCCTGGCCACGGCCCCCGGTCCCGGAGGAGCCCAGGCAGACGCCCGCTCCGCCGCCCCCGGCTCCCCCGCCCCCGGCGCCGGAAGTCCCCGCCCCCTCCGCCCCCGGCTGGCCGGGGTGGGACGCCTTCCGGGAGCGGCTCAAGGGAACGCTGGCGGTGAGCGACTACGGCTTTATCAGCAACCCCGCCATGGCGGAGGGCCGCTTCGACGCTTCCCAGCTCACCCTGTGGGTGGCCAACGAGTTCGTGAAAGACATGCTCAGCCGTCCGGACATCACCCGGCCCATGGCCGAGCTGTGCCGGAGCCTGACCGGCGTGTCCCGGCAGGTGGAGGTCCGGGTGGGCCAGGCCCCTCCCGAGGACGTCCCCGCCCCCGCCGGGGCGGCGGACCCGCTGGACGCCTTTTTGGCTCAAAACGGCGGCAATATCATCGTAGAGTGAACATAAATGATAGAACAGGAGGCTTCTGAATCATGGCAAAGGGATTCAACAGCCGCGGTATGGGCGGCATGGGCGGCGGCAGCATGAACAACATGATCCGCCAGGCCCAGAAGATGCAGCAGGACATGCTCAAGGCCCAGGAGGAGCTGGAGGCCAAGACCTACGAGGCCGCCGCCGGGGGCGGGGTCGTGTCCGCCTCGGTGTCCGGCCGGAAGGAGCTGGTGTCCGTGACCATCGACCCGGAGGCGGTGGACCCCGACGACGTGGAGATGCTCCAGGACCTGATCGTGGCCGCCGTCAACGAGGCCCTGCGCAAGGCCAATGAGGACGCCGCCAGCCAGATGTCCAAGCTGACGGGCGGATTGAACCTTCCGTTCTAGCGTCTGAGTTGTCGATCGGAGCCCTGAACGGGCCCCCGCAGAGCCGTCCTTCAGGCTTTGTGGAAAGAGGAGGTGCAGCGGAGCGGACTCGCTTTCCCAAAAAGGGGCAGCGAGCAAGCCCAGCTCGCACCGGCGAGGCGAAGCGTGGCGTCAGTTGAGGAACAACAGATCATGAACATGCACAACAGTACATTGGGCTATTTGGAGAACCCCCGGGGCGAGTACCTGATGCTCCACCGGGTGAAGAAGCAGGCGGACGTGAACAAGGACAAGTGGATCGGCGTGGGCGGCCACTTCGAGCCCGGCGAGAGCCCCGACGAGTGCTTCCTCCGGGAGGTCCGGGAGGAGACCGGCCTCACCCTCACCCACTGGCGGTTCCGGGGGGTGGTCACCTTCCTCAGCGATGGCTGGGGCGGGGAATACATGCACCTGTTCACCGCCACGGGCTGGACGGGGGAGCTGGCCCGGGACTGCGACGAGGGAGAGCTGGCCTGGGTGCCCAAGGAGGCGGTGCCCGCCCTGCCCGTGTGGGAGGGGGACAAGATCTTCCTGGAGCTGCTGGCCCGGGACGCGCCCCCCTTCCTGCTCACCCTGGAGTATGAGGGCGACCGGTTGGTGCGCGCCGTGTTGGACGGCAAAACGCTGTCACTGACCAAAAAAGGAGGCCCTTGACATGAGATTTTCCCAGATGCCCTACCAGCGCCCCGACCTGGAGGCGGTGAAGGAGCGGCTGTCCCAGCTCACCGCCCGGCTCAAGGGGGCGGCCAGCTACCCTGAGGCCAAGGCCGTTTTCCTGGAAAAGGAGGAGGCCGACCGCCGGGTGGGCACCCAGGCCACCCTGGCCCAGATCCGCAACACCATCGACACCCGGGACCAGTTCTACGACGGGGAGATGCGGTTCTGGAACGCCGCTCTGCCCGAACTGGAGGAGTACGGCCAGGCGTGGAACGTGGCCATGCTGGACTCCCCCTTCCGGAAGGACTTCGAAGCGGAGTACGGCGATCTGATGTTCCGGAACACGGAGATCGCCCTCAAGACCTTCTCCCCGGAGATCGTGCCCCAGCTCCAGCGGGAGAACGACCTGACCCAGGCGTACCAGAAGCTGATCGCCTCGGCCAAGATCCCCTTCGAGGGCGGGACCTACACCCTGTCCCAGCTCACCCCCTTCAAGACGGACGCCAGCGACGCCCGCCGTCTGGCCGCCTGGACGGCGGAGGGCCAATGGTTCAAGGACAACCAGGGGGAGCTGGACCGCATCTACGATGAGCTGGTCCGCCTGCGGGACGAGATGGGGAGGAAGCTGGGCTACGAGGGGTACACCACCCTGGGCTACTACCGCATGGGCCGCAACTGCTACGGCAAAGACGACGTGGAGAAGTTCCGGGCCGCCGTGCGGGAGCACCTGGTGCCCCTGGCGGACTCGATCTACCGGGAACAGGCGAAGCGGCTGGGCAAGGACTACCCCATGAGCTACGCCGACAACGCCCTGAAGTTCCGCTCCGGCAACCCCCGGCCCGTGGGCACGGCGGACGACATCCTGGCCCAGGGGATGAAGTTCTACGGCGAGCTGTCCCCGGAGACGGCGGAGTTCTTCAAAACCATGCTGGACAGGGAGCTGCTGGACGTGCTGTCCACCCAGGGCAAGGCGGGGGGCGGCTACTGCACCTCCATCCCGGATCACAAGGTGCCCTTCATCTTCGCCAACTTCAACGGCACCCAGGGGGACGTGGAGGTGGTCACCCACGAGGCGGGCCACGCCTTCGCCTGCTGGATGAACCGGGACCGGGTCCCCGCGGGCTATATCTGGCCGGGGATGGAGGGGTGCGAGGTCCACTCCATGTCCATGGAGTTCATGGCCTGGCCCTGGGCGGAGGGCTTCTTCGGCCCGGACACCCAAAAATACCTGTACAGCCACCTGGCCGGGGCGCTGACCTTCATCCCCTACGGCACCCTGGTGGACCACTTCCAGCACGAGGTGTACGCCCACCCGGACATGACCCCCGCCCAGCGCCACGCCAAATGGAAGCAGCTCCAGCAGGTCTATATGCCCTGGGTGAAGCTGGACGGGGAGATCCCCTTCTACGCCCAGGGGGAGGCGTGGCAGCGCCAGGCCCACATCTACGAGTCGCCGTTCTACTATATCGACTACTGCCTGGCCCAGACGGTGGCCCTCCAGATCTGGGCCCTGCTGCAAAAGGACCGGGCCCTGGCCTGGGAGAAGTATATGGCCTACACCCGCCAGGGGGGCAGCCGCACCTTCACCCAGCTGCTGGAACACGCGGGGCTGGACAGTCCCTTCGGCGAGCGCTGCCTGCGAGACGTGTGCCGGGCCGCGGGGGACTGGCTGGCAGCATTCGACCTGTCCGGCATCCAATGATATCCAAAAAGCCCCTTTTCCCAGGAAAGGGGGCTTTTTGCCCGCCCTTTCCTGAAATCCCTTGACAAACGGCAGCGATCAAGATAGGATACAAGCATATCAAACGATACAGGAGGACCACCATGAAATCCAAGGTCTATTTCACCCGCGACCTCTCTCCCCAGGCCATGCTCCGGCTGTACGGCGCCCTGGGCGTCCAGCTCTCCGGGAAAGTGGCCGTCAAGATCCACTCCGGCGAGCCGGGCAACCAGAACTTCATCCGCCCCGACTTCATGAAGCCCATGATCGACCACGTGGGGGGGACCATCGTGGAGTGCAACACCGCCTACGACGGCGGGCGCAACACCACCCACGCCCACAAGATCACCATGGAGCGCCACGGCTGGCTGGACGCCGCCCAGGTGGACATCCTGGACGAGACCGACGAGATCCAGCTGGACATCCCCGGCGGCAAGGTCATCAAAAAGAATTTCGTGGGCGCCCATCTGGCGGACTACGACTCGCTGCTGGTGCTCTCCCACTTCAAGGGCCACCCCATGGGGGGCTTCGGCGGGGCGCTGAAGAACATCTCCATCGGCATCGCCTCCTCCCACGGCAAGGTGTATATCCACGGCGCCGGGGACGAGGAGAAGTTCTGGGACTCCGACCACGACTCCTTCCTGGAGTCCATGGCCGACGCCGCCTGGTCCGTCCACCACCGCTTCCAGGGCAAGGCGGCCTACCTCAACGTGATGAAGAACATGTCGGTGGACTGCGACTGCTGCGCCGTGGCCGCCGACCCCAAGATCGGCGATATCGGCATCCTGGCCTCTCTGGACCCGGTGGCCCTGGACCAGGCGTGCCTGGACCTGGTGTACGCCTCGGAGGATCCCGGCAAGGCCGATCTGATCCAGCGCATCGAGTCCCTCAACGGCGTCCACACCGTGGAGGCTGCGGCGGACCTGGGCATCGGCAGCCGGGAGTATGAGCTGATCGAGATGGAGTGAGTCTTTCGAACCCTTTTCTTGGAAAAGGAGACGGACAAGGGCCCTTGCCTGCCGCGCGGGGGCGGGCAGCGAAGATCGTCCCCGCCGCCACACGCACAGCAAGAGGAGCGCACTTCACAGTGCGCTCCTCATTTTTCTATCAAGGAAGGATCTGCGCGATCGTTCCGCCGCCCAGGACGGTCCCCTCCTCGTCATACACCACCGCCCCCTGGCCCGGGGTCACCGCCCGCTGGGGCTCCCGGAACTCCAACCGCACCCGGTCCCCCTGGGGAAAGACGGCTGCCGGCTGCTCGGTCTGGCGGTAGCGGGTCTTGACCAGCGCCTGGAAGGGCCCGGCTGGGGGATCGATGAGCCAGTTCCACCCCTCCGCCACGCACCCGGAGGAGTACAGCGCCTCCTCCGGGCCCACGACCACGGTGTTGGTGTCCATGCGCTTGCCGCACACATAGATCCGCCCCGAGGACGGCACCCCCACCCCCCGGCGCTGGCCGATGGTGAGCCCCGCCGCCCCCCGGTGGCGGCCCACCACTCTGCCCTCCAGGTCCACGATGTCCCCCTGGGGGTAGGTCTTTCCGGTGTGGCGCTCCATGAACGCCAGGTAGTCCCCGTCCGGCACGAAGCAGATGTCCTGGCTGTCCCGCTTCCGGGCGTTGACGAAGCCCCGGGCCTGGGCGATCTCCCGCGCCTGGGCTTTGGTCAGCCCCCCCAGCGGAAACAGGGTGTGGGCAAGCTGCTCCCGGGGAATGGGGTAGAGCACATAGCTCTGGTCCCGGCTCAGGTCCGCCGCTTTGGCCAGGCGGAAGCCGCCCGCCCCATCCTCCAAGATCCGCGCGTAGTGGCCGGTGGCGATGCAGCCGCACCCCAGCTCCCGCGCCCGGCGGTAGAGCTTGTCAAACTTCAAAAAGCGGTTGCAGTCGATACAGGGGTTGGGGGTCTCCCCCCGCTCGTAGGCGCTGATGAAGGGCCGGACCACCTTTTCCTCAAAATCATGGGAAAAGTTGAACACATAATGGGGGATCCCCATCCGGCGGGCCGCCTGTCCGGCGTCCTGCGCATCGTCCAGGGTGCAGCAGGGCCTGCCCTGGTCCGGCTCCGCCTCCCCGCCGCCCAGCAGCTTCATGGTGACGCCGATGCACTCATAGCCCTGTTCCTTCAGCAGCCACGCTGCCGCGCTGGAGTCCACCCCGCCGCTCATGGCTACCAGGACCCGCTTCTTTTGTTCCATAGTTCCGCCCCCGTTTCTTCTGTCCGCATTATACCACCCGTGTCAATAGGAGCCCCCGGCGCACAAACGCCGGGGGCTTCTGTCCCGGATCACAGCGCGCGCAGCATGGCCGGGCCCTTTTTGGCCAGGATCAGAGCGCAGGCCCCCGCGAACGCCGCCAGCAGGGCCAGCGGCAGAGCTATGGCCAGCACCGGGCCCGCCATGCTCCCCAGCCAGTACGCCAGGGCGCACGCGCCCAGCGCCGCCATGGGCACGAACATGCCCAGCATGACGGCCAGGGACTGCTTGACCACCACGGTCTCGTTCACCGCGTCCAGCTTGGGGAAGGTCAGGCCGATGAGCATCCCGAAGGCGGCGTGGGCGGCGCAGAACAGCAGGGCCGCCAGCAGCAGCACCGCCCCCTCCAGGGGGGACAGCTCCAGGGCGATGGTCAGGCACGCCCCGGCGATCGCGGCGCAGGGCGCGCTGAACATCAGCTCGAAGCCGGTCTTGAGCCCCAGCAGGGCCCCCTCGTCCACCGGGGCCTCCCGGAGGATCCACAGGTACTTGCCCTCCAGGCTGACGGAGGGCGCGGCGATCACCGTCATGGACAGGCAGAAGCCTATCATCAGCGCCGCCAAGGGCATCCGGGGGAAGTCCTCCAGCAGGCCCAGATACATCCGCAGGTCCTCCCGCATGACCAGGGCCGCCGCGCCCATGGCCACCAGCATGATCAGGCCCAGGCAGGAGTTCCAAAAGTACATGGGCATACCGAACAGCCGCCGCAGCTCCATGCGCAGCAGGGCCTTCTTTTGCCCGGAGGCGGACTGGGCGGACAGCTTATAGTCGTTCCGGGCGGAGCGGGCGGCGAAGGCGGTGACCGCCTTGCGGTACACCCGGCCCAGCCCAAACACCACCAGGACAAAGGGGATGATGCAGCAGGCGGCAAAGGCCAGCAGCTTCCCCCAGTCCCCCAGGATGCCGTCCGCCATCCACAGCAGGGGGGCGGCCCAGCTCAGGGACTCCTTCACCCCCATGGCGTCGGCGGCCAGCCCCTCCAGCATACCGTTGAGGTTGAAGGCGAACCAGAACACCGCCACCAGGTACAGCGCCATGACGATGTTCTGGCCGACCGCCCCCCCTTTGGTCAGTTTGGCGGAGGCAAAGGCCACCAGCGCCCCCATCAGGACGGACAGGGCCGTGTCCAGCAGGGGCAGGGCCAGCACCGCGGCCAGCAGCCGCGCCCAGAACAGCAGGGAATGCCCCACCCCGCTCTGGGTCATGAAGGCGCACACCGCCCCGGCGGGGGCCAGGATGAAGAAGGAGAACAGCAGGTTCTCCAGGTAGATGGCGCTCACCCGGCCGGCCATCAGCATGGTGGAGGACACCGGCATGGCCAGCAGCAGGTCGTTGTCCTTGCCGCCGAACACCACGCCCTTGACGGCGAAGGCGGTGAACAGCAGCCCACCCAACAGCGCCGCCATGCCCATGAAGAGGAACACCAGGGACTCCATGTGGACGGGGGCCAGCACCGACATGAGCAGAGAGCTGTACATGCCGGACATGTACAGGCCCAAAAAGGCGATGAGCACCATGGCCCCCATCCCGGTAGCCGCCTTTTTCCGGCTCCTTCCCCGGGCGTTGGTGGAGGAGAGCAGCATGGACTTCACGCTCACCTTCAGCAGGGCGAAGAACTTCTTCATTTGTCTCCCTCCAGCTCCAAAAACACGTCCTCCAGGGAGGAGTCGCCCACCAGCGCCTCGGTGGACCCGCACTTCACCAGCCGCCCGTCCTTGATGATGGCGATCTGGTGGCACAGCTTTTCCGCCACCTCCAGCACATGGGTGGAGAAGAACACCGCCGAGCCGTGGCCGCACAGTTCCGCCAGATACCCTTTCATCAGGTGGGAGGCAGAGGGATCCAGCCCCACGAAGGGCTCGTCTAAGATCAGCAGGCGGGGCCGCCGGATGAAGGCGGAGATCAGGGCCAGCTTCTGCCGCATCCCGTGGGAGTAGCTGCCGATGGGGGAGCCCAGGCTTCCGGTGAGCTCGAAGGCATCCCCATATTTGG
The DNA here is from genome assembly GCA_910588495.1 of uncultured Oscillospiraceae bacterium. GTDB lineage: Bacteria > Bacillota > Clostridia > Oscillospirales > Oscillospiraceae > Enterenecus. The sequence goes on along the minus strand of CAJUPU010000028.1, from coordinate 30,546 downwards.
CGATGTCGGCGGTGCGCCGGTCCGCCGGGATGTCGTACAGGTCCGCGATGAAGTTCAGGTAGTCGATGCCCTTCATGAACTCGTAGAGGTCCGGGTTGTCGGGCAGGAATGCGGTGACCCGCTTGGCCCCCACCGGGTCCTTTTTGATGTCGCGGCCGTCGATGGTGATGGTCCCCTCGGTGAAGTCCATCACCCCCGCCACCGCCCGCAGGGTGGTGGTCTTGCCCGCCCCGTTGTGGCCGATGAAGCCGTAGATCTCGCCGGGGCGCACGTGGAGGGTCAGGTCGTCCACGGCCTTTTTCCCTCCGGGATAGGTTTTGGAATAGTGTTCGATGCGAAGCATGGTGTTCTCTCCTTTACAGCACTAGTGTCAGACGATCACGGCGTATTTCGCCGGGTCGCCGCCGTCTACATAGACCTGGATGGTCTCGCCCACATCCGGACAGCGGGTGAACGCGTCGAGAAACCGCCCTCCAGTGTACCGCGTCCCATTTACAACGTAGGTGAACCGGATGAAATGGGGGAACGCGGCCCCGTCCAGCGGGTGCACCCGAAAGGCGCTCTTGTTCACTTTGATCATCCAGCAGGTCTCCGCCGAGGTCACGACCCCCACCGTCCGGTTGCCCTGGGCGGCGATCTTTTGGCTCCCCACCCCCAGCGCCCGTAAGATCCCCATGGTCTCCCCTCCTTTCAAAGGTTCCAGCAGGTCAAAGGTTCATGAAAAATGTAAAGCCAGCGATCAGAAACGCCACGGCCAGGGTGATGAAGCCCGCCGGGTGCTTCTCTTTTGCGGTGCCTGAGGCGATGCCCGCCCCCACCAGTCCCACCGCCGGAGGGATGAGCAGGCCGAACAGCTTGGGCATGATATTGCTGGGCCGGCCGTCCACGCCGATCTGCATGACCAGTTCCTCCGGCAGGACGAACCAGCCCGCCACCGCCGCCGCGATCAGGGGGACCGCCAGCAGGAAGGGCCAAAAACTCCTCTTGTCCTCCATAAAGCTCACCCCTTATAGCGCACCGCCGTGCCGTACACGGTGATCTCCGCCGCCCCCTGCATGATGGAGGCCGAGGCGTAGCGGATGTTCACCACCGCGTCCGCCTCCAGGGCCTCCGCCTCGTCCACCATCCGCTTGGTGGCCAGCTGCCGGGCCTCGTTGAGCATGGCGGTGTAGCTCTCGATCTCTCCGCCCACGAAGGTCTTCATCCCGGCCATGAAGTCCTTGCCCACGCTCTTGCACTGGACCACCGAGCCCTTCACGATGGACAGGGCCTCGATCTCCCGGCCGGGGACGTGGTCAATATTGAGCAGCAGCATCCTCTTCCCCTCCTCTGATCTGCTTGATCCGCTGGTACAGCGCCGCCAGCACCCCGATGATGACGATCACCGGCACCGCCGCGATGGTGACGACCACCCCGATGGGGGGCGCGTCCGCCGCGTCCACCGTAAAGCCCCACACGATGAGGGCCAGGACCGCCGCCATCATGGCCAGCACCACCACCGCCGCCCCCACGGGGCTGACGTACCGGGTCAGTTTGTCGTTTTTTCCCACGTTCATGAATTTTGTGCCCTCCTGTTCCTGCCGCTCCATGGATGCCAGCACCCCGTCGGCGTCCAGCGTGTCCAGCTGGCTGCGGCTGTCCCGGATCTGGGCGCACACGCCCTGGGCCGCCTCCAGATTGGCCTGCCTGCGCTGGAGCTGGATGATGTGCCGCCCCATGGCGTCCTCCAGGGTGAGCCCCCCGGACTTGAGGCGCAGGATCTCCTCGATGGGAATATCCAGCATCCGCAGCAGCTTAATCTTTTTCAGCCACACCACGTCGGCGTCGCTGTAGTCCCGGTAGCCGTTTTCGTTGTTGCGCCCGGGGGTGAGCAGCCCTTCCTTCTCATAGAAGCGGATATTGCCTTTGGTGATCCCCACCAGCTGCTCCACCTGATTGATCTTCATCGTCTTTCCCCCTCTCTGGGCAGATCATACACCTTCCACTCAGTGGAAGGTCAAGTGTTTTTTCAAAAAGATCTGCGCACGGCAAAAAAAGCGGGACCGGCCTCTCCCTGGAGGGCCGGCCCCGCCGCACTGCGAAAAGCTTACACCCGCTCCAGCGCCTGCTCCAGGTCCGCGATCAGGTCGCCCAGGTCCTCGATGCCCACCGACAGCCGCACCAGATCCGGGGACACCCCGGCGGCGGCCAGCTCGGCGTCGTTCATCTGCCGGTGGGTGGCGGAGGCCGGGTGGAGCACGCAGGTCTTGGCGTCGGCCACGTGGGTGGCGATGGAGGCCAGCTTCAGCCCCGCCATGAACCGCTCGGCGGCGGCCCGGCCCCCCTTCACCCCGAAGGACACCACCCCGCAGCAGCCGCCGGGCAGGTATTTCTGGGCCAGGTCATAGTATCTGTCGCCGGGCAGGCCGGCATACCGCACCCAGGCCACCTTTTCCTGCTTTTGCAGCCACTCCGCCACCCCCTGGGCGTTGGAGCAGTGCCGGGCCATCCGCAGGGGGAGGGTCTCCATGCCCATGCCCAGCAGCCAGGCGTTCATGGGGGCGGGGGTGGCGCCGAAGTCCCGCATGAGCTGGACCACCGCCTTGGTGATATAGGCCCCCTCCAGGCCGAAGCGCTGGGTATAGGTCACCCCGTGATAGCTCTCGTCGGGGGTGGTGAGGCCGGGGTACTTGTCCTTGTGGGCGTTCCAGTCGAACTTGCCGGAGTCCACGATGGCCCCGCCCACGGCGGCGGCGTGGCCGTCCAGATATTTGGTGGTGGAGTGGGTGACGATGTCCGCCCCCCACTGGAAGGGACGGCACAGGGCGGGGGTGGCAAAGGTGTTGTCCACGATCAGGGGCACCCCGTGGGCGTGGGCGGCACGGGCGAACTTCTCGATGTCCAGCACCGTCAGGGCGGGATTGGCGATGGTCTCGCCGAACAGGGCTTTAGTGTTGGGGCGGAAGGCGGCGTTCATCTCCTCCTCCGTACAGTCCGGGTCCACGAAGGTGAATTCGATGCCCATGCGCTTCATGGTGACGGCGAACAGGTTGTAGGTGCCGCCGTAGATGGAGGCGGAGGCCACGATGTGGTCCCCGGCGGAGGCGATGTTGAACACGGCGAAGAAGTTGGCCGCCTGTCCCGAGGACAGCAGCATGGCCGCCGTCCCCCCCTCCAGGGTGCACAGCCGGGCGGCCACCGCGTCGCTGGTGGGGTTTTGCAGCCGGGTGTAGAAATAGCCCGACGCCTCCAGGTCGAACAGCTTTCCCATATCCTCGCTGGTCTCGTAGCGGAAGGTGGTGGACTGGATGATCGGGATGTTCCGGGGCTCCCCGTTGCCGGGGCGGTAGCCCCCGTGGAGGCAGTTGGTGTCGAAATTCATAGCGGTTCTCTCCTTATGTTCATATTTGGTGGGATCTGTCTAGAAAAGGTGCCGTGGGGCGGGAACAGCGGTCCCTGCCCGACGGATCGGGCGTCCCTGCCGGCTGCATCAGGGCGGGGGAGCGGACTGATAAGGCTCCCCCTCGATCAGCAGCCGCACCTCCTCCACGGCGTCCAGGCTGCGCAGGGTCTCCACGATGGAGCGCGCCGCCAGCGCCCGCTCCTCCTCCGGCAGCTCCAGCAGCTGCTTGGACAGGTCGGCGGTGCACAGCCCCTCGTCCACCCGCACGGAGTGGACGGACAGCCCCTCGGGCAGCAGGGGGACCAGCCCCTCGTCCTCCGGTCCGGCGATCAGGGCGGACAGCACCGCCTTGGCCGGGACGCTCCCCTCCGTCAGCCGGAGCACCCGCAGCTCATAGCCCAAGGTGTCCCCGCCCTCCCGGCGGAAGTAGAGGGCGGCGGGGACCTCCACCTGGGCCTCCTCCGCGCCGGAGAACAGCATGTCCCCGGGGTAGAGCGCCCGGCGGTCCCGGTAGGACTGGCCGCCCCCGTTGACGGTGACCCGCACCCCGTCCACCTCGGGCAGCTGGGCCAGGGTGAGGGTGATGCAGCAGTCCGCCAGGGTCAGCTCCATCCCCACCAGCCCGGCGTAGGCGGCGGACAGCTCCACATTGGCCACCCCGTCCTCCAGCGACCAGCTGAGCACCCGGGTCCCCTCGGGGATGAAGCGGACCAGATCCCCCTCCTCCGCCGGGGGGCCTGCCAGCAGGGCGGAGAGCAGGGCGGGGACGGTCTGCTCCCCGTCGTAGGGGCAGGCGTCCAGGGCGGAAGAGGTCCGGTCCAGGTCCGGGTCCACCGGGAACCACAGCCGGAGGCCCGCCTCCTCCGTCCTCCTGGGGGCGCAGCCGAAGGCCAGCCCCAGCACCAGAACGGCCAGCAGCCACCGCGCCAGCGATCGTTTCACGCTCCCTCCCCCCCTTTCAGCGCGGGGAACTCCGCCTCGAACCGGGTGCCCCGGCCGGCGGGGTTGGGCCCCGCGGTGATGTCCCCGCCGTGGACGCGGGCGGTGTCCCGGGCGATGGACAGCCCCAGGCCCGTCCCCCCCAGCCCCCGTGACCGGGCCTTGTCCACCCGGTAGAAGCGGTCGAAGATCCGGGGCAGATCGTCCTGGGGGATGCCCAGGCCGGTGTCGGTGACGGTGAGGGCCACCTTGTCCCCCCGGCGGCGCACCCCCACCTCCACCCGGCCCCCGGGCAGATTGTATTTGATGGCGTTCTCCACCAGGTTGAAGGCCACCTGATAGATGTCGTCCTCGGTGGCCAGCAGGGCGCAGGCGGGCTCCAGATCGCACTTGAGCTCCACCTGGGCCCGCTGGGCCACGGGGGAGAGCAGATGGACCACCTTGTCCGCCACCCGGCCCAGCTCCACCGGCTCGGGGGAGCGCTCCTCCCCGGCGTCCAGCCGGGTGAGGGCCAGCAGGTGCTCGCTGATGCGGGTGAGGCGCTCGGCCTCCTCGCCGATGTCGGACACGAACTCCCGGACGGTGGCCATGTCCACCGGATCGTTCTGCAAAATGGAGTCGGTGAGCAGCCGGATGGACGCCAGCGGCGTTTTCAGCTCGTGGGAGGCGTCGGACACGAACCGCCGCCGGGCCTCCTCAGTGGTCTGGAGGCGGCCGGTGAGCTGGTTGAACTCGTCGGCCAGCTGGGCCATCTCGTCCTTGCCCAAAGACTCCACCCGGTGGCTGTACTCGCCCTCCCGGACGTGGCGGATCGCGGAGAGCAGCCGCACGGTGTTGCGGGTCAGGGTCTTGGACAGCAGCACCACCAGCCCCAGGGCCACCACGCACACCACGATGGAGATATAGCGCAGGTTGGACAGGATGGACAGCAGCACCTGGGCCTGCTCGGTGTCGTACTCATAGAGGTACACCGCCCCCAGCGTCATGCCGTGGTACATCACGGGCACCGCCGCCCGGGTGCGGATGGCCCCCTCCCGGTACTCCGAGCGGGACGCGTCCTTCCCTCTCAGGGCCGCCGCCACCTCCCCGGTGAGGGCGTAGCCCCCCAGCCGGTTGTCCAGGGTGGAGCTGTCGTACAAGATCAGCCCCGCCGCGTCGGTGACCAGCACCCGGGCGCCCTGGGCCTCCTCCAGCAGGGCCATGGTCTGCTCCACGCCCTCCCGGGTCAGCGTCTCGGACACCGCCAGGGTGGACCCGATCACCAGGGCCTGCCGCTTCAGGGTGCTCTCTTTGGAGGTGAACACCATGTTCTGGGCCATGAGCACGGGGTAGGTGTTCATCACGATCAGGATGGCGGCCACCACCAGCAGATAGGTGAGGGCGTATTTGGCCTGGATGCTGTGGAAAAAGGGGACACGGCTCTCCCGCTCCCGCTGCCTTGATGCCATCACGCCTTTCGCCTCCTCTCCTTGACGCGGCGGATCCACGCTCCGATCTGGCACATGGCCGGGTCGCTTTCGCTCCGTTCCAAGCGCCCCTATGTGCCTATCGCCGCGCTATTCGCCAGATAGTACCCCACGCCCCACTTGGTCAGGATGTGCTCCGGGTTGGCGGGGTCGGGCTCCAGCTTCTCCCGCAGGCGGCGGATGTGCACGTCCACCGTGCGGAACTCCCCCACATACTCATAGCCCCACACCAGGTTGAGCAGGTTCTCCCGGCTGTACACCCGGCCGGGGTTCTGCATCAACAGGGCCATCAGGTCGAACTCCTTGGCGGTGAGGTCCACCTGCTCCCCATCCCGCCAGGCCGCCCGTTCGCGAAGGTCCAGGGCGATCGGCCCCTGGGTGAGCCGGTCTGCCTCCCGCTGCTGCTGGGCGGCGGCCCCCGCCCGGCGCAGCAGGGCCCGGATGCGGGCCTTCAGCTCCAGGATGTTGAAGGGCTTGGTGATGTAGTCGTCCGCCCCGCACTCGAAGCCGATGATCTTGTCCGCGTCCTCGCCCTTGGCCGTCAGCATGATCACCGGCACGTTGGAGAACTCCCGGATCTTCATGCACGCCTGGAGGCCGTCGATCTTGGGCATCATCAGATCCAGGATGATCAGATCGAACTGGCCGGTGCGGGCCTTGTCCACCGCCTCCTCCCCGTCGCAGCCGGTGTCCACCTGATAGCCCTCGTTCTCCAGGTTGAATTTGATCCCCTTCACCATCACCCGCTCGTCGTCAACTACCAATATTTTGGGCATATCCCTGTCCTCCTGTCGTGATCTGGTCCAGAATGTCCTCCAAGATCCCCTCGCCGATCCCCCGCACCCGGATCAGGTCCTCGGGATAGCGGTAGGGGCCGTTGGCCGCCCGGTCGTCCAGGATGGCCTGGGCCCGGACCTCCCCGATCCCGGGCAGAGCGGTCAGCTCCTCCAGCCCGGCGGTGTTGATGTCCACCAGGCCCTCTCCCCGGATCTGCGCCGCCTCGGGCGGCGCCCAGGGCAGCGTCGGGAGCGCTTCCGCCGCCGCGCCGCGCAGCGCGAAGCACAGCGCCATGGCGGCCAGTGCCGCCGTCACCGCCGCCCACATCCGGCGGTCTGCGCCTGTCTGCCTCATGTTCCCTCCAAACCTGCCGAAAAGGTCCTTTCTCCCAGTTGCGCCGGCAGATGCTTTCTGATATAATAGCCATATATCTCATTCGGCAAAAACCGTTTTTCCACGGCAGATCATATTATACCATATCTTGCGGGAGATTCCTATGAAAAAATATCGCTTTCTTTCCCTGCTTTTGGCGGGGCTGCTGGCCTTGTCCCTCACCGCCCCCGCCGCCGCTCTGGAGGACCCCCAGCCCAACTGCGCGGCCGCCATCGTGGTAGACGGCGACAACAACGAGGTACTCTACGACTTCAACGCCCACGGGCGGCGCTACCCCGCCTCCATCACCAAGATCATGACCTCCCTGGTGGTGCTGGACGCGGTGGACGCGGGGGAGATCTCTCTGGACACCATGGTCACCGCCTCCGCACAGGCGGTGGATCTGCCCTGGGACAGCTCCACCGCGGAGATCAAGGCGGGGGAGACCATGCCCATCCTGTCCCTGCTGTACTGCGACCTGCTGCCCTCGGGCAACGACGCCTGCAACATCCTGGCCGAGGCAGTGGCGGGCACCTCGGCGGAATTCGTGGCCCGGATGAACGCCAAGGCCCAGGAACTGGGCATGGAGGACACCCACTTCGCCAACCCCCACGGCCTCCACGACCCGGAGCACTACACCACCGCCTATGACATCTATCTCATGGCCTCCGCCGCCATGGAGAACGAGACCTTCCGCACCATCGTGCGCTCCCCCGCCTACACCCTGCCTGCCACCAACCTCCAGCCGGAGCGGACGATCTACTCCTCCAACGGCCTTCTCAGCAGTTTCTACAGCATCGGCTATACATACGGCAAGGCCATCGGCATCAAGACGGGCTACACCGGCGAGGCGGGGCGCTGCCTGGCCTCCGCCGCCGTGGACGAGCTGGGGCGCACCTTCTACTGCGTGGTGCTGGGCACCGAGGACTCCGAGGATGAGAACGGCGTGAAGCAGCGCTGGTCCTTCGTGGAGAGCAAGCGGCTGCTGGAGTGGGCCTTCCACAACTTCCACCGGATCTCCCTGCTGGACCAGGAGACGGAAAACGTGCTGCGGGAGGTGAGCGTCACCCTGTCCGACGAGGCGGACTATGTCCAGGCCCAGCCGGTGGGCAAGATCGAGGCCACCATGCCCTCGGACTACGACCCCAAGCGGGCCGAGCTGCTCTTCGATCTGCCTGAGAGCATCGAGGCCCCCGTCACCGCCGGGGACAAGCTGGGCTCCGTCACCATCCGGTACGAGGGCGTGGAGTACGGCACCCTGGACATGGTGGCCATGGACAGCGTGGCCCGGTCCGACTTCCTCTACACCGTGCAGCAGATCGAATACTACTGGAGCCAGTGGTGGGTGAAGGCGGCGGTAGCCGCCGGGGCGGTGCTGGCGGCGGCGCTGGCGGTCTTTGTGACCGTGGTGCTCCCCCGGCGCAAGGCCCGGCGGCGCTACAGCCGCGCCGGCGGAGGGCGGCGGCCCACCTCCAACTACCGGGGCCGGCGGTGAGGGCGGATCTGAGCATTTTTTCGGATACTTTGTCAGATCTTTCCCAGAGTTCACAGTTTTTTCACGACGTTCACGATCTCTTCACAAAAGGTTCTCAAATCGTCCAACATTTCCCCCGCCGGATCTGGTATCATGATCGTGTCAGGTACAAGACCAGACAATCTCCTCCCTCTCTCTTTTCTCAAAAAGGAAGCCCTCCGGCGCGAGCCGGAGGGTTTTCATTTCCCCGGGCTCCCGGCCGGAGGACCGGCCTCCTCCCCTCCTGCGAATTCACGATCTCTTCACAGAAGGTTCTCAGTTCGTCCACCATCTCCCGGGGACGAGCTGGTATCATGATCGTGTCAGGTGCAAGACCAGACACATCTCCTCCCTCTCTCTTTTCTCCAAACATGGGAAGCCCCCCGGCTGACGCCGGGGGGCTTCCCATGTCCAGCATACGGCGGCCCGCGGGGAAAGCCTGGACGGAGGCGGGCAAAACGGCCAGGCCCGCTCAGCGGGCCTGGCCGTTTGTTTGGACCGCGGCGAGAGCGGCCCGGCCGCGCCCCCCGCCGGAGCATGGGCACGCCGCTGGGTTCACCCGACCGCCGTTTCCAGATGGGCGGCCTTGAGGGCTTTGTGGAGGGCCACCCCCAGGATGGGGGCGAAGATCACCGCCACGACGCCGTTGAACAGGGACGAGGGCACCTTTTCCAGCACCCCCAGCCAGGCCCCGCCGGGGGTGAGGCCCTTGATGAGCAGGCCGTTGTAGAAGAAGCACTTCACCAGGTACACCGCGATATAGCTCGCCGCCGCCGCCGCGCTGGCGATCGCCTCGTTGACGTAATTGCTCTTCCCCTTGAACACCTTGAAGAACACCGCCCCCGCCGCCAGCCCGTAGACGCTCTTCGTCACAAAAGTGATGGGGAACTCCGCGAACCGGGTGGGGTCCAGCAGCAGATCGTAGAGCGCCGAGCCCATCCCCGCCGCCAGCGCCCCCCACCACGGCCCCAGCAGCAGGCCGGACAAAGCGCACATCACATTGCCTAGATGGAAGCGGCTGGTGCCCAGGATGGAAGGGATCTCGATCTTGATCCAAGAGCCCAGGGCCACCAGCGCCGCCATGGCCGCGGCCATGCAGAGGATGAGCAGGGTCTTTCGATCTTTGGACTGATTCATGATTCTGCCACTCCTTTCAGGGGCCTTGACGGCCTCTGGTCTTGGTGCTATTATATGGGAAACTGACATGGTTTCCATGCTCAGTTTCCATCTTTTTTATGTGGTCAGATGGTGAGCCCCTCGCCCTGGCCCCTGGAGGTGTTTCCCATGGACGGCTCCTTCCCCCTTCCCGTGCTGGGCGGGGACGCGCCCTTGTACGACCAGCTCTACCGCCACATTGCCGGTGCCATCCAGTCCGGGGCGCTGCCGCCGGGCGCCAGACTGCCCTCCAAGCGGCGGCTGTGCGCCCTCACGGGGGTGAGCATGAGCACGGTGGAGACCGCCTATTCCCTGCTGGCGGCAGAGGGCTACGTGCTGGCAAAGCCCAGGAGCGGCTATGTCTGCGCCCACCTGCTCCTCCCCGCCCCCAACGCCCCGGCTCCCGTCCGGGCCGCCCCCGGCCCCCCGGAGCCCCCCCAGTGGGCCTATGACTGCTCCACCTCCGGGGTGGACGTATCCGCCTTCCCCTTCTCCTCCTGGGCCCGGATCACCAAGGAGGCGGTGTATGAGAACCCCGGCCTCTTGCAGCGGGGCCACCCCCAGGGCGACGCGCCCCTGCGGGAGGCACTGGCCGGGCTGCTCTCCCAGTACCGGGGGGTGCGCTGCTCCCCGGAGCAGGTGGTGGTGGGGGCGGGGGCGGACCATCTGCTGTCCCTGCTGCTCCAGCTGCTGCCCGAGCACCGGTCCGTCGCCCTGGAGGACCCCGGCTATCCCGCCGCCTACGCCGCCGCCGCCCTTCATGGACGGCAAGCCGTCCCCATCCCGGTGGACGGGGCCGGGATGGACCCGGAGGCGCTGGAAAAAAGCGGCGCGGGGCTGGCCTACGTCACCCCCTCCCACCAGTTCCCCCTGGGGGTGACCATGCCCGCCGGGCGGCGCAGCCGCCTGCTCCACTGGGCGGCCTCCGCCCCCGGCCGGTTCCTCATCGAGGACGATTACGACAGCGAGTTCCGCTGGTCCTCCCGGCCCATCCCGGCCATGCAGGGGCTGGACCGGGCGGGGCGGGTGGTATATCTGGGCACCTTCTCCCGGTCCATCGCCCCCGCCATCCGGGCGGCCTACCTGATCCTGCCCCCCGAGCTGCTGGAGCGCTGCCGGCGGACCTTTTCCCACGGGGCCTGCGCCGTGTCCCGGTTCGAGCAGGAGAGCCTGCGCCGGTTCATCGCCCAGGGCCTCTATGGCCGCCACCTGCGGCGCACCGGCAACCTGTACCGCAAAAAATGCGCCCTGTTCACCGGGGCGCTGGCGGAGATCCCGGGGGTGGAGATCTCCGGGGCGGACGCGGGGCTCCACTTCCTGCTCACCCTGCCCCGGTACACCGAGGAGGAGCTGGTGGAGCGGGCGGCGGCGCGGTCCGTCCGGGTCCACCCCCTGAGCCGGTACTGCCACCTGCTCCCCCCAAAGCCCTCCACCGTGGTGCTGGGCTTCGCCGGGCTGTCCGAGGAGGAGCTGGCCCGGGCGGCGGGATCGCTGAAGGAGGCGTGGGCGTAAAAGATCTTGAAAAAAAGCCTTGACTCTCCCGTTACGTCATGGGTTAGAGTTTCCCTTGGAGGTGAGAAAGATGCGCTGTTCCGTGAGTCAGGCGGCAAAGCTGGCAGGGGTCAGCGTCCGGACGCTGCGCTGGTACGACGAGATCGGGCTGCTCAAGCCCACCGAGGTCACCCCGGCCGGGTATCGTTTTTATGACGATGAGGCCATGGCGGTCTTGCAGCAGATCCTGTTCTATCGGGAGCTGGGAGTGCCCCTGGAGCAGATCGGGCGCATCCTGTCCGCCCCGGACCACCACCGGACCGAGGCGCTGAAAAAGCACCGGACCCTGCTCTTGATGAAGCGGCAGAGGCTGGACGATATGCTCCGGCTGGTGGATGAAACGATTGGAGGGAACATTATGTACGACGAGCGGCCCAAGCCCACCCAGGCGGACTGGGAGGCAGTGAAGGAGCAGTACGCCAAAGAGGCGGCCCAGCGCTGGGGGAACACCGAGGCGTTCCTGGAGAGCCGGGAGAAGCACAAGGACTACGGCCCGGAACAAGAGGCCCGGATCCAGGCCGAGATGGAGGAGATCTTCCACGCGTTCGGGGCGTGCGCCGACCCGGCGGGCCCCGATGCCCAGGCCCTGGTGGAACGCTGGCAGGCGCACATCACCCGGTATCATTACAACTGCACCGGCCCGATCCTGGCCTGCCTGGGGGAGATGTATGTCAACGACCCCCGGTTCCAGGAAAACCTGGACAAGTACGGCCCCGGCACGGCGCAAAAGATGAGCGCCGCCATCAAGGCATACTGCGAAATGTAGATAAGCGCAAAGATCCCCCGGACGCTCCACCGTCCGGGGGATCGCTTTTTCTATAATGTGGGGGCTTGGGTCTCCGGTCGCATGTAGGGTTTGAAAAAGCTGACCCTGGGCAGGAACGCCAGCAACAGGGAACCCAGCAGATAGCAGGCCAGCAGCTCGCCCAGTCCCACCGTGAACGCGTTCAGAGCGTACGCGGGCCAGAAGGCCATGCCTTCGGGGTAGAACCAGGCGATCATAGCCCCGACGATCACCGCATTGCAGATCACGGGAGGCAGCGGGGCCAGCCAGCGGTTTTTAAGCTTGCTGGTCCAGATGGCGGCGATCAAAGTGGCCGCCGTGCCCACGATCCAGTCGATGGCCATGGGGGAACCCAGCAGGTTGACGATGAAGCAGCCGACCGTCAAGCCGGGGATGGCGGCGGGGAAGAGGAAGGGAAGGACGGTGAGGGCCTCTGCCACCCGGAACTGCACTCCCATATAGGGCGGAAAAGGCAGGGCAAAGGTCAAGGCGACGTACACGGCGGCAATGACCGCGGCCAGGGTGATCTCTCGGACAGAAAATCTGCGCATAAAAATACCTCCAATCAATATTTAGAGCGCCATCGCGCTGGCGCAGCGGCGGGCGTTCCTTCCGGATGGATTCGCGCTTTTCCATCCGCGGCTCTCTGCCCGCCGGTTGGACCGAAGTGGAGGTCGGTCGCCGACATTCTACCACACCGGGCCCCCGATGTACACAGGAAAGTTCCCCTCCCGCCGGTGCGGAAAAAAGCTTCGTCATTTTCCTCAAATAACCGTTGCCAAACGGCTCATTTTATTGTATAATTACCTTTAGTGACGCTTTGGCCGAGCCTTGGCCCGAGCACTAATCGTTAAGGAGTGGAACAAACTATGAGCTATTCTCCCCACAATATCCGCAACATCTGCCTGCTGGGCCATGGCGGCAACGGCAAGACCACCCTCGTCGAGAGCTTTCTGCGCATGACCGGTGTGATCGACCGTCTGGGCAAGACCACCGACGGCAACACCGTTTGCGATCACGATCCCGAGGAGATCAAGCGCCAGATCTCCATCTCCGCCGCCGTGGCCCCTGTGGAGTATAACGGCTGCAAGATCAACGTGCTGGACGCCCCCGGCAACTTCGACTTCGCCGGCGAGGTGGCCGAGTGCCTGTCCGTGGCCGACGCGGGGGTGCTGGTGTGCGCCGCCAAGGGCGGGCTGTCCGTGGGCACCGAGCGGGCCTGGCGGCTGCTGGACGAGCGCAGGCTGCCCCGGATCGTATACATCTCCAAGATGGATGAGGACAACATCGACTTCAACTCCGCCTTCGACACCCTGCGGGACTGCTTCGGCAAGAGCGTGGCCCCGGTGGTGGTCCCCATCTGGGACGCCAGCAAGAAGGTCACCGGCGTGGTGGACGTGATCCACAAGCGGGCCTTCGAGCCCGACGGCAACAAGCGCAAGGAGGTCCCCATCCCCGAGGACAAGGTGGGCGTGGTGGATGAGCTGTACGACCAGCTCATGGAGTCGGTGGCCGAGACCAGCGAGGAGCTGATGGAGAAATTCTTCTCCGGCGAGTCCTTCACTTACGCCGAGGTCATGCAGGGTCTGCGCTCCGGCGTGCGGGACTGCTCCCTGGTCCCCGTGGTGTGCGGCTCCTCCTTCACCGGCCTGGGCACGCTGATGCTGCTGGACTTCATCGTGGACCTGCTGCCCAACCCCCTGGAGGGCGTCCCCGCCTCCGCCGCCAACAAGGACGGCGAGCACGAGGACTTCATCGTGTCCCAGGGCGCAGTCCCCGCCGCCTTCGTGTTCAAGACCGTGGCCGATCAGTACGGCAAGTTCTCCTTCGTCAAGGTGATCTCCGGCAGCCTCACCCCCGACCTGACCCTGGTGAACGCCACCACCGGCGCCAACGAGAAGCTGGGCCGCCTGTACACCATGCGGGGCAAGAAGAGCGAGGAGGTCAAGGAGCTGGGCTGCGGCGACATCGGCGCCATCGGCAAGATGGACCGCATCAAGACCGGCGACACCCTGTGCGACGCCCGGAAATTCGTCAAGCTGGACCCCATCCCCTTCGCCGAGCCCAACTTCTCCAAGGCCATCGCCCCCAAGACCCGGGGCCAGGAGGACAAGATCGCCGCGGGCCTGGGCCGCCTCAACGAGGAGGACCCCACCTTCAGCGTGCTCAATAACGCCGAGACCCACCAGATGGTGGTCACCGCCGCCGGCGATATCCAGATGGACGTGCTGGTGAACAAGCTCAAGAGCCGCTTCAACGTGGACGTGGAGCTGTCCGAGCCCCGGGTGGCCTACCGGGAGAAGATCCGCAAGAGTGTGTCCAAGCAGGGCCGCCACAAGAAGCAGACCGGCGGCTCCGGCCAGTTCGGCGACGTGTGGATCCGCTTCGAGCCCTGTGAGAGCGAATCCCTGGAGTTCTGCGAGGAGGTCGTGGGCGGCGCGGTGCCCAAGAACTTCTTCCCCGCCGTGGAAAAGGGCCTGCGTGAGGCGTGCGTCCACGGCGTGCTGGCGGGCTATCCCATGGTCAACCTGAAGGCCACCCTGTACGACGGGTCCTACCACCCGGTGGACTCCTCCGAGATCGCCTTCAAGACCGCCGCCCAGCTGTCCTACAAGGCCGCCCTGCCCGAGGCGTCCCCCGTGCTGCTGGAGCCGGTGGGCGAGCTGAAGGTCACCATCCCCGACAGCTACATGGGCGATGTCATGGGCGACATCACCAAGCGCCGGGGCCGCGTGCTGGGCATGAACTCCGCCGGCAACGGCAACCAGACCCTGGAGGCCGAGGTGCCCATGGCGGAGATGATGACCTACGCCATCGACCTGCGGGCCATGACCCAGTCCCGTGGCACCTTCACCCTGCACTTCGTGCGGTATGAGGAGTGCCCCGGCCCCGCCCAGGAGAAGGCCATCGCCGCGGCCAAGGCCATGGCGGAGGAATGACCGAACTATGTTATAAAGAGAGGCGCTCCCGTGGGAGTGCCTCTCTTTTTCCAAAATACTGATGGATCTGATTATTTTTTCCTATAAGCTTCCGATAGAATAGATAAGGACGCAACGGACTGCGCCTGATCGACTACATTTGAATATGCAAGGGATTGCACCAGTCTGAAACAGGAGATGGTAAAACATGATCGACATCAAAGACGCCCTGTATATCCCTGGCATTGGATTCAGCGCCACCAGGACCAAGGACCAAAGCCTGGGCAGCGCTGAAGCGGATTTTGCCGCGCTGATGAAAGAGGTCCAGGCGTCCCGTGAGAAACAAGAAGCAGAGGAGGCCGCCAAGGAGGAGTTCATTCGCGGGACCCTGACCGCGCAGGACATCGAAGAGCTTGCCGCAAAATATGCCCCCGACAACATGACCCAGGAGGAATACGATTCCTTCCTCGACTATCTGATCGAAAAAGGCGTCCTGGAGAAAAAGGACCTGAAATACATCGACTATCGCGGGGACCTGATCCCGAACGGACAGTTTGTCTGTCTCGGCTCCGTGGACCTGTCGGAATTGGAAAAAGGGGGCGACCCGTTCAAAAACTGCATGTGCATCTCTACCTGGACTGGTAACTCTCGTCCTTCCTATGCCGCTTTCGCTTCGGATGCCCGCCCAGACACCGCCAACGTGCTGGCCTGGGCCAAGGAGATGAGCCTGTGGAAGCCCCATGGGGCTTCCAGCCCACTGTTGGACGCGGAAAGCAGGCGTTGCGACATATACGCCACGCTTGCGAAGGCTTTGGACGCCATACAGCGCAAGCGCCTGAGCCGCGTGCCAGGCATAAACTCCGCCGGCAACGGCAACCAGACCCTGGAGGCCGAGGTGCCCATGGCAGAGGAATAACGCTGATATAAAAATTTCCCACCCGAACCGGGTGGGAAATTTTTATGCTTCCTTTTCCTGCTGTTCCAGGTATTCTTCCATTACTTTGAGAATCAGATTGGATACGCTGCGCCGCTCTTTCTGAGCCTGTGCTTCAAGGCGTGTCTTAAATTCGCTTGTCACTCGCATCGTAATTTGTGCATCTGTCTTAGCCATCCATATCACCTCATTGCTTAACATTGTAAAGCAATGTACAACAAAATTCTTGACATATATTGTATTACATTGTTATACTAGACAAGAGGTGATAAATATGAAAGGCTGGAAAGAAGTACCCGAGGAATGCTGTGGAACGTGCGAACATTTCCACCGGCATTACGTCCGCAGTGACCGGGGCC
This sequence comes from uncultured Oscillospiraceae bacterium, assembly GCA_910588495.1. Classification (GTDB taxonomy): domain Bacteria; phylum Bacillota; class Clostridia; order Oscillospirales; family Oscillospiraceae; genus Enterenecus. The sequence continues at coordinate 14,396 of CAJUPU010000028.1, read as the reverse complement.
GCTATAGCCCTCTCTGGTGCGGGCACTGCACCCATCCCAGGGTCAAAAACCGCCTGGTGGAGGAGCACTGCCCCCACTGGACCGCCAAAGAGACGCAAAACGATTGAGCGCGCACTTCCCGCCCTGGGACGGGTGATGCCTCCCCGCTCTGGGCCGTGCCAACCACCCCAACCCACGGCCCGCCGCTTAGGAGGTATCGCCCGTCCCAGGGCTTACGGGGGTCGCAGTTTTACGTTCAAACCTTACTTAAAACAGCAGCCTCACCGCCCAGGACGCCGCCAAAAACCCGGCGATGTCCGCGCACAGCGCCGCCGGGACGGCGTAGCGGGTCCTGCCCACCTTGGCCGCGCCGAAGTACACCGCCACGGTGTAGAACGTGGTCTCGGTGGAGCCCAGCATCACCGCCGCCGTCCGGCCCACCAGGGAGTCGGGCCCGTAGGTCTCGATCAGCTCCGCCCCCACCCCCAGGGCGGCGGAGCCGCTCACCGGGCGGACCAGCAGCAGGCCGATGGTCTCCGCCGGGATGCCCACCGCCGACAGCAGGGGGCCCACCGCCTGACCCAGCAGCTCCAGCGCCCCGGATGAGCGCAGCATGTACACCGCCGTCAGCAGGCCGATCAGCGGCGGCATGATCCGCAGAGACACCTTCAGCCCCTTCCCCGCCCCGTCGGTCAGCGCCCCCCACAGGTCCACCCGCCGCGCCAGCCCCCACAGCGCCACCCCCAGCATCAGGAAGGGCACCAGCATGGTGAAGATCAGATCCATCCCCTCACCTCCACCAGCGGGAGAACAGCTTGGCCGCCGTCACCCCCACCGTGATGGACACCGCCGACGCCAGCCACACCGCGGGCAGGATGTCGAAGGGGTCGGCGCTCCCCGCCGCCGCGCGCAGGGAGGCCACCGTGGTGGGGATGAGCTGGAAGGAGGCCGTATTGCACACCACCAGCATACACAGCCCGTCGGAGGCCACCCCAGGCGTCCGCTCCGCCATGAGCCGGGCGGCCTCCAGCCCCAGGGGCGTCGCCGCGTTGCCCAGCCCCAGCAGGTTGGCGGACAGGTTGGCGCTCACCGCGTCCATCACCCTGCCGTCCCGGGCGAAGTCCGGGTACAGCCCCCGGATGGCGGGCCGCAGCACCCTGGACAGCCCCCGGGCCAGCCCCGAGCGCTCCATCACCTCCATCACCCCCATCCACAAGCACAGCACCCCCATCATGGACAGGCACAGCTCCACCCCCGCCGCCGCGCCGTCCAGCGCCCCCCGGGCCACCGCCGGGCCGTTCCCCGTGGCCAGGCCGCACAGGATCGCCGCCCCCACCATGGCCGTCCAGATCAGCGACATCGCCATATATCGCACCCTCCTTTTTCGCTCCCCCCATATATACGGCAGAGCGCCCAAAAACATGTCCCAGGAAAAGGCCGCCGTGGCACAAAGCGACAGAGTTCCCAAAAATTACGGATTTTCCCCAATTTTTTGATTGACAAAATTATACGTTGTGTTATAATAAAGACGAAGTATGTGACGCACAAAATCTTAACGCATGGCGCAAGGAGGATTTCGAAAATGAAAGCGACCGGAATTGTCCGAAAAGTCGATGAGCTGGGGCGCATCGTGCTGCCTATCGAGCTGCGCCGCACCTTGGACATCGCGGAACGCGACCCACTGGAGATCTACGTTGACGGACCGTCCATCATCTTGAACAAGTACCAGCCTGCCTGCATTTTCTGTGGGGATTCCCGGGAGATCACGTCCTTCAAGGGGAAAAACATCTGCACGAGCTGTCTGAAAGATCTGGGCGGCAAATAGTTTCCCCTGCTCTGCTGCTGTAGAAAAGCCGCCCACAAGGCGGCTTTTTTTGCGGGCAAAACTTTTCGCCGCTCCCCCCGCTTTTTCGACGGCCTTCGCGGGAAATTGTGCCTCCAGAAATTTCCAGGAACATTATACCGGACGTTATCATTTCCAGCCCCTGGCAACACAAGTAAATGTTGGCAGCATTTTTCCAAAAATGGGAATTGGAAGAGCCGTGGACGCATCCACGGCTCCCTTTATTTTCCTTCTATTTCCAGTACTTGGTCGTAGATCGCCCGCTTTTTTCCCCCAAACTCTTCCGCCGCCCGGGCCGCCGCCAGCTTCAAGGGCAGGCCCTCCCGGCGCAGCTCCAGCGCCCGAGCCAGGGCCCCCTCCCCGTCCGCCGCAGGGGCCTGGGCGGGGAGGCCCGCGATCACCAGCACGAATTCCCCCCGGGGCTCCTGGGCGGCGTACCGCGCCGCCGCCTCCCCGATGGTGAGGCGCAGCACCTCCTCGTGGAGCTTGGTCAGCTCCCGGCACACCGCCAAGGGCCGGGCCGGGCCGAAGGCCGCCGCCAGGTCCTCCAGGGTGGCACGCAGCTTGTGGGGAGCCTCGTAGAACACCATGGTGCGCTCCTCGTTTCTCAGGGCGTCCAGCCGGGTCCAGCGGTTCTTCTTGTTCAGGGGCAGGAATCCCTCGAAGGTGAACCGGGCCGTAGGCAGGCCGGACACCGACAGGGCCACCGTCAGGGCGCAGGGTCCGGGGATGGACTCCACCGCCACCCCCGCCCCGGCGCACAGGGCCACCAGGTCCTCCCCGGGGTCGGAGATGGCCGGGGTGCCCGCGTCGGTGACTAGGGCGCAGTCCTCCCCGGCCTGGATCCGCTCCAGGACGGCGGGACCCGCCGTGCCGCAGTTATGGCGGTGGTAGGCCGTCATGGGCTTTTTCAGCCCCAGGTGGTTGAGCAGCTTCACCGTCACCCGGGTGTCCTCGGCGGCGATGAAGTCCACAGCTTCCAATATCTCCGCCGCCCGGCGGCTGATGTCCCCCAGGTTGCCGATGGGGGTGGGCACTAAATAGAGCTTCCCGGCCATGGCTGGCCCTCCTTTTCGCCCGTCCCCGTCTAAATGGGCGGGGACGGCGTACTTTTCACGCTCTTCCATCTCCTTGATAGTCACGGAACCTCGTGGCAAGCCGTCAAGGTTTTTTTGAAAAAAGCTCAAATTTTCAGTTTGTCCTTCCGCATGGTCAGGGCGATCCGCTTCTTTTTCTCGTCCACCTCCCGCACCCACACCGTCACCACGTCGCCCACGCGGAGCACCTCCGAGGGATGCTTGATGAACTTATCGCAGATCTGGCTGATGTGGACCAGCCCGTCCTGGTGGACGCCGATGTCCACGAAGGCCCCGAAGTCGATCACGTTGCGCACCGTGCCCTTCAGCTCCATCCCCGGCTTCAGGTCCTTCATGTCCAGCACGTCGGTGCGCAGCACCGGGGCGGGCAGCTCGTCCCGAGGGTCCCGGCCCGGCTTCATCAGCTCCGCCGCCACGTCCTCCAGGGTGGGCACGCCCACCCCGCACGCCTGCGCCGCCTTCTCCCGGCCGTAGGCGGCCAGACGGTCCTTGAGGTCCCCCAGCTTCCCCTCCCTCACGTCCGCCATGTCGTGCCCACACAGAGCCAGCAGCTTCTCCGCCGCCGGATAACTCTCCGGGTGGACGGCGGTGTTGTCCAGGGGGGACTTGCTCTCCGGCACCCGCAGGAAGCCCGCGCACTGCTGGAACGCCTTGGGCCCCAGCTTGGGCACCTTCAAGATCTGCTTCCGGGTGGTGAAGGGGCCGTTGTCCTCCCGGTACTTGACGATGTTTTTGGCGGTGGTCCCGTTCAGCCCCGCCACCCGGGTGAGCAGGGGGGCAGAGGCGGTGTTCACGTCCACCCCCACGGCGTTGACGCAGTCCTCCACCACTCCGTCCAGGGCCTCGCCCAGCCGGGCCTGGGGCATGTCGTGCTGGTACTGGCCCACACCGATGGACTTGGGATCGATCTTCACCAGCTCGGCCAAGGGATCCTGGAGCCGCCGGGCGATGGACACCGCCGAGCGCAGGTTCACGTCGAACTCGGGGAACTCCTCCGCCGCCAGCTTGGACGCGGAGTACACCGACGCCCCCGCCTCGTTCACCATGGCGTAGCTCACCCCGCCACCAACTCTGCGGATCAGCTCCACCGCCATCTGCTCGGTCTCCCGGCTGGCGGTGCCGTTGCCGATGGCGATATGGGCCACCCGGTGCTTTCTGATGAGGACGGCCAGCTTGTCGATGGCCTCGTTCCTGCCCCGCTCCCCGTGGGTGGGGTAGACCACCGTGGTGTCCAGCACCTTGCCGGTGGGGTCAACCACCGCCACTTTACACCCCATGCGGTAGCCGGGGTCCAGCCCCATGGTGACGAAGCCCTTCACCGGGGGCTGCATGAGCAGGGGCTTCAGGTTCAGGGCAAACTGGCCGATGGCCCCCTCGCTGGCCCGGTCCGTCAGCTCGGAGCGGACCTCCCGCTCCAGGGACGGGGCGATGAGCCGGTCGTAGGCGTCCTCGGCGGCGGCCCTGACAAACTCCATGGCGGCCCGGCCGGGCACCACCTTGCGGCGCAGGGCCACCAGGGCAGTTTCCCGATCCATGTCCACCGACACCTTGAGGATCTCCTCCCGCTCCCCCCGGTTCATGGCCAGGATCTGATGCCCCTGGGTTTTGGACAACGCGCTCGAAAACTCGTAGTAGAGGCGGTACACGCTGTCCTCCGGCTCCTTGGCCGCCGCCCTGGAGGTGATGGACGCCCGCCGCCAGTACAGCTCCCGCAGCATCCCGCGCACGCCGGCGTCGTCGGAGATCAGCTCGGCGATGATGTCCGACGCCCCCTGGAGGGCGTCCTCTGCGGTCTCCACCCCTTTCTCGGGGTCGATATACGCCTGGGCCTCCGCCTCCAGATCCACCGCGGGGCCCTGGGCGAAGGCCAGCGACCCCAGGGGTTCCAAGCCCTTTTCCCTTGCCATGGTGGCCCGGGTGCGGCGCTTTTGTTTATAGGGCCTGTAAAGGTCCTCCACTTCCGCCAGGGTGGCGGCAGCGTCGATGGCGGCGGACAGCTCCTCGGTGAGCTTCCCCTGGTTCTCGATGGACTGCTTCACCTCGTCCCGGCGGTCCTGGAGGCTGCGCAGGTACTGCAAACGGTCCGCCAGCTGCCGGATCAGCTGGTCGTCCATGGAGCCGTGGAGCTCCTTCCGGTAGCGGGCGATGAAGGGGACGGTGTTCCCCTCGTCCAGCAGGGCGATGATATTTTGGACGTGCTGGGCCGGGCGGTCCAGCTCCCGGGCCAATATCTGTATGATCTCTTCCATAAATAACTCCTTGTTATCTCATTCCAGGCCGGTCTCCCGGCACACGAAGTCCACGCACTGGCGCACCAGGCCATCGCAGTGGGGCTTGCGCTCCTCCCCCCGCTGGTGGGCCGCCTTCAGCAGGGCGGCGCAGTCGATGGCCCCGTTGGCCGTCCGGAAGGTCCGGATCAGCTCCAGCCGCTTCTCCTGGGGCTGGCCGAGCCCGCCCAGAACGGCCAGCGCCCCGATCAGCGCCCCGCAGGTGGCCCCGCAGCCCATGCCGCCGCCAAAGTTCAGCGCCAGGTCATAGGCCAGCTCCCGGGTGAGGCCCATATCCCGGGCGAAGGGGACCACCACCGACTGGGCGCTGTTGTAGTGGACCTGGGCATCCGCCCGGAGGGCGGACATATCCTCTTTTCTTGTCATGTGAAACGCTCCTCGCTGTGGTCTCTGGCGGGGTCGCCCGCCGGGGCTCTATTATACCACAGTCTTTCCCCGTTGAGAAGTCAAACCCGCTCCTCATCCGTCCAGGCCGCCCGCCCTCACCCACTCCTGGGCCCGACGCTTGAACGTGGTCCGGGAGATCCCCAGCTCCCGCCCTGCCTGGACGGCGCTCACCCGCCCCTGGGCCCAGCCGATGGCCAGCTCCTCGAAGCCCTCCGGCATGGCGATCCGCTCCCGGCCAAAGCGCACCCCCCGCTCCTTGGCCGCCGCGATGCCCTCCGCCTGGCGCTGGCGCAGGTACTCCCGCTCGGTCTGGGCCACATAACTGAGCAGCTGGAGCACGATGTCCGCCACCAGCACCCCAGTCAGGTCCCGCTCCTCCCGGGTGTCCAGCAGGGGCATGTCCAGCACCACGATGGCCACCCGCTTCTCCTTGGTCAGGCTCCCCCACTGCTCCAGGATCTCCGCGTAGTTGCGGCCCAGGCGGTCGATGCTCTTCACCACCAGCACATCCCCCCGCTCCAGCGAGTGGACGAGCCGGAGGTAGACCGGCCGCTCGAAGTCCTTCCCGGACTGCTTCTCCACCACGATGCGCTCCGGCGGGATGCCGAACTCCCGCATGGCGATCAGCTGCCGGTCCTCCTTCTGCCCCCTGGTCGATACGCGGACATAGCCGTAGGTCTTGCCTGACATGACCGTCCCCCCTTGGAAAAATGTAGGATATCCTCCTATTTTAGCGAAAAGGGGACAAAACGTACAGAGTGCGCCCTATCGAAAGAAAAAAGTCTGCCGAAGTCACTTCAGCAGACTTTTTTACACGCTTTTTCAGGCGCCGCCCACCTCAGTCGGACAGCAGGATCCGGTCGTTGTCCAGATCGTGCCCCGTCCCCGCCTTGAAGCGGCGCAGCAGATCGTCCACCGTCATGCCGGCGCGCTCCTGGCCGGACACATCCAGTACGATGCGCCCGTCCGCCATCATCAGCGTCCGGTTGCCCAGCTCCAGGGCCTGCTTCATGTTGTGGGTGACCATAAGGCAGGCGATCTGGTGCTCCGCCACGATGGTCCGGGTGAGCTCCAGCACCTTTTCCGCCGTGCCGGGATCCAGGGCGGCGGTGTGCTCGTCCAGCAGCAGCAGCTTGGGGGTGACCAGGGTAGCCATCAGCAGGGTGAGGGCCTGGCGCTGCCCGCCGGACAGCAGCCCCACCGGCTGGCGCATCCGGTCCTCCAGCCCCATACCCAGCAGCTTCAGCCTCTGGGCGAAAAGCTCCTTGTCCTTTTTCCGGATCCGGCTGAAGGGAGCGGTGCCCTCCGACGAGCGCAGGTAAGCCAGGGCCAAGTTCTCCTCGATGGTCATGGAGGGGGCCGTCCCCCGGAGGGGGTCCTGGAACAGCCGCCCGATCGACCGGCTGCGCCGGTGGTCCGGGGTGAAGGTGATGTCCGTTCCATCCAGAACGATGGAGCCGCTGTCCACGATGAAGCTGCCCGCGATGGCGCCCAGCAGGGTGGACTTGCCCGCCCCGTTGGAGCCGATGATGGACGCGAAGTCCCCCGGGCGCAGGTGGAGGGACAGGCGGTCCAGAGCCGTCTTTTCGTTGACGGTGCCGGGGTTGAAGGTCTTGGAGATGTTCTCGATCCTCAGCATGTCAGCGCCCTCCCTTCCGCCCGGCGGACAGGCGGCGTTTTTCGAACAGCGCGCCGCTCTTGATGGTGGGGGCAGCGATGGCCAGGGCCACCACGGCGGCGGTGAGCAGCTTCAGGCAGTCCACAGGCACCACCTTGGTGTAGAACACCACGGCGTAGATGAAGCGGTAGATGATGGAGCCCACCACCACCGCCACCACGCCCCGGCCCACGCCCCGGCGGCCCACCACGGTCTCCCCGACGATCAGGCAGGCCAGGCCGATCACCACGATGCCGGTGCCGGAATTCATGTCCACCGTGCGCTGGTACTGGCCCACCACCGCGCCGGACAGGCCGGTGAGGGCGTTGGCGAAGCTCAGTCCCACCGTGATCGTGAAGGCCGTGTCCACCGACGAGGCCCGCACCATATCCCGGTTGTCGCCGGTGGCCCGGATGGACAGCCCCAGCCGGGTGCCCAGAAACAGCCACAGCAGCGCTCCGGCCAGGAGGGTGATGGCGGCGGACAGCAGCAGCTCGTACCACTCGCCACCCACCCCCGCGTCCCGCAGGAGGGTGAACACGGTGTCCGTCCGCATCAGGCTGGCGCTGGACTTCCAGCCCATGGCCATCAGGTTGACGGTGTACAGCCCGGTGTTGGTGATGATGCCCGCCAGGATGGAGGGCACCCCCATGCGGGTCTGGAGGAAGGCGGTGACGAACCCGGCGCAGGCCCCCGCCAGCATGGCCGCCGGGATGGCCAGCACGGGGTGGCCCGCCGCCGTCACCGTCACCGACACCGCCGCCCCCAGCACGAAGCTGCCGTCGGTGGTCAGGTCGGCGATGTCCAGGATGCGGTAGCTCAAAAACAGCGCCATGGCCACCAGGGCGTATTGAAAGCCCAGCTCCAGGGCGGTCTGTGAGATCAGCAGTATGGAACTCATGGGGTCCCTCTCCTCTCGCGCGCCCACCCCCGGCACAGGCCGGGGGCGGGGATGGTTTTTGGGTCGAAGTCCTTCACGGCCCCGTCCGCGCTTGCAAAAACGCGGGTCAGTCCTCGGTGGTGACCACCTCCGCCACGGTGCCCAGGCCGCTGAACGCGGAGTAGTCGGCCTTCAAAGCGGCGGCGGTCTCGGTGTTGACGGTGATGATGCCGCCCTCCAGCAGGTAATAATCCTCCATGCCGTCCATGCCCTGGGTCAGCACGTCGTAGGCCAGGCCTGCGGTCTGCTTGCCCAGCAGGGTGTAGTTCACGCCGCAGCCGGCGAAGGCGCCGTTGCGGGCGAAGGAGTCGGCCCCGCCGTAATGGAGGACGCCCGCCTGGATGAAGCTCTCATAGATGGCCAGCTCGGCGGACTGGATCACGTTGTCGGTGGGGGTGAACACCGCGTCCACGCCCTCGGCGATCAGGGCGGAGGCCGCCGCGATCACCTCATCGTTGCTGTTGGCGGTCTGCTCGGTATAGGCGATGCCCTTGCTGTCCAGGTACTCCTTGGCCTCGGCGATGGGCCGGGCGGAATTGTCCTCGGACAGGGAGTACAGCAGGCCCACCTTGCTCAGATCCGGGTCCTGGACCAGCATCAGGTCGATGATGGCCCGGGTGTTCAGCGCGTCGCTGGTGCCGGTGACGTAGTCGATCCCGGTGAGGGCCACGCTCTCCTCGTCGGGGTAGGACACGGCGGCGAACACCACCGGGGTCTTGGTGTCCTCGGCGGACAGGGCGGCCACCTTGGCGGCGGTGGTGGCGATGGGGACGATCACGTCCGCCCCGTCGGCAATGGCCTGGTCGGCCAGCTGCTTCAGGGTGCTCTGGTCGTTCTGGCCGGAGGCGATCTCATACTGGATGGTCACGCCGTTGTCCTTGGCCAGCCTCTCCAGCTCGCCGCCCACGGCCCCGGCGATCTCGTCCAGGGAGGCGTGGTCCATCTGCTTGATGATCGCCACTTTATAGGTCTTGTCCCCGCCGGACTGGGAGGGCTCGCCGGATCCGCCCACCGTCACCGTGGGGCCGTCGGAGCTGGAGATCGTGCCGCTGTTGCAGGCACACAGGGCCAGGGTCATGGCCCCGGCGGCGGCGATGGCGAAGAATCTCTTGACGATGCTGCGGTTTTTCATGGTGTTTTCCTCCATATCGTTATTTTGGGCGGCAGATGACCCGAATCGTGCCGGGATCCGGGGAGGAAAAAGAAAACAGCCTTCGTCCCCACATGGGACAAAAGCCGCTGCTTCTGCGATACCACCCAAATTGACGTAAAAACGTCCGCTCGCTTACGCGTACCATCATACGCGCCCCGATGGATAACGGGTGGGATGCCCGTCGGTCTCTACTTGGCGCACTTTTCCGCCGTTCGGTCCGCCCTCCGAAGTCCATTCCCCGGCCGCTCGCCGCCCCGTTCCCACCCTCGGGGGCTCTCTGAAGGTCTGCCGCGCCGGGTACTTCTCTCCGTCACAGGTTTGTGCTGTTTGGTTGTTGTAGTCATTATAAGCAGGAGGGGGGGATTTGTCAACCCCCTTTTTCAGGAAATTTTGCCGCGTTAAAGCAAGAAAGCCTTCCGGCCCTTGCCATCGCCCCGGCGGCGGGGTACACTGTTCCCAAAAAAATCTGCCTGAGGGCGCCATATCCCGCCCCCGTTTTCCGTCTATCAGGGTGAAGGGCCCTTTCACAAAGGAGGTATCTGATATGGATGACAGCGAGATCGTCGAGCTGTTCTGGCGGCGGGACCAGCGGGCCGTGGATGAGACGGCGGACCGGTACGGCGCGTACTGCCGCGCCGTTGCAGGCCGCATCCTGCCCTCCCCCCAGGATGCGGAGGAGTGCGTCAACGACGCGCTGTACCGGGCCTGGCAGTCCATCCCGCCCCAGCGTCCCGGCTCTCTGCCCGCCTTTTTGGGGCGGCTCACCCGCAACCTGGCGCTGGACCGCCTGCGGCACCTCTCCGCCCAAAAGCGGGGCGGCGGCGAGGTGGCCCTGGCCCTGTCCGAGCTGGAGGAGTGCGTCCCCGCCCCAGGCGGCGTGGAGGAGATGGTGGAGGGGCGGCTGCTGGCACAGCGGCTGGAGCGGTTCGTCCGCGCCCTGCCCAGTGTACAGCGGCGGGTGTTTTTGCAGCGGTACTGGTATCTGTGCCCCGTCAAGGAGGTGGCCGTGCGCAACGGCATGAGCGTAAGCAAAGCGGCCTCCATGCTCCACCGCCTGCGCAAATCTTTGAAAAAGTATTTAGAGGAAGAAGGGATCGTCGTCTATGAGCAAACAGAGTGAACGGCTCCTCCGGGCCCTGGGGGACATCGACGAGGCGCTGGCCCGGGACGCCGCCCCCCTGGAGGCTCCGCCCAAACCCCGCCGCCGTCTGGGGGCGCGCTGGCTGGCGGCGGCTGTGGCTGCGGCGCTGCTGACGGGCACCGCCCTGGCGGCGGCAAACGGGGGCTTCGGCATCTGGGCGGTACAGCGGGACGAGGGGTACTACCGGCAGGTCCTGTCCGCCAGCGTCAAGCACTTTACCGCCGGGGACTTCGCCGCGGATGTCCTAGCCTTTCCCGACGGCCTGCCCATACGGAGCGTGGAATTGGGTTCCCTCTGGGAGGCGGCGGACTATCTGGGCTATCCCATTGCGCAAAACTCGCTCCTGGACAGCGCGGACCCCCTGCCCGGCCCGGCCAGATGCACCCTCCGGATCAACCGCACGGGCATGGTCGGGGACATCCGAGATCCCGCCGGTCTCAGCCAGATCTACCTCTCCTCCGCCGTCGTCATCGACGGTGTCTCCGTCAACCTCACCGCCACTTTTACCACCACCGAACAGCAGAGTCGGAACTACCCCAATGGGTTCCCCCTGGCGGAGGGCTATACCGCCCGGGAGCGCACCCTGCCCAACGGCGTCAAGGCGGTGCTGGTCCTGCCGCCGGAGGACATGGAGCCCAGCCCTACCGCCTACCGGACCCATCCGGTGGCCTATTTCGTGTACGAGGGCGCCTGCTATGAGCTGTATCTGTGGGGCGCCCAGGCCATGCGGGGCCATCCGGAGAACGATCCCCCCGATCTGGACTGGGAGGGCGTGTTCTATCGTGTTCTGGACGCCTTCCAGTAAACCAAAGGGAGCGCCTGGCACCGCCGGGCGCTCCCTTCGCCTAAAAAATTGTGGGACAGGCAAGCTTCCGACCCTTTGCGCATAGTCTCTCCCCACGGGGGTGACGGCATGTTGAGGCTGCTCAAGGAAAAAAAGGTGCGGGACGCGCTGGCGATCCTGGCATTGGCGCTGGCCACGGCGGGGCTGGTGGCCGCCCCGGGGGAGGCCATCACCGGGGCAAAAGACGGGCTGACACTGTGCTTCAACGTCATCGTGCCGTCACTGTTCCCCTTTTTCGTGCTGTCCTCCCTGGTGGTGGACCTGGGGCTGGCGGCCTATCTGGGCCGGGCGCTGGAGGGGCTGATGCGGCCGCTGTTCCGGGTGAGCGGAAGCTGCGCGGCGGCGGTGGCCCTGGGGTTCATCGGGGGCTACCCGGTGGGGGCGCGGACCGCCCTCCAGCTCTTCCAGCAAGGGCTGTGCACCAAGACGGAGGCGGAGCGGCTGCTGTCCTTCTGCAACAACTCCGGCCCCGCCTTTATCCTGGGGGTGGTGGGAGCCGGGGTGTTTGGGGACAGCCGGGTGGGACTGCTGCTCTACCTGACCCACGCCCTGGCCTCGCTGATCGTGGGACTGCTGTTCCGCTTCTACGGCGGGCGGGACGCCCGGCAGTCCCCCCGGTCCAGGGCAAAGCCCATCCAGGCGGTCACCGTCCCCGCCGCTTTCACCGGGGCAGTGACCCGGTCCCTGCAGAGCACCCTGAACATCTGCGCCTTCGTGGTGTTTTTCTCGGTGGTCCTCCAGCTGCTCACCGCCTACGGCGTTTTTACCGCCCTGGCGCGCCTGCTGGCTCTGGCGGGCTTCCAGGCGGAGTGGGCGCGGCGGCTGGTGGCGGGCCTGCTGGAGCTGTCCTCGGGGGTGTCCTCCCTTCGGGGGGAGGCCCAACTGATGGGCCGGGTGTCCATGGCGGCGTTCATGCTGGGGTGGGCGGGGCTGTCGGTCCACTGTCAGGTGCTGTCCTTCCTGGTGGACAGCGGGCTGTCCGCCAGGACCTATCTGGCGGGCAAGCTGTGCCACGGGCTGATCGCCGCCGGGCTGACCTGGTGCCTCACCCGGCTGTTCCCGCTGTCCGCGCCGGTGGCGGACTACCTGGCCGAGCAGACGGAGTCCATCGCGGCGCTGGACTTCTCCACCGCCCTGGCGGCATCCTCGCTGGCGGCGCTGGGGGGCTGGCTGCTTTTGGCAGCCCTTTGCCGGTCGCTTTGGCGAAATAAATGTGGAAATTTTCCGGATCATCGTGTATAATGGAAGGACGCGGGGTGCCGTATGCCGCCGCGCGGGGGAGGGATGCGGTCCATGCTGTTTGACAAACATATCGAGCCCCGCTGTTCCTACTGCCAGTGGGGCACGCCGCTGGACCTGGACGAGGGACAGATGATGTGCGTAAAAAAAGGGATCGTGGCCCGCACCGGCTCCTGCCGCCGGTTCCGCTACGACCCCCTGAAGCGCACGCCCCCCAAGCCTGTGGCGGCCAGCTTCCGGCACCTGAAGGACGAGGACTTCACCCTTTGAGGTCCTTATCGATAACGAAGAAAGCGGACAGTCTCTCGACTGTCCGCTTCTTTGTGTCGGCATTACCTATCTTCCCAGGCCGTCGCCAGCCAAGTATTTTCGGCGCAAGTGAGCTTAACTGCCGTGTTCGGGATGGGAACGGGTGGACCCTCACTGCAATCAACACCGACTGCGTCACCGCAAGCTTCCTATCATTCGCCTTGCTTTGTGGACAACGCTCATTCAACTCGCTGCGGCTCTCTTCCAAAACCAAACCGCTTCGCTGGTTCTTGATTTGGTCTTGAAGGGCACGTCTCTTAAACGTTTCCCCTCTATTTCAACTGGTCCTCCAGTCAAAATCTTTGCTTCTCCCCTGAAGTGCTCCCACTCCAGGGGAGTGGTACACCTTCAGGGACTCGAACCCTGGACACCCTGATTAAGAGTCAGGTGCTCTACCAACTGAGCTAAAGGTGCATTTAGTTGGTGACCCGTGGGAGAGTCGAACTCCCGTTTGCGGCGTGAGAGGCCGCCGTCTTGACCACTTGACCAACGGGCCGCGTCGCTCAGAGTGCCTTTCCTTTGCCGCACCCTCAAAACTGAACAATGTGAACTCTTCCGCAAGCAGCCTGCATTCCCTTATTGTAAGGTCAAGCCCTCGGCTTATTAGTACCGGTCAACTCAACGCATCACTGCGCTTACATCTCCGGCCTATCAACGACATAGTCTACGTCGAGCCTTACTCCATATAGGATGAGAGATCTTATCTTAGGGGGGGCTTCACGCTTAGATGCCTTCAGCGTTTATCCCGTCCGAACGTAGCTACCCAGCTGTGCCCTTGGCAGGACAACTGGTGCACCAGAGGTTCGTCCATCCCGGTCCTCTCGTACTAAGGACAGCTCCCTTCAAATCTCTTACGCCCGCAACAGATAGGGACCGAACTGTCTCACGACGTTCTGAACCCAGCTCGCGTGCCACTTTAATCGGCGAACAGCCGAACCCTTGGGACCGAATACAGCCCCAGGATGTGACGAGCCGACATCGAGGTGCCAAACCTCCCCGTCGCTGTGGACGCTTGGGGGAGATCAGCCTGTTATCCCCAGGGTAGCTTTTATCCGTTGAGCGACGGCACTTCCACTTGCATACCGCCGGATCACTAACTCCAACTTTCGTTACTGCTCCACCCGTCGGTGTCGCAGTTAGGCTCGTTTATGCGTTTACACTCACTGCACGATTTCCGTCCGTGCTGAACGAACCTTTGAGCGCCTCCGTTACCTTTTAGGAGGCGACCGCCCCAGTCAAACTGCCCACCTAACAGTGTCCCCCGACCTGATCCAAGGCCGCAGGTTAGAAGCCCAGCAATCCAAGGGTGGTATCCCAAGGGTGACTCCGCAAAAGCTGACGCCCTTGCTTCCTAGTCTCCCACCTATCCTGTACATGAATTACCGAACTCCAGTATTAAGCTACAGTAAAGCTCCATGGGGTCTTTCCGTCTAGTTGCGGGTAACTGGCTTCTTCACCAGTACAACAATTTCGCCGGGTGGGCTGTTGAGACAGCGCCCAAATCGTTACGCCATTCGTG
>CAJUPU010000027.1 GCA_910588495.1 uncultured Oscillospiraceae bacterium | reverse complement strand
CTGCCTCCTTGTGGGACATGGGGTGATGCACATGGTCTTTATCAGCCGCCTCACCAGGAAGAAACTGAAAAAATGGTGCTTTGCCGCTTATTTTCTCCTCTTGGGCATGATCCAGCTCATCTCGAACAGACTCGTCCTTGACGGGACGCTCTCCGTTGGCGCAGGCGTGCTGGCGCTCTACGGACTCAGCCGCTATGGGATGAGAAATCAGCGGTCCGTGTCCTGGCTGGCCGCCGTGCTGTCCTACTACGTTTCACAGCTCTCCTTCGGGATCATCAACTCGGTGGAGGCGGCGCTCTTTCCCCGCTTCATCGGCAGTCCGCTGTTTTATCCGCTGTTTTTGGCGGCACAGCTCCTGTTCTTTGCGCTGTGCGCCGTCTGCTATCACGCCGTGCTGAAGCTCCTGGCCTGGACGGAGGACAGCCGGACGCCCTATCTCGGACTTGCGCTGTTCCCCGGGCTGTTTTTCTTCGCGTCGGAATTGTATATCCTCGAGACCGCCTACAGCTTTTTTGCCCCCGTCGCCTCTCTGGAGGAGGTCGGAAAGCACAGCACCCTGCTGCTCCTGCAAATCATGGGGCTGGCGGCGCTATTGTGTACCCTGTACGCCTACCGTCATCTCTGCCAGGGTTTCCAGGCCCAGGCGGAGCTGCAATCGCTGACCCAGGCGGCCCAGGCGCAGAAGGTCTATATCGCGGAAGCCCGGGCGCGCTATGAGCAAACGATGTCCTTCCGCCATGACGTGAAAAACCACTTGTCCGTTCTGGACGGCCTGCTCCGGGGAGGAAGGCTGGAGGAGGGCCGGGAGTATCTGAAAAAGCTGGAGGCCGTCTCGGAATCGCTGTCCTTCCCCTACCAGACCGGCAACCCGGTGGTGGACATCCTGCTGGGGGAGAAGCTGGGGCTGGCGAAGGAGATCGGATCGGAGGTGTCCCTGGTCCTGCCCAGGCCCTGCGGGATCGACGACTTGGACCTGTGCGTCCTCTTTGCCAACGCCCTGGACAACGCGATCGCCGCCTGCCGCGGGGGCGGCGGGGACAAGGCGATCCGCGTCAGCGGGAAGCGGCAGGGGGATTTCTACCTGCTGAGTTTTGAGAACACCTGCTCCGGCGGACCCCTGCCCCCGGCGGGGACCGGGCTGTCCAACATCAGGGCGGTGGCGGAAAAGTACCACGGGGCGGTGCTGGCGGAGAAAAACGAGGGGCGGTATCATCTGAGCGTGCTGATGGACATATCGTCAGGGGGATCTTGAGCCCAGCTTGTCACAGATCCGCTCCATGCCAGTCTAATCTCTTAGGAGGTGTTTTTATGAACACGAAAGAAGATCGAGAACTGTCTGCCCTGATCGAGCAGGCCACCGCCGGGGACAAGGCCGCGCTGGAGACGGTGCTGTCCGGCGTGCAGGATCTGGTTTTCAACCTGTCCCTGCGGATGCTGGGCACCTTCCACGACGCGGAGGACGCGTCCCAGGACATCCTTTTGAAGGTCATGACCCATCTCTCCTCCTTCAAAGGGGACAGCGCCTTCACCACCTGGGTGTTCCGCATTGCGGCAAACCATCTCAAGGACTACAAGAAGCATATGTTCGCCCAGTTCCCTCTGAGCTTCGAGTTCTATGGAGACGACATCCGCAACGGGAAGATCCAGGACGTGCCCGACCTGACCCAGAATGTGGAGAGGGCCATCCTGGCCGAGGAGCTGAAGCTGTCCTGCACGAACGTCATGCTCCAGTGCCTGGACCCGGAGAGCCGCTGCATCTTCATCCTGGGCACCATGTTCCGGGTGGACAGCCGGATCGCCGGGGACATCCTGGGCATCACCCCGGAGGCCTACCGCCAGCGCCTCTCCCGGGTGCGGAAAAAGATGGCCGAGTTTCTCTCGGAATACTGCGGCGAGTATGGGAAGGGGAGCTGCCGCTGTGCGGACCGGGTCAACTATGCGATCCAGAATCGCCGCATCGCCCCCGACCGGCTGGACTTCACCGCCGCCAAGCCCAGCGATACCGCCGTGGCGGTGACGGCGGCCATGGAGGAGATCGACGGATACGCCCAGCAGTTCTCGTTCTGCCGGACGTACCAGTCCACAGAGCGGCTGAAGAAGATGATCCGGGACTTCCTGAACGGCCCGGCCTTCTCCGCGGTGGCGGACGCGTAGGGGAGGCGGAGCATGGATACAAAGACGATCATGGACTATCTGTCCCGCTTGAGCGCCCACAATGACCGGGAGTGGTATCACGCCCACAAGGCCGAATATCAGGCGGCCAACGCACAGTTTGAGGCGCTGCTCCAGGCGCTGATCCTCCGGATCGGAGAATTTGACGGCAGCATCCTGGGCCACGCCCCCAAAGAGCTGACCTTCAAGCTGGTGCGGGACACCCGGTTCAGCCACGACAAATCCCCCTACAACCCCGCGTTCCGGGCGCACATCTCGTCCATGGGAAAGCTGCCCATCCCGGTGGGCTACTACCTGATGCTCAAGCCAGGCGGACAGTCCTTCCTGGGCGGCGGCCTGTTCGCCGACATGTTCAAGGACGCCACCCGGATGGTGCGGGACCATATCTCGGAGCACGGCGGCGAGTGGGAGGAGATCGTCACCGCCCCGTCCTTCCGGGAGCATTTTACCGTGGGCGGTTCCGCCCTGAAAAACGTCCCGGCCGGATATGACAGGGACCATCCCCAGGCGGAATATCTGAAATATAAGAGCTGGTATCTGGAATATCCCATCCGGGACGAGGAGCTTGCGGACGGCGAGTCGTTCCTGACCAAGGCGGCGGACATCTTCCGCCGGATGAAGCCCTTCAATGATTACCTGAATCGGGCGCTGGCAGGCTTCAAAATGCCGGAGAGATAGCCCCGAGGAGCGGACCGGCAGAGATCGCCGGGCAAAGGCGAACGGACAAGGCTTGCTTGGGCCTTGTCCGTTTGCTCTATGGAAGCGGGATCTTACAAAGGATCTTTTTTCGGGAAAGACGGACCGCTGTAACATTTCGTGACATCCGCAGAGCATTTCATGACAAAAGCCTTGAAGCGGCATCCTCCGCCCGATAAACTGGGCAGGTAAAGTGTTCGTTCCCCGTAAAACGTGAAGGAGGAGTGACTGATGATGTCGATCTTTGGTGTGAGCACCGGCGGGGCCCAGCCCCTGGCGGCCGCTGAAAAGGCGGTGGGAGCGCCCATGGTCCAAAAGCCTGAGGAGGAGGCCCGGGGCCGCCGCCTGGAGCCCGCGATGGATGGCTACGCCCCGGAGGAGCCCCGGGAGCCGTCCGGCCGCTACTGGATGGGCCGGGGCGAGGACGGCCGGGCCAAGATCTTCTTCGACGGCCCGGAGGGGGCTGCGAACGCACCCAAGCAGCCGGAGGGCGCCCCCGAAGCGGAGGAGCCCAAACAGGCGGGCCAAGGCGCGAAGGGCCCGGAGGGGAAAAAGGATAAGGGCGAGACCTGGGAGTGCAATACCGATAAGGTAGACCGGGAGATCGAAAAACTGAAAAAGAAGCGGCAGGAGCTGGAACAGCGGCTCGATACTGAGACCGACGAGGCCAAGATCGAGGACCTGGAGCGCCAACTGGCCCAGGTGGAGCGGGAGCTGAGGCAGAAGGACAACGATGCGTACCGGAAGCGGAACGCCGTCTTCACACAGCTGGCTTGAATTTCTGAAACGCGGCGGTCCAGCGTGGACCGCCGCGTTCCCTCGCTGCGGCAAACCGATCCGAAGAGGAACGCAAGGGTATGCAGCTCCTCCTTCGGTTCCCCTCTCATTTTCCGCTAAAACACGGTAAAGCATGGGCGCGGCTCTTGCCGCCACCAGCCGGTCCCCTCCGGCCTGCTCCGGTGCGGAGCCGCCTCATCTTGCCGATGGATCTCTCATTGGGGAAGATGGGCGATCAATTCTTCCGCCGTGTCCCTCATGCCCCGCCGGAACCAGACCTCGATCCAGCCGTACAGGAAGAACCCCACATAGGCGGAGGAGTAGGCGGCAGCGAGCTCCTGCTCCGGATCGAAGCCGCACAGCTCTAAAATGATGTCCTTGAGCAGATGGACCAGCCCCTGCTTGTTCAGCAGGCTGTAAAGATCCCGGTTCTCCTCAAAGTGAGAAAACACGATCTGCACGGTCTCTTTTACGGAGGGGTCTGGAGAAGCCTTCAATTTGTCTGCCTGATCTTGAAATAGACGCCTGATGTATGCCCTGATGATATCCTCTTTGTCCTCGTAATTGCGGTAGAATGAGGTCCGTCCGACTCCAGCCATGCCGCACAGCTCGCTGATGGTGATCTCCGCGATGGGCTTTTCCTCCAGCAGGGCCAGCATGGAGCTGGTAAGGCGCTCCACCACGTAGGCGTTGCGGCTCTCGTTGCTGAACGGTGAAACATTTTTCGCCTTTTGTTCCATTTTTGCCGCCTCCATTGACATCCTTGGTCATTGCTGTTACACTTGTATCGCTGTTACGATCGTATCGAATCCTATCATAGAAAACGGGACCTGTCAAGGGAGGATATTGGAATGACATCGACGGGGAAACGACTGCTGATCCTGGCCGTCATCGCTGCGGCCGCCTTTGTGCTGGGACGGCTGGCGGTGCGGGGCGCGCTGAACCTCCTGGTGGGGGGCACGCTGTTCGGAGGGGACTTCCTGTGAACGAAACTGTAAAGAAAAAGAGGGGGAAGACTGTGCATATTGGGGTGGGGATCCTGGTATTCCTGCTGGCCTTTGGGGCCGGGGTGGCGTCAAAGGCGGCGATCGGGCCCGCCTGGGCCAAGGAATATTCCGTCCGGTGGAGCGACGCACTGGGCATTCGGAAAACCGACCTTCCCTACGGGGAGGGCGAGGCCAACAGGTTCGATCTGTATCTGCCGAAGGACGGCGGCAAGGACAGCTATGGCCTGGTGGTCTATCTCCACGCCGGGGGCTTCACCACGGGGGACAAGGCGGACGATCGGGATATGCTGGCCTGGCTGTGCTCCAAGGGCTATGTGGCGGCGGGAATCAACTACACCCTGCGGGACGAGGCCCACCCGGGGGCCAGCGTGCTGACCCAGTCCAACGAGGTCAAGGCGGCGGTGCCTCAGGTGGTGAAGGCTGCGGAGGAGGCCGGGTATCCCATCGACAGGATGGCGGCGGCGGGGGGCTCGGCGGGCCACTGCCTGGCCATGCTCTACGCCTACCGGGACGGCGGGTCGGCCCCGGTGCCGGTGGTGCTCACCTTCGGCGGGGTGGGGCCGTCCAGCTTCTATCAGGAGGACTGGGGCATGTTCGGCCTGGACCGGAGCGACGAGGCCTGCGCGGAGCTGTTCGGCGTGATGGCCGGGGTGGAGATCGGGCCGGAGGAGGTGGCGGACGGCTCCTACCTGGAGAAGGTGAGGCCCATCGCCGCCGCTGAGTGGGTGAGCCACAACCCCGTCCCCACGGTGGCGGCCTATGGCACCCACGACCGGGTACAGCCGTTTTTGGCCTCCCTGCGGCTCAAAGCCGCTTTGGAGGAAAACCGGGTGGACCACGTGTATCTGGAGTTCCCCCACTCCGGCCACGCCCTCCAGAACGACGGCGCCCTGTCCAGACAGTGGATGGAGGCCATCGAGGAGTATCTGGACAAATACATGCCGGTGAAATGAGGGGGCGAGATAGTATGGGACTGGTATTGAAGATCCTGAAGATCGTGGGGATCGTCCTTCTGGTGCTGATCGTGTCGATCGCGGTGCTTTTGCTCTGCCTATTTATGAGACCTTTCGTGCCGAACGACTACACAAAGACCGTGGAGACGGGCGGCGAGCTGGAGGCAAAATACTTAGCCATGGGCGCCCATGGGGTGAAGTACGCCGAAGCGGAGGCCCCCGGGGATTGGAAAAAGTTTGAGGTGTTCTACCCCGCCGGCCTGGAATCGGGGGCGGACGCCTATCCCGTGGTGGTGTTCGCCAACGGCACCGGGGTCGCCGCCTCCAAGTACAAAGCTCTGTTCAAACACCTGGCTTCCTGGGGCTTCATCGCGCTGGGCAACGAGGACCCCAGCACCTGCACCGGCGACTCCGCCGAGGCCGCTCTTGCCTGGCTGCTGGAGCAGAACGGCGACCCGGACAGCGTATTTTATCAGAAGGTGGACAGGTCGCACATTGGGATATCCGGGCACTCCCAGGGCGGCGTAGCGGTGTTCAACGCGGTGGGTGAACAGCCCCACGGAGGGCTGTATACCTGCGCGGTCAGCCTGTCCCCCACCGAGTGGGCGCTGGCGATGGCCATTGGGCTGGACTACGACCCCGGCAAAATGACTGCCCCGACCTTGATCCTGGCCGCCCCGGAAAAGGACGTGATCGCCCCGGAGGGGGTGAAGAGCCTTGCCGGTGCGATACCGGCCGGCACCGTGACCGCCCTGCGTTCCGGCATGGATCACGGGAAAATGCTGTACAGCGCAGACGGCTACGTGACGGCCTGGTTCATGTGGCATTTGCAGGGCGACCAGGACGCCGCCAAAGCGTTTGCCGGGGATGACGCGGAGCTGCTGGCCAATCCCCTTTACCAGGACCAGCAGATAGCGTTAAAAGGGACCTGAGGGGGACGGCGGAGGAAATAGGAGCAGACCGCCGGAAACGCTTGAGGCAGGCCCCGGGGAAAGGGCGGCCTTTTGACGCGGGCGGGCTTTTGTGAAACACGGCGCTGAACCCCGGCATGAAGATCGTGATATGATAAAAGGCCACTCCACAGAGCTGTGGAGCGGCCTTTTTCTATGGATGACGCGCAACTATCCGGCGGAAAGGGGAACAGTAAAGGAGCGGCACAAACAAAAACAGGGGGTATGTGGACATGATCTACGGCTATATCCGCGTCAGCACCCGGGATCAGAACGAGGACCGGCAGCTCATCGCCCTGCGGGAGCAGAAGGTCGCGGAGGACAACCTTTTTGTGGACAAGCAGTCGGGCAAGGACTTCCAGCGCCCACAGTACCGCCGGATGGTGCGGAAGCTGAAAAAAGACGATCTGCTCTATATCAAGAGCATCGACCGTCTGGGGCGCAACTATGGGGAGATCCTGGAACAGTGGCGGGTGCTGACCAAGGAGAAGGGGATCGACATCGTGGTGCTGGACATGCCGCTGCTGGACACCCGGCGGGGCAAGGACCTGGTGGGGACTTTCCTCAGCGACATCGTCCTGCAGGTGCTCTCCTTCGTGGCGGAGAACGAGCGGGCCAACATCCGCCAGCGCCAGGCGGAGGGCATCGCCGCGGCCAAGGCCCGGGGCGTCCGGTTCGGAAGGCCCCCCAGGCCCCTGCCCGACGGCTATCACAGCGCCTATCAGCGCTGGAAGGCGGGGGCCATCACGGGGACGGCGGCCGCCAAGGAATGCGGGATGGCGCTGGCCACCTTCCGCTACCGGGCGGAGCTGTATGAACCGGCGGAAACGACCTGAAAGGGCGGCGTCCCCAACGATAACGCGCACTTTCTCGCGATAAGAATGTGTACTTTCCTGCAAACCCCAGTTTTCTCATTACATACTAAAGGATATCACAAAAACCCGGCGGTTTCAATACTTTGATGGGGAATTTTTTGAGGGGCGGGGAGCTTACAGGAAAGTACACATTTTTGTTAATGGAGAAGTGAGTACGCCGTGGCATCATCTCCCAAGTCAAAAAAAACGATGGAGGGCGGCGCGCCCAGGCCGAAGATCGCCGTGGGCTTCCGCGTGGGCCTGCTCACCGTGGAGGCGCCCACCGAGGAGCGGAAAAACGGCTATATGGTCTGGCTGTGCCGGTGCGGCTGCGGCGGGGAGATCCTGCTGGACACCCGCCGCCTGCAGCGGGGGACCGCCGCCGACTGCGGCTGCGGCTCCAAGGTGAAGCCGGGGCGGAAGGACATCACCGGGGCCCGGTTCGGGCGGCTGGTGGCCGTGGAGCCCACGGGAGAGGCGGTCAACGGCTCGGCGGTGTGGCGGTGCGTGTGCGACTGCGGCGGCCAGATCCTGGCCCCGCTCCACCAGCTGACGGCGGGGTATCGGAAGAGCTGCGGCTGTCTGGGCCGCCCGCCGCGGAAGGACTACGTCGGCAGGCGGTTCGGGCGGCTGACGGTGACGGCCTACGCCGGGAAGCGGGACGGGATGCACCGCTGGCAATGCGTGTGCGACTGCGGCCGGCGGACCGTGGTGGGCCAGACCCCCCTCCAGACCGGCAAGACCAAGAGCTGCGGCTGTTTGCAGTCGGAGACCTACCGGGACAATCTGAAGCTGATCGAGGGCACCTCGGTGACCATGCTGGAGCGCCGGAAAAACAAGCTCAGCGCCAACAACACCAGCGGCTGCACCGGGGTGTACTACGACCGGAGGCGGGGGAAGTGGGCGGCCCAGATCGGCTTCAAGGGAAAGACCTATCACCTGGGGTGCTACGCCGAGAAGCGGGACGCCATCCGCGCCCGCAAGCGGGGCGAGGAGATGCACGAGGACTTCCTGGCCTGGTATCACGGGCGGCGCTCCGGGCCGGAGGCCCCCGCCCAGGACGGCCAGGCGGGATAGCGCAGGGGAAAATGAGATGATGGGTGGTTCATGATGTGGAGGTATGGGCCGGGAGGACCCGCGCTGCTGGGGCGGAGGGAGGACCGGCGGCGCTACCTGCGCCGCAAGCGGGTGCTGGACGTGGCGCTGTCCCTGCTGGCGCTGCTGCTGCTGTCGCCGCTGCTGCTGGCGATCGGCCTTTTGGTGGTGCTGGACGACCCCAAAGGCGGCCCCATCTTCCGGCAGGAGCGGGTGGGCAAGGGGGGACGGAGGTTTTGGATGTACAAGTTCCGCACCATGTGCGTGGACGCGGAGGAGCGGCTGAAGGAGCTGTCGCTGCGCAACGAGATGAACGGCCCCGCCTTCAAGATGCGGGAGGACCCCCGGATCACCCGGGTGGGGCGGGTGCTGCGCAAGACCAGCCTGGACGAGCTGCCCCAGCTGGTGAACGTGCTCCGGGGGGAGATGTCGCTGGTGGGGCCCCGGCCGCCCCTGCCCCGGGAGGTGGCCCAATACGGCCGGTACGAGTGGCAGCGGCTGAGCGTGGTCCCCGGCCTCACCTGCTACTGGCAGGTGAGGCCCGACCGGTACGAGCTGTCCATGAACCAGTGGGTGGCGCTGGACCTGATGTACATACAAGACCGGTGCCTGCGCCTGGACTGGCAGCTGATCTTCCAAACAGCGGAGACGATGGTGCGGGGCAGCGGGCGGTAGAACGACTGGAGAAGCGGGAGGCAGAGCAATGGGCGGACAGGCAGAAAAGACACAGGCAGTCAAGGGCAGGCCGGGCCGGAGGCCGTGGAGCCGGGGCCGCCGCATAGGGACCCTCCTGTGCGCGGTGCTGGCGGTGGGATTGGCGGCGCTGGGCGTGCGCTATCTGCTGTCGGAGGAGCTGGAGGTGACCTTTTACCACCTCTATTCCCCCAAGGCGGCGGGCGGGGAGAACATCCGGGTGATCGTGCTCTCCGACCTCCACGACCGGGAGTTCGGAGCGGACAACCAGGAGCTGGTGGACCAGATCGCCGCGCTGCGGCCCGACCTGATCGCCGTGGCCGGGGACATGGTCAACGCGGACGACGGCAGGCTGGACGTGGTGCTCTCCCTGTGCGGCCGCCTGGTGGAGATCGCCCCCGTCTACTACGGCCCGGGCAACCACGAGAGCCATCTGATGTACGAGCAGGGCAGCGACCTGGAGCGCCTGCTGACGGAGCAGGGGGTCCATGTGCTGGTGAACCGGGCGGAAGCGGTGACCATCAATAAGACCCCGATGCTGATCGGCGGGCTGACCACCTCCGTGGAGGGCTATGAGGAGTACGGCGCCGGTTTTTTCCAGGAGTATGAGCGCAGCGGGGCGTTCAAGCTGCTCATCGCCCACTATCCCAGCTTGTTTTACGACCATCTGGCGCAGGGGGCGGTGGATCTGGGCGTGTGCGGCCACTACCACGGCGGGCAGGTCCGGCTCCCCTTCGTGGGGGGGCTGTACCACGGGGACACGGGGCTGTTTCCCAAGTACAGCGGCGGGATGTACCGCCTGGCCCGGGGGACGATCTTCGTCTCCCGGGGGATGGGGGGCCACAGCGGCTTCCCACGGGTGAACGACCGCCCGGAGCTGGCGGTGATCGACATCAACGGCCGCCCGGAGCCGGGCCGGTCCTGACGGGGAGAGGAGGATATACGCCATGATCGTTGTGAGCGCGGCCGGACTGGCGCTGACGCTGTGCCTGGTCTGGATGTACCTGCGGCTGGTCCGCCGCTTTTTCAAGGTGAAGGCGGCCCTGCCGGTGCTGAAGGTGAGGGACGGCCTGGGCCGCCTGGCGGGGACCAGGGCGCGGCTGGCGGTGTTTGGGGCGCTGTTTTTCCTGGCCTGCTTCGCCAGCGGGATGGCCGTCCGGCTGTGGGCCCCCGATATGCTGATGGTGCTCAATTACGAGGAGGCCGCCCGGGGGCAGTACCCCAACGCCACCCGGTTCAGCGAGGCGGGCATCCTGTCCGAGCCGGTGCTGGAGCGGGTGATCCGGCGGGGGGACCTGGAGCTGACCACCCAGGAGCTGGCGGGCCTGCTGTCCATCTCCACCCCCCTGGACGCGGAGAAGCTGGACGCCGAGCAGGAGTCCTCGCTGAAGATCTCCACGGAGTACTGGGTCCACTGCTCGGAGCGGGCGGCGCTGTACCGCGTCCGGCCCAGGCTGGTGCTGGAGCTGCTGGCCGATGTGTACTGGGAGGAGCTGGTGGGCGGCTACGCGGAGAACGACAGCGTGCTGGACCTGTCCTTCGACGGGCTGGAGGAGATGGAGTACCTGGACGCCAAGGACTTTCTGGAGATGCAGGCGTACAAGCTGAAAAACTATCTGCCCACCTACAGCAGCCAGAGCAGCAGCTTCCGCTCCGCGGACGGAGGGGAGACCTTCGCCTCCCTGTCCAAAAAGATCGACAACTTCGTGGACATCGAGCTGGAGCGCTATGAGGCTTTGGTGCTGGAGAACGGCCTGTCCCGGGAGCGGGCCACCTATCAGGCCAGGATGCAGTTCGCCAACCGCCTGCTGGACACCGAGCGGATGAAGGACATGGCCGCCCACGACGTGCGCATCGAGGCCATCGACATGTACAACGCCTACATGACCCGCTTCGTGCTCATCCCCACCTATGACGAGGACCGGGAGTTCTACATGTCCAAGACCAAGGTGGGGGTGGACTACTTCGCCGAGGAGGCCAAGGAGCACCTGGAGTCCGCCACCAAGCTGCTGGAGGAGATGGAGCACGATTCCTACGCCGCCGCCCAGGTGGGGGCGGGCGCGGCCTCCTCCCAGGCCAGGGAGCAGGCGGACCGGCGCATCCAGGAGCTGAAGGAGGAGCTGACCGCCCTGTCCGCCCAGTGCCGGGAGCTGTGCGGCGCGTATGTGCGGGAGAAGCGGGACGGCTACATCCAGGTGTGCTACGGCGCGCCCCCGGTGCTGGGGGAGGCGCTGGACGCCCTTGTGAGGGCGGCGCTGTTCACCGCCGCCCTGGGGGGACTGTACCTCCTGGAGCCCTTCTACCGGGAGCATCTCCGCAGCCGCCCGCCCAAGGCCGGGGGATGGAGGCGGCGCAAACAGCGCGATCGAGGGGAGGCGGCGGCATGAAAGAGCTGGACGTGTTCCGCTATCTGAAAAAATACCGGGCGGCGATCGCCGGGTTCTCGGTGCTGGCGGGGATCGTGTTCTTCCTGGCGGCCCAGCTGCGCATACAGCAGTACACCGCCGCCACGGTGATCGAGTACACCGGGGCCCGGGCCGCCGAGGGGCTGTCCCCCGACGGCACCCCCATCGACACCACCGAGATCTACTCCACCAACCTGGTGGCCCAGGCCATGAAGGCGCTGGACATCGACTACGCCCAGGCCACCACCGACGACATCCGCATGGGCATCCAGGTGGAGCCCGTGATCACCGAGGAGGATCTGAAGATCCAGCAGTCCAAGCTGGACAACGGCGAGGAGGACTATGAGCTCAACCCCACCCGGTATCTGGTCACCTTCAGCTGCGGGGTGGGCAGCGGAAAGGACTTCCCCCGCAGGGTGCTGGACCAGATCCTCCAGGAGTACGCCGCCTATTACGGCAAGACCCACGTGAACACCGCCCTGGCGGCCAACCCCGTCAGCGACATCACCGCCAAGGGCTATGACTACCTGGAGATGGCCGAGGTGATGGACGCCACCCTGGAGGACATGGTGGACCACCTGACGGACAAGGTGAACTGGAACGGGGAGTTCCGCTCCAGCCGCACCGGCCTCAGCTTCCAGGACCTGAAGGACGAGTTCAGCTTCCTCCGGCAGGTGGAGGTGCGCCAGCTCTTCTCCCAGATCCTGGAGGGGAAGATCACCAAGGACCGGGACGTGCTGCTGGACAAATACCGCAACCGGAACAACGACCTGGCCATCGCCAACACCGCGGTCTCCTTTGAGATCGACCGGATCCGGGGGATCATCGGCTCCTATGAGAGCGCCATGGGGGAGTTCGGCGCCGTCTCCGGCGCGGCGGGGGAGGACGGCGAGACCTACCAGCAAAACAACGTGCTGCCCGACGTGTATGACGAGCGGGACCAGGACCCGGATGGGAACTGGACCCCCGTGGACCGCACGGCGGAGTACGACAAGCTGCTGATGAAGTACATCGAGGACCGCACCCTCTATGAGCACGCCCTGATCGACGGACAGTACAACGACTACATCCTGGGCGTGTTCGCCGGGGCCCCCGCCCGCTCCCCCCAGGCGGCGCAGGAGCGGGTGCTGGGCGAGATCCAGCGCCTGGCGGAGAAGATCAACGCCCTCCAGGCCGTCTACTACGAGACCAACGACGAGTACAACGAGTACCTGGGGGTGCGGAACATCGTGATGCTCTCCAGCGTCCGGGTCACCGAGCGCTTCCCGATCCTGCTCTTCACCGCGCTGATCGTGGTGATCTTCGGCGCCCTGGGCTGCGCGGGGGCGGCGGTGTTCGGCCGGATCGAGGACTTCATCGAGTACTACGCCTTCACCAACAAGGTGGACGGCCTGCCCAACCGGGCCAAGTGCGACCAGTTCATCACCGCCCGGGAGGGCCGGCCGATCCCGGAGGGCTTCGCCTGCGTGGTGTTCCGGCTCTCCCAGCTGCAGTCGGTGAACGCCCGGCAGGGCCGGGAGGCCGGGGACCGGCTGATCAAGGACTTCGTGGCGGTGCTCACCTCCGTCTTTGCCCCCTCCGACAAGCTGTTCGTGGGCAACAACGGGGCGGGGCAGTACCTGGTGTTTGCCGAGTCCATGGGCAGGGACCAGGTGGAGGCCGCCCTGTTCCAGATGGGCGTGGTGCTGGAGGAGCGCGGCAGGGACACCGGCCGCCCGATCCAGCTGTGCCGGGGCTTCGCCTGCGCGGGGGAGGAAAAATGCTATTACATCCGGGAGCTCTTGTCCACCGCCATGAAGCGGGTGGACGCCGCCCCCGCCGGGGCGGGCGGTCCCGTCTCGGTGTGAGGGCGGCGGGGCGGAAGGGGGGCGCTGAGTGTTGAGCGCAGCGATCTATACGGCCCTGGCCACGGCCATGTTCTTCCTGCAGGACGCCTATTTCTCCGTCGGGGGGATGGAGCTGAGCCTCAAGAACCCCTGCGCGGTGGGCATCGTGGCGCTGGCCCTGCTGGATCTCATCGTGAGCGTGCGGCTGGACCGCCTTCTGGTCCTGACCCGCCACGCCCTGGTCCAGGCCCTGCCCTTCCTGATCCCCCTGGTGTTCTCCGCCGCCGTCTGGGTGTCCTCCGGGGCGGAGAGCGCCGCGGTGGTCAACGGGGTGAGCATGATCGCGCCCCAGCTGCTCTCGGTGGCGGTGGCCGCCGCCACGCTGTACCTCTTCGGCGAGCGGGGGATCTGGTACTGCCTGGGCTCCATGTGCGCGGCCAACCTGCTCAGTGTGCTGGTGGTGATCCAGGAGGGGGGCCTGAGCCAGTTCCTGCAAGAGTTCTGCACCCTTTTGATCACCTTCAGCGGGGAGACCGGCCCGCTGATGATGCGCCTGGAGAGCCACGACATCACCTTCGCCTTCGGCCCCTTCCTGATCTATCTGCTGCTGAACTGGAAACGGATCCCCCGGGCGCCGGTGTGGCTGGCGCTGACGGCGCTGTTCTTCCTGATCGGGCTGAAGCGGATCGCCGTGCCCGCCGTCGCCCTGGGCTTCGCCGCGGCCGCCCTGCTGCGGCTGCTGCCGGAGAAGGCGGCCCGGCAGGCGGCGATGTGCGCGGCGGTGGGGATGATGATCGTCAGCTTCGCGTACATCGCGTCGATCCGGTACGGCCTGTTCCGGTTTTTGGAGGAGCGATTCCAGATCGACACCATGGGCCGGGTGGAGATGTACGAGAACCTGGAGCCCTATTACCACATCTCCTTTCCCTACATGGGGCGGGGGACGGGGTTCGAGCGCTTCGTGGACTGGGCGTCGGGCGCGGTCTACCCCGTGCCCGACCCCACCCGTATGCCCATCCACAACGACTTTTTGCGCCTGTACCTCAACCTGGGCTTCGTGGGGTACTGGGTGTGGCTGTGGGGCTGGCTGGCGGCCCGCCTGCGCTATTGGTTCCGGCAGGGGGGCAGGGAGTCCGGGTGCCTGTTTTTGGGCATCTGTGTCTACTGCTTCGTGCTGTACGCCACCGACAACACCATCTACTACCCCTATACGCTGATCGCCTGCGCCCTGGTGCCCATGGCCTGCGGCCTGGACGGCCAGGCCCGGGCGGCGTTGGAGGAGCGCTGCGCCCAGTGGAGCCGCCGGGGCGGGGAGCCGCCCCCCGTCAAGGGCGGCCCGGAGGAAGGGGGCGGGGCGGCTTGAGCAAAAAACGGCCCAAGATCTGCTTTGCCGCCTCCTCCGGGGGCCATTTGGAGGAGCTGCTGGTCCTCCGGCCCCTCATGGAGCGGTACGACAGCTTCATCGTCACGGAAAAGACGGCGTACACGGCGGCGCTGGGGGGCGTCCGGTGCCGCTATCTCCTCCAGGTGAACCGGAGGGAATGGGGGTGCCTGCCCCGGATGGCGGTGAACGCGGCGCGGGCGCTGCTGATCTGCCTGACGGAGCGGCCGGACGCGGTGGTGTGCACCGGGGCGCTGGCCACCGTCCCGCTGTGCCTGCTGGCCCGGGGGCTGGGGGCGAAGCTGGTGTTCATCGAATCCTATGCCAAGGTGGAGTCCCCCACCCGGACGGGGAAGCTCCTCTACCGCTTCGCCCACCGGTTCTACGTCCAGTGGCCGGAGCTGCGAGAGCACTATCCCAACGCCCTGTATGTGGGCGGGATATATTGAGGGAACACTTAGAACCTGTATTCGCAACCTCGATTCACCGTCTCGCCGGGGCTTTTCCCATCATGCGGCGTTAAATTTTCTTGAAATAGACCCAACTATTCCTGCGAAAATTTGCCTTGCCTGCCGGAACGATCCCTCGGCCATCCGGCGGTCTCGGCTGTGGATGCAGGTGCTGAGGGAGCGCTTATGATATTTGTGACGGTGGGATCGCAGAAATTCCCCTTCGACCGCCTGCTGCGCCAGGTGGACCGGATGGCGAAGGGCCGGATCGTCATCGAGGAGGTGGTGGTCCAGTCGGGACACGGCGGCTATGCCCCCCGCTTTTGCCGCGCGCGGGCATTTTACGACCGGGAGGAGTTTGGCGCGCTGCTGGAGGCGTGCGATGTGCTGATCGCCCACGGCGGGGCGGGCACCATGGTGGAGGCGGCCAAGCGGGGGAAACGGACGGTGGCGGTCCCCCGGCTGGCCCGGTATGGGGAGCATGTGGACGACCACCAGCTGGAGCTGGTCCGGCGGCTGCACCAGCTGGGGCTGGTGTACGCCTGCCTGGAGGTGGAGGAGCTGGGGGAGGCCCTGCGGTGGGTCCGAAGCCACCCCCCAAAGCCCTTTCGCTCCAATACGGAGGCATTTCTGGCGTCGCTGGACCAGTTCCTCGGCGCGCTGTGAGGGGGAGGGGCACATGAAGGTCTTGGTGGTCGGGCCCAGCGAGACGGGCTCCCGGGGCGGGATGGCCGCGGTGATCCGGGACATCCGGGAGAGCGGGACGCTGGGCCGGGAGTTTGAGATCCATACGTTCCCGTCCTACATCGACGGCAGCCTGCCCCGGCGGCTGCTGTACTGCGCCTGGGCCTACCTGCGGTTTCTGACCTGTTACCGAGCGTACGACCTGTTCCACCTGCACACTGCGGAAAGGGGCAGCGCGCTGCGCAAGGCGGCCTATCTGCGCGCGATCAAGCGGGCGGGGAAACGGGCGGTGGTCCACGTCCACGGCGCGGAATTCCTGGACTTTTACGACGGCCTGGGGCCCTGGAGACGGGGGATCGTGGACCGTCTTTTTCACCGCGCCGATCTGGTGCTGGCCCTGTCGGAGGGCTGGCGGCGGGAGCTGGAGGCCCGCTTCCACACCGGGAACTGCCGGGTGCTGCACAACGGGGTGGACCCCGCCCGGCTGGGGGCGGCGGTGTCCGACCCGGCGGAGCACCCCCATTCCTTTGTGATGCTGGGCCGCCTGGGGGCCAGGAAGGGGGCCTATGACCTGGTGGAGGCGGCGGCGCTGGCGGTGGAGCGGGACCCGGCGCTGTCGATCGTCATGGCGGGGGACGGCGAGGTGGAGCAGGTCCGGGCCCTGGCGGCGGAGCGGGGCCTGGAGGGCTGTGTCACGGTGCTGGGCTGGGTGGACGGCCCGCGAAAGCTGGAACTGCTGAAAAACGCCGCCGCCGTGGTGCTGCCCTCCTACCACGAGGGCCTGCCCATGGCCGTTTTAGAGGGGATGGCGGCGGGCAAGGCCATCATCAGCACCACCGTGGGCGCCATCCCCGAGGCGGTGGGGGAGGAGAACGGGATCCTGGTGGAGCCCGGCGACGTCCCCGCCCTGGCCCGGGCCTTGGCGGAGCTGGGCGGGGATACCCAGCGGCTCAGAAGGATGTCCGCCGCCAACCGGGCCCGGGCGGAGGCGGTGTTCAGCCTCCAGGAGACCCACCGGGCCCTGGCGGAGTGCTACCGCCGGGCGGCGGAGGGAGGAGGGGAGACATGGAGCTGATCAGCGTGGTGGTGCCGGTCTATAACGCGGGGGACTATCTGGAGCGGTGCCTGGACTCCTTGGCGGCCCAGACCTACCCCAACTGGGAGGTGGTGCTGGCCGACGACGGCTCCACCGACGGGAGCGGCCGGGCGTGCCGGGAGCGGGCGGCCCGGGACGGGCGGTTCCGGTATGTGGCCCTGCCCGTCAACCGGGGGCCGTCCGCCGCCCGGAACGCGGGGGTGGAACGGGCGGCGGGAGCGCTGATCTGCTTTGTGGACGCGGACGATCATGTGGAGCCGGACCTGCTGGAAAAGCTCCACCGCAGCCTGACGGACAGCGGCGCGGACATCAGCGCCTGCGGGGCGGACGGCCTGCGGCTGGAGAGCGGCCCCGCCCGGACCTTCTCCCGGGAGGAGGCGGTGTGCTGCCTGGCCAGGGGCGCGCCCTTCAACCATGTGCCCTGGGGCAAGCTCTACCGTGCCGGGCTGGTCCGGGCCTGCCCCTTCGACGAGAGCGTTTTCTACAGCGAGGACCTGCTTTTCCTCTACCAGGCGGTGGGGCGCGCGGACAAGGTGAGCTGCATCCCCGATGTGCTCTACCACTACGTCTGCCGGGAGGGGAGCCAGATGCAGAGCAAAATGAGCGCGCGCAAGTGCACCGCCCTGGCCGTCCAGGAGGCGGTGTGCCGGGACGCCGCCGTCCGCTTCCCCCGGGCGGAGCCCCACTTCCGGCGGCTGGCGCTGGAGACCGACCGGTGGATGGCCGTGCTTGCCGTGAAGGCGGGGGCGGAGGACGGGGACGCGGACGCCTATCTGAGGCGGCTGAGCCGGGACGCCCGGCGGTATTTCAGCTGGGGGGTGCTGGCCCTGTTCCCGTCCAAAAAGGACGCGGCGGCGGTGCTGGCGCTGTGCGCGGGCGGGATGGTGTTCCGGGCGGCGGCCCGGGCCTTCCTGGGCCTCAAAAAACTGAGGGGCGGGTGAGGGCGTGGAAGGGGGATATCCCAAGATCAGCGCGATCGTGCCGGTGTATAACGTGGAGCCCTATCTGGAGCGCTGCCTGCGCTCCATCGCCGCCCAGACCTACCCCAACTGGGAGGCGGTGCTGGTGGATGACGCCTCCACCGACGGCGGGGGCGAGATCTGCCGGGCCTGGGCGGCCCGGGACGGGCGGTTCCGGTATGCGGCCTTCCCCGTCAACCAGGGGCTGTCCGCCGCCCGGAACGCGGGGGTGGAGCGGGCGGAGGGGGAGCTGGCCGTTTTCATCGACTCGGACGACCATGTGGAGCCGGAGCTTTTAGAGGCGCTGTACCGCAGCAGGCGGGAGACCGGGGCGGAGATCTGCGTGTGCGGGGACGAGGGGATGGGGCTGGAGGCGGGCCCCGCCGCCGTCTATTCCGCCGGGGAGGCGGCGCTGTGCCTGGCCCGGCGCGCCCCCTTTTTGTGGACGGCGTGGGGCAAGCTCTACCCCATGGAGCTGGTGCGGGCGGTCCCCTTCCGCCGGGAGGCGGTGTGCTGCGAGGACCTGGTGTTTTTCTATGAGCTGCTCAAGCGGGTGGAGCGGGTGAGCTACATCCCCGGCCGGCTGTACCACTATACCCGCCGCCCGGGCAGTTTGGTCAACAGCGGCGTGGACCAACGGCGGTGCGCCGTGCTGCCGGTGCTGGAGGAGATCTGCGCCGACGCCCCCGGCTGGTTCCCCCCGCAGACGGCGGACTGCTTCCGGCTGATCGCCGTGGACACCGCCGCGCGGCTGGCCATGCAGGCGGTGGAGGGGGGCGCGGACGGGCCCCTGTGGGGGTATCTGAGGCGGTTCCGGGACCATGTCCGCCGCCAGTTTCGCCGGGAGGCGCTGGAGCTGTGCCGGGACAGAAAGACCAGGGCGGCGGTGCTGGCCCTGCGGGCCAGCGCGGCGGTCTTTTGGGGGGCGGCCGCCCTCTACGGCCGGGTCAAGCGGCTGAGGCCGGGGACAAAGTGAGGCGGCGGGATGGACGGGAAAGGGAGCGTGGCGAAAAACCTGAAGTATATCCTGGCCAGCGAGCTGGTCCTGGCCGGGCTGAAGTTCATCTCCCGCCGGGTGTTCGTGCTGGCGCTGGGACGGGAGTATCTGGGCCTCAACGGGCTGTTCACCGACATCCTGTCCATGCTCTCGCTGGCGGAGCTGGGCTTCGGGGTGTCCGTCACCTACAGCCTGTACCGCCCCGTGGCCCAGGGGGACACGGAGCTGATCAAGTCCCTGGCCGGGCTGTACCGCCGGGTCTACCGGTGGGTGGGGGCGGCGGTGCTGGCGCTGGGGCTGGCGCTCACCCCATGTTTGGGGTTTTTCGTGAAGGAGATGCCGCGGGACATCCCCCACATCCCCCTGATCTACGCCCTCACGGTGGTGAACACCGGGGTGTCCTATTTCTGGTCCTATCGATCCACCCTGCTCTTCGTATACCAGAAGAAATACATCGACGCCGCGATCCGGGCGGCAGTGGCCCTGTTCGCCACCGGGGCGCAGGCGGCGGCGCTGCTGCTGACCCACAGCTATGTGCTCTATCTGGGCATCGCCATCGCCGCCACCCTGATCCAGAACGCCGCCATCTCGGCCCAGGCCGATCGGCTGTGCCCCTTCCTGCGGGAGGGGGAGGTCCGCCCCCTGCCCCCGGAGGTGGCGGAGGACATCCGCCGGAACGTGGGGGCCATGATCCTCCACCGGGTGGGGGCGGTGGCGGTGTTCGGCACGGACAACCTGCTGATCTCCAAATTCGTGGGCCTGGCCACCACCGGGCTGTACTCCAACTACATGATGATCCGGGGCGTGCTGAACGTGGCGGTGGGGGCGCTGTCCAACGCGGTGATGCCCGCCCTGGGCAGTCTGGCCGCCACGACGGGGCTGGAGGAGAAGCGCACGGCCTTTTGCCGCCTCGACTTCTGCGCGGCATGGCTGATTGGCTGGATGAGCGTGTGTTTGTGGTGCCTCTACGATCCCTTCATCGACCTGTGGCTGGGCAGGGGCTACCGGCTCCCCCCGGCCACGGTGCTGCTGATCGTGGTGAACTTCTACCTGGCCGGTATGCGGGTGCCGGTGGCCAGCACCAAGAGCGTCATGGGCCTGTTTTGGGACGAGCGCTATAAATCCATCCTGGAGGCGCTGGTGAATCTGACCGTGTCCATCGCCCTGGCCCGGCGGTGGGGGATCGCCGGGATCCTGGCCGGGACGCTGATCAGCACGGTGTCCATGCCCTTCTGGATCGAGCCGCTGGGGCTGTACCGCCACGGGCTGGAGCAGTCCCCCGGCGGGTATTTCGCCCGCTATTTCCTCCGTCTGGCGGTGACGGCCGCCGCCGGAGGGCTCACCAAGCTGCTGTGCGCGCCGACGGGGGAGGGCGTGGGGGGCTTCGCGGCCAAGGCGCTGCTGTGCGCGGCGGCGCCCAACCTGGTGTTCCTGGCCGCCTACCGGCGGGCGCCCGAGCTGGCCTTCGTGAAGGAGCTGCTCTTCCGGCGGGGCGGGGGCGGCGGGGGAAAAGCGGGGTAGGCAAAGCCTACCCCGCTTCCTGCTGCCTCCCCAGCCCCGTCAGGGCCTTCAGCGTGCCCGCCATATTTTCCTTGTGCCAGTTCTTGTAGCCCCCGGCATACTGGGTGGCGTGGAGGCCGGTGGTGCGGAAATCGCTCAGCGCCGCCTGCTGGGTGGTCAGGCGGATCTCGTCGTCGTCCGTCCGGATGGTGATGATCGTGTTGAGCAGGTCGTCCTCCAGCGCCACCGACTGGATCTCCCCATAGGGCAGGACCAGGGACACGTCCTTGCGCAGACTGCCCCACGCGCGGTGGAAGGGGAGGAAGATCAGCTCGTTCCCGCACATTTGGAGCACACACATATCGCACTCCATAAAGGACTTGAAGAAGGAGAAGATCTTTTCACTGAGGTTGTCCGGGGCGGGCCGGACCAGGATGCAGCGGCCCTCCAGCGGCTGGTATCCGGCCTGCTGGGCATATTCTTTGATCTTGTTTTCATGTGCCATGGTGCATACCTCCTAAAAACTGTTGGATCTGGTCTTTCGGGTGGGGCGGGCGGGGCGCGGTCCGTTGCGGTGCCGGCTGTGGGGGGAACTCAGCCCACCGGGGTGACGATGGGCTTGCCGTCGGCGTCCACCAGGACGCTTATGCCGCAGCCTGCCGTCAGGGTGGACGAGGCCAGCATATAGTTCACGCCGGTCTGGGTGTCCACCACGATCTTTTCCACGTTGGTGACGCCTTGAGAGTAGACTTCCACGAAGCGGTCCTTCGCCATACGCGTGCCCTCCTTTCCGCCCCGCCCGTCCGCGAGATAGAGCATACCACGGCGGAGGGGTCCGGTGGGAAAGATTTCCCAGACGGCGGGGATCCTTCTCGGAGGGCGGGGCTCTTTCCCAGACGGCACGGATCCTTCCCGAACGGCAGAAAGGGCGGGGGGCCTCACGGCTCCCCGCCCAGTTTTTTTCGCAGCGCGGCCTTCCCCGCCCGGGACAGCGGGCACTCCCGGTCCCCCACCCGGACCCGGCTCCCCTTCCAGTCCACCGCCTGGAGCTTGTCCCACGCCGCCAGATAGGCCCGGTGGACCCGGACGAACCGCCCGCCCAGCTGGGCCTCCAGCTCGTTCAGGCTGCCCACGAAGTCCAGGCGGCTGTCCGCCGTGTGGAGGTACACGTGGTGGGCCTTGGGGGCGGTCTCGAAAAAGAGGATCTGGTCCAGGGGGACGTGGAGGGTCCTCTCCCCGGCGCGCAGGGAGAACACCTGCGCCGGGTCCCGGCGCTCGCACAGCAGCCGGGCGTGGACCGCCTCCAGGCACCGGGCGGCGGCGGAACCGGTGCGCTCCCCCTCCTTCACGATGTAGTCGAAGGCCTCCAGGTGGTACTGGAAGGTCCGCCAGGCCAGATCGCCGTAGCTGGTGATGTAGATCAGGGTGCCGTGGGGGTCCCGCCGCCGCAGCTCCCGGCCCAGGGTGAAGCCGTCCCACGTCCCGTCCTTCAGATCCACGTCCAGGAAATAGACGCTCCGGCTCCCGTCCCGGACCGCCTCCAGCAGCGCCTGGGGGCCGGCGGCGGCCAGGGCCACCTCCATGTCGTAGTCCTCCATGAAGATCTTCCACTCCAGGGCGGTCTTGATCTGGTGGAGGACGGACTCATCGTCGTCGCACAGATAGATCTGGATCATGGCCTGTCCTCCACCAGCAGCTCCTGGACGAACACGCCCCCCGCCCAGCTGGTGGAGGAGGAGGCGTTGGGATAGCCCGCCAAGATCCGCTGACAGCCGGACAGGCCCAGCCCCCGGCCCGCGCCCTTGGTGGAGCGGCCCTCCGCCCAGATCTTGTCCGGGTCGATGGCCCCGGCGTAGGGGTTGGACAGGCGCAGGGACAGCGCGCCCCCCTGGGACAGCAGCACCAGCTCCACCCAGGGCGCGGGCGTCTCCAGCGCCGCCTCGGCGGCGTTGTCCAGCAGGACGCCCAGGCAGCGCACCAGGTCCCACGGGTCCATCCCCACCCGCTCCACGGGGTAGAGCACCTCCAGGCGGCAGTCGATCCCCCGGGCCCCCATGGCCGAAAGCTTGGACAGCAAAAGGCTCCTCACCTGGGGGACGCGCACATTGCCGATCTGGGTGGAGGAGCGGATCTGCTCGCCGATGCGCCGGTCGAAGCCCGCGTCCAGCTGGGACAAGGCGGTGCGCAGCTCATCCAGCTCCCCCTCGTCCGCCTGCTGGGACAGCCCCGCCAGCAGGTTCTTGTAGTCGTGGCGGAAGCCCCGCACCTCCCGGCGGATGGCCTCCAGGTCCCGCTCGTAGAGCTGCTGCTGGGCGATGACGTCCCGCTGGGCCTCCATTTTCCGGGCGGCGTCCAGCCACTGGGCCAGATAGAGCACCAGCCCCGCCGCCAGGCCCACCGCCGCCAGGACGATCAGGTAATACAGGGCAAAAAACTCCGAAGAGACCCCTCGGTGGAGAAGGTAGGACGCCTCTACGACGCAGGCCAAGGCGTACAGAAACAGGGCCATTCTGCGGGGTTGGGGGCCCTCCTCCAGCAGAAGGCGGAACCTGCGGCCGAAGCCCAGGCGGTACAGCAGGGCGGTGCAGAGCAGCACGACGGCACAGGCGATGGATAGCACCACGGCAAACTGGAGACCCTCGTTATCCACGAATATGTTGTTGAACAAAAACTGAGTCAGGGTGGTAAGGGCGATCTGGAATATGCCCGCCATGGACACGGCGGAGAGGGCCCGCCAGAATCCAAGCCCCCAGGCCCACCGGGTCCACAGCGTACAGCCCAGCGCGGCACTGAGGGAGCCGGCCAGGAAGCGGATGAGAAGCCCCCCGCCGGGGATGGCGTAGTACAGCAGTGCGTTGAGCGTGCCGGCGGCCAGCGGGGATGGGAGCAGGGCGGGCAGCTTTTTCAGCCGCCGCCAGCTGCGCTCATCCAGGACGGCGAACAGATAGGCCGCCAGCGCGGCGTGGGCCAGCGTGGAATCGAGGCATGCCGATAGAATGAACACAGGTATAGGCGCGGGCATGGCGGTCCCTCCTTATATAGAGCCGATCGAAACAATATATCACATTTGGGCGGATGTGTCCATAGGGGAGGCAGGCGCCCCGCCCTGTGGAGCTGGGAGGGGGCGCGGGCCCGCCAGGGCAGGGCTAAAAATGCGCCCAGGGGCCCCACAGAGCTCTTGCCATGGCGGGGGCTATGCGCTATAATATAGGGCGCGGGCGGCGGGCCGGAGGACCTGCCCCGCCCAAAACCTGTTCCGATGGGGGAGATCGTTCATGGGAGCTGTTGGAAAGAAAAAGCTTGCCGCGCGGATCGGCATCGTCACCACCGCCATCACCCTGGTGGGGATGACCCTGCTGTGGCTGGTGGTGTCTACCAACACCGCGGCCATGGTGAAAAACGACATCACCAACCAGATGACCGACGCCGTGGAGGCCCGGGCCGTGATCATCGATGACTATGTGCGCTCCGCAGAGGAGTATATGACCGCTTTCGCCCTGGGCAGCGAGGTCCGGGAGCTGCTGCTGGAGCCGGACGACCCGGCGCTGACTGCCCGGGCCCAGCGGTACACCGAGGAGTTCGCCGCCGTCAAGGGGGTGTTCGAGGGGCTGTACATCGCCACGCCGGACACCCATGTGCTCACCCACACCTCCCAGGGGGCCATCGGCATGACCACCCGCTCGGGGGATTCGCTGCGCTCCTTCCAGGACACCATCCTGGCCACCCGGGAGCTGACCAATCTGGGCATCATGAAGTCCCCGGGCACCGGCAGCATGATCTTGTCCATGTACTGCCCCGTCTATGAGAACGGGCGGTGCATCGGCTATGTGGGGGCGGGGGTGTACGCCGAGAGCCTCATGGACGCGCTGCTGGATCTGGACATCAAGGGTCTGCCCAACAGCGAGTATGTGTTCCTGAATGTGGACACCGGGGTGTACCTCTACCACGAGGACGAGGCCCTGCTGAACACCGAGACCGCCGACAAGGGATACCAGGAGATCATTGGCCGCATCCGGGCGGACGGCGGCACCCAGGCCAACACCTATTCCTACCGGGATGAGGGAGGGGTCAGCCGCCTGGTGGTGTATAAGTACCTGAAGGACCGGGGCTGGGTGTTCATGGTCCGCAACAGCGCCGCCCAGGTATACGGCGCGGTGACCACTGTGCGGGTGCTGGTGGGGGCGCTGTGCGCCGCCATGGCCGCCGCCGTCATCCTGATCACCCTGCTGATCCTCCGCCGGGAGGGCCGGGACCTCATGGTGGTGGAGCGGGCCATCGGCCGGCTGGGGGATCTGAACCTGTCCGCCGACCAGGAGCTGGAGGCGTTCTACGGCCGCACCGACGAGGTGGGCATGATCGCCCAGACCACCCACCGGGTGTGCGGCGCGCTGCGGGAGACCATCGACGATGTGGGGCGGATCCTGGGCGAGATGGCCCAGGGCGATCTGGCGGTGGACGTGACCAAGAACGAGGCGCTGTACATAGGCGACTTCAAGGTGCTGTCCGCCAGCCTCCAGTCCATCCAGGCCAACCTGGTGGACGTGATCCGGGACATCTCCCAGGTGGCGGGCCAGGTGGACGCCAGCGCCGAGCGGGTGTCGGCGGGGGCTCAGGCCCTGGCCCAGGGCACCACGGAGCAGGCGTCTTCCATCGAGGGGCTGGTGACCAATGTGACCGCCATCACCTCCCAGATCCAGACCAGCGCCGTGCGCTGCGGCAGCGCCGCCGAGCTGGTGGACCGGGCCACCGGCTACGCCGCCGAGGCGGACACCAAGATGGACCAGCTCACCCAGGCCACCCGGAACATCGACCAGTCCTCCGCCCAGATCGGCACCATCATCAAGACCATCGAGGACATCGCCTTCCAGACCAACATCCTGGCGCTGAACGCCGCGGTGGAGGCCGCCCGGGCCGGGAGCGCGGGCAAGGGCTTCTCCGTGGTGGCCGACGAGGTGCGCAACCTGGCCGCCAAGTCCGCCCAGGCCGCCCAGAACACCAACGGGCTCATCGACCGCTCCATCCAGGATGTCAAGACGGGGACGGACTCCACCGCCCTGGCCGTGTCCGCCATGCAGGTGATCCGGGACTGCGTGCAGTCCATCAAGGAGCTGATGGACGAGATCGCCGCCGCCAGCGTGCAGCAGTCGGAGATGATCGCCCTGGTGGAGAACGGCATCCGGGAGATCTCCGGCGTGGTGCAGAGCAACTCCTCCGCCGCGGAGAAGAGCGCCGCGGTGTCCAAGGAGCTCTCCAGCCAGGCCAGGACCCTGAACGGCCTGATCGGCCGCTTCCGCGTCCGGTGAGCCCGCTCGAACATCCCGCCGGAGGTGCGCCATGGCAAATTTCACCCGCAAAGCCATCAAGGAGAGCTTCTTGAAGCTGCTCAACCAGCGTCCCTTGAGCCAGATAACGGTCAAGGATATCGTGGAGGACTGCGGCATCAACCGCAACTCCTTTTACTACCACTTCGAGGACCTGCCCGCCCTGGTGGAGGAGATCGTGGGGGAGCGGGTCCAGGCCCTGATCCAAAAGCACCCCACCGTGTCCTCGGTGGAGGAGTGCGCCGACGCGGTGATCGAGCTGGTGATGGACGACCGCCGGGCCATCTACCACGTCTACAACTCCTTGAGCCGGGACGTGTTCGAGCGGTATCTGATGCACGGCTGCGGATACATCGTGTCTACCTACCTGAACGCGGAGTTCGCCGGGAAAGACATGGACCCGGCGGACCTGGACGCCCTGATCCGCCTCCACAAGTGCGCCTGCTTCGGCTCGGTGATCGACTGGCTCAACGGCGGCATGAAGGGCGATATCGCCGGCTACTTCCGCCGGGTGTGCGCCCTGCAAAAGAGCGGAGTGCGGGCGCTGGGGCGCTGAGGCGGTCGGTACAGCTTCTGCGTCCAATACGATCCCCGCGCGGGACAGGTCCGTGCCCAATTTTTAGGCACGGGCCCGTCCCGTGTCTGAATTTCAGACAGCTCAATCCCCGTGCCTGTTTTTTGGGCACGGGGACTTTTTCTGCCCATGGTAAGGAGCTTTTCCCCCTGCTATACTCACCATCACAAGGAAACGCAAGGAGGTGTGGATCTTGAAAACTCGCTGTACGATCCCCATGTGGGTGGCCAAGACCGGCTATATCGTCATGTCCCTGGTGTTCTGCGCCGCCGGGATCGCCTGCATCGCCGATCCCGGCCTGTCCGCCGCGGCGATCGGCCGGGTGCTGGGAGCGGCCATGATCGTGTTCGGCGCCGTCAAGCTGGTGGGCTACTGCTCCCGGGACCTGTACCGGCTGGCCTTCCAGTACGACCTGGGCTTCGGGCTGCTGCTGATCGCCCTGGGGGCGCTGGTGCTGGCTAGGCCGGGGAGCGTGCTGGACTTCCTGTCCACCGCCCTGGGCATCGCCGTGCTCACCGACGGGCTGTACAAGGTGCAGATCGCGGTGGACGCCAAGCGCTTCGGCCTGGGCGCCTGGTGGCTGAGCCTGGCGCTGGCCCTGGCGGCGGGGGCGGTGGGGCTGGCCCTGGTGTTCCGGCCCTGGGACAGCGCCCGGCTGCTCACCAGGCTGCTGGGGGCGGCTCTGCTGGCGGAGGGGATCTTGAACCTGTGCGTGGCCGTCAGCGCGGTGAAGATCGTGCCCCACCAGCGGCCCGACGTGATCGAGGTCACCTCATTCGAGGTGGAGGACCTGTGAACGACTGTAGCGGAAAGGACGTATGCTGTATGAAATTCTCTAAAGCGGTGGTCAAGCACCGCGTCCCCATCCTGATCCTGGCCCTGCTGCTCCTGATCCCCTCCGTGCTGGGCATGGCGGGCACCCGGGTCAACTACGACATGCTCAACTACCTGCCCGAGGACATGGAGACCGTGATCGGTCAGGACGAGCTGCTCGCTGACTTCCACAAAGGGGCCTTCTCCTTCCTCATCCTGGAGGATATGCCCGTCAAGCAGGCCGCCGCCCTGAAGCGGCAGGTGGAGCGGGTGGACCACGTGGACACCGTGCTGTGGTACGACTCCCTGATGGACCTCTCCGTCCCCATGGAGGTGCTGCCCGACAAGCTCTATGAGGCGTTCAACACGGAGAATGCCACCATGATGGCGGTATTCTTCGACACCTCCACCTCCTCCGATCTCACCATGGACGCCATCCGGGAGATCCGCTCCATCGCCGGGGAGCGGTGCTTCGTGTCCGGCATGTCCGCCCTGGTCACCGACCTGAAGGACCTGTGCGAGGCGGAGGAACCCATCTATGTGGGGCTGGCCGTGGCCCTGGCCTGCGCGGCCATGCTCCTGCTGCTGGACAGCTGGCTGGCGCCCTTCGTGTTCCTGGCCAGCATCGGCATGATGATCTTGATGAACCTGGGCTCCAACTACTTTTTGGGGGAGATCTCCTACATCACCAAGGCACTGTCCGCCGTGCTGCAGCTGGCCGTCACCATGGACTACTCCATCTTCCTTTGGAACAGCTACAACGAGCAGTGCGGGCTCTGTGACGACAACGAGGAGGCCATGGCCCGGGCCATCCACGCCACCCTCACCAGCGTGGTGGGCTCCGCCGTCACCACCGTGGCGGGCTTCATCGCCCTGTGCTTCATGTCCTTCACCATGGGCCGGGACCTGGGCGTGGTCATGGCCAAGGGAGTCCTGCTGGGGGTGGTGGGCTGCGTCACCGTGCTCCCCGCCCTGATCCTGGTGTTCGACAAGCCCCTGCAAAGGACCCGCCACCGCTCCCTCATCCCCGGCATGGAGGGGCTGACCGGGGGCATCGTGAAGGCATTCCCCCTGTGCCTGGCGGTCTTTGCCCTGATCCTTCCCCCCGCCCTCTACGGCTATGACAAGGCCAACGGCGAGGTGTACTACGACATGGGCCGGTGCCTGCCCCAGGACATGGAGTACGTGATCGCCGAGGGCAGGCTCCGGGACGAGTTCGGCATCGCCTCCACCCATATGCTGCTGGTGGACGCGGATCTGAGCGCCAAACAGGTGCGGGCCATGACGGACGAGATGGAGCGGGTGGACGGCGTGAAGTACGTGCTGGGCATGGAGACCGCGGCGGGCTCCCGGATCCCCCAGGAGTTCCTGCCCGCCTCCGTCACCGAAAAGCTGAACAGCGGCAGATGGCGGCTGCTTTTGATCAACTCGGAGCATAAGGTGGCGTCCGACGGGGTGAACGCCCAGATCGAGGCGCTCAACGAGATCCTGAAACGGTACGACCAGGGCGGTATGCTGATCGGCGAGGCTCCCTGTATGCGGGACATGATCCAGACCACCGACCACGACTTCAAGATGGTCAACACCGTGTCCATCCTGGCCATCTTCCTGATCGTCGCCATGGTGGAAAAGAGCCTGGTCCTGCCCTTCCTGCTGATCGCGGTGATCGAGGCGGCCATCTTCGTCAACTTAGGACTGCCCCACTACCTGGGCCAGAGCCTGCCCTTCATCGCTCCCATCTGCATCAGCACCATCCAGCTGGGGGCCACGGTGGACTACGCCATTTTGATGACCACCCGTTATAAGACCGAGCGGATCGGCGGCGCGGATAAGAGGCAGGCGGTCCACACCGCCCTGGCCGCCTCCATCCCGTCCATCCTGGTGTCCGGCATGGGGCTGTTTGCCGCCACCTTCGGCGTGGCCCTCTACTCCGAGATCGACATCATCAGCTCCATGTGTATGCTGATGGCCCGGGGCGCCCTGGTCAGCATGGCGTCCGTGGTCTTTGCCCTGCCCGCCCTGCTGCTGCTGTGCGACCGGCTGATCTGCGCCGCCACGGCGGGGATGGGGCATCTGGACCGGTCCAAAATTTCCAACCAAATGGAGGTCTGTGTAAAATGAAAAAGCCCGTCATGAAAGCCCTCTCCATCACCCTGTGCGCCCTGCTGGGCCTGAGCGGCCTGGGCGGCGCCGCCTACGCCATGAACGCCGCCGGGGACCCGGCCCCCGTGGAGCCCGCCCCCGTGGGAGACAGCGGCGGGGCCGCCTCCTCCGGGGAGAAAAACTTCAAGGACGAGACCGTGTACGTGCTGGCCGCCGCCGACGGCTCGGTGGATAAGATCATCGTCAGCGACTGGGTGAAGAACGCCCGGGGCGACGACCTGCTCAGCGACGTGACCTGCCTCACCGGCATCGAGAACGTGAAGGGGGACGAGAGCTGCACCCTGGGCGGGGACAACACCTGCGTGTGGGACGCCCGGGGGAGGGACATCTACTACCAGGGCCGCACCGACCGGGAGCTGCCGGTGAGCGTGGCCGTGTCCTACACCCTGGACGGCGCGCCCATCTCCCCCGAGGAGCTGGCGGGCAGGAGCGGCCGGGTGACCATCCGCTTCGACTACACCAACCACCAGTATGAGCTGGTGGAGATCGGCGGGAAGCGGGAAAAGATCTGCGTCCCCTTCGCCATGCTGTCCGGGGTGGTGCTGGACAACGATGTATTCTCCAACGTGTCCGTGTCCAACGGCAGGATCGTCAACGATGGGGAGCGCACCATCGTGGCGGGGCTGGCCTTCCCCGGCCTCCAGGACAGCCTGGGGCTGGACAAAGACACCCTGGACCTGCCCGGCCATGTGGAGATCGCCGCCGACGCGGAGGGCTTCCGGCTGGAGAGCACCGTCACCCTGGCCGCCAACGGACTGCTGGACGGCGGGGCGGACCGGGCCGGGGACCATGACGGCCTGGAGGAC
The DNA here is from genome assembly GCA_910588495.1 of uncultured Oscillospiraceae bacterium. Lineage (GTDB taxonomy): Bacteria > Bacillota > Clostridia > Oscillospirales > Oscillospiraceae > Enterenecus. The sequence continues at coordinate 12,631 of CAJUPU010000027.1, read as the reverse complement.
CTGGACGGCAGGCTGGATGAGCTCACCCAGGCCATGGAGCAGTTGATCGACGGCTCCTCCCGGCTGTACGACGGCCTGTGCGTTCTGCTGGACCGCTCCAACGAGCTGGCGGCGGGCATCGACAAGCTGGCGGCGGGGGCCGCCCAGCTCCAGCAGGGGGCGGACGGCCTGAGCGCCGGGGCGGACCAGGTCCAGGCGGGCTGCGCCGCTCTGCGCCAGGGGCTGGACCAGCTGGCGGGGCAGAACGAGGCCCTGAACGGCGGCGCGGCCCAGGTGTTCCAGTCCCTGCTCCGCTCTGCCGATGCCCAGCTCAAGGCCGCCGGGGTCCAGGCCCCGGAGCTGACGGCGGACAACTACGCCCAGGTGCTGGAGGGGGTCGTCGCCTCCGCCGGGGGCTCCCCCGCCGGACAGCAGGCGGCGGCGCTGAAAGCCTCCCTGGACAGCTATGACGGCTTCTGCCAAGGTCTGCGGCAGTACACCGCCGGGGTGGCCCAGGCCCAGGCCGGGGCGGCGGAGCTGGACGGCGGCGTGGGTGCGCTGAAACGGGGCGCGGACGGCCTGAGCGCCGGGGCGGGGGAGCTGTGCGGCGGCATCCTCACCGTGAAAGACAGCTCCCCCGCCCTCACCGGGGGCGTGGCCCAGCTTCGGGACGGGGCCATGGAGCTGAACCGCGGCCTGCGGGAGCTGGACGAGAAGGGGGTCCAAAAGCTGGCGGACGCCCTGGGCGGCGGCCTGCCGGACCGGCTGGAAGCGGTGAAGGCGGTGTCGGAGGGGTACACCTCCTTCTCCGGGATCGGCGGCGATATGGACGGCCGGGTGAGGTTCGTCTGGCGCACCCAGGCCGTGGAGGTCCGGGACTGAGTCGATAAAAAAGAGCGGCACCGGGGACGGGCGTTTGGCCCGTCTCCGGTGTCGCGGTTTGAGAAGCGTTCAGGGGGACGCGGGATCGTCCCCGCCGGGCAGGTGTTTGCGGAAGGCCCGCTCTGCGAACAAGGAGTGGGCCAGGGCCAGCAGGCAGGGCAGGAAGCACAGGGGGAACACCAGCTGGAGGGTCCAGTCCACGCACAGCGCCAGCAGGGCGGTCATGGCCAGGGTGGAGGGCAGGTGGGCGAACCAGAACTGGAGGGCGGTGCGGCTGAGCGCGGCGAAGGTGTAGTCGAAACGGGAGAGCAGGGGGAACAGCCAGCACAGCGCCCCGGCGGGAACGACCGCCAGCACCAGGCAGGCCGCGGCCAGGGTGAGCGCGGCCTGGGAGCCCCCCGCGGACCGGACAAGGGCGAAGTGGGCCGCCAGCGCGGCCGCCAGCCCCCCGCCCCAGGCCAGCCAGGCCAGGGTGGCCGTCTTGAACTCCCGGCGCAGGGTGCGGAAAAAACGGCTGTAGGGGGTGCGCTCCCCGCCCCGGATACAGTGGACGGCGGCGTCGTACAGCGCGGTAGAGGCCGCGCCCAGGGTGACGACGGGCGCGCTGCACACCGTCCACAGCAGGCTGAGGACCAGCACGTCCCCCACCCGGTCCACCCAGCGCCAAAAGCGGCTTGCCGGGTCGAACAGGGGGCTCACAGCAGGGTGGGCACCAGCGCGGCCAGCTTGCCGGCAAGCTGGGCGTGGCCCCGCCGGGTCAAGTGCATCCCGTCCACATGGTTGAACTCGCACTCCGCCGCGTCAAAGTAGTGGGCCCCCACCAGCTGGGCGGTGGCGCTGAGGTACTGGGGCAGCTGGAGGGATTTCTCGATGCATCCTTTCCCCATGGGCACGCCGCAGGGATGGTCCTCCATCAGCGGCAGGATGGCGGGGGGGCACACGATCAGGATGTTGGGGGCGTGGTCCCCCCAGCAGTCCACGCTCTGGGCCTTGCGGACCAGCCGCTCCATGCCCAGGGCGGCGCAGGCGGCGTTGGCCCCCAGCCGCTCCTTGACATCGTTGGTGCCCAGCATGACGATCATCAGGTCCACCACCTCGTGGCTCTTCAGCAGGGCGTAGAGGACCCCCAGGGCGTCCATGGACTCGTGGAGGGGGTCGGGGAACACGGTGGTGCGGCCGCTCAGGCCCTCCTCCGTGACCAAAAAGCCGTCCCCCAGGGCCTTTTGCAGCAGGCAGGTCCACCGCTCCTCCTCGTTGAAGCGGATGCCGCCGTCGGCGCAGTCGGACGGGTCGGCGCAGTAGCCGTGGGTGTTGGAGTCGCCGATGCAGACGATGTGCTTTTTCATAAGAGCCTGACCTCCATTTTTTTGATCTGGGTGATGCTATGATATAGTCAGCACACTGGAAAATCGGTAAATACCGATTTTCCACAGCGGCAGGGCCGCTGTGGGGCAAAGCCCGTGCGCTGACTATGAAGTCTGACGCGAGGCCGCTATGCGGCCTGTGCGGCGAATCATCGCCGCACAAGTTGAAAAGAAGTCTTTACTTCTTTTCAACTGCGTCAACTATAGCACAGGGGGAAGGCGGTTGTCACCTCTTTTCGGCAAAAAAAGAAAAGATCTTCAAAAAATTTGATTCTTGAAAGATCCTGCCCAAAGTGGTACAATGTGGGCATGGGCTGTGGAGATTCCACAAGCCGCAGGGACAAAATACGACCTGATCTGCGCACAGCGCACGAAAGAAAGGACGGAGATGGCGATGGACCGGGCAAAAATGGAACAGACCCGCCGGTGGGTGCGGGATGAGCTGGACCGCTGCGCCGCCTTCTGGCTGGAGCACGGCATGGACAAGGAGCACGGCGGGGTGTACACCTGCTTGGACCGGAAGGGGGAGATCTATTCCACCGACAAGAGCGTGTGGATGCAGGGGCGCTGCGGCTGGATCTTCGCCTTTTTGTGCCACAATTACGGCGTGAGGGATGAGTGGCTGGCGGCGTCCACGAGCTGCCTGGACTTCATGGAGGCGCACTGCATCGACCGGGCGGCGGGGGGGCGGATGTACTTCACCGTCACCGAGGACGGCAGACCTCTGCGCCAGCGGCGCTACTATTTCTCCGAGGCGTTCTACGCCCTGGCCAATGCGGAGCACTACGGCGTCACCGGGGAGGCCGTCCGGCTGGAGCGGGCCAGGAGGGCCTATGACCTGTATTGGGACCTGGGCCACGGCATGGCCGACCCCACGGGTCTGGGGCCCAAGACCATCCCCGAGACCCGGCAGGGCCGGTCCTTCGGCGGGCCTATGATCATCCTCAACGTCACCGGGGTGATGCTGCGGGTGGACCCGGAGCGGAAGGACCTCTATGAGGACCGGGCCCGGCAGTGCGTGGACGAGATCTTCCGCTACCACGTGAAGCCGGAGCTGAAGTGCGTGCTGGAGAACGTGGACGTGGACGGCACCCCCCGGCTGTACTACACCGAGGGCCGCACCGTCAACCCCGGCCACGACATCGAGGGGGTGTGGTTCCTGCTGGAGCACGCCAAGCGCACCGGGGACAAGGAGCTGGTGGCCAAGGCCGCCCAGATCTTCGACTGGGCCATCGACATGGGCTGGGACGACGAGTACGGCGGGCTTTTGTACTTCACCGACTGCCTGGGCAAGCCCCCCGAGGCCTATGAGCACGACATGAAGCTGTGGTGGCCCCACAACGAGATCCTGATCGCCTCCTCCATGCTCTACCGGGACACCGGGGATGAGAAGTATCTGGACTGGTTCTACAAGACGGTGGACTACTGCAAGGACCACTTCGCCGACCCCCAGTACGGCGAGTGGTACGGCTACCTGCGCCGGGACGGCCTGCCCACCATGCCGTCCACCAAGGGCTCCACCTTCAAGGGCCCCTTCCACGTGCCCCGTTCGCTGATCCTGGTGGACAAGATTCTGGGCGAACTGCTGGAAAATTGAAAAGTTTTTCACAGAAGAGCAAATAATAAAATAATTTACATTATCGTATTGACAACCGCTGGAAATCATTATACAATCTGTACAAGAGCCTGTGTATGGAGGCAGGCCTCAATTATTGAAAATAGAGGAGGACGCAAAGAATGAAAACGATTCGGAAAGCCCTCGCGCTGATGCTGGCCCTGTGCATGGTGCTGGCCCTGGCGGCCTGCGGCAGCGGCGACAAGCCCATCGAGTCCAAGGCTCCCGAGAGCAAGGCCCCCGACACCACCCCCAGCGACCAGGGCGGCGAGCCCACCGCCGAGGTGGAGCTGCTGTGGTGGGCTCCCCCCACGTTCATCCAGGACGCGGACGATCCCGCCGGCACCTATGAGCAGAAGCTGGTGGAGGAGTTCAACGCCAGCCATCCCGGCATCACCGTGAAGGTGGAGACCATCGATTTCACCACCGCCAGCGACAAGATCACCACCGCCATTGAGTCCGGCACCGCCGCCGACGTGCTCTTCGACGCCCCGGGCCGTATCATCGAGTACGGCAAGAACGGCAAGCTGGTGGACCTGGGCGACATGTTCACCGACGAGTTCAAGAAGGACGTGGGCAACGACGACCTGCTCACCTCCTGCCAGGGCAACGGCACCTACTACATGTACCCCATCTCCGCCTCCCCCTTCTACATGGCCATCAACGAGAAGATGTGGACCGAGTCCGGCGCCATGGAGTTCGTGAACCTGGAGGGCAACAGGGCCTGGACCACCGAGGACTTCGAGAAGGCCATCGAGAAGGTCTCCGCGTCCTATAACCCCGGCGTGCTGTTCTGCGGCGGCCAGGGCGGCGACCAGGGCACCCGCGCCTTCATCGCCAACCTGTATGACGGCTCCGTGTCCGACGGCAAGGAGTACACCTTCAACAGCGAGGCCATGCTCAAGGGCCTGACCAAGGCCCAGGAGTGGATCGACAAGGGCTGGCTGGGCAACGGCGTGCAGTACAACGGCGGCCAGTCCATCGAGCTGTTCGTGGCCGGCACCACCGCCTGGGAGTTCTGCTGGGGCACCTCCGCGGCGGGCAACAACGCCGCCACCATGGAGGCCAACGGCGTGAAGGCCATCTCCCTGCCCTTCCCCTCCGCTGACGGCAAGCCCGTGCTGGAGTACCTGGTCAACGGCTTCTGCGTGTTCGACAACGGCGACGCCGCCAAGGCCGAGGCCGCCAAGACCTTCATCAAGTGGCTGTGCGACAACGAGGAGAACGTCACCCGCACCGGCGCCTTCCCCGTGCTGCAGTCCATGGGCAACCTGTATCCCGGCGACGCCGAGAAGGAGCTGCTGGTGGAGTTCACCAAGATGTACGGCCCCTACTACAACACCATGGACGGCTTCGCCAACATGCGCGCCCAGTGGTTCGACATGCTCCAGAAGATCACCGGCGGCGGTGATGTGACCGAGCTGGCCAACGCGGCGGTGGAGGCCTCCAACGCCGGCATGGCGGGCTGACAAACGAGTTCGATCCGGAACGTGAATGACTGAACATCCGTCCCGCCTCCCCGCATGGGCGGGGGGGCGGGGCGGACTCCTATCACCGCCATATCGAGGGAGGGATCTGTATGGCAAAGACACCTGCCCGGCTCAACAGCCACGCCCTGAAGCGGCATGAGACCATGGTGGCCTATCTGTTCATGCTGCCCGCGCTGTTCTTCTTCGTGGCCTTCGTCATCGTGCCCATGGTCACCGGCGTGGTCACCAGCCTGTTCAACTACACCATGAAAAATCCCGTCTCCCCGGAGACGTTCATCGGCCTGAAGAACTATATCGACCTGTTCCAGGACAAGACCTTCCTGCGGGCCATGCTCAACACCCTGATCCTGGTGGTGGTCACGGTGCCCGCCGTCACTTTGTTCTCCCTGTGGGTCAGCTCCGCCATCTACCAGATGAAGGAGGGGGTGCGCTCCTTCTTCCGTTGCGTGTTCTACCTGCCCGTGGTCACCGGCACGGTGGCCGTGGTGGTGGTGTGGCGCTGGATGTTCGACGTGTACAGCGGCATTTTGAACTACGCCCTCACCTCCATGGGGCTCATCCAAAAGAGCATCATGTGGCTGGGCGATAAGCGTTTCGCCATCTGGTGCATCATCCTGATCATGTTCACCACCTATGTGGGCCAGCCCATCGTGCTGTATGTGGCCGCCCTGGGCAACGTGGACCAGTCCCTGGTGGAGGCCGCCCAGGTGGACGGCGCCACCGACCTGCAGGTGTTCTGGAAGATCAAGTGGCCCCAGGTCATGCCCACCACCCTGTACATCGTGGTGATCACCACCATCAACACCTTCCAGTGTTTCTCGCTGATCCAGCTGCTCACCGAGGGCGGGCCGGAGGGCACTACCAACACGGTGATGTACTACCTCTATCAGAACGCCTTCAGTCTGTATAAGTACGGCTACGCCAACTCCATGGGCGTGGTCCTGGCCATCATCATCGCCATCCTCAGCGCGATCCAGTTCAAGGTGATGAGCAAGGACGTTTCCTATTAAGGAGGGGAGGACGACGCCATGAAAAAGAACAAGATCACCCCTTATAAGGTGATTTCGGTCATCCTGCTGTGCGTGGTGGCCTTCACCTTCGTGTTCCCCTTCTACTGGATCATCACCGGCGCGTTCAAGAGCCAGAGCGTGGCCATCGCCATGCCGCCCCAGTGGTTCCCCACCGAGCCAACCATGGTCAACTTCGAGAAGCTGTTCAAGAACCCCGCCTGGCAGTGGATGTCCAACACGGTGCTGATCGCCCTGGGCAGTATGCTGCTGGTGTGCGGCACCGCGTCGCTGTGCGGCTACGCCCTGGCGAAAAAGCGGTTTTACGGGCAGACCATCGTGTTCGGCCTCATCGTGTGCGCCATGGCCCTGCCCAAGCAGGTGGTATTGGTCCCCCTGGTGCGGATGATGGCCAATCTGCGCCTGCGCTGGATGTACTACGCCATCGCCGTGGCGGCGGTGATCGTGCTGGTGATGATCGTGGTGTCGGCGGTCAAAAACAGCTACGACTGGCTCCCGGCGGCGGCCCGGGCGGAGTGGAAGGCCAAGGACTACCTGTTCCGGGCGCTGGCGGTCCTCATCGCCGTGCTGGCGGCGGCCTACCTGGTCTCCCTGCCCGGCCTGATCTCCGGCACCCCGGAAAAGACCCCCATGACCAACACCCTGTGGGCGGTGATCCTGCCCACCGTGGGCTGGCCTTTCGGCGTGTTTTTGATGAAGCAGTTCTCCGAGACCATCCCCAATGAGATCCTGGAGGCCGCCCGCATCGACGGCGCGGGGGAGCTGAACACCTTCCTGACGGTGGTGTGCCCCATCATCAAGCCGGGCTTCGGCGCGCTGGCGATCTTCACCTTCATCAACACCTGGAACGACTACTTCCTGCAATTGATCATGCTCCAATCCCGGGAGAACCTGACCATCTCCCTGGGCATCTCCACCCTCCAGGCGGAGTTCGCCACCAACTACGGCCTGCTGATGGCGGGCGCGGCCCTGGGCGCGGTGCCCATCGTGACGATCTTCCTGGTGTTCCAGAAGTTCTTCACCCAGGGCATCACCATGGGCGCGGTGAAGGGGTGATGATATGATACTCGCCTCCAACTCTGCCGCCCTGGACTACCGGGGCATACACCCCAACCTGGACCTGGCCCTGGAGCACGTCACGCCGGAGTTCCTCTCCGCCCTGGGAGAGGAGCGGGTGGAGCTCAAGGGGGAAGAGGTCTATTGCACCAAATTCACCTATGAGACCGTCCCGGACGAGGAGGCGTTCTTCGAGGCCCACCGGCTGTACCTGGACATCCACCTGATGCTGTCCGGGTCGGAGCGGGTGGAGATCGCCTCCCCCGCCGCCCTGGAGCAGTTCGACCACCAGGGGGACTTCTACGCCTACCGGGGAGAGGGGCGGCACAGCCTGGTCCTGTCCCCCGGGGACTTCCTGGTGGTGTTCCCCGACGACGCCCACAAGATCAAGATGCGGGTGGACGGGCGGGCCACCGTGACCAAAGCGGTATTCAAGATCAAGATCAACGAATGAGAAGGAGCATGAACGTATGAAAGACTTTACCAAATATCAGGGCGTCATCCCCGCCTTTTACGCCTGCTACGGCGACGACGGCGCCGTCTCCCCGGAGCGGGTGCGCGCCCTGGTCCGCTACCTGGCGGACAAGGGGGTGAAGGGGCTGTATGTGGGCGGCTCCTCCGGCGAGTGCATCTACCAGAGCGTGGAGGAGCGCAAGCTGGTGCTGGAGAACGTGATGGCCGAGGCCAAGGGAAAGCTCACCGTCATCGCCCACGTGGCCTGCAACAACACCGCGGACAGCCGGGAGCTGTCCGCCCACGCCCAGGAGCAGGGGGTGGACGCCATCGCCGCCATCCCCCCCATCTACTTCCACCTGCCCGACCACGCCATAGCCAGGTACTGGAACGACATCTCCGACGCCGCCCCGGATACGGACTTCATCATCTACAACATCCCCCAGCTGGCCGGGGTGGCCCTGTCCGTCCCCCTGCTGCGGGAGATGCTGAAGAACCCCCGGGTGATCGGGGTGAAGAACTCCTCCATGCCGGTGCAGGACATCCAGATGTGGCGGGACGAGGGGGCCATCGTGTTCAACGGCCCCGATGAGCAGTTCGTCTCCGGTCTGGCCGCCGGGGCCATCGGCGGGATCGGCGGCACTTACGCCGCCATGCCCGAGCTGTACCTGAAAGCCTGGGACCTGTTCTACTCCGGCCAGCTGGAGAAGGCCCGCCAGGTGCAGAACGAGTGCTGCCGCATCATCTACAAGATGTGCTCCGCCCACGGCAACATGTACGCCGTGATCAAGGAGATCCTCCGCCGCTCCGGCGGGCCGGACATCGGGAGCGTCCGCCTCCCCCTGGCCCCGCTGGCCGAGGGCGACAGCCCCATCGTGGACCAGTGCGTGGCCATGATCCGGGAGGCCGCCGCCAAGTACTGAGCACCGGAACGCCCGGACCGCCGGCAGGGAGACGCCCCGCCGGCGGTCCTTCCACATGGGCGCGGCCCCTGCTTTTTCCGGCGGCCGTGTTATCATAGAGCACAGATACAGATCCTCAATATCAGATCGATCGGGAGGTGGCGCCATGCCCAGCCGTCCGACCCTCAAGACCATCGGGAAGATCGCCGGCCTGTCCCACGTGGCGGTGTCCAAAGCCCTGCGGGACGCCCCGGACATCTCGCAGGCCACCAAGGAACGGGTCAAAAAGATCGCGGAAGAGGTGGGATACACCCCAAACCTGGCGGCCCGGAACCTCTATCTCCAGCGCACCAGCGCCATCGGGATGCTGGTCCCCGCCATGGGGGATAACAACGCCTACGACCTGATCTTCAACGAGATCAGCACGGCGGCGGCAGATCTGGGCTACGGCGTCATGCTGGGCAGCAGCCACCGCAGCGTGGAGCTGGAGGTCCGGCACTGCCGCATGATGGTGGGCAACCAGGTGGGGGCCCTGATCGTGGCCCCCTGCACCAGCGAGATCGCCCACATCGAGGCCGCCTGCAGCCCCACCCCGGCCATCTTCATCGGCGGCAGGATCGGGCCGGAGGTGGAGTACGCCATGCAGTGCGACTACCAGCACGGTGGGGAGCTGGCGGTGGGCCATCTGACCGAGCTGGGCCACCGGGACATCGCCCTGCTCATCTACGGGCCGGAGAACCGGGCCGCCAGCCAAAAGGAGGAGGGCTTCGCCCAGGCCATGGAGCGCCGGGGGCTGGCGCCCAGGATCCTCCGCACCGGCCGGGCCGGGGGAGCCATGCAGGCCGGGATAGACGGGGTGGAGCGGCTGCTGGCGGAGGGCAGGCTGCCCACCGCGCTGTGGTGCGCCAGCGACTATATGGCCATCGGGGCCATCAAGGTGCTGAAGGCCCGCGGCCTGTCCGTCCCCGGCGACGTGTCCGTGATGGGCCACGACGATGTGTACGCCGACCCCTGGCCGGACATGGGGCTGACCACCCTTCGCACCCCCATGGCGGAGATCGGCAAGGCGGCGGTGGAGCTGGCCATCGCCCTGATCGAGCAGAAGGGCCAGGTCCGGCCCCGGCAGGTGTTCCGCTCCAGCCTGATGGTCCGCAGCAGCACCGGCCCGGTCCGCCGGGACTGAGGGGACCGCCTAAAAGACATGACGAAAGGGCGCGGCAGAGAGATCTGCCGCGCCCTTGTTTTGCGGATCGGTGAGGCCGCCGGGACCCTCAGTCCTTGGCCATGGACTGGATGATGGCGCCGGCCAGGGCGTCCAGCTCGCCGGCCTTGTCCGGGTGGAGGGCGGAGGCTAGGGTGAGCCGGTCGTTCAGAACGGTCATGTCCTTCATCTCCTCCTCCAGGAATTTCTGCATCAGATCGCCGGACTTGACGGCCCAGGAGCCGTTCTCGATGATGGCGCAGGTGCGCTTCTGGAAGTTCAGCGCCTTCAGGTGCATGAGGAAGTCGTGCATCACCGGGTAGATCCCCAGGTTGTAGGTGACGGAGGCGAACACCAGGTGGCTGAGGCGGAAGGACTCGCTGACCAGCTGGGAGACGTGGGTGTTGGACACGTCGTACACCCACACGTTGGTCATCCCCTTCTCGCACAGCTTGGAGGCCAGGGCCTGGGCGGCGGACTCGGTGTTGCCGTACATGGAGGCGTAGGCGATCAGCACGCCCTGCTCCTCGGGCTGGTACTTGCTCCACTTGTCGTATTTGTCCACGAAGTACATCAGGTCCTTGCGCCACACCGGCCCGTGGAGGGGGCAGATGAACTTGATCTTGTCCAGGATGCCCCCGGCCTTCTTCAGCAGCAGCTGGACGTGGGGGCCGTACTTGCCCACGATGTTGGTGAGGTAGCGCCGGGCGTCGTCGATCCAGTCCCGGTCGAAATCCACCTCGTCGGCGAACAGCTTGCCGTCCAGCGCCCCGAAGGAGCCGAAGGCGTCGGCGGCGAAGAGCACCCCGTTGGTGAGGTCGAAGGTGACCATGGCCTCGGGCCAGTGGACCATGGGGGCCTCCACGAAGGTGACGGTGTGGCCGCCGAAGGAGAAGGTGTCCCCCTCCTTCACCTCGATCAGCTCATGTCCGTCGATGTGGAAGCCGAACTGGCGCATGAGCATGAAGGCCTTGGGGGTGGAGATCACCTTCACCTGGGGCCAGCGGATCAGGATCTCCTCGATGGAGGCCCCGTGGTCGGGCTCCATGTGGTTGATCAGCAGATAGTCCAGGGGCCGGTCCTCCAGCAGGTGGTCCAGGTTCTCCAGCAGCTGGCGGCAGGCGGACCAGTCCACGGTGTCGAACAGGACGGTGGACTTGTCCAGCAGCAGATAGGCGTTGTAGCTCACCCCCCGGGGGATGGGGTGGATGTTCTCGAACAGGTGCAGGCGGTGGTCGTTGGCGCCCACCCAGTACAAGTTATCGGTGACACTGCGCACGCAGTACATAAGCGGTCCTCCTTATTTGAACGTATGGTTGTGGATCCTCAAAAACGGCTGTTTGCCGCCGTGCCGCGCCCGGGCGCTCCGCTTCGGGTCTTAGCCGCCTGCTCCCGGGCGCTCCGCGCTCATGCTTCGATGAACATCTCCTTAGCTTCCGCGCACTCCGGGCAGACCCAGCCCTCGGGCAGGTTGGCGAACAGGGTGCCGGGGGCCACCTCCGCGTCGGGGTCGCCCAGCTCGGGGACGTACTCGTAGCCGCAGCCGCCGCACACGTACCGGGGGCCGATGGGCTCGGGCTTGGGGGCGGGGGGCCGCTTCATCTTCACCATGGGGGGCGCGGGCTGCTTCTCCTCCAGCCCCAGGGCCTGGGCCAGCAGGGGCAGGATCTCGTTCACGTCGCCCACGATGCCGTAGTCACAGTTTTTGAAGATGGGGGCGTTGGAGCTCTTGTTGATGGCCACGATGGTGGACGCGTCCTTGATGCCCTTCAGGTGCTGGATGGCGCCGGAGATGCCGCAGGCGATGTACAGATTGCCCTTGAACTTCTGGCCGGACATGCCCACATAGCGGTTGAGGGGCACGTACTTCAGCGTCTCGGCCACGGGGCGGCTGGAGCCGACGGCCGCGCCCGCCGCCTTCGCCAGGTCCTCGATCAGCTTCATGTTCTCCTTGGAGCCGATGCCCTGGCCGGCGGACACCACCCGCTCCGCCTGGGCGATGGGGGTGTCCATAGGGATGCCCACGGTGAAGTCATAGCCGTCCTTCTTCAGGGCGGCCACCAGGGCGTCCACCCGCTCCTTGGCGTCCCCCTCCTTGAGGATCATGCCCTTGCGCACCCCGGTGACGGGGGCGGGCTTCTTGGCCGCGCTGGAGGAGCCGCCCTCCCGCTTGGGGGGCTTGCCCATGATGGCCGCGCCGATCACCATGCGCTGCACCTCGCTGGTGCCCTCGTAGATGGTGGTGATCTTGGCGTCCCGGTACATCCGCTCCACGTCCATCCCCTTGAGGAAGCCGGTGCCGCCGTAGATCTGCACCGCGTCGTTGACCACCTCCAGGGCGATCTCGGAGGCGTACAGCTTGGCCATGGCGGCGTCCACGCCGTAGGGCTCGTGGGCCTCCTTCTTCTCGGCGGCGGAGTACACCAGCATACGGGCGCACTTCAGCTTGGTGGCCATGTCCGCCAGCTTGAAGGTGATCGCCTGGTTGAAGCCGATGGGCTTGCCGAACTGGACCCGCTCCTTGGCGTACTCCACGGCGGACTCATAGGCCCCCTGGGCGATGCCCAGGGCCTGGGAGGCGATGCCGATCCGCCCGCCGTCCAGGGTGGCCATGGCGATCTTGAAGCCCTGGCCCTCCTTGCCCAGCAGGTTCTCCTTGGG
>CAJUPU010000026.1 GCA_910588495.1 uncultured Oscillospiraceae bacterium | reverse complement strand
ATATCAAGGTTTCTATGCTAAAATCGGAATAATCAGAGAATCGGAATAATCGATGTTATTCTGAAATCGGAATAATATCGATTTGCTGTTCTATAACCGGGCTTTGTCCTGCCTTGTGGCAACTGAACTCAAAATCGGGAAATTCAAACCGGAACATATCGGACAGATCAACTTCTATTTAGAAGCACTTGACCGAGATGTGAAGAAGCCAAATGAGAATCCAAGTGTCGGGCTGATTCTTTGCGCCAGCAAGGATGATGCGGTGGTCGAGTACGCATTGAGCCGCAGTATGTCCCCTACATTGGTCGCTGACTACACACTTTATTTTCCAGATAAAAAAGTTCTTCAAAACAAGTTGCGCGAGTTGACAGAGATTGCGTTGAAAACTGAGGATATAAGCGATAGCGAGTAAGGTTTTAACGGGGATTCTAAAGTGTTCGCCCCGGCCAAATTAGACAAAACCCGAGTATAGCATAGCTATACTCGGGTTTTGCTATTTCTTCAGCAAAATACACAAAGTATTTGTTAAGCTATTGTACGAAATAACCATAAGCAATAAATAATTTATGCCATATTCCTATGTTTATCTCTTGTTTAGAGATAAGGACATGGGAAATTTTATTTTTAAGGAGAATGAAACATGAAAATTCCATATGGTTTTGACTTGACTCCCATCGGCTCTCTTGAGATCAAAGAAAATGAAGCTGAAACTGTCCGTATAATCTTTGGCTACTACCTCGCCGGGGCCAGTTTGGGAAAGGTTGTAGATATGCTGTACAAAAAGCAGATTCCCTCTCCGACAGGGAAAGCAAAATGGACACGTGCGACGGTTGACCATCTTCTCTCCAACTCCAAATACATTGCTGTTGTGGGCTTTAAGACTTTCACAGATGTGCAGTTTGAAAAATCTGCCCGATGCAATGTTGACTATGACAAGGTCGGTGCGCCCCGCAGATCGACCCGCTATGTTTCACCTTCTATGCTCCAAATATAATTTCTATTTCCAATCTCCCAAATATCTGTTACAATAGCTTCAAGAGGTGAGGCGTGTGGCAGAGAAAAAGAAGCTCAACCCTGTAGATTTAGCTGGGATTGGTAACCTGCTGGAATATTTGGTGGCGGCAGATAATATTACCTGTGAAGAACGGGATAAGATTATGCTGCGAATAGCAAAGGTAAATGGCCTTGCTGAGTATATGCTTGATGGCTTTGCTGGCTATGGTCAGAGCAAAGACGAAGTGTTGAAGCATGTTGCGCATAAAAAAGTGTCTACACCGCAAGGTAAGGAGCAAAATGAAAGATATGCTTCCCTTACCGAGATTGCCCGAGCGCACAGTGAGAATGCGCCGGAATATGTGATCCAAAGCTGGCTGCGAAGCGGAAACACTCTTGCGTTCTTAAATCTGTGGGAAAAAGAACATAATCCTGACTATGATGAAGCTGGTTACATGGAACTGCTGGAGAAAAAGAAAGCTGTCTCGTTTACATTGGCATCAAAACTGTGGATTAATCGGACGAAAGCAATTGGTATCGTTTCTGAACAGGGCAAATCCGGCGGAACCTTTGCTCATCCCATGATTGCCTGTGAGTTTGCTTCCTGGGTTGCGCCGGAATTTAAAATGCTATTGCTGGAACTGTCATTGAATCGGGGGAATTTTCGATAATGAAAGGAATGTCCGTTCATCAAAAACAGATGAAGCTTCTTTGGAACATTATTACTTGAGTACAATACTTGATGGGGCAGAGATACTTTCATCGGAATCTTTTGTTGGAATTTTATAAGTCGAGGTATGAAGATATGAGGAATTTTCTCAAAAATCGGAGTTTCTTTTTTTGGGTAATTGTTATAATAATGTTTGTGTCGGCTTCATTCTTTTTCTTCGGATTTCGAATTACATACCCTCCATCTTTAGAAAGCAGTTGGGGCGCAATTGATGCGATTGGTGGGTGGCTTTCTGCTATTAGTGCTATGGTGGCAATCGCAGTGGCAATCGTTGTCGCAAATAGGCAAAACGAAATAGCAAAGAAGCAGAATGAGATTGCAAGTAAGCAGGCTAATATTGCAGAACACCAAAATAGAATAGCCTTATTCGAAAAACGTTTTGAATACTATGATATTGTTCAGACATGCATTACTGTTGGAAATCTTCTACCAAATACAAAAGATGCCAAGGCGGCGGTTTCACTTATTGTGGCGTCTTTTGAAACGGAAAACCATATTTTGCATATTGAAAATGACAGAAATGCAGCTTATATAAAAGCGCATGCCATTGATGCATATGACAGAGTGTATAAAGTAATTCGATGTGGTGAATTCCTTTTTGAATTTGAAACGGCGGAGTATTTGCTTCCGCTTGTCGATGCTTTACTTGAAATCGTGAATATGAATAGAACCGATAAAGAACAACGATATTATCGCTTGGCCTATACACAGTATGCAAAAAAAGTGGATGCAGAACTTCTTCCATAAATCAGAAACTCACTGATGCAAACAAGACCTATTTCATATCTATAATGTCTACGCCATTAGGAATAGAGAAAAATAAGATTCCAGCTCTTTCTAAGGCCCCTGTTGATATGCGGAACTATTTTACCCATTATGATGTAGGAAAATATTATGAACCGTCCTACTAAGAAATGTTAACCGAGTGCTATGCTCTTGAGCTTGTGTTATTAGCTATAGTTTATCACCAAATTTGGAATCCCCAATATATAAAAAAGTGAAAAAGGGCGGTGAAGTTTCCACGATTTGATGAGTTTGTCGATTTGTTGAATAAGGAATTCTTCGAATGGAGAACTAGAAAGCTTTATAACTGTAAATGTAGGTATTGGTACTGCCAGAGATATTTATTTTGAATGGGATTAAAATAATCTCCTTCTTTTGACTGATTATCTCTCGGTGTGCAATCCATCAAAGTCAAATTTTTGCACGTTTGACAAGAGTGTGGTCTTTTCCTTTGGCGGAAGACTTATTGTTACAAATATAGAGCAAAGCTCACGCTTAATGTATATGTTGCCTGATGCAACAGAAACATATTATTATTCAATATTTGTATGAGGAATTGCCTCTAGACATTGGCAGCCACGATAGTCACAAGGTGTTGGATTTGTACTGCACATCTGAAATTATTGCGCTATATCGAAGGCAATTAATACAATCCTCCGCTGACTCTGAATGCGCTATTGATCTTTTTTTCACTGACATAGATTTTTCTAAATTCACGGATGAGACAATCGAATTTTATCAAGACATATTTGGTAACTTTTTACCGGAATTTCTTGATGCTTGGCAAAAATCAGAACGGAGGCGTATCTGCAAAAAGAAAATCCAGTACTTGGAGCAAAAGGTGAACGGAATCGAGGATGAACATGTGCGAATTCAATTATACAAGTCACTTTTCTTTTCCATTACAAGGTATTGTACGGTGGATTTAAGCCAGTGTCCAACAAACTATTCATACGAAGATATCTGCTTTGTGAATGGACAATTCTAAAAGTACGGGAAATATCATCTGCAAGAAATGCTCCAAACGGTGTATCAATTGCACATAGACGAGTTGCTTCCACACATTTTAAATTCGATAAACGACTGTTTTGGTGCGGCAAAATCAAATTTAGGTAGGTTTGCAACGATTATCAGAGATAACCGTTGGATTGTTCAATTAATATTTTATAAGGCGTTTATAAAATACAGCGAGGAAATCAAAAATGACAGTGAGATATTGAAAGTGTCAGTAAAGAAACAATTCAAGAAGTGTCCTCTGCGGTAATTGGATATAAATAAATAGCAAACCCGAGCGGGGCCGTCAAGGTTAAAGTGCATGGCGCTTTCAGCGCCAACCTTGACCGCCTCGCCCGGGTTCGCTTTGCGGTCATTAAGGTGGGCAAGCACCAAGGGTGCTTGCCCGCCTCCTTTGATTTTGGGTGCCGGGGGCGGTGTTCGTCCCGCCAGGAATCGACGGAAACGTACCTCATTTCCGGTCTGTTGACAAAGTAGCGAAAATAAGAGGGACATGATAAAATAGGGACAAAGGGGAGGGGCGGAGAAATGCAGCTGAAATATCACATGGTAACGATAGAGGAACTGGTGCCGGGAAACTATTTTTTACGGAAGCTGGAGAAATCACTGGATCTGTCATTTGTGTATGAGGAAACCACCCATCTGTACAGCCGAAAGTATGGCTGCCCCCATTGACCCGGTAGTGATGGTAAAATACCTGCTGGTGGGCTTTTTATAGGGTATCCCATCGGAGCGTTAGATCGAGGAGCGGTGTGCGGACAGCAACGCCTTTCGCTGGTATTTGGGGATAGATTTGGATGAACGAGTGCCGAATCACAGCACAATCAGCCATCTTCCCAGGAGTACCTGTCCTATGCAGCGGCGTACCAAAAGAAGGTGCCCGACGTGTCCCAGCTGGTGCGGGGATTTCACTTCGAGGACTACACCGGCACCCTGCTGAAGGACCTGTCCACCGGCAGCAAGAAAAAGACGTTTTTGATTGTCGCCTTCGCCCTGAAGCCGGAACTGCTCGTGCTGGACGAGCCGGTGAACGGCCTGGATTTCCAGAGCACGGAGCACCTGTACCAGCTGATCGCGGGGTACAAGGAGCACGGGACAGTCCTCTTCTCCTGCCACATCTTGGAGAGCAGCACCCTGACCCCCGACCGGGTGCTGGTGCTGGAGGAGGGGCGGATCCGGCGGAGCTTTGAGGGCGGCAAGATCGACGCCGCGAACATTCGGGAGGCCCTGCATGATGAAAATGAGCTTTGAAGTCACCGCCAAAAAGCTGCTCGGCATCAGATATGAGCGGCTGACCAGGACGCTCTTCCTTGATCTGGTGGTCTTTTGGAGCCTGCACATCGCCGGTCTCCCCCTGGAGCTGGACGGAGATCTTGGGGAGCATCCTCTGCTCCCTGGCCGCCATTGTGGTGGTGTCCTGCCTCTATCCCCTGCGCCTGGGGCGCACCGACGCCTACGCCTTTTATGTCCGGCCCGAGCGCCGCGGGGGGGCGGTCAAAGCCCACCGCCGCGGCTCTGTTTGGCGCTACCTGTTCCGCTATCTCATGGCCCACAAGAACTATCTGGTCAACACGGCGGGAATGTGGGAGGGCCTGCGTCCTTCCGGCGCTGCTGGGCCGGATGGAGGCCCGGTTCGTCCTGCCGATCGGCTTTGCCATCCTCTCCCTGAACACGCCGCTGTGCATCCTGCTGTCCTGCGACCCCGCCCTGGAACAGGCAGTGCGCTTCCTGCCGGGACAGCAAAGGGCCTTCTGTGTCCCCTACTGCCTGTTCATTTTCGGGTGCAATCTGGCCGCGGACATCATTTTCCTGTGCAGCTGGCAGATCCAGATCGGCGGGATCGTCCCTCTCTACGCTTTGACAGCGGCTGCTTTTGCCCTGTCGAGCGCGATCGGCGCCGTCCTGCTGGAGTGGTACTGCCCCATCCGGGGGTGGAAGATTGAAAGCGACCTCTGGCACCATCCGAGGAAATACCTTGTGCCCGCTGTCATGCTCCTGCTGGCCGCTCTGGTGAGCATGTGCTGAAAAGACCGCCGGGGACAGGTGGAGATCGGCGGGCGCCCCGGTGGTCCTGTGCGGCAGCGGGAGAGTCTTTTCCGGCGGGAAAGGGCGGCGCCGTCGCCAGCGGCTGGGACGGTTTTTGCGGCCAAAGGGGAAATTTGGTCCATCTGCGTAAATGTGGTTGAAAAAGCGGGGAAAAGTTTGTATAATACAAGTTGGCTGGCCTGTCCTCATAATGACACGGCACAGGCCGGACCAAAGCAGAAGGGAAAGGTGAGCAAATGAAAGCAAAGAGCAAGCTGTTGGCGCTGCTGCTGTCGCTGGTCATGGTGTTCAGCCTGATGGTCCCCGCTTTCGCGGCGGACGACAAGGCTGAAGGCGAGACGGACGCGCCGGTGGCGACCGAGAGCGCCGAGCCGACGGAGGACGAGTACCCGGCGGAGAGTGCCAAGCCTTCAGCCCCGGCGGAGCCGGAGCTGAAGGGCACCATCGTCATCCTCCACACCAACGACGTCCACGGCGGCATCGCCGGGTACGCCAAGGTGGCGGCGCTGAAGGCCAAGTATGAGGCCGAGGGCGCTTTCGTCCTGCTGGTGGACGCGGGCGACTTCAGCCAGGGCGACCCTGTGGTCAGCGTCTCCGAGGGCGCCACCGCCGTGGAGCTGATGGACCTGGCGGGCTACGACGTGGCCACACTGGGCAACCACGAGTTCGACTACGGCTATGAGAACCTGAAGAAGATCACCAAGGACGCCAAGTTCCAGATCGTGGCCGCCAACGTGCTGTACGAGGGCAAGGTGGCCTTCCAGGACAGCGTGACCTTCGAGACCGAGGACGGCGTGAAGATCGGCGTGTTCGGCCTGGAGACCCCCGAGACCGCCACCAAGGCCCACCCCGCCAAGATCCGCGGCGTGACCATCCCGGCGGGCGAGGAGATGTTCGACATCGCCCAGAAGCAGGTGGATGCCCTCAAGGCCGATGAGTGCGACTACATCGTCTGCCTGGGCCACCTGGGCATCGACGACGAGTCCAAGGGCAACCGCTCCGTGGACCTGCTCAAGGAGGTCGAGGGCATCGACCTGTTCATCGACGGCCACTCCCACTCCACCCTGGACAAGGTCCAGGCCGCTGAGGGCGTGACCGACGGCAAGGTGGGCGATACCGTCATCACCTCCACCGGCACCAAGCTGGCCAACGTGGGCGTGGTCACCATCACCAAGGGCGAGGACGCTTTTGAGACCAAGGTGGAGAGCGTGTCCGCCGAGACCCTGACCGACGAGGTCAAGGAGGTGGCCGACCGGGCCGCCGCCATCCAGAAGGAGATCGACGATGACTACGGCACCGTGTTCGCCGAGACCGAGGTCAAGCTCAACGGCGACAAAGACCCCGGCAACCGCACCCAGGAGACCAACCTGGGCGACCTGATCTGCGACTCCATGGTCTGGGGCGCTAAGGAGAACGGCGAGAGCGTGGACGCGGCCATCACCAACGGCGGCGGCATCCGGGCCACCATCGAGGCGGGCGACATCACCAAGAAGGACGTGAACACCGTGCTGCCCTTCGGCAACACCCTGAGCATCGTCAAGGTCACCGGCGCGGAGCTGCTGGAGGCCCTGGAGGCGTCCACCTACTGCACGCCCACCGCCATCGGCGGCTTCCCCCAGGTCAGCGGCATCGAGTTCACCGTTGACACCGAGCAGGAGTTCGACGAGGGCGACCTGTATCCCGGCTCCACCTACCACAAGCCCGCCAGCATCAAGCGGGTGACCATCCAGACCGTGGGCGGCAAGGAGTTCGACGAGAAGGCCACCTACGCCATCGCCACCAACGACTTCCTGGCCGCCGGCGGCGACACCTATTACGCCTTCTCCGCCTCTTCCGTGAACTACGACCTGGGCCTGCCCCTGGACGAGGTGCTGATGGACTACATCAAGGAAGAGCTGAAGGGCACCGTCACCGCCGAGGCGTATGGCGAGCCCGCCGGCAGCATCACGGTGAAGCTCCCCGCCGAGCCTGAGCCCGAGCCGGAGCCTGAGCCCGAGCCGGAGCCTGAGCCCCAGCCCGAGCCTCAGCCCGAGGGCACCTACACCGTGGTCCGGGGCGACAACCTGTCCAAGATCGCCAAGGCCCAGTACGGCGACAGCTCCAAGTGGACCGTGATCTACGAGGCCAACAAGAACATCATCAAGAACCCCAACCAGATCTGGCCCGGCCAGACCCTGGTGCTCCCCGCGGCGTAACCGCGCTTATGGACTCCCCGCCCGCTTTTTTTGGGCGGGGAGCTCCATTGTCCGCCGCAGAGAAAGAGAAGGCCCCGGCCGTCTGGCCGGGGCCTTCTCTTTGCCCTGTCTCAGGGATGCACGATGTGCAGCGCCCGGGCGGGGACCTGCTCCTGATAGATCCCCAGGCTGTTCACCAGCTCCAGCACCGCCTGGTCGTCCAGCTGCCAGTAGGGGGAGATCCACTCTCCCGTCAGAGAGCCGGTGGTCAGCGCCGTATCCAGATCCATGCCGACGGCCTGGGTGCCGAAATAGACCATGTCGTTCAGCGGCATGTCGGTCCGGACATATTTGATGAACGTATCGATCAGCGAGGTGACGCTGCCCACGTTGGAGGGGGTGATGGTCTGCTTGGCCAGGGCCACCAGGAAGGCCCGCTGGGTGGCGGTGCGGCCGATGTCGGCGTTGACGTAGCAGCTCCGGCAGCGCATGACCCCCTCCGCCTTCTTGCCGTTGAGGAGCTGGTAACCCGCGGGTATGTGGATGTACAGATCCTGATAGGGGTCCTCGTAGTCCATGTTCACCGGCACGTCGAAATACACCCCGCCGATCTGGTCCACGATGGTGGAGAAGGCCTTCAGGTTCACCGACACCCAGTAGTCCACCGGCACCCCCAGCAGGTCCCGCACCGCCTCCGCCACCGCCTTTTCACCGCCTGCGTAGGTGGCGTTGATCTTCTGGTATCTGCCGTTGTAGTACACCACCGTATCCCGGGGGATGGAGATCAGGGACGCTTTTTTGGCCTTGGTGTCGAACACCCCCAGCATGATGGTGTCGGTCCCGCCCTGGTCGGCCACCCCCAGCAGCAGGCAGGTGAACACGTCATCCCGCCGGTGGAGCACCAGGTCGGGGGTGGGGGAGGGGGCGTCGGAAGCGCCCGGGCCGTCTGTCGCCGCCGGGGGGGCGGAGGGCCCCTCCTGCCTGGGGGGGATGGTGACCTGGCCGTCCACCGTGGGCTTTGGAGCGAAGATGTTCACGGCGGCGAAGCCCACCACGATCACCAGGGAGAGGATGAACACCATCAGGTACAGGCCCTTGGCCAGCCGGACCAGGGCGGACGGCCGGCGCTTGGCCGCCCGCTTGGGGGATCTGCTCATATCAAAAAAGCACCCTTTCTCCAATGGGGCGTCGAAGCCCCCCGCATTATGTCAACTTTTCAGCGTCCCCTAGTATAGCGGATCGAGGGAAAAATTACAAGGGGGCGTTCATTAAGAAATGGTAAATAAATCGTCCGGGGATCCGCCGGAGGAAAGACACTTGCGATCCGGGAAAAGGTCTGATATAATAGCGGCGACTGTTACGGTAAAGGAGTTGTGGAGCTGTATCATGGACGCTTCTGTGCCCTTGTTCCGGCAGAGGCTGGAGCCCCTGGGGCTGGACGTGCCCCCGGCGGGGGAGTGCGGCTTCGAGGAGCTGGCGGCGGCTTACCGGGTCCGGCTGGAGCCGGGGCGGGGGCCGGTGCATATCGCGGGGATGACCACCATGGCGGAGTGCCGGGCGGCCATGCTGGCGGTGAAAAAGCAGGACTGCGGCGCCCCCTGGGTGAGCTGGGCGTGCGATGAGGACGGGGAGTCCCCCACCCGGGTGGCCATGCTGGCCGCCCTGTTCGTGTGCGAGGGGATGGGGTGCGCGGCCTTCGGGGTGGACTGCCCGGAACAGGCCGCCCAGGACGTGCTGGGCGGCCTGGCCGCCTACGCCCAAGTCCCCCTGTTCCGCGTCCGTGCGGGGGAGGCCGTGCCCTATCCCTACCGGCCCGCAGTCCGGGACCCGGACGCCATCCCCTGCGCCACCGGCGCCGAGCCCTGCTTCATCCGCCGGACCATCGACGTGGGGGAGGAGCTGGAGTGCGGCCCCGACCTGCTGGAGGACATCATCGCCGCCGAGGACGATCCGGTGGGGGCGGTGAAGATCGCCGTCCAGAGCCAGGACGATGTGGACGTGTTCGCCCTGCACCAGTACGCCGTCCGGGAGGCGCTCTGCCTGTGCTCCGACGTGCCCGAGCTGCTGGAGGGCGCGCTGCGGGCGTACCAGGGCCGGGCGTTCTACGACGGCACCGGGGAGCTGAGCCGGGAGGAGCTGGAGCGGCTGTCCGGGCTGTACGGTCTGATCATATTATAATGTATATAAGGAAGGGAAAGACCTATGGAGACCATCAATTACACTCCCCGGGGGGTGTGCTCCCGGCATATGGAGGTGGACATCGAGGACGGCGTGATCCAGGCCGTCCGGGTGATGGGGGGGTGCAGCGGCAACCTCCAGGGGGTGAGCGCCCTGCTGAAGGGGATGAAGGTGGAGGACGCCATCGCCCGGCTGGACGGCATCCGCTGCGGCATGAAGCCCACCTCCTGCCCGGACCAGCTGGCCCGGGCGCTGAAGTCCGCCGTGTGAGACGTGTGAAAGGGACCCCCGCCGGGAGGCGGGGGTCCTTTTCCTTTTGGCAGGGATCTCCTGGGCTGGCAGCTATTGTGGCTTGATGAAAGGTTACAAAACGGTTACAATGGGGCTGTAATGACACCACAAGGAGTGACAGGATATGAACTTCAAGCAAACGATCGCGGGCGTGGCGCTGGCGGCGGCCCTGGTGCTGCCCGCCTCGGCGGCGGACGTGCTGTCCGTCAACGGCCGGGACCTGTGGGGCCCGGCCCAGGCCCGGCTGGTGGAGGGGGGGACCACCTATGTCTCCCTGCGCACGGTGGCCCAGGCGCTCTCCCCCGACGCGGTGGTCACCTGGGAGGACGGGACCGCCTGGGTCCGGGGGGAGGGGGTGGAGCTGTCCGCCCGGCCCGGCGACCAGTGGATGACGGTGAACGGCCGGGCGCTGTACGTCCCCTACCAGGTGCGGCTGGAGGACGGGCGGACCCTGGTGCCCGTGCGTCCCCTGGCCCAGGCCCTGGGTGCCGGGGTGGGTTGGAGCCAGGCGGCGGGGGTGACCCTCACCCCGGGCGCCGGCCGGCCCGGCCCCGCCCCCTACACAGAGGAGGATCTGTACTGGATGAGCCGCATCATCTCCGCCGAGAGCCGGGGGGAGCCCCTGCTGGGCAAGCTGGCGGTGGGCACTGTGGTGCTCAACCGGGTGGCCAGCGATGAGTTCCCCGACACCATCCACGATGTGATCTTCGATCGGAAGTGGGGGGTGCAGTTCACGCCGGTGGCCAACGGCACCGTCTACCTGGAGCCCACGGCGGAGAGCGTGCTGGCCGCCAAGCTGGTGCTGGACGGGGCCAGGGCGGCGGGGGACAGCCTGTATTTCCTGGCCCCCGAGCTCACCGATGACCACTGGATCATGGAGAACCAGAGCTACGTCACCACCATCGGCTGCCACTGGTTCTATCGATAGCGCCCAGTTAGTTCCAGCTAGAAACCGTCGATATCGGCCGAAACTGTCGGATATGCACAATAGCCGGACCTGGTAATGGGCCAGGTTCGGCTATTTTGACGGAGCAGAAAGGTTGCAAAATGGTTTTGAATAAGTTACAATATGGTTACAATTTGAGAACAAATTGTAATAAGGAGAGATCACATGAAAACACGAGCTACCAGCTTCGCGCTGGCTGCTCTCGCTGTGGTGAGCTTGACCCTGCCTGCGTTTGCCGCGGTCTCCGACGAACTGCCGGAGGAGACCCCCGCCAAGGTCGAAGAGATCGGGGCGGCAGAGAAAGTACAGAACGCCGTCCTGCTGGACGGCGAGCCCGTCGAGTCCGTGGAGTTCGAGATCCTGGACGGCGTGTGCTACGTCACCGTGAGCTCCTTCGTGTCCATGATGGACGCGGAGGCCATGGTGGAAGAGGAGGACGGGATCGTCTCCGTCAACAGCTCCGCCGTCATCGAGGTGGTGGCGCTGGACGGCCAGCCCCAGCAGGCCGAGGCTGAAGAGGCCGTGCCCGAAGAGGGCGTGCCCGCCGCTGAGGAGGAGCGGGCCGTTGAAGAGGACGGGGCCCAGGCCGGCCTGGCCGGGGACCTGGCCGCCGACGTGGTGACGGACGATCTGGCCCTCACCGCCGCCGCCGGAGGCGACTATGTGGTGGCCAACGGCCGGTATCTCTACGCCGGAGACGGCGTGATCCAGATGGACGGCCGGGTGGCCGCTCCCGTGCGGCTGCTGGCCCGGGTGTTCAACCTGGATGTGTCCTATGACGCCCAGGACAGCCTGGTGCTGCTCACCAGCCGGGAGGGGGCCGAGCCCTATCTGGCCGACGCCGGCGCGGTGTACGACGCCGATGTGCTCTACTGGCTGTCCCGCATCATCCATGCCGAGAGCGGCAACCAGCCCCTGGAGGGCAAGATCGCCGTGGGCAATGTGGTGATGAACCGGGTGAACCACCCCAGGTTCCCGAACAACATCTATGACGTGCTGTTCCAGAAGAACCAGTTCACTCCCGCCGCCAGCGGCTCGATCTACCGCGACCCCAACGCGGAGTCGGTGATCGCCGCCATGCTGGTGCTGGACGGCGCCCAGGTCACGCCCGACGCGCTGTTCTTCAACGCGGCGGGGGCCAGGAGCTACGCCTCCCGGACCCGGACCTATGTGACCACCATCGGCGATCACGCGTTCTATAAGTGAGCAGGACAGGCAAACGGCAAGCATCACAGTGAGGATGACCCCGCCGCGGCGCCCGAAAGGGCGGCCGCGGTATTTTTTTGTCCCGGGACCGGGGGCGGGCGGGACACAGAGATCGGCAAAAATGGGGCTCTTTGGTACAGATCCGCCGTAAAACGACCCGGAGGGGCGGCTTTTTTGTGAAAGATTTCAAAGAAAACAGTTGCTTTGGTGGAGAAAAACGGGTATAATATTCATGGAAAGATATACATATCTTGGGGGTGAGAGATTTGTTTCAGATCGGGGATAAGGTCGTGCACCCCATGCACGGCGCGGGGGTCATCGACTCCATCGTCCAGCGCAGGGTGTCGGGCCAGGTCCAGGAGTACTACCAGCTGAAGCTGTCGGTGGGCAATATGGTGGTCATGGTGCCCACCGACAACACCGGGGAGATCGGGATGCGTCCGGTGGTGTCCGGCGCCAAGGCGAAGCAGCTCATGTCCGAGATGGAGGGCATCGAGGTGGACATGACATCCAACTGGAACCGCCGGTATCGGGAGAATCTGGTCCGGCTGAAGAGCGGCGATCTGCTGGAGGTGGCCCGTGTGGTGAAGGGCCTGCGCCGCCGGGAGAGCCAGCGCGGGCTGTCCAACGGGGAGCGGAAGATGCTCCACACCGCCAAACAGATCCTCATCTCCGAGCTGGTGCTGGCCCAGAGCCTGCCCTACGAGACGGTGGAGAGCAGCATCGACACCGTGTTGAGCAATTGACGATCGACTTGAGCTGGGAGCGAGAGGGGCCGTAAGGCTCCTTTTTGCGCTCACAGCCTGTTTGGGATCTCTCACAACGTCAACAGCTGGATCTTTTCCCGCCGTGCTTTGCCGCAGGGGCTCGCCTGGACTGGCGGGAAGATCCCTGAGCCAGCCGGCATGTTTCGAGATGTGGAACAGGCGCCTGGGAGGAGGATGGAGATGGGACTGTTCAAAAAACAGAAAAAGGAGGCCGCCCCCAGCTGCTCTGCGGTGGTGGTGGCCGCCGGATCGTCCACCCGGATGGGCTTTGACAAGGTGCTGGCCGACGTGGGGGGCCTGCCGGCGATCGTGTGGTGCCTGAGGCGCTTCGAGGAGGCCCCCAGCGTGAACGAGGTGGTGGTGGTCACCCGGACGGACTTGGTGCCGGAGGTGGCCCGGCTGTGCCAGGACCACGGCCTGACCAAGGTGGTGAAGGTGGTCCGGGGCGGGGAGGACCGCACCCAGTCCGCCCGGCTGGGCACGCTGGAGTGCAGCCCCAAGGCGAAGCTCATCGCCATCCACGACGGGGCCCGGCCCTTCGTCACCGTCCGGGTGATCGAGGACGCCGTCGCCCAGGCGGCCCGGAGCGGTGCGGCGGCCCCCGCCGTGCCGGTGAAGGACACCATCAAGGAGGTCAGGGACGGCCTGGTGGAGCGCACCCTGGACCGCTCGGCGCTGTACGCCGTCCAGACCCCCCAGGTGTTCGACGGAGACCTGATCCGGGCGGCGCTGCAAAAGGCGCTGGACGACGCGGCCCGGCTCACCGATGACTGCGCCGCCGTGGAGCGGCTGGGGATGAAGGTGGTGCTCACCCGGGGGGACGAGCGGAACATCAAGCTGACCACCCCTGCCGACCTGCTGATCGGGGAGGTGCTGGCGGAGGAGGCGGCCCCATGAGGATCGGCCACGGATACGATGTCCACCGGCTGGTGGAGGGGCGGCGGCTCATCCTGGGCGGGGTGGAGATCCCCTTCGAGAGGGGCCTGCTGGGCCACTCGGACGCCGATGTGCTCACCCATGCCGTCATGGACGCGCTGTTGGGGGCGGCGGCCCTGGGAGACATCGGCAAGCTGTTCCCGGACAGCGACCCCGCCTACGAGGGGGCGGACAGCCTGGAGCTGTTGGGCCGGGTGGCCCGGGCGCTGGGGGAGAACGGCTACAAGGTCGGCAACGTGGACGCCACAGTGCTGGCCCAGCGGCCCAAGCTGGCCCCCCACATCCCGCTGATGCGGGAGCGGCTGGCCGCCGCCATGGGGGCGGACCCGGGCCGGGTGAGCGTCAAGGCCACCACCGAGGAGGGCCTGGGCTTCACCGGCGCGGGGGAGGGCATCGCCGCCCACGCGGTGGCGCTGGTGGAGGAGCTCTAGAAACGCACGGCGTGTCCCCGGCCTCTTGCGCCCCCCCCTTTCACAAACGCTCTTCTCAGGCATATGATGGCCTTGAGAGGAGCGTTTTTGCGTTCCTCGAGAAACAGGGGAAAGGACTGGTGGGCCAATGGTCTATTATCTCATCATCTGCCGCTCGCTCACCTATGCCCAGCGCACGGCCCAGGTGCTGGAGCGGGTGGGCATACCCGGCTGGGTCCAGCGCTCGCCCAAGCTCATCTCCAAAGAGGGCTGCGGCTACTGTGTGCGCATCCCGGAGCGGCGGCTCACCGACGCGCTGACGGTGCTGCGCCGGGAGGGCATGACCCCCAAGCAGGTGTTCCTCCAAACGGCGGACGGAGCGTACAGTGAGGTGAGATCATGATCTATCTGGACAGCGCCGCCACCACGCTGGAAAAGCCCGGGGCGGTGCCCCGGGCCTCCGCCTGGGCCATGACCCACCTGGCCAGCCCCGGCCGGGGGGGCCACGCCCCGGGCATGGGGGCGGCGAAGCTGATGTACGACATGCGGGAGCAGGCGGCGCGGCTGTTCCACATGGGCGACCCGGAACAGGTGGTGCTCACCTGCAACGCCACCCACGCGCTGAACATCGCCATCCGCTCCCTGGTGAAGCCGGGGGGGACGGCGGTGATCTCCGGTTACGAGCACAACGCCGTCACCCGGCCCCTCTACGCCATCCCGGGGGCGAAGGTCAGGGTGGCCGCCGGGCCGCTGTTCGATCAGGACGGGGTCTATGAGGCCTTCCAGCGGGAGGTGGACGCCGATGTGGACGCGGTGATCTGCAACCACGTGTCCAACGTGTTCGGCTTCATCCAGCCGGTGGAGCGGGTGGCGGCGCTGTGCCGGGAGCGGGGCGTGCCGCTGATCGTGGACGCCTCCCAGTCCGCCGGGGTGCTGGACGTGGACATGGAGGGCTGGGGGGCGGCGTTCATCGCCATGCCGGGGCACAAGGGCCTGTACGGCCCCCAGGGCACGGGGCTGCTGCTGTGCGGCGCCCAGGCCCAGCCCCTGCTCTACGGCGGGACGGGCAGCCTGTCCGCCCGGCAGGAGATGCCCGGCTTCCTGCCCGACCGGCTGGAGGCGGGCACCCACAACGTGTGCGGGGCGGCGGGCCTGCTGGAGGGGATGCGCTTCGTCAGCCGGACGGGGACCGCCCGCATACACCGCCACGAGCGGGCGCTGGCCGGGCGGATGATGGACCGGCTGGAGCGGTGCCGCGGAATACAGGTGTTCCGGGGGCCCCGGGAGTGCCAGAGCGGCCTGTTCTCCATCGTGGTGGACGGCGTGGACTGCGAGGAGGCGGGGGAGGCGCTGGCCAAAAGGGGCGTGGCCGTGCGCGCCGGGCTGCACTGCGCCCCCCTGGCCCACCGCACGGCGGGCACCCAGGACACCGGCACCGTCCGGTTCAGCTTCTCCGCCTTCAACCGCCCCGACCAGGCGGACCGGGCGGCGGCGGCCGTCCGGGGGCTGACTGCGGCGAAATACTGAGGAAAAGGGCGCGGCGGGGCCGCGCCCTTTTCCTGTTTTCTGTGGATAGCCCGTGAATTTTCTCTGAATTCTCCCCGATCCACTTGCCAACCAGTGCCGGATAAGCTATAATATCCCCATGTGCCGCGGGGCGGCGTGGGTCTGTCACGCGCATTTTTCAGGGCGGGAAGGAGTGGGCGCACATGGAAATGATCTGGCAGACGCTGCAGCTGGCGCCGGAATATCTCAGGCTCATCGAGCTGAAGGATATCCTGGACATGGCCATCATCGCCTTTGGCATCTACCATCTGCTCCGCTTCGTCCGCCGCAGCCGGTCCGGCCAGGTGGTGAAGGCCATCGCCTTCATCGTGGTGGCCATGGCCCTGGCCAACCTGTGGCGGCTGCGGGTGATCCGCACGGTGCTCAACAACGCCATGGAGCTTGGCATCATCGCCCTGATCATCCTCTTCCAGCCCGAGCTGCGCCGGTTCCTGGAGCAGATGGGCAGCGGCAAGATCAAGGAGCTGTTCGTGGCGGAGAGCTACAGCAACGACCTGGAGACCGCCATCAAGGAGACCGTGGACGCCTATGCCGCTTTGTCCCGGGACAAGGTGGGGGCGCTGATGGTGTTCGAGCGGCGCACCCTGCTGGACGACGTGCTCAAGACGGGCACCGCCCTGGACTGCCAGGTGTCCGCCCAGCTGCTGAAGAACCTGTTCTGGAACAAGGCCCCCCTCCACGACGGGGCGGTGATCGTCCGGGGCGGGCGGATCGTGGGGGCGGGCTGTATGCTCCCCCTGTCGGGAAACGTGAACCTGAGCCGGGATCTGGGTATGCGCCACCGGGCGGGGATCGGGGTCAGCGAGAACTCGGACGCGGTGGTGGCCATCGTGTCCGAGGAGACCGGGTCCATCTCGGTGGCGGTGAACGGGATGCTCAAGCGGCACCTGTCGCCGGATACCCTGGAGCGGATGCTCCGCCTGGAGCTGATGCCCGCCGCCGAGGAGGAGGGCAGGCCCACCGCCGCCGCCCGGCTGTCCAGCGTACTCAAGGGCATCAAGGGAGATGATCTGAATGGGAAAGAAGATCCTTGACAGCAAGATACTCTATGTGGTCCTCTCCGTGCTCATCTCCCTGTCCCTGTGGCTGTGGGTGACCTCCCGGGACGAGAACCGGGAGGGGCGCAACTTCCTCAGCCTGTCCGTCAACTTCTCCGGGCTGGAGATGCTGGAGGACCGGGACCTGATGATCGTCAACCCCAGCGTCACCGCCACCATCCGGGTGCGGGCCAACCCCAGGATCCTGGCCATTTTGCAGGATACGCCCCCTAAGCTCAACGCCAGCGTGTCCCACATCAGCACCGAGGGCAAGTACCCGGTGAACTATACCGTGGAGCTGCCCAGCGGCGTGAGCCTGAACGATGTGGAGATCACCTACGGCGCCGGCGGAAGCGCGGTGACCGTGGAGGTGGCCCGGTCTCTGAGCCGGAAGGTGGAGATCCGGGGCGAGTTCCAGGGCACGGCGGCGGAGGGCTACCTGGCCGGAGACAAGGACGATTTCCGCTTCGACCCGGTGGAGCTCACCGTCAGCGGCCGGGCGGACCTGGTCAACCAGGTGTCCCACGCCAGGGTGATCGTCACCGGCGAGGAGCTGACGGAGTCGGTGGACGAGGCCCTGCCCTTCCAGCTGATCGGGGCCAGCGGCGACCCGCTGGACCTGGACGTGAGCTGCGACGTGGACACCATCTATACCTCCTTCCCCATCCGGGCCACGGCGGAGGTGCCGCTGGTGATCCGGGTGATCGAGGGCGGCGGGCTGAAGGAAAGCGATGTGAAGATCCATCCCAGCGCCGACTCCATCCTGGTGGCGGGCAGCCGGGAGGCGGTGGACGCGCTGCTGAACGAGGGGGGGATCCCCCTGGCCACCATCGACCTGGCCGCGCTGGACGATGAGGCGGTGGAGAACGGCGGGGAGCAGACCTACCCCATCCCGCTGGACGACCGGCTGGAGAACGTCAGCGGCATCACCGAGGTGAAGGTCACCTTCCGGGTGACCAAGCGGGTGGAGACCCGGATCTTCGAGGTCAGCAGCCGCATCAGCGCCTCCAACGAGCCGGAGGGCTGGGACGCCAACATCATCACCCAGGTCCTGCCGGTGCGGGTGCGGGGGCCCAAGGCTTTGTTGGACGAGCTGACGGAGGAGAACATCCAGGTGGTGGCCGACCTGAAGGGCATCACCCCCACCGCAGGGCAGTACTACACGGTGCCCGCCGAGGTCTACCTGCACAATGTGGGCACGGCCACCGACGTGGGGGTGGTGAACCCCAAGGGCTATACGGTGGTGGTCTCCCTGACCCGGGAGGAGTGAGGTGTTCGGCTACGTTCGCCCCGCCCTGGGGCGGCTGGAGGAGGGTCAAAAGGACGCCTACCAGAGCGCCTACTGCGGGCTGTGCCACGCCCTGGGCAGGCGCCACGGGTTTCTGGCCCGGCTGACCCTGCAATATGACTTCACCTTCCTGGCCATCCTGCTCACCGCGGGGGCGGGGAGCGGGGGGCGGATCTGCAGGCGGTGCCCCGTCCACCCCCTGCGCAAGCCCCGGAGCTGTTTGGCGGGGGGAGCTCTGGACGCCGCCGCCGACCAGAGCGTGATCCTGAGCTGGCACAAGCTGTCCGACGACGTGGCCGACCACGGCTTTTTCACCGGCCTGCCCTACCGCTTCTTGCGCCTGGCGTACCGGCGGGCCTACCGCCGGGCGGCCGGGGCCCAGCCCGCCTTCGATGCCCAGGTGCGGGCGGGGCTGGCCCGGCTGGGGGCGCTGGAGGCGGAGGGATCCCCCCAGCTGGACCGGGCGGCGGACGCCTTCGCCCAGATCCTGGCCTGCGCGGCCCAGGCCGTCCCCCGAGAGGGGGAGCGGCGGGCCATGGGCCAGCTGCTCTACCATCTGGGGCGGTGGATCTACCTGATGGACGGCTGGGACGATCTGGACGAGGACCGCAGGCGG
The DNA here is from genome assembly GCA_910588495.1 of uncultured Oscillospiraceae bacterium. Classification (GTDB taxonomy): domain Bacteria; phylum Bacillota; class Clostridia; order Oscillospirales; family Oscillospiraceae; genus Enterenecus. The sequence goes on along the minus strand of CAJUPU010000026.1, from coordinate 24,723 downwards.
GGGCGCTATAACCCCCTGGACGCCCGCTTCGGGGGGCGAGCCCGGGACAGCCGGGACTACCTGGAGACCACCGCCTCCCACTCCCTGCGGCTGGCGGGGTCGGCGGCGGAGCTGCTGGAGCTGGAGGAATGGGCCCCCGTGGTGGAAAACGTGATCTACACCGGCCTGCCCGCGGTGCAGGAGGCAGTGCTGGACGGCCGGTGGCACGATATGAGAGATATAAGGAGAAAGCCAGATGAGAGATCCTTACGAGGTGCTGGGCGTGAGCCCTGACTCCAGCGACGACGAGGTCAAGCGGGCCTATCGGGACCTGGCCCGGAAGTACCACCCGGACAACTATCAGAACAACCCCCTGGCGGACCTGGCCGAGGAGAAGATGAAGGAGATCAACCAGGCCTACGACGCCATCACCCGGGCCCGGTCCGGGGGCGGCGCCTCCTACGGGGGGAGCGCTTCCCAGAGCCAGAGCGGCTACGGCTATGGCTACGGCGGGGGCTATCAGCAGCGGAGCCAGGGCTCGTCGGGCCAGGTGTTCTACCGCGCCCGCCAGGCTGTCAGCAGCAACGACCTGGACGGGGCGGAGCAGCTGCTCCAGGGGGCGGATCGAAACGGGGAGTGGTACTTCCTCATGGGGTCCATCGCCTACCGCCGGGGCTGGCTGGACGAGGCCAGGCAGAACTACCAGATCGCCGTCCAGATGGACCCGGGGAACATGGAGTACCGCCAGGCGCTGGGCATGATGCAGCGGGGCGGCTACGGCTATCAGCCGGACATGGTGGGGGGCCAGTGCGACGGCATGGACTGCTGCACCGCCATGATGTGCATGAACTGCCTGTGCGGAGGCTGCCGCTGAGATGAGACGGAAAAACGCGGCGGTCAAGGTGGCCTACCCGGCCGTTTTGGGGGCCCTGGCGGTGATCTTCGTATACCTGGCCGGCCTCGTCCCCACGGGGCGGTGGGGCGTGGTGGCGCTGGCGGGGCTGCTGCCGGCGGCGGCGGTGATCTCGGTGGGGCTGAAGGCGGGGTTCCTGTGCTGGGCGGGGGCGTCGATCCTGGCGCTGCTGCTGGCGCCGGACAAATTCTGCGCGGCGCTGTTCGCCGCCCTGTTCGGGCTGTACCCCATGGTGAAGTCCATGGCGGAGCGGCCCCGAAAGCGGCTGCTCGAGTACGCGGTGAAGCTGGGGTTCTTCAACGCGGTGTTCACCGTGCTGTACCTGACCATGATGGGGTCCCTGCTGGCCTCCCTGCCCCCGGCGCTGGGGGGGTCTTTGTGGGCGCTGTACCCGGCGGCCAATATCGTGTTCGTGCTGTACGACTATGGATCGAGCCAGCTGATCTCGTTGTATATCCGACGGGTCGGCCGGGCGGTCCGCTGAAAGGCTGGGAGTTGACGTGGTAAAAAGCATGACCGGCTACGGCCGGGGAGAGCGGGCCTTTGACGGCGGCGTCCAGATCACGGTGGAGCTGCGCTCGGTGAACAACCGCTATCTGGACTGCGCGGTGAAGATGCCCCGGGCCTACATCTTCGCCGAGGACGCCATGAAGGGCATGATCCAGAGGACAGTGGCCCGAGGCAAGGTGGACGTGTTCGTCACCATCGTCCGCTCCGGCGGGGACGATCTGGTGGTCACGGTGAACGAGGCGCTGGCCAAGAGCTACGCCGCAGCCCTGGAGCGCCTGCGGGAGCTGGGGGGGAGCGGCGCGAAAAAGCGCTGGTCTGCCGCAGACCTGGCCCGGTTCCCCGACGTGCTCACCGTGGAGAAGCGGGAAGAGGACCTGGACGAGATGAAGGAGCGGCTGCTGGCGGTGCTGGAGCTGGCCCTGGCGGACTTCAACGCCATGCGGGAGACCGAGGGCGGGCGGCTGGAGGCCGACATCCTGGGCCGGGCGGACACCATCCAGCGGCTGCTGGCCGAGGTGGAGGAGCGCTCCCCCCAGACGGTGGCGGACTACCGGGCCCGTTTGGAGGCCAAGATGAGGGAGGTGCTCCAAAACACCCAGATCGACGAGGCCCGGCTGCTCACCGAGGCGGCCATCTTCGCCGACAAGGTGGCGGTGGACGAGGAGACGGTGCGCCTGCACAGCCACCTGGACCAGCTGCGGGAGCTGCTCTCGGCCGGGGGCGCGGTGGGGCGCAAGCTGGATTTCCTGATCCAGGAGTTCAACCGGGAGGCCAACACCATCGGCTCCAAGTGCTCCGACATGGAGATCGTCCGCCGGGTGGTGGACATGAAGGCGGAGATCGAGAAGATCCGCGAACAGGTCCAGAACCTGGAGTGACGGCATGAAGCTGATCGATATCGGATTTGGGAGCATGGCGGCGGCGGCCCGGGTGGTGGCCGTCGTCGGCCCGGACTCCGCGCCGGTGAAGCGGCTGGGCCAGGAGGCCAGGGAGCGGGGGATGCTGATCGACGCCAGCTTCGGCCGCAAGACCCAGTCGGTGCTGGTGATGGACAGCGGCCATGTGATCTGGTCGTCCCTGCCCACCCAGCGGGTGTCCGCCCAGTTCGGGGCGGGGCCCGATACAGAGGAGGAGACGCCATGAGCGCATCACAAAAGAAAACGAGGGGGGAGCTGATCGTGCTGTCCGGCCCCTCCGGGGTGGGGAAGAGCACGGTGATCTCGGAGCTGCTGGGAGCCCGGCGGGACATCCATTTCTCCGTGTCCTTCACCACCCGCGCCCCACGCACCGGCGAGGAGGACGGGGTGAACTACAACTTCGTCTCCCGAGAGGAGTTCCAGCGGATGATCGCCGACGGCGAGCTGCTGGAGCACGCGGAGTATGTGGGCAACTACTACGGCACATCGCTGAAGGTGATCCGGGAGAAGCTGGACAGGGGGATCGACGTGCTGCTGGACATCGAGGTCCAGGGGGCGGCCAAGGTGCGGGAGCGCTGCCCCGAGGCGGTGCTGATCTTCCTGATCCCCCCCTCCCTGGAGGAGCTGTCCCGCCGCCTCCACCGGCGCAACACCGACGAGGAGGCCGCCATCCAGCGCAGGCTGGAAAAGGCCCGGCAGGAGTGCCGGGAATGCGTCCACTACGACTACCTGGTGGTGAACGACACGGTGATGGACGCCGCCCAGGAGATCCAGTCGATCCTCCAGGCGGAGCAGTGCCGCACCCAGAAGCGCCTCCCCCTGGCCCAGGGCATCGTGGGCCAGGACTGATCGTCAACATCGGAAAGGAAGGATATCTATGCTGCTCTATCCCCCCATCAAGGACCTGTTGAGCCAGGTGCCCAGCCGCTATATGCTGGTGAACATGGTGGCCAGCCGGGCCCGAAAGCTGTCCAGCCAGTCGGAGGCCAGCGGCGAGCCGCTGGAGGAGAAGGCGGTGTCCCTGGCCATCCGGGAGGTGGCCGACGGCACCCTGACCCTGGAGTCGGTCCAGGCCCAGACGCCCGAAGAGGAGAGCGCCGGGGCGGACGGGAACGAGGAGATCTGAGGACCTGCCGCCGCAGGTCCTGAAGGGCAAGCGGGCCGACTGCTTGCCCTTTGGAATTGAGGTCCTGAAAAGGGGTGAGCCAGTGGCCAGCATCGCGAAGATCGCCGTGGGCGCGGCCACCTACGCCATCGACCGGCCCTACGACTATCTGATCCCCGCCGGGCTGGAGGGGAGGCTGCGGCCCGGTATGCGGTGCGCGGTGCCCTTCGGCCGGGGGAACAAGCCCTGCGACGGGATCGTGCTGGCCCTGGCTTCGGGAGAGGACGGGGCCAGGCTGAAGCCGGTGCTGGCGGCGCTGGACGAGGAGCCGCTGCTGGACGAGGGCATGGTCCGGCTGGCCCTGTGGATGCGGGAGCACTGCTTCTGCACCGTGTACGACGCCATGCGCGCCATGCTCCCGGCGGGGCTGTGGTTCTCCCTGAAGGACTGCTGGAAGCTGGCCCCCGGGGTGGACCGGGAGCGGGCCTATGGGGTGGCGGGGGAGTCTGAACCGGCCCGGAAGCTGGTGGAGCTGCTGATCGCGGGGGGCGGCTGGGCGGAGGCGGGGACCATCCGGACGGCCTTCGGGGCGTCCGACCCGGGCCCGGCCCTGCGGGCGCTGGAGGGGGAGGGGATCGTCCTCCGGGAGCCCAGCGCCCAGCGGGGGGTGAACGACAAGCGGGAGCTGGTGGCCAGTCTGGCCATGGACCCCGGCGACGCCATGGCCCTGCTCTCCCCCCGGCGGCGGCGGGCCCCCCTCCAGTACGCCGCGGGGGAGGCCCTGTGCGCGGTGGGGGCCACCTCCGCCAAGGAGCTGTGCTATTTCACCGGCGCGTCCATGGCCACCCTGCGCTCCCTGGAGAGGATGGGGGTGCTGGCCCTGACCGGGCGGGAGGTGTACCGCCGCCCCCCGCCGCCGGAGTGGGAGGAGCCGGAGCCCATCCAGCTGAACCGGGAACAGGAGGAGGCGTACCGGGGCCTGCTGTCCATGGCGGAGGGCGGCGGCGGGGCCGCCCTGCTTTACGGCGTCACCGGCAGCGGCAAGACACAGGTGTACCTGAAGCTGATCCACGCCCTGCTGGACCGGGGCAGGACGGCGCTGGTGATGGTGCCGGAGATCGCCCTCACCCCCCAGCTCATGCGGATCTTCACCGCCCACTTCGGCCGGGAGGTGGCGGTGCTCCACTCCTCGCTGTCCGCCGGGGAGCGGTGCGACGAGTGGAAGCGGGCCAAGCGGGGCCAGGCCCGGGTGGTGGTGGGCACCCGCTCCGCCGTGTTCGCCCCCCTGCCCGATCTGGGGGCCGTCATCCTGGACGAGGAGCAGGAGCCGTCCTACCGCTCGGAGCAGAACCCCCGCTTCCACGCCAGGGATGTGGCCCGGTACCGCTGCTATAAGGCGGGGGCGCTGCTGCTGCTGGGGTCGGCCACGCCGTCGGTGGAGTCCATGTACCGCGCCCGGCGGGGGGACTACCGCCTGTTCCAGCTGAGGAGCCGGTACAACGCCCGGGAGCTCCCCCAGGTGTCCATCGTGGACATGAAGCGGGAGCTGCGGGGGGGCGGCGGAGGGGCCATCAGCGGCCCCCTGGCGAAAAAGCTGTGGGAGGTCATCGACCGGGGGGAGCAGGCCATCCTGTTCCTCAACCGCCGGGGGGCCAGCCGCATGGTCACCTGCGGCGAGTGCGGCCAGACCCCCGCCTGCCCCCGGTGCTCCGTCCACCTCACCTACCACTCCGCCAACCGGCGGCTGATGTGCCACTACTGCGGCTGGTCCCAGCCCATGCCGGACCGGTGCCCCGCCTGCGGGGGGCTGCTGGACCTGGTGGGCACAGGCACCCAAAAGGTGGAGGAGGAGCTGCGGGGCCTGTTTCCCGGGGTGGGGGTGCTGCGGATGGACGCGGACACCGTGTCCGCCGTCCACAGCCACGAGAGCATCCTGGAAAAGTTCCGCCGGGAGCGGATCCCCATCCTCCTGGGCACCCAGATGGTGGCCAAGGGGCTGGACTTCGACAACGTCACCCTGGTGGGGGCGGTGTCGGCGGACCAGCTGCTGTACACCGGCGACCTCCACGCCGCCGAGCGGGCCTTCTCCCTGCTCACCCAGGTGGTGGGCCGGGCGGGCCGGGGGGAGAAGAAGGGGGAGGCGGTCATCCAGACCTTCACCCCGGACAACGACGTGATCCGCTTCGCCGCCGCCCAGGACTACGACAGCTTCTATGAGCAGGAGATCCGGCTGCGCCAGGCCCGGGGCCTGCCCCCCTGGGGGGACCTGTTCGTGCTGGGGGCCTCCGGGCTGGAGGAGACGGCGGTGCTCCACGCCCTGCTGCGCCTGCGCTCCGCCCTGGAGGCGGCGCTGGGCCGCCCGCCCTACGCCGGGACGGCCTGCCGCCTGCTGGGGCCCGCCCCGGCGGCGGTGGCCAAGGTCAATGACCGCTACCGCTACCGGCTGATCTTGAACACGCAGAACACCAAGGCCATGCGGCTGCTGGCGGCGCACCTGCTCCGCCAGGCCCAGGCAGACAAGCGGAACCGGGGGGTGGCGCTGTTCGCCGACGTGGACCCGCTGGATCAATGAGGAGGAGATCGACATGTCGCTGAGAAAGATCCTGACCCAGGGGGACCCGACCCTGGCCAAAGCCTGCCGCCCGGTGGAGAAGTTCGACCAGAAGCTCCACTGGCTGCTGGACGATATGCGGGAGACCCTGACCAACGCGGGCGGGGTGGGCCTTGCCGCCCCCCAGATCGGCATACTCCGCCGGGTGGTGGTGGTGGAGGACGAGAACGAGGAGCTGCTGGAGCTGGTCAACCCGGCGATCGTCCGCCAGGAGGGATCCCAGGAGGGCTGGGAGGGCTGCCTCAGCGTCCCCAACCAGTACGGCTGGGTGGAGCGGCCCAATGTGGTCACCGTCCGGGCCCAGGATCGGAACGGGGGATTCTTCGAGATCACCGGCGAGGAGATGGTGGCCCGGTGCTTCTGCCACGAGCTGGAGCACCTGGACGGCCACCTCTTCGTGGAGCACACCGACCAGCTCTACACCCCCGACGAGATCGACGCCATGGAGCCGGAGGAGGAGGGGCCGGAGCAGGAGCCGCCCAAGCCCCGGCCCCAGAGGCAGGGACGGAGAAAGGGCAGGAAAAGATGAAGATCGTATTCATGGGAACGCCGGACTTTGCCGTGCCCTCTCTGCGGGCGCTGGCGGAGGCCGGCCATGAGATCCGCGGCGTGTTCACCCAGCCGGACAGGCCCAAGGACCGGGGCATGAAGCTCCAGCCGCCCCCGGTGAAGGAGCTGGCGCTGGCGCTGGGCCTGGAGGTCTACCAGCCCGCGAAGATGCGGGACGGGACGGCGCTGGACATCCTCCGGGCGCTGGAGCCCGACCTGGTGGCCGTGGCCGCCTACGGGAAGATCCTGCCCGTGGACATGCTGGAGCTGCCCCGGCTGGGGTGCGTCAACGTCCACTCCTCCCTCCTGCCCAAGTACCGGGGGGCCGCCCCCATCAACTGGGCCATTTTGAACGGAGAGGACGAGACGGGCGTCACCATCATGCGGATGGCGGAGGGGATGGACACCGGGGACATCCTGGCCCAGGCCAGAACCCCCATCGGCATCGATGAGAACGCCGCCCAGCTCTTCGCCCGGCTGGCGGATCTGGGCGCCGGACTGCTGGCGGACACCGTGGCGGCGCTGGAGGCGGGGACGGCGGAGGCCGTCCCCCAGGACGAGGCCCGGGCCACCCACGCCCCCATGCTGTCCCGGGAGCTGTCCCCCATGGACTGGACAAGGACCGCCCGCCGGCTCCACGACCAGGTCCGGGGGCTGCGCCCCTGGCCCGCCGCCACCGCGGCGCTGGACGGCGTGCGGTGCAAGGTGCTGCGCACCGCCCTCACCGGGGAGCGCACCGAAAAAGCCCCCGGCACAGTGCTCCAGGCGGACAAGCGGGGGCTGAGGATCGCCTGCGGGGACGGAGGGGTGCTGGAACTGGCGGAGCTCCAGCCCGACGGGAAAAAGGCCATGACCGCCCCCGCCTTTTTGCTGGGCCATCCCATCCCCCCGGGGACCATTTTGACGAAACAGGAGTGATCGCATGGGCTCGGCCAGAGAGACCGCGGCGCTGGCCCTGGCCGCCTGCGAGAGGCAGGGGGCCTGGTCGGATGTCCAGGTGAAGCGCGCCGTCCGGGCGGCGGGGCTGGACCGCCGGGACGGCGCGCTGTGCGCCCGGCTGTGCTACGGAGTGCTGCAAAACCGGCTGCTGCTGGACTGGCGGCTGGGGCGGGTGTGCTCCATGAGGCTGGAGAAGCTGGACCTCAAGGTGCTGTGCGATCTCCGGGTGGCGGCGTACCAGCTGCTGTTTTTGGACAAGATCCCCCCCAGCGCCGCGGTGAACGAGGCGGTGGAGCTGGCCAAGCGCCACAGCCGGAACCCCCGGGCGGCGGGGCTGGTGAACGGCGTGCTCCGGGCCCTGCTGCGGGAGGAGCCGCCGGAGATCCGAGGGCGGGATGAGATCGAGACCTTGTCCATCCGCTACAGCCACCCCCGTTGGCTGGTGGAGGGATTTGCGCAGACGCTGGGGCTGGAGGGGGCCGAGGCCCTTTTGAAGGCGGACAACGAGCAGCCCCCCACCGCCGCCCAGGTGAACACCCTCAAGACCACGCCGGAGAGGCTGGCGGAGGAGCTGAGGGCGGCGGGGGCGCAGGCGCAGCCCCACCCCTGGCTGGAGGGCTGCCTGCTGCTCACCGGCACGGGGGACCTGGAGCGGCTGGAGCCCTTCCGGCGGGGGGAGCTCTATATCCAGGACCCGGCGTCCCGGCTGGCGGTGCTGGCGGCGGGGCCAAAGCCGGGGATGCGGGTGCTGGACTGCTGCGCCGCCCCCGGGGGCAAGTCCTTCGCCGCCGCCCTGCTGATGGAGGGCCGGGGGGAGCTGATCTCCTGCGACATCCACCCCCACAAGGTCCAGCTGCTGGCGGCGGGGCGGGACCGGCTGGGTCTGGACCTCATCAGCCCCACCCTCCAGAACGCCGCCAAGCGCCGGGAGGAGTGGGCGGACGGCTTCGACGTGGTGCTCACCGATGTGCCCTGCTCGGGGCTGGGGATCGTCCGCAAGAAGCCGGATATCCGGTATAAAGACCCGGAGCCTTTGGCGGGCCTGCCCCGGGTGCAGCGCTCCATTTTGGACAACTGCGCCGGGTACGTCCGCCCCGGGGGCGTGCTGGCGTACTCCACCTGCACCCTCCTGGAGCGGGAGAACGGCGGGGTGGTGGACGGCTTTTTGGCGGACCACCTGGATTTCGTCCCGGAGCCCTTCGTCCTGCCCCACCTGGGAGAACAGCCGGGCCGGGTGACCTTCTGGCCCCATATCCACGGCACCGACGGATTTTTTGTTGCGAAACTGCGCAGAAAGGGGTGACGCCCCGTGATCGATCTGAGATCCATGCTCCCGGAGGAGCTGGAGCGCTATTTCCAGGAGCTGGGCCAGCCCAGGTTCCGGGCCATGCAGGTGTTCCGCTGGCTCCACCGGGGGGTGGAGTCCTTCGACGAGATGACTGACCTGCCCCGCGCTTTGCGGGAGCGGCTGGGGGAGGACTGCGTGCTCACCGTCCCCCGGGTGGAGCGCAGGCAGGTGTCCAAGCTGGACGGCACCATCAAATATCTTTGGCGGCTGGGCGACGGAAATTGTGTGGAGACGGTTTTGATGCGCTACAAGCATGGGAATACTGTATGCGTATCCAGCCAGGTGGGGTGCAATATGGGCTGCGTGTTCTGCGCCTCCACCCTGGGGGGGAAGGTCCGGGACCTGGCCCCATCGGAGATCCTGGCCCAGGTGATCTTTACCAAAAAGGACAGCGGGGCGGAGATTTCCAACATCGTGATGATGGGGATCGGTGAGCCGCTGGACAATTTCGACGCTGTTTTGCGGTTTTTGGAGCTGGTCAATCACCCGGAGGGACTGAATATCGGGATGCGCCACATCTCCCTGTCCACCTGCGGGCTGGTAAAGCAAATTGACAAACTGGCCGGTCTTGGGTTACAATTGACGCTGAGCGTCTCCCTCCACGCCCCCGAGGACGAGACCCGCACCAGGCTGATGCCGGTGAACCGGGCCGTGGGAGTGGATCTGCTCATGGACACCTGCCGCCGGTACTTCGAGACCACCGGGCGGCGGATCTCCTACGAGTACGCCATGGCGGACGGGGTGAACGACTCCGATGAGCAGGCCGACCGGCTGGCGGCGCTGCTGCGGGGCCAGCCGGGGCATGTGAACCTGATCCCCCTCAACGAGGTGGCCGAGTCGCCCCTGAGGCCCAGCCGCCGGGTGCGGCAGTTCCAGAAGCGGCTGGAGAGCCATGGCGTCACCGCCACGGTGCGGCGGAGGCTGGGGGGAGACATCGACGCCTCCTGCGGCCAGCTGCGGCGCAGGAGGATCGCGGAGGGAGAGACCCATACCCCAGAGGAGGGATCGACTTGAGAGTTTGCGGTGTGACAGATATCGGCCGCCGCCGTCAGGAAAACGAGGACAGCTACGCCGTTCGGGAGCTGGAGGGCGGCGGCGCGCTGCTGGTGGTGTGCGATGGCATGGGAGGCGCCCAGGCGGGCAGCGTGGCCAGCTCGGTGGCGGTGGAGGAATTCACCGCCGCGGTGGAGGAGGCCCTGTCCGGCGGCGTGCCCGGCGACCCGGCCCTGCGGGAGCGGGTGCTGACCGACGCCTGCCGCCGGGCCAACGACCGGGTGTACGGCCTGAGCAGGGAAAAGCCGGAGTACGAGGGCATGGGCACCACCCTGGTGGCGGCGCTGGCCCTGCCCGGCGCGGCCCACCTGGTCCATGTGGGGGACAGCCGGGCCTATGTCCTGGGAAATAATACCATACGCCAGGCCACAGTGGACCACTCCCTGGTGCAGCTGCTGGTGGACCGGGGGGAGATCACCCCCGACCAGGCCAGAGTACATCCCCAGAAGAACCTGATCACCCGCGCCCTGGGGGTGGACAGCCGGGTGGAGTGCGACGTGGACCGGCTGGAGCCGGGGGAGGGCAGCCGCCTGCTTTTGTGCAGCGATGGGCTGTCCAACGTGCTGGAAGATGAGACGATCTTGGCACTCAGCGGCCGGGAGGGGGAGCCGGAGGGCTTCTGCCGGGCGCTGGTGGAGCTGACGCTGGAGCGGGGAGCGCCGGACAATGTGACCGTTGTGCTGGCGCAGCTGTGACGAGGAGGACTTTTACCATGGACCAATACATAGGTAAACTGCTCGACAACCGATACGAGATCCTGGAGTGCATCGGCACCGGGGGCATGGCGGTGGTGTACAAGGCCCGGGACCACCGGCTCAACCGGCTGGTGGCCATCAAGATCCTGAAGCCGGAGCTGGCCAACGACGCCGACTTCCGCCGCCGGTTCCACGATGAGTCCCAGGCGGTGGCCATGCTGTCCCACGCCAACATCGTGTCGGTGTACGACGTGAGCAACTCCGACGGGCTGAACTATATCGTCATGGAGCTGATCGACGGGCTGACGTTGAAGCAGTATATGCAGCGCCGGGGCACCCCCTTGAACTGGCGGGAGGCCCAGCACTTCATCACCCAGATCATGCGGGCGCTGAGCCACGCCCACGAGCGGGGCATCATCCACCGGGACATCAAGCCCCACAACATCATGGTCCTTCGGGACGGCAGCGTGAAGGTGACGGACTTCGGCATCGCCCAGCTGGCCAGCGCCGCCCAGAACACCATGACCCAGGAGGCCATCGGTTCGGTGCACTATATCTCGCCGGAGCAGGCCAAGGGCAGCCATGTGGACTGCCGCACCGACATCTACTCCGCCGGGGTGGTGCTCTATGAGATGCTCACCGGGCGGCTCCCCTTCGAGGGGGACACTCCGGTGGCGGTGGCCATCCAGCACATCAAATCCATCCCTGTGCCCCCCCGGGACCTGAATCCCGACGTGCCCCGGGCGCTGGAGGCCATCACCATGAAGGCCATGGCCCCCGAGCTGGCTCAGCGGTACGCCTCCGCCGAGGAGATGCTGGACGACTTGAAAGAGTTCCGCAAGAACCCGGATTTCCAGCCGGATACGCGGGTGGAGCCGGAGGAGACCGACGAGCCCACCATGGTGGTGCCCGCCAAGGTGATCACCGCCTCGGTGCGGGTGCCGGTGGAGCGCCGGGATCCGGAGCGGCCGCCCCAGCCGGAGCGCCGCCAGTCCCGCCGCCGGGAGGAAGAGTACGACGATTACGACGGCTACGATGAGCCACCCCGCCGGGGCGGGGTGGGCGCCGCGGTGGCCGCGGTGCTGGTGGTGCTGGCCTTCATCGGCGTAATGTTCTATGTGGTGTTCAACTTCTTCCTCAAGGACCTGCTGACCGGCCAGGCCAGGGAGTACGAGGTGCCCAGCCTGCTGGGCTACACGATGGAGGAGCTGGAGCAGGACAAGAGCATCCAGGGGGGGTTCAAGGTGGTGGAGGGCCCCGCCATGCACAGCGAGGAGTATGAAGAGGGCAAGATCTGCGCCCAGCAGCCCGAGGCCGGCTCCACGGTGAAGGAGGGCTCCCTGACCATCACCGTCAACATCAGCGGCGGGGACGACAAGATGTATATCCCCTCGGTGGAGAACCGGGACGCCCGGGAGGTGCTGAAGATCCTCCAGGATGAGATGGGGCTGGGGGTGGACCAGAAGCAGGTATCCGACGAGAGCATCACCATGGGCTTCGTGGTGTCCTGCGACCCGATCCCCGGCACCGAGGTGGAGAAGGGGGACCGGGTGACCATCTTCATCAGCACCGGCCCGGCCAAAATGCCGGTGACGGTGCCCCCCCTGGTGAACATGCCCATCGAGAAGGCCAAGGACGAGATCACCCGCATGGAGCTGAAGGTGGGCCATGTGGATGAGCAGTATAACGACGAGTACCCCGAGGGCCGGGTGTTCTGGCAGAGCATCGACACCGGCAAGGAGGTGGAGAAGGGCACCTCCATCGACCTGTACGTCAGCAAGGGCCCGGAGCCGGAGCCGTCGGCGGAGCCCACGCCCTCCGACGAGCCCCCCGCGGGCGAGACGGCGCCGGGGGAGAGCGGGGCGCTGCCCGATCCCACTCAGGACGTGGCCGCCCCCGCCGTCACCAAGGACATCACGGTGGATCTGAGCGCCTATGAGGGGCTGGTGAACGTGCGCATCGTGGTGGGTGACAAGACCATCCACAACACCCCGGTGGACGCCGACCAGAATCTGACCTTTACCAAGCGGGCCACCGCCTCCGGCGATCAGATGGTATACATCTACATCAACGAGACGCAGGTGGATAGCTATCTCCTGCCCTTCGGCTCATGACGGGGCGGATCGTCAAGGCCCTGAGCGGGTTCTACTATGTGGAGACCCAGGGGGGCGGGACCGTCCCCTGCCGGGGGCGGGGCAGGCTCCGCCACCAGAAGGTGAGCCCCCTGGTGGGCGACCGGGTGGAGATCGCCCTGACCCAGGACGGGCATGGGATGGTGGATGCCGTCCTGCCCCGGAAGAACCAGTTCAGCCGCCCCGCCGTGGCCAACATCGACCAGATGGCGATCGTGTGCTCCGGGGCGGTGCCGGTGACCGACCCCTTCCTCATCGACCGGATGGCCGCCATGGCGGAGTGGAAGGGGTGCCGGCCCCTGATCGTGTTCAACAAGTGCGATCTGGAGCGGGCGGAGGAGCTGGTCCGGCTGTACCGGGACGCCGGGTTTTCCACCCTCCAGGTGAGCGCCGAGACCGGGGAGGGGATGGACGCGCTGGCCGCTGCCATCGCCGGGAAGGTGTCCGCCTTCACCGGCAACTCCGGGGTGGGCAAGTCCAGCATCCTCAACGCCCTCCGGCCGGGCTTCGGGCTGGAGGTGGGCCAGGTCAGCGAAAAGCTGGGCCGGGGCCGCCACACCACCCGCCATGTGGAGCTGTTCCCGGTGGCGGGGGGGCTGGTGGCGGACACGCCGGGGTTCTCCTCCTTCGACGTGGACGAGATGGAGGCCATCCCCAAGGAGGAGCTGGCCTCCGCCTTCCGGGAATTCGCCCCCTATCTGGACGGCTGCCGCTTCCAGGGCTGCGCCCACGTGAAGGAGAAGGGCTGTGCCGTCCGCGCGGCGGTGGAGGCGGGAACGATCGCCCCCAGCCGCCACAAAAGCTATGTCCGGCTGTACCAGCAGGCCAAGGAGATCCCCCAGTGGGAGCTGGCGAAACGGAAATAATTTCGGAAGATCTCAAAAGAAAACGAACAGGACATACCCCCTCTCTCATATGCTGGAGTATCATCCGGCGGCGAGAGAGGGGGTCTGGTTTCATGCGGGTGGTCGTGGTGAAGTTTCCCAAGGCGCTGTGCGGCCTGATGCGAAGGATATTCCACATGGACCGGTGAGATGACATATCGGGGCGGCGCCTCTCATATAGTGGACACAGAATATGTGTAAGGAGAGGAAGCTTTATGGATATGGAGCTGAAGCGCGTCACGCTGGAGGGATACCGCTGCGCGGCGCATATGATGTTCTCCCAGGAGGAGACCCTGGAGAGCATCGTGCCCGACGCCTGCCCGGACATCGCCCGTATCGTGTCGGCGTCGGGCAAGGTGCTTTTGAAGGACAAGGAACTGGGGGAGGGCACCCTGCGCCTCAACGGCACGGCCAGGGTGACGGTGCTGTACATACCCGAGGGGGAGGACCTGCCCCGGTCGCTGGAGGTGGCCATCCCCTTCCAGTGCGTCCGGGACGATCCCCAGTTCCACGCCGGCTGTCCGGTGCTGGCCGACCTCCAGGCCCCCACGGCGGACGCCCGGACCATCAACCCCCGGAAGATGCTGGTGCGGGTGGGGCTGGCCGTGTGGGCGGCGGCCTATGAGAAGGAGCGGCGGGAGCTGTCCGCCGACCTGGAGGGGGGCGAGGGCGAGGGGCTGCAAAAGCGCATCGTCCCCCGGAAGTGCTGCGTCGTCCCGGAGGTGGCGGAGAAGTCCTTCACCTTCTCCGACGTGCTGCGCCCCCCCGCCTCCCGGCCGGAGATCGAGGAGCTGCTGCTGTGCCGGGCGGAGCTGGGGACGGCGGACGCCAAGTTCATCGGCAAGAAGCTGGTGCTCAAAGGGGACGTGCAGCTCTCTGCGGTGTACCGCGCCGGGGAAGGGGTGAGCCAGGCCCGGTTCGAGCTGCCCTACTCCCAGATCCTGGACATCGGGGAGCTGCCCGACGAGGGGGAGCCCGAGGTGACGGTGGCGCTGAAGAGCGCGGACTGCCGGGCCCGGGAGGGGGAGCTGGAGGTGGCCCTGGAGCTGCTGGCCCAGGCGGCGGTGTGGGAGCGGCGCAGCGTAGAGCTGATCGGCGACGCCTACTGCGTGGGCAGGCCCATCGACGTGGAGCGCGCCCCCGTGCGGCTGTGCACCCTGGCGGAGCGGTCCGCCCGGCGGGAGATGGGCCGGAAGCTGTGTGAGTCGGGCATCCCGGCCAAGCAGGTGCTGGACTGCGCCGCCGCGGTGTCCGCGCTGGCGGGGGCGCCGGCGGAGGGGGGCATGGAGTTCACCGCCCAGGTGAACGCCGCCATCCTGTACCTCAGCGAGGATGACGCCTTGTGCGGGGTGGAGACCGACATCCCCGTCACCTGCCGGGTGGACGTGCCGGAGGGGTGCCAGTGCGCCTGCCGCTGCCGCACGGTGGGGGAGGCCACCGCCGTCCCCGTCACCGGGGGGCTGGAGGTGCGCTTCGAGGCGGAATTTGCCTGGACCGTCACCCGGGAGGAGCAGGTGGCCTGCGTGTCCGACGTGAAGCCCGGGGCGGTGGAGTCCATGGGTCCCCGCCCGTCGGTGGTGATCCGCCGGGTGGAGCGGGGGGAGGCCCTGTGGGACATCGCTAAGTCCTGCGGCTCCACCGTGGGGGACATCTGCTCCGCCAACGGCCTGCCCGGGGAGGAGGCGGAGGTGGGCACGCTGCTGCTCATCCCGGCCCGGAGAAGCTGACCCGCTTTTTCCTTGAAAAAAAGCGGGCAAAAAGAAATGTTTGTACCCGCCGGCGTGGCCGGGTGGAGACGGACCGGTCTCCGCCCGGCCACAAAACATAGTGCGGGGGATCGACTCATCCAAGGAAAAAAGGAGGAGAGCAGGGTCATATTTCCGGGCTTGTTCCCATACAAATGGAATTGAGTATGCGTGAGGAGGGTTCAGCTTTGGAAAACAAACTGTATGAGGATATCGCCCAGCGCACCCAGGGCGATATCTATATCGGGGTGGTGGGCCCTGTGCGCACGGGAAAGTCCACCTTCATCAAGCGCTTCATGGAGACCCTGGTGCTGCCCAAGATCGAGAACAGCTTCATCCGGGACCGGGCCCGGGATGAGCTGCCCCAGAGCGGGTCGGGCCGGGTGGTCATGACCGCCGAGCCCAAGTTCGTCCCCGAGGAGGCGGTGGAGATGGCCATGGAGGACGGGGGGGTGTTCTCCGTGCGGCTCATCGACTGCGTGGGCTACATGGTGCCCTCCGCCCTGGGCCAGCTGGACGGAGAGCAGCCCCGGATGGTCACCACCCCCTGGTTCGACCACGAGATCCCCATGACCCAGGCGGCGGAGTACGGCACCCAGAAGGTGATCACCGACCACTCCACCATCGGGATCGTGGTCACCACCGACGGCTCGGTCACCGACATCCCCCGGGAGGACTACCTGGAGGCGGAGGAGCGGGTGATCGGCGAGCTCAAGGAGCTGGGCAAGCCCTTCATGGTGCTGCTCAACTCCGCCCAGCCCTACGGCGAGCGGGCCCAGACCCTCCAGGCGGACATCGCCGAGCGGTACGATGTCACCTGCCTGGCCGCCAACTGCCTCACCCTGGACGAGGGGGCGGTGAGCGAGATCATCCGGGCGGTGCTCCACGAGTTCCCCCTGAAGCAGATGGATCTGTTCCTGCCCCCCTGGGTGGATGTGCTGCCCTTCGACCATCCCATCAAGAGCGGGCTGTACGCCATGATCCGGGAGGAGACGGCGGGTCTGCTGCGCCTGCGGGACGCGGAGGGGGCCGTGCTGGCCATGGGCGACCGGGAGGAGGTCAGCTCCGCCGCGCTGGACCGGATGGACATGGGGAGCGGGGTGGTCACCGCCACCCTGGAGCTGCCCCGGGGGCTGTTCTATTCCACCGTGTCCGAGCGGTGCGGGCTGGAGATCCGGGACGACGGGGACCTCATCGACCAGCTCACCCAGATGGCCGCCATGAAGCGCAGCTATGAGAAGGTGGAGGGCGCCCTGCGCCAGGTGGAGGCCACCGGCTACGGCATCGTCATGCCCGACCCGGAGGAGATGACCCTGGAGGAGCCGGAGATCGTCAAGCAGGGGGGGCGGTACGGGGTGCGGCTCAAGGCGTCCGCGCCCTCCATCCACATGATGCGGGCGGACATCCGGGCGGAGGTGTCCCCCATCATGGGCACCGAGAAGCAGTCGGAGGAGATGGTGGACTACCTCCTGCGGCAGTTCGAGGGGGACACGGGCAAGATCTGGGACTCCAACATCTTCGGGCGGTCGTTCCACGAGCTGGTGGGGGAGGACCTGAACGGCAAGCTGAAGCGGATGCCCGAGGAGGCCCGGGAGAAGCTGCGGGAGACCCTCCAGCGGATCATCAACGAGGGGTCCGGAGGGCTGATCTGCATCATTTTGTGAGAAGGCCCGCCCGGCGGAGCGGGGCATATGGTGAGGCGGGAGAGCCTGGGCAGGGGTGCCCAGGTTTTCCTTTTTGGAAAAAAGCCGCCCCTCACGCCTCGAAGGCCAGCGCCTCCAGCCCGGCCCGGTCCAGCACCGCCACCGAGCGGTAGCCCAGCGCCGTCAGCCCCAGGCCGGACAGCTCCCCCAGCACCCGGCTCACCGTCACCCGGGACAGGCCCACCGCCTGGCCGATGCCCTCGTGGGTGGCCTTGAGGGCGCCGCCCTCCCCCAGCGGCTGGGCCAGCAGCCACCGGGCCACCCGCTGCCGGGCGGGCAGAGAAGCGGCCCCCACGTGGTCGGACAGCAGCCGCACCGTCCGGGCCAGGTGCTGGAGCATGGGCAGGGCCAGCTCCGGGTGGCGCTGGAAGGCCCCGTCCAGCTGGGCCTGGTCGATGGCGAGGATCCGGCACTCCTCCAGCGCCATGGCGGAGGTCACCCGGGGACAGCCGTCGAAAAAGGATGCCTCTCCCATCAGGTCCCCGGCGCGGTGGACGGCCAGCACCCGCTCCTCGCCGTCCCCGGTGCTGAGGAAGCTGCGCACCGAGCCGGAGATCAGGTAGTAGAAGCAGTCGGGGCGGGCGCCCTGGAGATAGACCAGCTGCCCCGCCCGGTAGTGCCGGGGACGGCGGCCCTCGGCCAGAAGATCCCAGCCTGCCATGAGATCGCCTCCGATCTTTCTGTGGACTGTATCATAGTTTACATTGTTTTCCCGGTGGCTTTGGCATAATGAGTGCATAAAATTTTTGAGGAGTGATTTTTATGGGCATGACCATGACCCAGAAGATCCTGGCCCGGGCCGCGGGGCTGCCCCAGGTGGAGGCGGGCCAGCTCATCGAGGGGCGGCTGGATCTGGTGCTGGGCAACGACATCACCACCCCGGTGGCCATCACGGAATTCAAAAAGGCGGGGCTGTCCGCCGTCTTTGACAAGGACAAGATCGCCATCGTGCTGGACCACTCCACCCCCTGCAAGGACATCAAGTCCGCCCAGCTGTGCGCCGCCTGCCGGGAATTCGCCGGGGAGCACCAGATCGCCCACTTCTACGACGTGGGCCGGATGGGCATCGAGCACGCCCTGCTGCCCGAGCAGGGCCTCACCGCCCCCGGCGAGGTGATCGTGGGCGCGGACTCCCACACCTGCACCTATGGGGCGCTGGGGGCCTTCTCCACCGGGGTGGGCTCCACCGACATGGCGGCGGGGATGGCCACGGGCCTGGCCTGGTTCAAAGTGCCCTCCGCCGTCAAGGTGGAGCTGACCGGCAAATTAGGCCCCTATGTCAGCGGCAAGGACGTGATCCTCCACCTGATCGGCGCGATCGGTGTGGACGGGGCGCTGTACCAGTCCCTGGAGTTCACGGGGGAGGGGGTGGCGTCCCTGGAGATGGACGACCGCTTCACCATCTGCAATATGGCCATCGAGGCCGGGGCGAAGAACGGCATCTTCCCGGTGGATGAGAAAACGCTGGACTACCTGAAGGGCCGGGTGGACCGGGAGTTCACCGCCTTCGAGGCCGACCCGGACGCGGCATACGCCAGGGAGATCGTCATCGACCTGTCCGCTCTGCGGCCCACGGTAGCCTTCCCCCACCTGCCCTCCAACACGAAAACGGTGGACGAGGCGGCGGGCAGGCCCATCCAGCAGGTGGTGATCGGCTCGTGCACCAACGGGCGGCTGAAGGACCTGAGGGAGGCCGCCGCCATCCTCAAGGGCCGCAAGGTGGCCGATGGGGTGCGGTGCATCGTCATCCCCGCCACCCAGCAGATCTACCTGGACGCCATGGCGGAGGGGCTGGTGGCCGACTTCATCCAGGCGGGCGCGGTGGTGTCCACCCCCACCTGCGGGCCCTGCCTGGGCGGGCACATGGGGGTGCTGGCCGACGGTGAGTGGGCCGTTTCCACCACCAACCGGAACTTTGTGGGCCGCATGGGCCCCACCAGCTCCATGATCGTTCTGGCCAGCCCCGCCGTGGCGGCGGCCTCCGCCGTGGCGGGCGCGATCGCCGACCCGGCGGCACTGTAAGGGAGGGGAACGACTATGAAAATTTATAAATACGGCGACAACGTGGACACCGACGTGATCATCCCCGCCCGGTATCTCAACGCCCCGGACGAGAAGTCCCTGGCCTCCCACTGCATGGAGGACATCGACGCCTCCTTCGCCTCCACGGTGGAGGCGGGGGATATCGTAATGGGCGGCGGCAATTTCGGCTGCGGCTCCAGCCGGGAGCACGCCCCCCTGGCGATCAAGGCCTGCGGGGTAAAGTGCGTCGTCGCCAAGAGCTTCGCCCGCATCTTCTACCGCAACGCCATCAACATCGGCTTCCCCATCCTGGAGTGCCCTGAAGCGGTGGACGGCATCAACCCTGGGGACGCGGTGAGCGTGGACTTCCAGAGCGGCGTCATTGTAAATGAGACCACCGGGAAAACCTTCCAGGCCGCGCCCTTCCCGGAGTTCGTCAATAGGATCATCGACAATGGCGGGCTGCTGAGGTCCCTGAAGGCCCGGGGGGTGGCGAAATGAACTATAAGATCGCGCTGATCCGTGGCGACGGCATCGGCCCGGAGATCGTCAGCGAGACGGTGAAGGTGATCGACAGGGTGGGGGAGAAGTTCGGCCACACCTTCGAGTACGCGGACGTGCTGCTGGGCGGCTGCGCCACCGACGCGGTGGGCAAGAGCTACCCCGACGGCACCGCCGAACTGTGCAGATCCTGTGACGCGGTGCTGCTGGGGGCGGTGGGCGGTCCCAAGTGGGGCAGCGACAAGCCCGCCGAGCAGCGCCCGGAGACCGCTCTGCTGGCCATCCGCAAGGACTTGGGACTGTACGCCAACCTGCGCCCCGCCGCCCTGCGCCCCGCCCTGGCGGACGCCTGCCCGCTGAAAAAGGAGACGGCGGAGCGGGGCATCGACCTGCTCATGGTCCGGGAGCTCACCGGGGGCATCTACTTTGGCAAGCGGGACAAGTACCAGACCGAGGACCGGGGCATGGAGGCCACCGATCTGATGGCCTACTCGGAGAAGGAGATCGAGCGCATCGGCCGCCGGGCCTTCGAGATGGCCCGCCTGCGCCGGAAGAAGGTGTCCAGCGTGGACAAGGCCAACGTGCTGGAGACCTCCCGGCTGTGGCGGTCGGTGATGCACAGATTGGCGGAGGAATACTCCGACGTGGCCTATGAGGACGTGCTGGTGGACAACTGCGCCATGCAGCTGGTCCGGGACCCGGGGCAGTTCGACGTGGTGGTCACCGAGAACATGTTCGGCGACATCCTGTCCGACGAGGCGTCCATGATCACCGGCTCCATCGGCCTGCTGCCCTCCGCCTCCATGGGGGACGGGGCTCCGGCGCTGTACGAGCCCATCCACGGCTCCGCCCCGGACATCGCGGGCCAGGACAAAGCCAACCCCATCGCCACCATCCTGTCCGCCGCTATGATGTTCCGCTACTCGTTTAAGCTGTCCGCCGAGGCGGACGCCATCGAGGCGGCGGTGGACCAGGCCCTGGCCGACGGCTGGCGCACCGCCGACATCGCCGGGCCGGGGGAGAGCGCCATCGGGACCAAGCGGATGGGCGAGATCGTCCGCGGGAATATTTGAGCAGACGGCCGGGACAAAGACGTCCCGGCCGTTCCATTGCCTCCTTGCAAAGAGCGGCGTCCCGTGATAAAATAGATCATATGGGGGGCAATAGAGATGAGAAGTGATATTTTGAATTATTTGCGGGGGGAGCTCCGGCGCCGCTGTGAGCAGCCCTCCAATCGATTTGGGATGGGCGTATACGAGCACATTGAGGCAGTGGTCAAAAACGGGGCCCTTCTGGCGGAGCGGTACGGGGCGGACAAAGAGGTCGTGATGATCGCGGCATGGCTCCACGATATTGCGTCTGTTACTGATTACAGGCTGTATCCCGACCACCACCTCCACGGGGCGGAGATGGCCCGAGACATCCTGTCCCAATGGGACTATGAGCCGGAAAAGATCGCGCTGGTGCAAAACTGTATCCGCAGCCACCGGGGCAGCGTACCGCTGGACCGGGAGAGCGTGGAGGAGCTGTGCGTGGCGGATGCGGACGCGGTCTCTCACTTTGACAGCCTGCCCAGCCTGCTGTATCTGGCCTACCGGGAGCGGGACATGGGGCTGGAGGAAGGAAAGAGATTCGTAAAGGAAAAGCTGGAGCGGAGCTTCCAAAAGCTGTCGCCCCGGAGCAGGGAGCTTTATCGAAACAAGTACCGGCGGGTCATGGACATACTGAATGGATAGAGAGAAGGGGAGAGAGGACATGATCTTAGCCATCGACATCGGAAACATCCGTACTACCATCGCCCTGTTCACGGAGGAGGGGACGCTGTCCTTCCAGTCGGAGCTGGAGACCGACGCCAAAATGACCGACGACCGCTGCGCCATCGACCTGATGGGGGTGTTCGCCCTCTACCGGGCGGACCTGGGCGGGGTGGACGGGGCGATCTTGTCCAGCGTGGTGCCCCCCATCACCGGCATCTACGCCCGGACCCTGCGGCGGCTCACCGGCAAGCCCCCCCTGGTGGTGGGGCCGGGGCTGAAAACGGGGCTGAACATCAAGGCGGAGGTCCACGACCAGCTGGGCAGCGACATCGTGGCCTCCTGCGTGGCGGCCTCCGCCCTCTATCCCGCCCCGGCCATCGTCATCAACTCCCGCACCGCCGTCACCTTCTCCTACCTCAGCGCCGGGGCCTTCGAGGGCTGCGCCATCATGCCCGGGGTGGACATCGCCCTGGAGGCCCTGTCCCGCAACGGGGCCCAGCTCCCCCAGATATCCATGGCCCAGGTGGACACCCCCCTGGGGCGCAACACGGTGGACTCCATGCGGGCGGGGGTGCTGTACGGCTACAGCGGCGCCTTCGACCGGGTGATCGAGTCCCTGGAGGCGGCGGCGGGAGCCCCCGCCGCCGCAGTGGTGGCCACGGGAGGACGAGCCCCCGCCCTCTACCGCCTGTGCCGCCGGGAGATCAAATACGACCACGACCTGCTGGTGAAGGGGCTGTACCACCTCTACCGCAAGAACGCCCGGCGCTGAACGCCGCTCCCCCGTCCGCTTCGGCAGGCGGGGGAGTTTTTGGCCGGTGCTGCGATCTGGATCTGGCGAGATCGCAAAAACCTGGGGAATGGGCCAAAAAAAGCTTGCGATCCTGCAAGGCGGGGACTATAATGTGCAGGAACAACGATGGGAGGGATGTCCCGTGAAGGAACTTGCTCAGATCGCGTCGGCGATCCAGCCGTCCAGCACCATGGCCATGGACGCGCTGGCTAAAAAAATGAAGGCGGAGGGCGTGGACGTCATCGGCTTCGGCGCGGGCGAGCCGGACCACGACACACCAGACCACATCAAGGCGGCGGCGCAGCGGGCCATCGCGGAAAACGTCACCCGCTACACCCCCGCCTCCGGCACTTTGGCCCTGAAAGAGGCCATCTGCCGGCGGATGGAGGAGGACTGCGGCCTGGATTACGCGCCCGGCCAGGTGGTGGTGACCAGCGGGGCCAAGCACTGTGTGTATATCGCCCTGCGGGCGCTGGTGGACCCGGGCGACGAGGTGATCCTGCCCGCCCCCTTCTGGGTGAGCTATCTGGAGCTGATCCGCATGGCGGGGGCCAGGCCGGTGGTGGTCGCCGCCCAGGAGTCCACCCAGTTCAAGATCACGGCGGAGCAGCTGGCCGCCGCCATCACCCCCAGGACCAAGGCTCTGATCCTGAACGATCCCTGCAACCCCACCGGGATGGTGTACGGCCGGGAGGAGCTGGCCGCCATCGCCCGGGTGTGCGTGGAGCGGGACATCTATATCATCTCCGACGAGATCTACTGCAACCTGATGTACGACGGGGCCAGATCCACCTCCGTGGCCGCCCTGGGGGAGGACGTGAAAGCGCGGGCCATCCTCATCAACGGCGTGTCCAAATCCTACGCCATGACCGGCTGGCGGATCGGCTATCTGCTGTCCAGCGAGAGGATCGCCGGGGTGATGGCCAACTACCTCAGCCACTCCACCGGGTCGCCCAGCTCCATCTCCCAGGCCGCGTCGGTGGCCGCCCTCACCGGCCCCCAGGACTGCGTGGAGGAGATGCGCAGGACCTTTGAGGAGCGCCGGGACTATATCGTGGGGCGGGTGAACGCCATGGACGGGGTGAGCTGCCTCAAGCCCCAGGGGGCGTTCTACATCATGATGAACATCGAAAAACAGCTGGGCCGCACCATCTGCGGCGAGGCGATTGGCAGCAGCGACGATTTTTCCAGGGCGCTCTTGAAGCACGGCCTGGTGGCCACGGTGCCCGGGAGCGGCATGGGGGCTCCCGGCTTCGTCCGCTGGTCCTACGCCGTGGGCATGGACGATATCAGGAGGGGCATGGACCGGCTGGAGGCGTTTTTGAAGGGGTGAGAGGCGCGGCCGCGGCGCCGGTCCCGAAGTCCCGCCTCCGGCTGGACGGTGCCGCCGGCATACAGTGCCCCTCGCCGGCCGCTTCCCCGCGTTTTCAAAAAATATTCCGGAAAATGTTTGACATTTTCGGCCAGGTCTAGTATAATACCAGTCGTGCCATTATGCGAGGTGTGCCATGAGATTAGATCTGAAGCCCTTAGCCCAACAGCCCGGCGGGGCGCTGCCCTTTGCCTTCCAGATGGACCTATCCGAGGTGGAGTGGTACGGGGGAAAGCCCTTTGCCCAGCCTGTCCGTGTGGAGGGGCAGGTGCGCAACCGGGCGGGCGCCCTGGAGCTGAAGGCCCGGCTGGACACAGTGCTGTCCCTCACCTGCGACCGGTGCGCCAAGCCCTTCCAGCGGGAAAAGACGGTGGAGCACGGCACCCTTTTGGCCTTCGAGCTGGCCAACGGGGAGAGCGATGACATCGTGGAGCTGGACCGGGACGGCGGACTGGAGCTGGACGAGCTGATGCGGGAGGTGTTCCTCCTCGAAATGGACACGAAGAACCTCTGTTCCCAGGATTGCAGGGGACTATGTCCCGGCTGCGGCGCGGATCTGAATGTGGAGACGTGCCGCTGCAAGCGCGAGATCGACCCCCGGTGGGCCAAGCTGTCCCAGCTCCTGGAGCCGGAGGAGACAGACCAGTAGGCTGTATGTCCCCGTGGGCATTGACCAGATAAGGAGGTGTCAAAATGGCCGTCCCGAAAAGTAAAGTATCCAAGCAGCGCAGGAACAAGCGCCGCAGCTCCGTGTGGAAGCTGGAGACTCCCGGTATCAACACCTGCCCCAAGTGCGGTACCGTCACCCTGCCCCACCGCGTGTGCAAGAACTGCATGAGCTACAATGGCCGTGAGGTCGCTCCTGCCGAGAAGTGATAGGAAATGGGAAAAGCTGCCGCTTTCGCGGCAGCTTTTTTGTTGCTTTCCACCCGAAAATTTTCCGGTCTCCCCCTATCTTTTTTGGGCCGGATCTGGTATACTACCTTATAATAAGTGGAATATTGCCCGGCGCGCCCCATGGGCCGGGCATTTGGAGACCGACCATACGTTAGGAGGGATACGCCATGGCAAAGCCCCTGGTGGCCATCGTAGGCCGCCCCAATGTGGGCAAATCCATGCTGTTCAATAAGCTCACCGGCAAGCGGCTGTCCATCGTGGAGGACACCCCCGGCGTCACCCGGGACCGGCTGTACGC
>CAJUPU010000025.1 GCA_910588495.1 uncultured Oscillospiraceae bacterium | reverse complement strand
ACAAGCACACCGACAAGATCAGGGTCGTCCCGGCTTCGGTCGGCTGACCCGCCACTACACGGGAAGCACACGGTCAAAGTCGTCGTCACGGACGGAAAGGGCGGAATGGCCTCCCGGACGTGGACATTCACCCGCACAAACGCCGCCCCGACCATCTCCGGCGTCGACACTGACCTGGGTGACAAGAACCTCGCCTTCTCCTACCAGTACACGGTCAACGACGCAGACGGGGATGCCCTCACCGTCAAGGAGGAACTCAACGATCGGGAAATCCGCACGATCAACAACGCCCCGAAGGGCGAGCCGCTCTCCATCTCCATCACGGCAGAGCAGCTCTACGACCTGGGCCTCAATTCAGTCAACACCCTCAAGATCACCGTCACGGACGGAAAGGGCGGCACAGCCTACCGCCGCGTCACCTTCAAGCGTACCAACTCCGCGCCGAGTATCTCTGGGCAAGACACCGACCTCGGACTTCAAACGGGGAGTTTTGCCGAGGAGTACACCGTCACCGACGTCGAGGGCGACAATGTGGTCGTCACCGAGTTCGTGGACGATAAGCAGATCAGGAGCTATCAAGCGACCCTCGGGAAGTCCGAGACGATCGAGCTCTCCCGGGCCGTGTGGCTCACCCTCACCAATGGGGCCCATCAGCTCCGGGTCGAGGCCATGGACAGCAACTTCGCAACGAGCGTGAGGGTCTGGAACTTCTCCAAGGACGAGAAGGTCATCGAGTTCCAGCTCGCCGCCCCCGAGGAGACCGACGCGAGGGCCTCTAAGATCCTCATCACGCCCACCTGGAAGACCGAGGGCGCGACCGTCCTCGTGGAGGCTTGCAACAACGCCTTCGACGAGGTTCCGACGTGGGAGGACATCACGGCGATGGTATTCCTCAATCGGGCCTATAACTTCACCAACACCACAAAGACGGCGGATAAGTGGGGCGTGAACGTCCGCTTCAAGCTCGTCAAGAATGAGGGGTATGATGGGGAGATCTCTGTCTCCGGCTTCGGAGGTGCTTTTGAATGAGCGGACATAACGGAATTAGCTATTTGACGCCGCCCCGGCCTGTCTCCGAAATCCAGCAGGAAGCCCGGCGAAGCTCTTCGGCCCAGGCCGTCGCCGAGATCATGTTTGTCAAGATGGCCCAGGAGCAGCAGCTCGACGAGGTCACGATCTCGGAATACCCCGACCTTTTCGTCAAGTGGGATGAGAATTGGAGGGGCAAAGCGGGCGACATCGTGCAGGACGAGGGAAAGCTCTACCGCTCCATCCACGACGTCACGGACGCCGGGCAGAACCGCAAGCCCTCGGAGACGCCCTCGATGTGGACGCGCATCGGCAACCCCCTCGAGGAGTTCCCGGAGTGGGTTCAGCCTATTGGGGCGCATGACGCCTATAGCAAGGGTGCAAAGACCTCCCACGGCGGGAAGAAGTGGGTCTCTGAGGTGGACGGCAACACCTGGGAGCCCGGGGTCTATGGGTGGGCGGAGTACAGTGAGCCGGAGCCCCAGGAAGCCCCCCAGGAGGCCCAGGACGGGCCCTCCAAGGAGCCGGGGGAGTAACTACCCTACAGCGGGCAAAAAGGCAAGGGAGGGGCGGCGAAAGCCGCTCCCTCCCGGGTCTTATAAAGCCCGCCCTCTCGCTCGGGCCGCTCCCCTCACTGGGGGCGGTCGGCGCAAGTGGGCGAGCTCGGATTTACTTCTTAGAACGGGGCTATTTTTTCTCAAATATCCTGTCCGAGTTTCTCAAAAATCTTGTCGCGCTACAGTTTGGAATAAATTTTAGTTGTCACGTTTAACAGTTGTTTTTTGTTTCGGGGAACTCCGCTGCGGTTTTACCTTGATATGGTATGTTTCTTTGAAAAACTGCCTCAGGGCTTCGCTGTTCTCCTCTACTTGGGGGATAAAGTCCCTGTGGACATCATAATCGCCATGCATGCGCTGATACAGCTCCCAGATGACATCCCGGCCGATGTCTTCCAGCCTAATTTGGTGCATCACCTCCGCAACCATGCCGGCCATGAGATTCCAGGCTAAGCTGGGGGCGTCCAGCTCCTTCAGGCCCCAAGTGTCGAGCCATTCATCGAGCGTCCAGACGCGGCCATCGACAGCTCCCGTGCAACCGCCGGACTGGCGGATATATCCGCTCTCCTTGGTAGCGAGGTTGACGTACCGGCCAAGAGGATGCACCGCGCAGGCGATGGGCTTAAACTGATGCACCACGCACTTCCCGTTCCTCAGCAGGGAGCACGAACCGTCCAGGCGCTCCCTCAGTATCACGACGGGAGCGTGGCTGACATCGCCGACATAGCCGGAAGTGAAGCGGGCCAGCACCTCATAGGGGTCGATGCCCAGCCCCTTGGCCATCCGATAGATGTCCAGGCCGGTGAGCATGATGGGAGTGGCGCGGTTCCGGCAGCACTCCCCGCACTCCCGGCATGTAAACTGAAAGGTGTCGTTCGGCCCGAGCGTGTTTTGCTCAATGCTTTTTGCCATTTCTTTTTGATATTGTTCGGTAGTCATGTGTGTCTATCCTCCTTTGATTGATTAAAGTGTGTATTAAGATACTCCATGATGCAGTGGTGGGCAAAATGGCGGTCATATCGGTAGCCGCTTTGGACGAGAACTTGCTTGAACCGTTCGTGTTCGGTGTCGCTGAAGACGACACTGATTTTGTGGGCAGAGGAATTTGGCATATCATTTTGGACCCAAAACGGAGATAGATTGTATTTCCGTGCCAGGATATTGAGCTGCGCTGCCGTAATGCCCAAGCTCTCACAGAGCTGTCTTTTCCCATAGCGTATCCCGCTTTTTGACATATCGCGCAGCCTATTTTCCAATGAATCAGGAAGCCGCTTCGAGGAAAAAACCGTGGCGGAGTCAATGCCCGCAAAGCATTGCAGCAGGGCGTACCGCTCCGGGGTGAGGCATTCCCATTTGCACACGCGGTTGAGCAGGCATACCGCCTTTTCATCCCCGAATATTTTTTCTATGGTTTCCCGCCCATAGCGCTCCACCAGGTCACGATAGAGGCGCTTGGCGTCCAGAATGGTGTGTGGGCTGTGATTTTGGATGACCTCATACCCCATGTTCCCAAGGGCAATGGCGAGATTGCTGTGGCCGGGGGTGGCCGCACAGGAGAGCGGCAGCTCGGCGTAGTCGCGCAGGACTTTGGCAAATTGAATCTGCCAGGGGGGAATTTCTTCCCGGATGGCATCCCCGGAATTGAGGAGAAGGGTATCCAGGGGACAGAACGAATACCTTATCCTGGCGGCATCGGTTTCCGGGACAGAGCGAAGGGCGCATTCATGGTTTGGGCAAATTTCCATAGCGGGGATTTGATGGTCAATGTGCCAATATGCCTCGCCGTAGGCACCCCTGTCCTGCTCCACACAGAGCGGACAGTACCGGGGTGCGGTGAGCTGACCAAAGCGCCGGATGCTGGTAATGACAACGCTGGTTCCCAGCGAAAGCTGGTCCAGCAGCTTTTCCTTCTGGGAAAGGGTGTAGCAGCGTGTGTAGTAGGGGAACAGCGTGTGACCAATCATCAGCTCCCGAGCGTTGAAGCATCCTGGGGGAAGCTGCGCGATTATCCGGGAAATGGTGTTGTTGGGGAAAATCGAACCGATGGCGGCAGTGGGGCGGTTCACGAATAATTCCCGAATGGTGGTTTGGCTCTGCTGACGGCCAGAACGAAGATGGTAGCGGCAAAATACGCTATACATCCACTCATGGGGATAAGGGGCGGGAAAGTAGCTCAACATGGCCAGTCCTCCAGCATCCCACGCTCCCTCAGCCAATCCTCCAATGGGGTAGCTGGAGTAGCGAATTGCGACGCCAGCGTCAAATCCACATCGTCCCGCTGGACGGTTTTGCGGCCCCGCTTGTTCGCGTACAGGCGCTTTACCGGGGAAGGGGCGTCATCCGGGGGCGCGGGGGTTTCATTTGGGGGCAATTCAAAATCCGATATGTAGGTGCCGCCGCTGAATGTGCGGGGCACCTTGATGGCTAAAACGTTGATAGCCCGCTGCATCGTCTTGGCGCTGATGCAGCGTTCCCCTTGGAGCAGGGCCTGTGCCTGGGCTTCCTGGAAAATCTTGATGATGTAGGCTGGGATGCCGCCGGAGGCGTCGTAGAGCTTGTTTGCCAACTGCTCAGAGAGCGGGGCTGTGGCAGGCGTGAGCTGGTACGGCCAGACAGCTTGGAGAAAGGCCCGATAGGCGCCGTCCGGCTTGAAGGGGAGCAGCCGCATCCCACGGGTCCGGCGCTTCAAATGCTCCTGAGAGGTGAACAGCCCCTCCGCAATGGGAGTGCCCACAAAGAATACTGAGGTACAGGTGTCATTGGTGAGCTCCACCAGGAACTTTATCAGTGGCTTGACCTGCCGGTTCTTCTCAGCGGTGGCGACGGCGTTCTGAATCTCGTCAATGAGGATAAGCCCGACATGGAAGGTGAGGCACAATATCTTTACCTGGGTAGCCAGGGCGCTGGCGGCGGAGCGCAGGGACACGAACTGTTTGAGATAGGAGCTTCCGACTGCCTTGTCGAGCGCCGTCATGATGTTGAGCGCCAGAGCTTTTACAGAGCAGTCGCTGGGGCATTCCACATTGAGATACAGCACCTGTTTGCAAAAGAAGGGTTTGCCCGAATATTGCTCGTGCTCAATCACCTGGGGGAGCAGGGAGAGGGAACGCCGGATGGAGGAGGTCTTGCCCACCCCCGGCACGCCTAAGATGCTGCCGGTGGCGGGCTGAGTGGCATAGCTGCTGAAAGGGGCGCCCCGAAAGAGGGCGTTGGTACGTTGGATTTCTTCCATCATGGTGCGGGTGGCATAAGTGGAGGAAATCGCCCGGTATAGCTGGTCGTACAGCATATAGGTGTAATCCATGGGCACAAACAGGGAGGAGAGCATGGGGAGGCGCCGGCGGCGCTCCTCGGGCGTCATTGTTCCCAATCCAGCGGGCAGGGGCGGCAGGCTGCGGATGGCCCTCACAAAAGCGTCATGGGAGAGCATTTCCGGCATGGCCGCCAGGAACGGGTTGCCCTCATGAGCGGAGTCATAGACGGCGGAGGAGCGCCATTCCCCGATAGGGTATTTGCTCATATCCTCTCCTCCTCATAAGCCCTCTCTATCACGCCCTGGATGGCCCTCAGACAGTCGATGCTGGCGGATGTGGCTACCACCCTCCGCCTCCCGCCGCATCGCCCTGCGGCCTTTCTGAGCGGCCTGGTAGGCGGTCAGGGAAAGCTCCTCCACACCCTGGCCGGGAGCGGCCATGCAGGGGCGGAAATCGTGCTCCGCCAGATACACGCGGGAGAGGTCGGCGGGGTCGAAGGCCAGGGAGCAGATGTCTCCCAGGAACAAGCCTTCCATGTCGGCGGGGACATACAGAATCCCGTTCACTCGAGCCCCCTTCCGGGTGAGCTTGGCGGCGGCGCGGGGCAGAGACATGAGGTGCAGTTCCTCTGCATCTACGGCCAGGAGCTGGGGGGCGGATGATTGCCAGAGCTGAGCGGGGGTGTGGCCGGAGGAGAGCACCCTTCCCGAATTTAGGTAGACAATACAGTGAATGAGCACCTGGATGAAATCTTCCAGGGTGAGGACTGCCTGACTGCGGTAATCTACTGCCCACCGCTCTTGGGCGTCTGGCTCTATCACGCCCTTGCCCCGAAGCAGGGGCTAATAGCGTTCTTGGAGGAGATGGAAAGCCTGCTCCACCAGTCCTTTTCGGTCCGGCCGAAACGGCGCCTGGGTGATAAGCTCCACGCCATACCTCCGGCAAAGTTCCTGTATCCGGGTAGAGCAGAACTCCCGCCCCTTGTCAGTAATGATTTCAAAGGGCAACCCGGACGAAGGCCATTGCTCAGACATGATGGTGATACCGTGCTGCCCGCACCACTCCACCTTATCTCGGCAGGCGTTTTCCAGGCAGCGCATCACAGCCAGCTCGTCGCAGCTTTCCCCCGCCCATACCCCAGCAATGAGCTGGGTTGCACTGTCAACAGCCAGGTAGATGTAGGGCCGGAAGGGTTCACCATCAGGAGAGCGCAGGTAGATGTCGGCCTCGGTGGCGTCCATTTGGAAGCTGCCGGGGGAGGTGCGCCACTCCGACGCAGAGCCGAAGGCGGGCTGGCAGTTGCGCTGGTAGTGGGTCAGGCCATCCCTGGCAATGATTTTTCGGGGTGATTTATGATAGCTGCGTGAGTAAAAATAGGCCCGAAAGCTGCCGAAGGTGGGGCGAGTGGGGGCAAGATTTCCCTCAAAATCTGTGTAGCGTTGGAGCAGCATCATCTCATACGCGCTCCGCAGAGAGAGCTTTTTGGCGGAGAAATAGAAGGTACGAATGGCCCATTCGTAGTCCGGATTGACGGATGGAGCGCGGGCTTTGGGGGAGAGGAGCTGCCCGGTGGCGAGATAGCGGTAGTAGAGTTTGAGCACCGTGCGAGGCGTGGTGGAATACCGTTCCGCGATGTCTCTTGAGACTTGATGCCGGTATTGCTTGTCCATGACGGCAGCATCCCCGGCATCCAGCAGAGGCTGAATAAGCTCCAGCCGCTTCTGGGCTGCGGCGGAGAGCTGGGCATCCTGAGCAGGCGGCGGGAGAGCGCGCTGGTAGGCATCCATATCACCCACGAAAAAGGGAGCGGCTGGGGAATCGTAGGAAATGAGCCATGCTCCAGAACCGTCTGATGCCAGAACTTTGAATTTTTCTCCGTTTCGTTCTAAAAATTGATTGTGCATGGGGTGCGCACCACCTTCCATCCTATCCTCAGGGCCGCTCAATGGCGTTTTCTTATCCATGATTTTTACCTGCTTTCTCAAATTTTGCTTCCTGTTCAAACACTTTTTCGAGCTGTTCCACTCGGCCGTAGCAGCCATCGCGTTTGTTTTGGTATGCCTTCATAGGGCGGTCTAATCTGGCCTGGATGGCCTTCAGCCGTTCCCAATAACCGGGGAGATAGGTGAAGATATTCTTCAATTCCCTGCGGTTTTTGTTGGAGCAGCACCAGCAGGACACTCTGTCCAGGATGTCGTAGAGGTCGATGTATCCGCTCTCTGCGGCAGGGGAGGCTTGGAGCCACCGCCAGCCCCGCTCCCGGCAGTAGGCGAGGCAGTCGGCTTCGCTGAATCCCCATTCCACAAGCGGGGCGCATTTGGGAGGGGACAAGCCGTGGATGCGGTGCGGTTCGTCGGCGGCAAAGCCTATGTAGACGGTGGCGGCGCCCTTGCTGTGGGCGTCAAGCGTCTGCTGCTTCCGGGACGTGCCCCAGCGGCACGTCCCGCCGCACCAGCCGTAGCCGAAATGACTGCCCTTCTGTTTGGACACCACGGGGCGTTCCAGCATGTCGTAGAGGAACGGCACAGGCGGGGACAGTACCGTGTAGCGGATGCCCCGAGCGGCCAGGATGGGGAGCAGCTTGTCCCGGATGCGGTAAATGGCCTCGAACTCCATCCCGGTGTCATAGAACATCACCTCATCAAGGGGAAGGCCATGTTCCAGGATATACAGCACCATTGCTAAACTGTCTTTTCCGAAGCTCACCGAGGCAATGTGCCTATCAGGGGGCGGCATTCCTAAAGCGCGAGCAGTGAACTTCGCCCGAATTTGCTCATGGTATCAACACCACCTTCCAGTCAATAATATCCATGGCCGCCCAATAGCGGCGGGAGAGTTCCAGCTTTTCTATTTCAGCCTGCTTGTCCAGGGCGGTGGAGGCGGCCAGCTCCCGCACTCCGATGTGGCCGTCGGCAAATTTGATGTAAAAATCGCTGCACCACTGGGGCTGGAAATAGAGCTTTCGGATGCCCGTGGGGTTGACGTGAGGGAGGCGTTCCAGCTCCAGCGCCTTCCCGGCTTCAAAGGCTTCCACTTCGGGTTGCACTTCCAGCCATTTGCCATAGTCTCGGGCAGCCTTGCTGTGTACCCGTATCAGGGCGCCGTTTTTGCCGCTCCACCATTGAAAATTTCTTGTTTTTAAGCCTGTTTTGGTCATGCTGTGCCCTCCTTTTCTGAATTGCCCGCTAACAGCATTTGTAATGCGCAACGAAATTCTGACCAGGTATTCCTGTGCCCGGCGAAATTCTGACCAGGCATTCCTGTGCCCGGCGAAATTCTGACCAGGTAGCTCCTGCACCTGACGAAATCCTGACCAGGTAACTCCTGCACCTGACGAAATCCTGACCACTTGACTGAATATAAAACCATAAAAATTATTGAAATTCCTATTTTCGGGCTGAAAAATTCTGCTGGTGAGTCTGAACCAAAAAATGCGTCGTGTTTTACGGCGGATATATTTTGAAATCGAAAAAACGCGCCGAGTAGTATTTAGTAAATAGTTCTTCTAATATGGATTAAGTAAGTATCTGTATCAATAACTCTTTTAAGAGTTATTGATACAGAAGTAAATCTATAAAGAAAAACTATACTACTGGATTTTTTGAACGACTTTTCAGGCTTGTTAGCCCAGCTTTTGGGGCTGGCCCAACAGCCTGGCAGCTCAAAGCTAATGGATTAGGGAAAGCTGTTGGGGCCCCAAAGAGAACGCTTCGCGTTCGCATAGCCGCACACATTGCCTTGCACTTTAGAGCAGGGGAACGGTCTTTATCTGTTCCAAAGATACCGGTCTACGGGGATAACCAGCGAATTGGCATAGACGTAGAACTGGAAGGGGCATAAACCATCATCAATTTCAATCACCTCGCCGCCGTTGAACTCCATGTCCGGGATGACATCGCTGAGGCAGCAGTCCTGCATGTCCTCAAAGAACTGTTTGGCGGTGAGTCCAAGTTCCACTATGGCCTTCACCTCGTAACGCCTGCGCTCAGGGCTGATGCATTTCTTGGGATGGGCTTCCCAGGCTTCCCGCGTCAGGGAATCCATGAAGCGGTGGCGTTCGTCGATGAAATCGTAGACGCGGCAGATGGGCGGCGAAATCAGTCTCGGGCACCACGGCTTTGGATATGTAGGCCCGGACCGTGGAAACCGCTTCGGCTTTCGCTTGCCTGGAAAGCCGTCACAGTAATAGGTGGGGGCCAGCGTAGGCCCGACCTGCAGGAGATAGGGGCACTCCCGGCATCGGAACCTGGGAAAAAGAGAACGCATCATGTATCACCTCGTATCAATATGTGGCTGGAAAAGCTGACTTTTCCGTGTTCGCTTTGGGGCAAGTTCAGTATCATTGCTCCCTATAATTCTCGAATCAATATTAGGAGAATTTCTCTTTTCTTCGCAATAGTGTGGCCTAAAGGCTGACTTTTCCCCTTTCGCTTGGGGCCAATTCAGCATCATTGCTTCCATGAAGTAATCCCCTCCATTATTATGACGAAAATTGCGTTTTTTTTCGCTTTCAGCTCTCCGCCAATTTTTCGGAGAGCTTCTTTTTTGCCCGCCAGATGGCCTTCTGCATGGCGTCTTTCTTCATGCGGAGCATCCCGGCAATTTCGTCGGTGGTGTAGCCCTCCCAGAAGCGGAGCAGCAGCATATCCCTGTCCCGTGGCGGAAGCTGGGACAAAGCCTCCATCACACCCAGCCGCTCTGGATGAATCCCCGCCGCCCGCATACCGCTGATGTCTGCCGGTTCACAGCGCCTCCTGCTTCGGTAGAGGTCGATGGCCCGATGCTTGGCTGTGAGTGTGACGTATGCCCTGGTGGCAGGGGAATCAATATCCCCCAGCCTGTCCATGTGGAGCATCAGGTACAGGAAGGCTTGCTGTACGGCGTCCTCGGCGTCGGCGGAATTTTGCAGTATCTCCATGGCGACGTGGCACATCAGATGCCAGTATTTGATGTAAAGCTGCTCAGCCTTCAATTTTTGTTCTTCTAACATAAAATTTCACACGCTTTCTTTGTCGATATCTACCTCCTCTTTGAATGTGATGGGATGAATTAAACGGAGATTTTGCGGATGGGATAGGAATTAAACCGAGATTTTGCAGATAGAGCTCGAATTAAATGGAGATTTTGTAGGTAAAGTATGAATAAAATGTGAATTAAGGTGAGGATTTGCGGGGTAAATATGAACGAAATATGAATTAAAACGAGCTTTTGCAAAATTTTTCTACAAAATCTCGGAAAAATTGCAATTAAAACGAGCTACTATGTCGGCGTTCGACGAAAAACGCACGCATTGGCCCGGCTATCTTGACCACTTTTCTCCCCAGGAACCACCCCCGCCCCGCTCTCATTTCTTCCCTTCCGGGGGCAAACGTCCAGTTTAGAATCTGCACTCAATAATTTCTCAAAAATCGGTGCTATTTGCTTAAAAAAGCCGGGATTTCCAGCCGCCCGCGCCGATTTTGTGAGGGATTTTCATGGGGATGGCATGGGGAGTGTGAAAATCAAACGGAGGGCGTTGTACAGGGTGCAGGAGGGGAGA
Source organism: uncultured Oscillospiraceae bacterium (assembly GCA_910588495.1). Taxonomy (GTDB): domain Bacteria; phylum Bacillota; class Clostridia; order Oscillospirales; family Oscillospiraceae; genus Enterenecus. The sequence goes on along the minus strand of CAJUPU010000025.1, from coordinate 35,669 downwards.
ATTTGCTTGAGAAAACCTTGTTTTTCTGGATTTTTTCGCACAAGTTTTTACTATCCCGATGCCCCCGAAGGAGAGGAGAATGAGGATGGGCGGGGGATGGCCTGGGGACGCTGAACATAAAAAATCGAGCCAGCGGAACGAATCCTACTGGCTCGATTTGAGTCATTATTCGAATGATACTATGCGTGGATTGCTTGAGACGGGAACAAGCAGGCAGAGGCTTACTTCAGCTCCACCTTGCCGCCGGCCTCTTCGATCTTCTTCTTCAGCTCCTCGGCCTCGTCCTTGGACACCGCCTCCTTCAGGGTCTTGGGAGTGCCCTCGACGGCGGCCTTCGCCTCGGCCAGGCCCAGGCCGGTGATCTCGCGGACCACCTTGATGACCTTGATCTTGGCGGCGGCATCGAAGCCGGCCAGGACCACGTCGAACTCGGTCTTTTCCTCGGCGGCGGGGGCGGCGGCGCCGGCGGCAGGCGCGGCCATGGCGGCGGCGGAAACGCCGAACTCCTCTTCCAGAGCCTTGACCAGGTCGTTCAGCTCCAGGACGGTAAGGGCTTTGACTTCTTCGATCAGAGCAGTGATCTTCTCGCTAGCCATGATGATATTCCTCCTAATGTTCAAAAATCAAAGTATGTGTGCCGCTCACTCGGCGGCGGGGGCCTCCTCGGCGGGGGCTTCGGCGGCAGGCTGGCCGTCCTTCTCGGCGATGGCCTTGATGACGATGGCCAGGCTGGTGATGGGGGCCAGCATCATGCCCAGGACCTGGCCCAGCAGGGCTTCCTTGGAGGGCAGCTCGGCCAGGGCGAACACATCGTCCAGGGGGAGCACCTTGCCGTCCATGAAACCGGCCTTGATGTTGAAGCGGTCGCCCATCTGCTTGGCGTACTTGTTGACGATGCGCATGGGGGCGATGGGGTCTTCCTTGGAGATGGCCATGGAAGTGGTGCCGTTGAGCACCCCGTCCAGCTCGCCCAGATCCACGTCATCCAGAGCGCGGCGCAACAGGGTGTTCTTCACCACAGCGTACTCCACGCCATTCTCACGCAGCTCATGGCGCAGGGCGGTGTCCTCGGCCACGGTGATGCCCTTGTAGTCCACCAGGACGCCGGAACTGGCGGCCTTCAGATCGTCCACCAGGGCGGCCACGACGGCCTGCTTCTCACTGAGAACCTTTGCGTTAGGCATTGTTTGAATTCACCTCCGGGTAATTTGTTGCGGCAGGTGTTTTCCATAAGAAAAGCACTGCCCTCGTGTCCACACGAAAACAGCGCAATCATAAACGTATCGGCTGCATTCTCGGCGGGATTTATGGCGGCTTCGCCACCCGCTGTCTTTGAACACGCAAAGTATTATACGTCCTGCTGCGGCGCTTGTCAAGGGAAAAAGACAAAAAACTCGAAAAAACAGGGGCGGGCACATTGCCCGCCCCTGTCCGATCCGGGGAAACAGCTCACATGATCTTGCGGAACAGCGCCTTGAAGTCCTCCACAGAGGCGGCCTTGGGGTTGCCGGGAGCGCAGGCGTCGGCGGCGGCGGACTGGGCCAGGAACTCCAGGTCCTCCTCCTTCATGGCCTCCAGCTTGGTGGGGATGCCCACGTCCACGGACAGCTGGCGCACCGCGTCGATGGCGGCCTTGCGGTAGGCGGCTTGGTCCATGCCGGTGGTGTCCACGCCCATGGCCTCGGCGATGTGCTTGAACTTGTCGCCGGTGGCCTCCTGATTGTACTCCATCACGATGGGGAGCATCATGGCGCAGGCCACGCCGTGGGGGGTGTCATACACCGCGCCCAGGGTGTGGGCCATGGAGTGGGCGATGCCCAGGCCCACGTTGGAGAAGGCCATGCCGGTGACGAACTGGCCCAGAGCCATGGCCTCCCGGCCCTCGGGGTCGTTGCTGACGGCCTTGCGCAGGTTGGCGGCGATCAGCTTGATGGCCTCCAGGTTCAGGCAGTCGGCCAGCTCCCAGGCGGCGGCGGTGGTGTAGCCCTCGATGGCGTGGGTGAGGGCGTCCATGCCGGTGGCGGCGGTGAGGCCCTTGGGCATGGTGGACATCATGTCCGGATCCACGATGGCGATGTCGGGGATGTCGTTGATGTCCACGCACACGAACTTGCGCTTCTTCTCCACGTCGGTGATGACGTAGTTGATGGTGGCCTCGGCGGCGGTGCCGGCGGTGGTGGGGACGGCGATGGTGTACACGGTGCGGTTCTTAGTGGGAGCCACGCCCTCCAGAGAGCGCACGTCGGCGAACTCGGGGTTGTTGATGATGATGCCGATGGCCTTGCCGGTGTCCATGGAGGAGCCGCCGCCGATGGCGATCATGTAGTCCGCCCCGGACTTCTTGTAGGCAGCCACGCCCTCGGTGACGTTCTCGATGGTGGGGTTGGGCTTGATGTGGTCATAGACCTGGTAGGCCATGCCGTTCTGGTCCAGCAGGTCGGTGACCTTCTTGGTGATGCCGAACTTCACCAGGTCGGGGTCGGAGGCGATGAACGCCTTCTTGAAGCCTTTGGCGGCGACCAGGCCGGGGATCTCCTGGATCGCGCCTTTGCCGTGGTAGGAGATGCCGTTGAGCACGAAACGATTGACAGCCATTGGAAACTACCTCCTGATATGATGTGAGATTTCCTGGTTTTGGGTCCTTACTGGTATCATAACCCATTTTCAGACCCATCGTCAAGGATTTGACAGGGTAATATTTGGCGCTTGAGGTGTCCATTTCCATCCCGGGCCGTCTCGATCGGCCGCACATCTTCACGGCGATGACGGGCGTTCGTTTTGGACGCCCGTCATGGCTTGTCCCGAAAGGACCTTTGGCTTTACCTAGACGATCATTCCTCGGGGGCTTGATGGTCGTGCTCGTGGCAGCAGGAGCAGTCCCCGTCGCAGAACTGCTCGGGCTCGTAGGCAATGCCGTTCTTGTCGTAGTAGTCCTTGATGGCGGCGCGCACCGCCTCCTCCGCCAGCACGGAGCAGTGGATCTTGTGGGCGGGCAGGCCGTCCAGCGCCTCCACCACCGCCTGGTTGGTGAGGGCCAGGGCCTCCTCCACCTTCTTGCCCTTGATCAGCTCGGTGGCCATGGAGCTGGTGGCGATGGCGCTGCCGCAGCCGAAGGTCTCGAATTTCACGTCCACGATGACGCCGTCCTCGATCTTGAGGTACATCTTCATGATGTCGCCGCACTTGGCGTTGCCCACCTCGCCCACGCCGTCGGCGTCCGCGATCTCGCCCACGTTCCGGGGGTTGCGGAAGTGGTCCATCACCTTTTCACTGTATAACATATTGCCGTTCTCCTCTCTGCAAAGCTTTCCAGACGGGAGACATCTCCCGAAGATAGTTGACCACGTCCGTGGTGGCCTTGATGATATCGTTCACGTCCTCCATGGTGTTCTCCTGGTCCAGGGTGAGGCGCAGGGAGCCGTGGGCCACCTCGTGGGGCCGGCCGATGGCCAGCAGCACATGGCTGGGGTCCAGAGAGCCGGAGGTGCAGGCGGACCCGGAGGAGGCCGCGATGCCCTTATCGTCCAGCAGCAGCAGCAGGGACTCGCCCTCGATGCCCTCGAAGCAGAAGTTCACGTTGCCGGGGAGGCGCTTGTCCCGGCCGCCGTTGAGGGCGGAGTGGGGGATCTTGGACAGGCCGTCGATGAGGGCGTCCCGGAGCTTCATGGCGTGGGCGCCGTTCTGCTCCATGTGGGCCACGGCGTCCTCCAGGGCGGCGGCCATGCCCACGATGGCGGGGAGGTCCTCCGTGCCCGCCCGGCGGCCGGACTCCTGGGCGCCGCCGTGGATGAAGGTGAGCAGGGGAGCGCCCCGGCGGACGTACAGCGCGCCCACCCCCCGGGGGCCGTGGAACTTATGGCCGGACAGGGACAGCATGTCGATGTTCTGGGCGTTCACGTCGATGGGCAGATGGCCCACCGCCTGGACGGCGTCGGTGTGGAAGGGGACGCCCCGCTCCCGGCACAGGGCCCCGATCTCCGCGATGGGCTGGATGGTGCCGATCTCGTTGTTGGCGAACATGACGGACACCAGGGCGGTGTCCTCCCGGATGGCGGCGGCCACGTCGGACACCTTGACGACGCCGCTCTCGTCCACGGGGATGAGGGTGACCTCAAAGCCCTCCTTGGACAGCTGGTCCATGGTGTGCAGCACGGCGTGATGCTCGATGGCGGTGGTGATCAGGTGCTTTTTGCCCCGCTTCGCCCCCACCTTGGCGGCGCTGACGATGGCCTGGTTGTCCGCCTCGCTGCCGCCGGAGGTGAAGCAGATCTCCCGGGGCTGGGCGCCGATGGCCCGGGCCACCGCCTCCCGGGCGGCCTGGAGGGCCTCCTTGGCCTGCTGCCCCGGGGAGTGGAGGCTGGAGGGGTTGCCCCAGGACCGCTCCATGGCGTCCAGCATGGCCCTTTGGGCCAGGGGGCTGGTCTTGGTGGTCGCGGCGTTGTCCGCGTATATCATGACGTGTGACATCTCCTTGAAAGGCCCCGGGAAGGGGCCGTTTTTTTGAAGCTGTACCGATCGCCTCAGCACCCATCTTTGCGGCCAAGATCGCCGCCGGCCGCGTTGAAAGATCTTGAAATACACAAAGTATTCCCGCGATCTTTCGCCTTGCCGGCGGCAATTCTGGCTCGCGGATCTGAACACTTCGGCCATTGGCACAGCTTCTTATTTCGCCCAAATCATACCGTAAAAAGCATACCTTGTCAATAGGAATTGTAGAAATTGTTGGGGCCATGCGGCCGCGCTGAATAAACGGGCCGTCTATTCAGTGCATATGTGGATAAATATCCGGATATGTGGAATATTACCCGTTACAGCCGGGAGAGGACCGGATAACTATGCAAAAAAGCACTTGCCAACGGGGGAGCGGGGTAGTATACTCTTACAAACAGCGCACAAGAGCGGACTGTTACTCAAGGAAAACGGAGGGAATCACCGTGACTGACGTGAAAAAAGTAGTGCTGGCCTATTCCGGCGGATTGGATACATCCATCATCATCCCTTGGCTGAAGGAGAATTACAACGACCCGGAGATCGTCGCCGTGTCCGCCGACGTGGGCCAGGGGGACGAGCTGGACGGCCTGGAGGAGAAGGCCATCAAGACCGGCGCGTCCAAGCTGTACATCGAGGACCTCACCGACGTGATGGTGGACGAGGTGATCGTCCCCTCCATGATGATGGGGGCCAAGTATGAGGACTACCTGCTGGGCACCGCCTTTGCCCGGCCCGTCATCGCCCGCCGCCTGGTGGAGATCGCCAAAAAAGAGGGGGCCGACGCCATCTGCCACGGCTGCACCGGCAAGGGCAACGATCAGGTCCGCTTCGAACTGGCCATCAAGCGCTTCGCCCCGGAGATGCGGATCATCGCCCCCTGGCGGGAGTGGTCCATCAAGGGCCGGGACGAGGAGATCGACTACGCCGAGGCCCACAACGTGCCCTTGAAGATCTCCCGGGAGACCAACTACTCCAAGGACAAGAACCTGTGGCACCTCAGCCACGAAGGGCTGGACCTGGAGGACCCCGCCAACGAGCCCCAGTACGACAAGCCCGGCTTTTTGGAGATGAGCGTGTCCCCCTTCCAGGCCCCCGACGCCCCTGTCTACGTCACCCTGGACTTTGAGAAGGGCTGGCCGGTGGCCGTGGACGGGGAGAGGATGAAGGCGTCCGACATCATCCGCAAGCTGAACAAGCTGGGCGGGGACAACGGCATCGGCCTGCTGGACATCGTGGAGAACCGGCTGGTGGGCATGAAGGACCGGGGCGTGTACGAGACCCCGGGGGGCGCGATCCTCTACCGGGCCCATGAGGTGCTGGAGATGATCTGCGTGGACAAGGACACCAAGCATATGAAGTCCAAGCTGGCGGTGGATTTCGCCGACCTGGTATACAACGGCAAGTGGTTCACCCCCCTGCGGGAGGCCCTCCAGGCCTTCGCGGTGGATACCCAGAAGCACGTCACCGGCACCGTGAAGCTGAAGCTCTACAAGGGCAATATGATCACCGCCTCCGTCACCTCCCCCGAGACGCTGTACTCCGAGAACCTGGTGACCTTCGAGGAGAGCGACTACAATCAGGACGACGCCACCGGGTTCATCAACCTGTGGGGCCTGCCCGACAAGGTCCAGGCGCTGAGAGAACAAGGTAAATTGTGAGCGTCCGGGCCGACGTGAGCGGCGCGGGTGGAACGAAGCGAAGCCGCGCGCCGCGAACAGGCGGGGTGTGATAAGGACAAGGAGACAGTTATGAAGGTATTGATGATCAACGGCAGCCCCAAGGCCGGCGGGAACACCGCCGCAGCCCTGGGGGAAATGGAAAAGATCTTCGCCCAGGAAGGCGTGGAGACCGAGCTGATCCACGTGGGCAACCAGGTGATCCGGGGCTGTATCGGCTGCGGCCAGTGCGCGGAGAAGGGCCGCTGCGTCTTTGACGACGCGGTGAACCAGGCCGCCCCCAAGTTCGAGGCCTGCGACGGCCTGGTGGTGGGCAGTCCGGTGTACTACGCCTCCGCCAACGCCACCCTGGTGGCCTTCCTCACCCGGCTGTTTTACAGCACCCCCTTCGACAAGCGGATGAAGGTGGGGGCGGCAGTCGTGGCCGCCCGCCGGGGCGGCCTGTCCGCCACCTTCGACGAGCTGAACAAGTTCTTCACCATCTCCGGAATGCCGGTGGCCTCCAGCCAGTACTGGAACAGCGTCCACGGGCGGCTGCCCGGCGAGGCGGTGGGGGACGCGGAGGGCCTCCAGACCATGCGCACCCTGGCCCGGAACATGACCTTCCTGATGAAGAGCATCCAGCTGGGCAAAGACGCCTACGGCCTCCCGGAGCGGGAGCCGGCGCAGAGAACAAATTTTATCCGTTAAGGAGCGATCAGTATGAAACTCTGGGCGGGCCGTTTCCAGAAGGAGACCGACACCCTGGTCAACGACTTCAACTCGTCCATCGGCTTTGACGCCCGGCTGTACGAGCAGGACATCCGGGGCTCCATGGCCCACGCGGCCATGCTGGGCAAGACCGGGGTCATCGAGGAGCACGAGGCGGACAAGATCGTGGAGGGCCTCCAGGCCATCCTGGCGGACATCGAGGGGGACCGGGTGGAGTTCTCTTTGGACAACGAGGACATCCACATGAACATCGAGGCCCTGCTGACCCAGCGCATCGGCCAGACGGGCAAGCGGCTGCACACCGCCCGGTCCCGCAACGACCAGGTGGCCACCGACTTCCGGCTGTACGTGAAGGAGGAGATCCCCCACATCATCGGCCTGGTGCTGGACCTGGAGAAGGTGCTGGTGAAGAAGGCCAAAGCCAATCTATCCACCGTCATGCCGGGCTACACCCACCTCCAGCGGGCCCAGCCCACCACCTTCGGCCACTACATGATGGCCTATGCCAACATGCTCAAGCGGGACGTGACCCGGCTGGAGGACTGCTTGGAGCGGATGGACGAGTGCCCCCTGGGCTCCGGGGCCCTGGCCACCTCCACCTACCCGGTGGACCGGTTCCAGACCGCCGCCGCCCTGGGCTTTGCCAAGCCCACCGACAACTCCATGGACTCGGTGTCCGACCGGGATTACGCCATCGAGCTGCTGTCCGCGCTGTCCATTCTGATGATGCACCTCTCCCGGTTCTCCGAGGAGATCATCCTGTGGTGCTCCTGGGAGTTCAAGTTCGTGGAGCTGGACGACGCCTACTCCACCGGCTCTTCCATCATGCCCCAGAAGAAGAACCCCGACGTGGCCGAGCTGGTCCGGGGCAAGACCGGACGGGTGTACGGCTCCCTCATCACCCTGCTCACTGTGATGAAGGGTCTGCCCCTGGCCTATAACAAGGACATGCAGGAGGACAAGGAGCCGGTGTTCGACGCCATCGACACCGTGGAGCTGTGCGTCCCCGTGTTCGCCGCCATGCTGGACACCCTGACGGTGAAGGACAAGAACATGGCCCGGGCGGCGTCGGTGGGCTTCATCAACGCCACCGACTGCGCCGACTACCTGGTGAAGAAGGGGATGCCCTTCCGGGAGGCGTACATGATCGTGGGCCGTCTGGTCCACATGTGCATCCGGACGGGGGAGAGCCTGGACACCCTGCCCTTGAAGGACTTCCGGGCCATCTCCGGGCTCTTTGACGAGAGCGTGTACGACGCCCTCCAGCTCAAGACCTGCGTCAACGAGCGCAAGGTGTACGGCGGGCCGTCGGAGGACAGCGTGAAGCAGCAGATCGCGCTGATCGAGGCGTTCGTGGCCCAGCGGAAGGCGGAGGGGTGACATGGACCTCTTTCCCTATTTCAAGAGCGTGCTGGACCAGGACCGCGCCCCGGTGGTGCTGTGCGGCCTGGACCACACCATCCTCTACATGAACTCGGCGGCGGGGGCGCGGTACGCCAAAAGCGGCGGCATGGCGCTGGTGGGCACGAGCTTGTTGAACTGCCATCCGCCCAAGGCCAACGAGACGATCGAGCGGGTGGTGGAATGGTTCCAGGCGGACCGAACCCACGACCTGATCTACACCTCCCGCAACGACAAGGAGAACAAAGACGTATACATGGTGGCCCTCCGGGACGGGGACGGAAACCTCATCGGCTACTACGAGAAGCACGAGTACCGGGACCGGGAGACCATGGGGCTGTACGAATTCGCGCCGTGACTGCGGCATAGGACGTGAGGATATGACCAAACCAAAGATCTATATCGACGGCAAGGAGGGCACCACCGGCCTGCAGATCTATGAGAGGCTGGGGGCGCGGGACGACATCGAGCTGCTGCTGATCGACGAGGACAGGCGCAAGGACGCGGCAGAGCGGAAAAAACTGCTCAACGCCGCCGATCTGGTGTTCCTCTGCCTGCCGGACGCCGCCGCCCGGGAGGCGGTGGCCATGATCGACGGCGACACCCAGGTGATCGACTGCTCCACCGCCCACCGCACGGCCCAGGGCTGGGTGTACGGTTTCCCGGAGCTCCATGGGCAGCGGGAGAAGATCGCGGCCGCCGGGCGGGTGGCCAATCCGGGCTGTTACGCCACCGGCTTTCTGTCCCTGACCCGGCCGCTGGTGGAGATGGGGGCGCTGGCCCAGGATGCGTATGTGACCTGTCACGCCCTGTCCGGCTACACCGGGGCAGGAAAGAAGGCCATCGCCCAGTATGAGGACCCGGACCGGGAGGGGGAGCTGGACTCCCCCCGGCATTACGCCGTGACGCTGGCCCATAAGCACATCCCGGAGATGACGGCGGTGAGCGGCCTGACGCGAAAGCCCGTCTTCATGCCCATGATCTGTGACTTCCCCCAGGGCATGACGGTGACCGTCCCCTTGTTTGCCGGTCAGCTGAAGGGCGTGGGGACCGTCGCCGCCCTTCGGGAGCTGTATGAGGGCTACTATGCCGGAAGCCCCATCGTGCAGCTGCGGCCCGCCGACGCGCCGGCCTGCGGCTTCATCGGCTCCAACAACCTGGCGGGGAAGGATGTCCTGCAGATCTTTGTCAACGGCAATGAGGAGCAGCTGATGCTCACGGCCCGGTTGGACAACCTGGGAAAGGGGGCCTCCGGCGCGGCGGTTCAGAACATGAACCTGATGCTGGGCTTCGAGGAGACCAAGGGCCTGAATCTGTAAAAAAGGAAACACGCAGTTTTTCTTCAAACGTTCTTTTCGATCCTTTTTCTTTTGGGAAAAAGGGTGAACAACCAAAAGGGGTAAATGGAAATGCTGAAAGAGATAGCGGGCGGCGTGTGCGCCGCCAAGGGCTTTGCCGCCGCCGGGGTACACTGCGGCGTGAAGGCGGGGAGCAGCCCGGACAAGAACGACCTGGCCATGATCCTGTCGGAGCGGGAGTGCGCCGCCGCCGCCGTCTACACCCTGAACCGGGTGAAGGCCGCCCCGATCTATGTCACCATGGGCCATCTGGAGGACGGGGTATGCCGGGGGATCGTGGCCAACAGCGGCAACGCCAACGCCTGCGCCCCCATGAGCCACGAGCACGCCGAGGAGATGTGCGCCCTGGCGGCCCAGGCCACCGGGCTGAAAAAGACCGACTTCGTGGTGGCCTCCACCGGTGTCATCGGCCAGGAGCTGAACATCTCCGCCATCGAGAAGGGGATGCCCGCCGTGGTGTCCGCCTTGAACGACAACGGCTCCGACGCCGCCGCCCGGGCGGTCATGACCACCGACACGGTGAAAAAGGAGACCGCCGTGGCCGTGACCATCGGCGGCAAGACCGTCACCGTGGGGGCCATCGCCAAGGGCTCCGGCATGATCCACCCCAACATGGGCACCATGCTGTGTTTCATCACCACCGACTGTGCCATCACCCCGGACGTGCTCCAGGACGCCCTCCACGACATCGTCCCCCGCACCTTCAACCGGGTGACGGTGGACGGCGACACCTCCACCAACGACATGTGCGTGGTGCTGGCCAACGGCATGGCGGGCAACGAGCAGATCGAGTGGAAGGACGACGACTACACCCTGTTCCACAAGGCCCTCCACCAGGTGTGCCAGACCATGGCCCGCGCCATCGCCGCCGACGGCGAGGGGGCGTCCCGGCTGGTGACCTGCACCGTCCGCTCCGCCCGCAGCGAGGAGAGCGCCGAGCGGCTGGCCAAGGCGGTGGTGGGCTCCTCCCTGGTGAAGGCGGCGCTGTTCGGCGCGGACGCCAACTGGGGCCGGGTGCTGTGCGCCATGGGCTATTCCAAGGCCCCCTTCCGCCCGGAGTATGTGGACATCGGCTTCTCCTCCATCCAAGGCAGCATCCTGGTGTGCGAGAAGGGCACCGGCCTGGACTTCGACGAGGAGCTGGCCAAGAAGATCCTCACCCAGGACGAGGTGATCGTCGACGTGGCCCTCAACGAGGGGAGCCATGAGGCCACCTGCTGGGGCTGCGATCTGACCTACGACTACGTCAAGATCAACGGAGACTATAGAACTTGAAAGGTGGCGCTATCCATGTCCTCTCTCATCGACCGGGCCCAGGTGCTGGCCGAGGCCATGCCCTATATCCAAAAATATAACGGCAAGACTGTTGTGGTGAAATACGGCGGCAACGCCATGATCTCGGAGGAGCTGCGCCAGGCGGTGATCTCCGACCTGATCCTCCTCTCCCTGGTGGGGGTCCGGGTGGTGGTGGTCCACGGCGGCGGGCCGGAGATCAGCGAGCAGCTGCGCCGCCTGGGCCACGAGTCCAGGTTTGTGGACGGCCTGCGCTACACCGATGAGGAGACCATGGAAGTGGTCCAGCAGGTGCTGTGCGGCAAGGTGAACAAGGACCTGGCCGCCCTGATCAACGGCCAGGGGGGGCGGGCCATCGGCCTGTGCGGCATGGACGCCGACCTGTTCCAGGCCGTCCGGCTGGCCGAGCGGTACGGCCTGGTGGGCTCCATCCAGAAGGTGGTCCCCGACGTGGTGGAGGACGCGCTGCGGGGCGGCTATATCCCCGTGGTGTCCACCGTGGCCAGGGGCACCGACGGCCCCACCGCCTACAACGTGAACGCCGACACCGCCGCCGCCAAGCTGGCCATCGCCATGGGGGCGGAGAAGCTGCTGCTGCTCACCGATGTGCGGGGGCTGCTCACCGATCCGGAGGACGAGGCCACCCTCATCCCCCACGCCCGGGCCTCCGAGGTGCCGGGGCTGGTGAAGGACGGCGTTATCCGGGGCGGCATGATCCCCAAGATCGACTGCGCCGTGGAGGCGGTGCGCTCCGGCGTGCGCTCCACCGTGATCCTGGACGGCCGCATCCCCCACTCCATCCTCATCGAGCTGCTGAGCGATGCTGGGGTGGGCACGATGATAACGGTGTAAAGGGGAGAACATTCACATGACCTTTGAGGAACTGAGAGAGCTGGACCGCCAATATGTGATCCAGAGCTATGGCCGCGGCCCGATCGCCATCCACCACGGCCAGGGGGCCGTTTTGTACGGCCTGGACGGCAGGGAATACATCGACTTCGCCTCCGGCATCGGCGTGCTGTCGGTGGGCACCGCCGACCCTAAATGGGTGGAGGCCGTCACGGAGCAGGCCGGCAGATTGGGCCACATCTCCAACCTGTACTACTCCGAGCCCTATGTGAAGCTGGCAAAGGCGCTGTGCACCCGGTCCGGCATGGCGGCGGCCTTTTTCGGCAACTCCGGCGCGGAGGCCAACGAGGGACTGATCAAGCTGGCCCGGAAGTGGTCCTGGGAGAAGTACGGCGAAGGCCGGGGCACCATCATCACCTTGAACCGCTCCTTCCACGGGCGGACCATCACCACCCTGGCCGCCACGGGGCAGGACGTGTTCCATAAGTATTTCTTCCCCTTCACCGAGGGCTTCCGCCGGGCGGACCCCGATCTGGACAGCGTGAAGCAGGCGGCGGGCCACGACGTGTGCGCCGTGCTGGTGGAGCTGGTCCAGGGGGAGGGGGGCGTGCTGCCCCTGGACCCGGACTTCGTCCATGGGCTGGTCCAGCTGTGCCAGGACCGGGACTGGCTGTTCCTGGTGGACGAGGTGCAGACCGGCATCGGCCGCACCGGCTCCCTGTTCTGCTTCCAGCAGTACGGCGTCCAGCCCGACGCCGTCTCCTTCGCCAAGGGGATCGCCGGGGGCCTGCCCATGGGCGGCATCCTGGTGAACGAGCGGTGCCGGAAGGTGTTTGGCCCCGGCGACCACGCCTCCACCTTTGGCGGCAACCCGGTGTCCGCCGCCGCGGCCTGCGCGGTGCTGGATATCCTGGACGAGGAGGCCATCGGCCGGGTGAAGGAGAAGGGCCGGTATCTGCGGGAGGCCATCGAGGCCATGGATCTGCCCTGCCTGGGCGGGACCCGGGGCATGGGGCTGATGATCGGGGTAGAGGTGAAGGACGGCGCCTCCAACAAGGAGCTGTGCGCCAGGCTGAACCAGGCGGGGCTGCTCTCCCTCACCGCGGGGGCGGGGCTGCGGTTCCTGCCGCCGCTGACCATCTCCAAGGAGGAGATGGACAAGGGGCTGGCCATCCTAAAAAATACGCTTTTTTGAGCGGAGGAGATCCCCATGAAAAAAGATCTATTGAAGCTGCTGGACTTGACCCGGGAGGACATCCACGAGATCCTGGACACGGCGGACCAGATGAAATTCAGCCAGAAGCACCATATCCCCCACGACCATCTGAAGGGCAAGACCCTGGCCATGATCTTCGAGAAGAATTCCACCCGGACCCGGGTGTCCTTCGAGGTGGGCATGTACCAGCTGGGGGGCCACGCCCTGTTCCTGTCCAGTCATGAGAGCCAGATCGGCCGGGGGGAGCCGGTGGAGGACACCGCCCGGGTGCTGGCCCGGTACTGCGACGGCATCATGATCCGCACCTTCGCCCAGACGGAGGTGGAGGAGCTGGCGAAAAAGGCGTCCATCCCCGTGATCAACGGCCTCACCGATTTCGCCCACCCCTGCCAGGTGCTGGCCGACCTGATGACCATCCGGGAGAGGATGACCCGGCTGGAGGGGCTGAAGCTGGCCTTCATCGGAGACGGGAACAACATGGCCAACTCCCTGATCGTGGGCGGGCTGAAGTGCGGCATGGACGTGTCCGTGGCCTGCCCGGAGGGCTACGACCCGGACCCGGTGGTGCTGGACTTCGCCAAGACGGCGGAAGGAAACCGGTTCGAGCTGGTCCGCTCGCCCGCCCAGGCGGTGGCGGACGCCGACGTGGTGATCACCGACGTGTGGGCGTCCATGGGCCAGGAGGAGGAGCGGGCCGTCAGGGCAAAAGCCTTTACGGGCTACTGTGTGGACCAGAAGCTCATGGAGCTGACCCATCCCGGCTGCATGGTCCAGCACTGCCTCCCCGCCCACAAGGGGGAGGAGATCAGTGCCGAGGTTTTTGAGGCTCACGCCGACGAGATCTTCGAGGAGGCGGAGAACCGCCTCCACGCCCAGAAGGCGGTCTTGTACCTGCTGATGAGGGATTAAGAGAAGTCCCCCTTGCGTGGCAAGGGGGACTTTGCTATAATTGGGGCAAAGGAGGGGAGAAACATGACTCCTCAGGAACGATTGCAGAAATGGATCCAGGATAGTGACGATATCGTCTTTTTCGGCGGGGCGGGGGTGTCCACCGAGAGCGGCATCCCGGATTTTCGCAGCGTGGACGGCCTGTATAACCAGAAGTACGACCAGCCGCCGGAGACCATTTTGAGCCATACCTATTTCACTCAGCACACCAGGGAGTTTTACCGCTTCTACCGGGACAAGATGCTCTGCCTGGACGCCAAGCCCAACGCGGCCCATCTGAAGCTGGCGGAGCTGGAGCGGGCGGGCAAGCTGAAGGCGGTGGTCACCCAGAACATCGACGGCCTCCACCAGCTGGCGGGGAGCCGGACGGTGTACGAGCTCCACGGCTCGGTCCACCGCAACTACTGCACCAGGTGCCGGACCTTCTGCGGCGTGGACTCGATCCAGAAGGGGGAGGACCTGCCCCTGTGCCCGGTGTGCGGCGGCCTGGTGAAGCCCGACGTGGTGCTCTATGAGGAGGGGCTGGACCAGGACACGGTGGAGGGGGCGGTGCGGGCCATCGCCAAGGCAGATGTGCTGATCGTGGGCGGCACCTCGCTGGTGGTGTATCCGGCGGCGGGGCTGGTGAACTATTACCGGGGGAATAAGCTGGTGCTGATCAACCGGGACCCCACCCCCTATGACGGCCAGGCCGACCTGGTGATCCACGACTCCATCGGCAAGGTGCTGGGAGGGATCGCGCTGTGAAGCCCGGCGCGGGGGAGCGAATCGCCCAGCTCCTGCTGGCTTTTTTGAAGGCCCTGTGCTGTCTCGCCCTGTTTTTAGGGGCCCAGGTGCTGGTGGTGCTGCCGGTGAGCGCTGCCGCCGTCCTCCGGGCGGCCGTGAATGGGGGCACTGTGGATCAGGAGGCCCTTGCCCGGATGCTGTCGGAGCAGTCCATGGCCTTTGCCCTGGTGGCCTATACGCTCACCCTGTTCATCGTGATGGCGTTCTATCTCATCCGCCGGAAGCGGTTCAGCGAGGCGCTGTGGCTGCGGCGGGTGGAGGCCCCCACGCTGTGGACGGGGGCGGCCCTGGCTCCGGCGCTGTATCTGGCGGTGACCGCGGTGCTGATGGTGCTGCCCCAGTCGTGGCTGGAGGACTATCAGCAGGCGTCCTCCGGCATCACCTCCGGCGGCGTGGTGGGGATCCTGGCCGTGGTGGCGGCGGCGCCCATCGTGGAGGAGGTCGTTTTCCGGGGCCTCATCATGACCCGGCTGAGTCAGGCCATGCCGGGCTGGCTGGCGGTGCTGCTGTCCGCCGCCATCTTCGGGGCCTGCCACGGAGACCCGGTGTGGTTTGGCTACACCTTTCCCCTGGGGGTGTTTTTCGGCTTTCTGGACCTGCGGGCGGGCTCCATCTGGCCGTCCATCCTGGGCCACATGGCCTTCAACGCCATCGGGCAGACGGCAGACCTTTTGCCGGAGCGAGACGTGGCGGCGGTGCTGACCTTTTTCCTGGTCCTGCTGGTGCTGGCCGCCGTCCTCCCCATCCTGGACCGGAGGGGGATCAAGGCCCTGTTCCGGCCGGGGGCGAAACGGCCGGCCGTCCGGGAGCTGCCCGCGGTCCCCGGCGTGTACGAATTCGACCCCTGGGACGCTTGAGATTAGGAGCCCTCCGCGCTGGCGGAGGGCTCCTTTGCGTCACCGAAATTTATTGAAAAACGATAAATAATACTTGACAAACGATATGGACAGTGGTATCCTCATGGACAAGAGGTGGTCAAAATGGAACAAACTTCCGTGCAGAGGCTGGCCCGGGTGCTGCGGGTCATGGTCATGATCGTGTTCATCTGTAATATTATCGTGCTGTTTTTTGTGCCCACTCTGGCGGCCATGTTCACAGAAAACCACTGGGACGGGCAGACCATGGAGCGGTTGCTGACCGGGGAGAGCGTGGGGTTTTGGCTGAGCTTCACCATTCACAGTTGGAACCCCGTCATCTGGATGATGGCCGCTGCAGGGGAGAACCAGTACTGGCTGGTGCTGTCTTTATTTTTGCTGTCCTGCGGGGTGTGCACCGCCGCCATCCTCTGGCAGGCCAAACGGGTGCTGGATACGATCCTGAAGGGCGATCCCTTTGCCATGGACAACGCGAAAAGCATGAAGCGGGCGGCAATTTGCTGCTTTCTGATCTCCGGGGCGGCGCTTGCGCGGCTGATCTGGGGGCTGGCCTACTATCAGAGCGTCGCGCCCCTGCTCACCTACAACGCCCTGTTCGTCCCCATCTTCCTGATGGCGGGGCTGCTGTGCATGGTCATGTCCGCCCTGTTCCGGCAGGCCGCCGAGCTGAAGGCGGAAAACGACCTGACCATATAGGGGGCGGCGCATGGGGATCATAGTCAACCTGGACGTGATGATGGCCAAGCGGAAGATGTCCCTGGGGGAGCTGTCCCAGCGGGTGGACGTGACCATGGCCAACCTGTCTATTTTGAAGAACAACAAGGCCAAAGCGGTGCGCTTCTCCACCCTGGAGGCCATCTGCAAGGCGCTGGACTGCCAGCCGGGGGACATTCTGGAGTATGTCCCCGGTGGGGAGGATTGACAAGTGAACGAAACACAGACCGCGTGACCGCCTCCGGCCATGGGGGCGGTTTTTTGCGGCCAAATTTGAAAGGAGAATGTGCGATGAAACGCTTTTTGACCCTCTGCCTGATGATTTTAGGCGTGTTCTGGGCCCTGCCCGGCTGCGGACAGGAAAATGGGGCGCAGGCCGACTTGGTGTTCGTCAACGACTCGGACGCGGCGATCGTGACGGTGGCGGTGGACTTCCAGGGCGGGAACGGGGGGACCCAGAACGCCGACAGCAGCCCCTTGCGCCGGGGGGAGAGCTTCGGCTTCGAGATAGGGGAGTACCCGGTGACGGTGTATGTGTACGACAAGCCCGTGTACGATATCGAGGAGGGGGAGCTGGCCCGGCTCACCATCCAGAAGGCCCCGCAGTCAGGGGAACGGTGGTATGTCACCGCCCGGGACAGGGCGGACGGGCTGGTCCTCACCGCGGACACCCGGTGGCCGGAGGGGGTGCCCGAGGTGACGGAGGGCGGAGGCTTTTGGGCCCCGTCGGGGACCCAGATCCTGGTGGTGTTCCTGGTGCTCCCGCTGCTGGTGCTGGCGGCGGTGTGCGTGGCCACCCTGGATAAGCTGGAGCCCCGGCGGAGGCGAGGGCTGTTCGCCCTGTTTTTTGTCCTGCTGGGGCTGGCGGCGGTGCTGCTGGGCGGGGCGTGGGCGCTGGACCAATACGGTCTGGCCTGGCGGACCTGGATCCAGGAGGCCATGAGCGGGGCGCTGTGGGTGGTGGGCCTGACCACCGGGACGCTGACGGTGGCCTACGGCAGGCGCTGGCTCCCGGAGCGGCACAAGGCGGCGGGCAAGGCCGTTGTGGTCCTGTCCGGGCTGTGCCTGGCCAGCGCCATGCTGTTCGGCACCGTGGCCGGCGGGCTGTGGTGCCTGGGCCCCGGCGAGACGGTGGGCGACTATCAGGGCCGGAAGGCGGTCCAGGGTGCGTGGACCTGGATGGAGACCTCTTACTGCGTCTACGAGTACCACGGCCCCCTGGTCCGGGGCGCGGAGCCCATCGCCTGGGGGGTGGCCCCACTGCTGGACGGTGCGTCGGCCGGCGCGGGGTAGGGCGGACGGGTCCTTCTTGCGCTGGGGGAAAAACTGTGCTATCATGGAGGCAGATCGAAAGAAATGAGGTGCGGCCATGATCGGGTCTGAACGGCAATTCCATATCAACTGCAAGCAGGGCGACGTGGG
Organism: uncultured Oscillospiraceae bacterium; assembly: GCA_910588495.1. GTDB lineage: Bacteria > Bacillota > Clostridia > Oscillospirales > Oscillospiraceae > Enterenecus. The sequence continues at coordinate 17,929 of CAJUPU010000025.1, read as the reverse complement.
GCGGTACTGTCTGCTCCCCGGCGACCCGGGGCGGTGCGAGAAGATCGCCCGGTACTTCGACGATCCCGTCCATGTGATGACCAACCGGGAATATGTCACCTACACGGGCACGCTGCTGGGGGAGCGGGTGAGCGTCACCTCCACCGGCATCGGCGGGCCGTCCGCCTCCATCGCCATGGAGGAGCTGGCCAACATCGGGGCGGACACCTTCGTCCGGGTGGGCACCTGCGGCGGCATCAAGCTGGAGGTCACCAGCGGCGACATCGTGATCGCCACCGGCGCGGTGCGCATGGAGGGGACCAGCCGGGAGTACGCCCCCATCGAGTTTCCCGCCGTGGCGGATCTGGAGGTGCTCACCGCCCTGGTGGACGCGGCCAAGGCGTCGGGCCGCCGATGGCACGCCGGGGTGGTCCAGTGCAAGGACTCCTTCTACGGCCAGCACGCGCCCCAGGCCATGCCGGTGTGCTGCGAGCTGGAGCAGAAGTGGGAGGCGTGGAAGCGGCTGGGGGTGCTGGCCTCCGAGATGGAGAGCGCGGCGCTGTTCACCGTGGCGGCCCACCGGGGCGTGCGGTGCGGGTCGGCCTTCCACGTCATCTGGAACCAGGAGCGCAACGCCGCCGGGCTGGACCAGACCCGGGACGAGGACACCGAGTCCGCCATCCGGGTGGGCATCGAGGCGGTGAAGCTGCTCATCCAAAGAGATCGGGCGTCGGGCCGATGAGGGAGTCGTAAAACTCGGCCCTGGCCTCGGCCTGGGCGGGGGTCCGCTGCTGCCCGGGCTGGATGTCGTCGCTGACAGTGTTCAGCGCCATCAGGGCCAGGTTGCTGCGCATCAGGTCGAACAGGGAGGCCAGGATGGCCAGCTCGTCCGCGGTCTTGCCCTGGCCGATCCAGATGGCCAGGGCCGCCGCCACGGCCACCAAATCGCCGCCCTGAGCCTGAGAATGGTTGAAATTACGGCATGGCACACGATCCCCCCCTTGCCCCAGTGTATGCGGGGAAGGGGGAAATGGACAATAAAGACCGCCGGAAACGAAAAATTTCCGGCGGTCTCTGCTTTTTTCCAGCTGTTTCACATACAGCGGATCTGCGCGGGCGGCCTTATAGCTGCTTCACATACCGCAGGTCCACGCAGACGGTGTTGTGGGGGAAGGGGATGTCGGCGTGGGTGCCGTCCCAGGCGAAGCCGTGGGCGGCATAGAACCGCCGGGCCTTCTCGTTCTCCCGCAGGACGAACACGAAGGCGTTGGCAAACCCCGCCTTCTTCATCCGGCGGCAGGCCTCGTCGAACAGCAGCCCGCCGTAGCCCCGGCCCCGCTGGGCCGGGTGGGTGTAAAAGGAGGCGATCTCCCCCCAGTTGGCATAGGCGGCGTTGTCGAAGGTGCAGATGTCGCCGGGGTTGTAGTTCACCGTCCGGGCTTTGCAGTAGTTGAGGCAGGACACCGGCTCGTCTCCCCGGTAGAGGAGCAGGCCGTGGACGCCGTTTTGGGTCTCGTAGTTGGCCCGGAACACCTCCACCCAGCGGCCGTCGGTGATCTCCGACGCCATGTAGTCGGCGGGCACCGCGTCCACATAGGTGTCCCGCCAGCCCAGGGCGTGGATGAGGGACATGGCCCGGAAGTGTTCCTCGGTGCAGGCGTCCACAAATCGCAGTTGTTCCATAAAAACCTCCCAAATATAAAGGCCGCCCAGCCGGACGGCCTTTTGTTGTCAGCGGCAATTCCCCATGCCCGCCCTCGCTATCGGTCAGCACATTGGTGGTACATTGTAAATGGAGCTGTACTCCGTCACGATACATTTGTGCGCGGTTTGGGCGTAACAGTAACGTGGAGGATTTGAACCCCCGCACACCAGCCCGATGGCGCTGCCACAGTCCGGCTCATTCTCAGCCGGGAGAGATGCGCTCGCCCCAAAAGCTACCGGCTCCTTTGGTTTCGATAAAAGGAGCCTGATATGCCACTGACGTGGGCCTAATCCAGCTCGGTGGCCCAATTTGCCGCCTGGATGGAATTGTCCAGCAGGCGCAGCTCCCGGGCCAGTGTATCCACCTGCTTTTGCAGGTCTTTGACGTTCACGGCGCTGAACAGCTTGATCTCAGTGCGAGTGGCCCGCCGCCCCAGCTGGCTGGCATTGTAGGCCAAGTCCCGATAGGCGCTGAGCTTCAACTTCAGCACGTCCCGCCGGGCCAGCAGCTGGGTGAGGCTCTTGCCCTCCACTGCGGTGCGGCAGTTGGTCAGGTTGATCCGGGCAACGATCTGCTCCAGCGCGCCGACGCAGCCGTCCAGCTCGGCCAGCAGCTCGGCGGGGTCCTCGGCGGGCGACTCCCCCTCCTGGACCATGGCGTTGTTCTCCAGCCGCTGCTGGAGCTGCTGGACGCGGCGGTCCAGATCCGCCCGCTCCTGCAATGCCTCCGCTAATTTCATGACAGCGTCCCTCCTTTACACGCCCGCGCCCGCGGGCTCCTTTTCCGCCGCCTGCTTGGCCAGGGCCTTGGCGTTGGCCAGCATCAGCTTGATCCGGTTCTCCTGGTTGATCTTGGTGGCTCCGGGGTCGTAGTCGATGGCCACCACGTTGGAGTCGGGGTAGTCGTCCTTCAGCTTGCGAATCATGCCCTTGCCCACGATGTGGTTGGGCAGGCAGCCGAAGGGCTGGGTGCACACGATGTTGGGCACCCCGGTGTGGATGAGCTCCAGCATCTCGCCGGTGAGCAGCCAGCCCTCGCCCATCTTGTTGCCGTCACCCAGGTAGCCCTGCACCAGCTTGTGCATGCTCTCGAAGGTGCCCGGGGCGTGGAACCGGGTCTTGTTCAAAGCGGCGATCATATCCCTCTGGCACGCCTCGATATAGCCCTTGAAGATCTGACAGAGCTTCTTTTTGGCCCACGGCCCGCCGTAGATATCCACGTCCACCTCCCGGTTGAAGATCTTGAAGATGATGAAGTCAGTGAGGCCGGGGACCACCGGCTCCGCCCCCTCGGAGAGCAGGAAATCCTCCAAATTGTTGTTGCCCAGGGGGGAGAACTTCACGTAGATCTCGCCCACCACGCCTACCCGGACCTTCTCCTCCCGGGAGACGGGGACGGTCTCGAAATCCGCCAGGATGGCGTCGAAATTCCTGCGCATCTGCCTGCGGCTCATGCCCCGGCCCGCCTGGAACTCTTGGGTGAGGACCTTCTGCCAGCGGTCCAGCATCCGGTCGGTGTCGCCGGAGGTGAGCTCATAGGGCCGGACTTGGTTGGCGGCGTTCACCAGCAGATCGCCGTACAGCATGGCGTAGATGAGCTTGCGCACCAGGGGCAGGGTGAGGGAGAAGCCGGGGTTCTTCTCCAGCCCGGACAGGTTCACCGAGATGACGGGGACGAACTCCAGCCCCGCCTTCTCCAGCGCCTTGCGCAGCAGATGGATGTAGTTGGACGCCCGGCAGCCGCCCCCGGTCTGGGTGATGAACAGGGCCACCTTGTGGGGGTCGTAGCCGCCGTTTTTGATGGCGTCGATGAGCTGGCCGATGACCAGCAGGGCGGGGTAGCAGGTGTCGTTGTGGACATATTTCAGCCCCTCGTCCACGATGCCCCGGTGGTTGGTGGTGAGCATATCCACCTTGTAGCCCTCCAAAATGAGCAGCTGCTGGAACATGCCGAAGTGGACGGGGAGCATCTGGGGCATGAGGATGGTATATTCCTCCCTCATCTCGCGGGTGAAGAGGAGCCGCCCGTCCTTGTCGTATTCTAATTTTGCCATGGTTCAAGCTCCTTTCCCCGTGATGGGTGTGCCGATCCCTTTGTCCAGCCGCCACTGGGGGGCGGGGCCGTCGTCGCCCCAGTATTCATCGATGGAGACGATCTTCCCCTCCCGCACCCGGATGAATGAGACCGCGTGGAACGAGCAGCTCCGATCCCTCGCGAACACGCGGGCCGCAACGATGCTCAGATCGCCCAGAGTTTCCACCCGCTGGATCTCGCCGTCCCACCGGCCGGGATACTCGCAGTTGGCCTGGATGAATTCCCCGACGGTGAACCGCTCGTTGGTGCAGTGCCAGTTCACATAGGCGCCGGGGGCGAAAAAGCCGGCCAGCGCTGCGGCGTCCTGATCCCAGACGGCGCGGAAGAACGCATTCAGATCCATCAGGCCGTCCCCTTCCTGCGCTTGCGCTCTTCCATGGCCGCCATCAGGCTCCGGATCCGGATCTTCACCGCACCCAGGTTGCTGATATCGTCGATCTTCAGCTGGGTATAGAGCTTGCCGCCCGCCTCCAGGATGGAGCGCATCTCGTCCCCGGTGATGGCGTCGGTGCCGCAGCCGAAGCTCACCAGCTGCACCAGCTCCATGTCGGGCTGGGAGCAGACGTACCTGGCGGCGTTGTACATCCGGGCCTGGAAGGTCCACTGGTTGAGCACCTTTCGGGGGGCGTACTCCTCGTGGAAGGCCACTGCGTCCTCGCTGACCACCACGAAGCCGAAAGAGCCGATCAGGTCGTTGATGCCGTGGTCGATCTCCGGGTCGATGTGGTAGGGACGGCCCGCCAGCACGATGATGGGCAGGCCCTGGGCCCGGGCCTGGTCGATGTATTGCTGGCCGGTGCGGTGAACGTCCTCTTTGTAGCGGTCGTATGCCTGGTAGGCCGCCCGGATGGCGCTGACCGCCTCCTTCCTGGGGACGCCGAAGGTGTCGGCGAACCACTGGGAGCCGATGCGCTCGTAGTCCTTCGGCCGGTGGAGCCCGGCGTAGGGGTCCAGGAACCGGACCTTTTTCAAGTCGGGCATGTTGGCGGCCAGAAGCTCCGGGTAGTAGGCCACCACCGGACAGTTGTAGTTGTTGTCCGACGCCTTTTCATCGAAATTGTAGGACATGCAGGGGTAGAAGATGGCGTCTACGCCCATCTCCACCAGGGCCTCCACGTGGCCGTGGAGGAGCTTGGCGGGGTAGCACACCGTGTCCGACGGGATGGTGCGCTGGCCCTTGATATACAGCTTCCGGGAGGACTCGGGGGAGAGGACCACCTCGAAATTGAGCCGGGTGAACAGCTCGAACCAGAAGGGCAGGTTCTCGTACATGTTCAGCCCGAAGGGCAGGCCGATCCGGCCCCGGGAGCCGTTCCCAAAGCCCTTGCCCTCCATGGAACGCAGCTTCCGGTACTTGTAGCGGTACAGGTCGGGCAGCTCCGCCTTTTCCCTGCCCAGGGGGCGGGAGCAGCGGTTGCCCGAGATGAACCGCCGCCCGCTGTCGAAGGAGTTGACGGTGAGGGAGCAGTGGTTGGTGCACAAGCCGCAGGTGGCGGGCTTGGCGGCGTGGGTGAAGCCCTCCAGCGCCTTTTCATCCAGCAGGGCGGACCGCTCCAGCTTCAGATCCCGGGCGGCCAGGGCCGCGCCGAAGGCCCCCATGACGCCGGCGATGGTGGGCCTCGTGACCTCCCGGCCCAGCTCCTGCTCGAAGGCCCGGAGGACGGCGTCGTTGTGGAAGGTGCCCCCCTGGACCACGATGTGGCGGCCCAGGTCGTCGGCGGAGGCGGCGCGGATGACCTTGTAGATGGCGTTCTTCACGATGGAGATGGAAAGCCCCGCGCTGATGTCCTCCACAGACGCCCCGTCCTTCTGGGCCTGTTTGACGGAGGAGTTCATGAACACGGTGCACCGGGAGCCCAGATTGACCGGCTTCTGGGTGAACAGGCCCAGCTTGGCGAAGTCCGCGATGTCGTAGCCCAGGGCCTTGGCGAAGGTCTCGATGAAGGAGCCGCAGCCGGAGGAGCAGGCCTCGTTGAGCATGATGGAGTCCACGGCCCCGTTGCGGATCTTGAAGCACTTCATGTCCTGGCCGCCGATGTCGATGATGAAATCCACGTCGGGGTTGAAGTGGGCGGCGGCCCGGTAGTGGGCCACCGTCTCCACCAGGCCCAGGTCGCAGGAGAAGGCGCTTTTGATCAGGTCCTCGCCGTAGCCGGTGACGGCGGAGCCGCGGATCTTGACGCGGTCCCCGCACAGCGCATAGATCTTTCGGAGCTGTTCCAGGGCGATGGCCACCGGGTTGCCCAGGTTGGAGTGGTAGTAGGTGTAAAGAAGCCCGCCGTCCGGGGCGATGAGGACGATCTTGGTGGTGGTGGAACCGGCGTCGATGCCTAAGTACGCGTCGCCCTCATATGTACCGATGTCCAGCTGGGGCGGGGTGGAGGCGTTGTGCCGGGCGGTGAAGGCGTCGTAGTCCGCCTGGCTCTGGAACAGGGGCGGCATGGTGTCCACCACAGAGGTGGCGGCCTTGCTCTGCTCCAACAGGTCCAGCAGCTGGCCGAAGGGCTTGGCCTCATGATCCGACGCGCACAGCGCCGCCCCCATGGCGGCGAAACAGTCGCCGTCCTCCGGGAACACGGCGTGGGCGCCGTCCAGCTGGAGGGTGTCCACGAACCGCTCCCGCAGTCCCATAAGGAAGTGGAGGGGCCCGCCTAGAAACACGATCCTGCCCTTCAGCTCCCGGCCCTGGGTGAGGCCCGCCACCGTCTGGTCCACCACCGCCTGGAAGATGGAGGCGGCCACGTCCTCCTTCCGCCCGCCCTGGTTGAGGATGGGCTGGATGTCGCTCTTGGCGAACACGCCGCACCGGGAGGCGATGGGGTAGATCTTCTCATGCTTGAGGGAGAGTTGGTCCAGTTCGTCCACCGTCACGTTCATCAGGGTGGCCATCTGGTCGATGAAGGCCCCGGTGCCCCCGGCGCAGGAGCCGTTCATCCGCTCCTCCAAAGCGCCGCCGAAAAAGATGATCTTGGCGTCCTCGCCGCCCAGCTCGATCACCGCGTCGGTGTCCGGGATATAGGTGTTCACCGCCGCGGCGGTGGCGTACACCTCCTGGACAAAGTCCAGCCCCGCGGCCTTGGCCACCCCCAGCCCGGCGGAGCCGGTGACCACCAGGCGCACGTCTTTGCCGCGGAGCATGTCCTCGATGGAGCGCAGGGTCTGGCAGGCCCGCTCCCTGGCCTTGGAATAGTGCCGCTCGTAGGAGCGGAACAGCAGTGTATCGTCCTCGTCCAGCACCACCACCTTGACGGTGGTGGAGCCGATGTCGATGCCAACGCGCAGGATCATATTCATCCTCCTGACCGTTTATCTATGGTTCCTGATCGTTCAGTGGATATTATAGCGAGTCGATATGCTTTTTTCAATAGTATAGTTTGACGGTTTTTCCGCAAATCGACAAAAACGGCCCGCTGTGAAAAGCCACAGCGGGCCGCTTTTGTCGGTTTGCTGGCCCAGAACGGCGTTGTCACGCTTCACCTGTTCGCAACGCGCGGCTTCGCTGCGACTCGGACAGAACTCAGTCCCGCTGTGCGGGCCTTGGACTTCTGTCCTCGCTTCGCTCCATCCGCGCTGCTCACGACGGTTCAGCGCTTCCTAAACCGCACTGTTCCGGGAAATACACCTGATACCAGATGAGGAAGGACAGCACCGTGTACAGCTTGCGGTGGGTCTTTTCCCGCCTGGAGTAGTGCCGCTCCAAAAGGTCCAGCAGGTAGTCCTGGTCGAAGAACTCCGCCGTGTAGTCCTGGGTAATGAGGTCCTTGGCCCAGTTATAATACTTCTCCTCCCGCAGCCAGGCGATGAAGGGGACGGGGAAGCCCTTTTTGTCCCGCTTCACCCAGTCGTCGGGGAGCAGGGGCACCGCCGCCATGCGCAGCGGCCACTTGGTCATGGTCTTGCCCCGCATCTTTTGGGCGCTGGGGATGGCCCGGGCCACCGCCCACACCTCCCGGTCCAGGTAGGGCACCCGCAGCTCCAGCGAGTGGGCCATGGTCATGCGGTCGGCCTTGCGCAGGATGTCCAGGGGCTGCCACAGGTGCAGGTCCAGGTACTGCATCTTGGTCAGATCGTCCGCCCCCTCGATGGCCTGGAAGTAGGGCTGGGTCACGTCGTGCCAGGTGAGGGGGGAGCGGTAGGCGGGAGCGAGCACCCGCTGGGCCTCCTCGTCGTCGAAGATGAACGCCTGGCCCACGAAGGTCTCGTCGATGCCCTTGGCGGCCTTGGTGAGGAAGCCCTGGCCGTGGAACCGGGGCAGGCCGGCCACGCCTTTGGCCACCGCGCGGCGCAATGCCAGGGGCATTTTGCGGTAGGCCCGGTAGGGCTTGGTGGTGTGGTAGGTGATATAGCCGCCGAACAGCTCGTCCGCCCCCTCGCCGGACAGCACCACCTTCACGTCCTTGGCCGCCAGCTGGGACAGGAAGTACAGCGGCACGGTGGACAGGTTGGCGTTGGGCTCGTCGGCGTAATACTGGATGGCGGGCAGGGCGTCGAAGAACTCCTGGGCCGAGATGGTCTTGGAGATGTTGCGCAGCCCCAGCTCCTTGCACAGGGCCTTAGCCTCCCCGGTCTCATCGAAATCCTTGTTGGCGAAGCCCACGGAGTAGGTCTTGTCCGGCCGGGACAGCGCGGCGATCACGCTGGAGTCGATGCCGCCGGACAGGAAGGAGCCCACCTCCACGTCGCTGATCTGGTGGGCCTCCACCGACTGGGCGACCACCTCCCGGATCTGGGCGGCCCGCTTTTCCAGGGGCATGTTTTCCGGGGCGAAGGAGAAGGCGTGGTAGGAGGCAAATTCGGTGCGCCCCTCCCGGTGGAGGAAGTAGTGGCCGGGAAGGAGGCGGTACACCCCCTTGAAAAAGGACTCGTTGAGGGCGGAGTACTGGAAGGTGAGGTAGAGCTTCAGCGCGTCGGGGTTGAGCTCCTTTTTGAAGCCGGGGTGGGGGAGGAAGCTCTTGCACTCCGAGCCGAAGAAGAACAGCTCCCCCATGGCGGCATAGTAGAAGGGCTTGATGCCGAAGGGGTCGCGGGCGCCGAACAGCTCACTTCGCTCCTTGTCCCAGATGACGAAGGCGAACATGCCCCGCAGCTTTTTGAGCACCTCCGCCCCCCACTCCATGTAGCCGTGGAGCACCACCTCGGTGTCGCAGTCGGTGGAGAAGCTGTGGCCGGCGGCGGTCAATTCGGAGCGCAGCTCCCGGAAGTTGTAGGTCTCGCCGTTGTAGGCGATGACATAGCGCCCGTCGGGGCTGACGATGGGCTGCCGGCCCTTTTCCAGGTCGATGATGGACAGCCGCCGGTGGGCGATGCCGCAGTGGGCGTCCACATAGCGGCCTTCGCCGTCGGGGCCCCGGTGGCGGATGGTGTCTCCCATGGCCTGCAGGGCGGCCTCGTCGGGGGGCGCGGAGCGGGTCACGAAGCCGGTAAAACCGCACATATCAAGATCCTCCAGTTCGTCGGATGTGATTTGGTAAAAGTTCACGCTCTAGGATAAGGCTTTCCAGGGAAAATGTCAACCGCCGCAGGGAATATCGCCGCCCTTTTTTGCCACGAGGGCCGGAGGGCGGATCGGGGGTGGAAAAATCCGGACGGCTGTGGTATGATAGAAAAACTGCGGATCGAAACAGACAGACAGCGGAGGTTTTTCATGGAGGAATATTGGAAGAAACGCCTGCCCATCCTGTGCGGAGCGCTGGGCGGGGCGATGCTGGCGGGGGTGGTGCCCGCCTGCGCCGGGCTGAGGCTGGCGGGGGGAGAGGACTGCTTTTTCCTCATCGTCGCCCTGCTGGCGCTGGCGGCGCTGGGGCTGGCCCTGGTCTGGCGGGAGACCCGCCGGGCGGACTGGGTGCTGGCGGCCATTCTGCCCATCGGGGCGGCCATGCTGGTCCGGGCGCTGTGCCTGGACTACGCCAGCGGAGACTATAACACCTTCCTGTGCCACTGGTACGACTATTTCAAGACGAACGGTGGGATCGAAGCCATCGCGGGCAGCGTGGGGGATTACAACGTGCCCTACCTGTACTTCATCGCCGCCATCTCCTATCTGAGCGTGCCGGACCTGTATCTCTACAAGCTGTTCTCCATCCTGTGGGACGTGCTGCTGGCCTGGGGCTGCCTGCGGCTGGTTCGTTCCCTGACCAGGGAACGGCAGGGGAGCGCGGCTCCCCTGATCGCCTTTTCCGCCGCCCTGCTGCTGCCCACGGTGGTGCTCAACGGGGCGTACTGGGGCCAGTGCGACGCCATCTACGGGGCATTGTGCGTCCACGCCGCCGCCCTGGTGCTGGAGGGGAAGAACAAGCGCTCGGTGGCGCTGATGGGGGTGGCCTTCGCCTTCAAGCTCCAGGCCGTGTTTGTGCTCCCGCTGTGGGGGATGCTGTGGCTGGCGAAAAAGGTGAAGTTCCGGGAGCTGTGGGTGTTCCCCCTGGCCTACCTGGCCATGATCGCGCCGGCCATGGCGCTGGGCAAGCCCTTGGCCGACATCGTGGGCGTCTACCTCAAGCAGATGGGGGAGTACCCCCGGCTGACGCTGAACGCCCCGTCGGCGTACCAGTTCGTCCCCTATCACGCCCAGCTGGACCAGGAGCTGGCGGCCAGGGCGGGCATCCTGGCGGCGGGGGCGCTGGTGCTGGCCCTGCTGGGGCTGGGCCTGTGGCTGGGGGACCGGCTGGACCGGGGCGCCGCCATGGCTGCGGCTGTGGTGCTGTGCGTCGGCGTGCCCTTCCTGCTGCCCCACATGCACGAGCGGTATTTTTTCCTGGCGGACGTGTTCACCCTGTGCTGGGCCTGCGCCAACGTCCGCCGCGTCCCGGCGGCGGTGCTGGCGGGGGGCGCGTCGCTGGCCAGCTACTGCGTCTATCTGCGCTTACAGTATAATTTCACCTGGACGGTGGGAAAAAACCTCTATGTGATGCCCCTGGAGGCGCTGGCCATGCTGGCGGCGCTGGCCTTCGCCCTGTGGGCGCTGGCGGGGGAGATTCGGAGGACAAAGGAGAGAACGGTATGAGATTCGTGTCTTGGAACGTCAACGGCCTGCGGGCCTGCCTGAAAAAGGGCTTTGTGGACTCCGTGCTGGGGCTGGACGCCGACTTCATCTGCCTCCAGGAGACCAAGATGGAACAGGGGCAGGCGGAGGTGGATCTGCCCGGCTATCACCAGTTTTGGAACTCGGCGGACAAGAAGGGCTATTCCGGCACCGCCATATTCGCCCGGACAGAGCCGCTGTCCGCGGCCTGCGGCATGGATCTGGACAAGCACGACCACGAGGGGCGGCTGATCACCCTGGAATATCCCGACTTCTGGCTGGTGGACTGCTACACCCCCAACGCCCAGAACGAGCTGGCCCGGCTGGGCTACCGCCTGGAGTGGGAGGAGGATCTGCTGGGCTACCTGAAGAGCCTGGACAAGACCAAGCCGGTGGTGTACTGCGGCGATCTGAACGTGGCCCATGAGGAGATCGACCTGAAGAACCCCAAGACCAACCGGGGGAACGCCGGGTTCTCCGACGAGGAGCGCTCCGCCATGACCCGGCTGCTGGGCTCCGGCTTCACCGACACCTTCCGCCTGCTCTATCCGGACCAGGAGGGGGCCTATTCCTGGTGGAGCTACCGCTTCAAGGCCAGGGAGAAGAACGCGGGGTGGCGGATCGATTATTTCATCGTGTCCCAGCGGCTGGGGGAGCGGGTGGCCGAGGCGGCCATCCACCCGGACATCCAGGGCAGCGACCACTGCCCGGTGTCCCTTGTTTTGAAATAGTTTCCAATTGGAAGATCGCGCGCTTTTCCGGAAAACCGGGCAAGCTAACGGGGCGAAGGAGTGATGAGTCATGAGAATGGACAAAAAGGCGGTCCTGCCCATCGCCGGGGCCACCATGGCGGCGGGCGCGGCCATCGGCATGATGATGATGCCCAAGAAGAAAAAGCACTCCGCCCAGAAGGCGGCGGGCCGGGCCATCAAGGCCGTGGGCGAGGTCGTGGAGCACTTCAACGGCTCGCTGAAGATGTGAGGGAAACGCCCCGCCGGACGGTCCGGCGGGGCGCTTCATATGGTGAGGCGGACGGCCTCCCGGTCCGGCCGGGCGGGGTCCAGCAAAAGGATCTCCCGCTTTTTGTCCATGGCATAGTTCAGGGTGTACTGGGTGCCCCCGGGCGTGCCGTCGAACACCGCCAGCACGGCGGCGGACCGGTCCACCATGTACCGGTCCCGGCGGAGCATGCACCAGCGGTCGTAGCGCTGCTGCACCACCGTCTCCAGGTCGCAGGCGTCCAGTACGGCCCGCCAGCGGCGGCGCGGGGCCTCCGGCCATTTTTGGGCCTGGGTGGGGCAGGGGACCGCCCCCTCCACCGTCACACCGGGGCAGCGCGCCCGCAGCGCCAGCGCCGCCTCGGCAAAGTACAGGTCGCAGCCCATGGCCATGCCGGAGATGAAGTGCCGGCAGCCCCGGCGGTACAGCCCCTCCAGTTCCCGGGCCAGCCCGGCCTTCAGCGCCGCGCAGCGGGGATCGTTTTCGTTCAGCCCCCAGGGCAGTTTGTCCGGCCGGTGGCCGGTGAAGCAGCAGGTCTGGCCGATGTCCAGCGCCACGGCGGTCCCTCCTCTCGGTGTTTGGTACAATCGTACTATAAAATTTGGAAAACGTCAAGAGGTGATGGAACGTTAGTTTTAAGAAGCTGCGGCGGGACTGGACAAAAAAGGACTTGCATTTTCTGTGGGCAGGGCATATAATAGGGGCGAAACAATTGAACGATGTCTTCAGGGCGGGGTGAGATTCCCCACTGGCGGTATAGTCCGCGACCCGCGAGAGCGGTTGACCCGGTGAAACTCCGGGACCAACGGTCATAGTCCGGATGGAAGGAGACGCGTGACCCCTCTTGAGGTAGTGTCGCGCCTGGAAGACAGTGCTTTCAGGCGTTTCAGACTATTTTAGGAGGAATTTTTTATGCCAAACCTGACGAAACTTCTGCAAGATATCAGCGAGAACCTGATGTATGTCCTGGTGTTCCTGCTGATTTTTGCGGCCATCTTCGCGGTGGCCATGGCGCTGGAGAAGCTGTGGCTCAAGACTGAGCGGCAGTCCTCCGCCCGCCGTGTAGCCTACATCGGTATCTTCGCGGCCATCGGCGCCATCCTGGTGTATTTTGAGTTCCCGCTGCCCTTCGCACCCGGATTCTATGAGCTGGATTTCAGCTTCGTGCCGGAGCTGATCTGCTCCTTCTCTCTGGGCCCGGTGGCCGGGGTGGTGTGCGCACTGGTGAAGGAGCTTTTGAAGCTGCTGCTGCGGGGCACCACCACCGCCTTCGTGGGCGACCTGTCCAACTTCGTGATGGGCTGCTCCTTCATCCTCCCCGCGTCGGTGATCTACTACGTGAAAAAGTCCCGGAAGAGCGCCCTGATCGGCATGGGGGTGGGCACTGTGGTGCTGACGGCCTTCGGCAGCGTGTTCAACGCCTTCTACCTGCTGCCCGCCTTCTCCGCCCTGTACGGGATGCCCATGGAGGCCATCATCGGGGCGGGCACCGACATCAACCCCGCCATCAACAGCGTGTCCACCCTGGTGCTGTTCGCCGTGGTGCCCTTCAACCTGCTCAAGGGCGTGCTGGTGTCCGTCATCACATTCCTGCTCTATAAGCACATCGAGCGCCTGCTCCACATGAGATAACGAAAAGGACCCCCTCCGGCCCGGCCGGAGGGGGTCTTTCCCGTCACAGGCTCCTGAGAAGATCGTACAGCAGGTGGAGGGGGAAGTACCCCAGCACGAAGCTGGCGAAGTTGGCGGCGAAGGCGTATCCCACCCGCCGCCCGCGGCTGTGTTCCCGGAGGAGGAAGGCGTAGGCCGCAGCCTCCGCCGCCCAGATGATCAGCTCCGGGATGAGGATGGTGAGGGTGTAGTTGAGGAAGTGCCAGCCCGCCTGGGGCAGGATGGAGCCCACCGCCAGGTGGAGCCCCACCTGGGTGGCGGTGTTGACGGCCAGGAACACCAGCCAGCCGCGCCGATCCCGGAAGCCGAAGAGCCAGAACAGCGCGCCCTCGATGAGGAGGGTGGGGATCAGGGTGGCCGCCAGCCGGACCAGGAAGCGAAGGGGCGGGGGAGTGGCCTCCCGGACGGTGTTGGCCTGCCAGTCGTAGACGATGTTGTCCACAAAGTCCCGGGTGTAGGACACTTCCGCGGCCTTGGCCTCATCCGCCGTGGCGGCGGCCACCCGGAAGCTCTCGGGCAGGCCCACATAGGAGAAGCGCCAGGTGCCGTCCTCCCGGGGGCGCACATCGCCAAAGACCGGAGGACCCTTTGTGCCGGTGGTGTAGGCCAGCACCCAGCCGTCCCCCTCCAGGGAGCGCAGGTTGTCCAGAAGGGCCGGGTCGCACTCGCCGTTGGAGTTGGAATAGGGCTGGTCCGTTGGCTCGCCCTGGGCCAGCAGGTCCAGATAGAGCACCCCCTCCGGGGCGTTGACCACGGTGATGGTGACCTCCGGCTTGGGGCCGATGTCGGCGTAGGCGGTGGGGACGAGGCAGAGCATGCACAGCAGCAGGACGGGGAATACGCGGGCAAGAGACGGTGCGTTCTGTTTCATTTTTACCTCCTTTTTGTCATGATCATCCTCCATGCGGGGAAGCGCGCCAGATCCGGGCACGACAAGATGCAAGAGTCCCCGCAGGAATAGTTTACCATGATAAAGCGACAAAAGCAATAGGAGCGAACAGGTAATGGAAGGAAGTTTCAGTCATTTTTTACAAATTTCGTAGACAGGGGGAGGAAAGTATGTTAAAATAGATCTCAAATCCAATGCTGAAAGGCGCCTGTCTCCGGGGGCCGGAGGCAAAGGGGGAGTGCGGATGGCGCGCCTGGGGGACAAAGAGCTGTTTCTGCTGGACATGGACGGCACCATCTATCTGGACCGGGACCTGTTCCCCTGGACCATCCCTTTTTTGGAGGCGGTGAAGAGAAACGGGTGCCAATACCGCTTTCTCACCAACAACTCGTCCAGATCGGGGCAGGACTACATCGACAAGCTGGCGGGGATGGGCATCGCGGCGGTCCGGGAGGAGTTCGTCACCTCGGTGGACGCGCTGATCGCCGACCTGTTGTCCCGCCCCTTTTATAAACTGTGCTATGTGTTCGGCACCAGAAGCTTTCGGGGCCAGCTCCAGGCGGCGGGGATCCCGGTCACGGACCGCAGGGAGGACGGCGTGGACTGTCTGGTCATTGGCTTCGACACCGAGCTGACCTTCCAAAAGCTGGAGGACGCTTGCATCCTCTTGAACAAAGGGGTGGATTTCATCGCCGCCAACCCGGACTGGGTGTGCCCCACCTGGTATGGGTCCGTGCCTGACTGCGGCAGTGTGTGCGAGATGCTGTACCGGGCCACCGGGCGGCGGCCCCGGGTCATCGGCAAGCCCCAGCCCTCCATGGCCAGGCTGGCCATGGAGCGGGCGGGCGTTCCGCCTGATAAAACGGTGATGGTGGGGGACAGGCTGTATACCGACATCGCCGCCGGAGCCAACGCCGGGGTGGACACCGCCTTCGTGCTGTCGGGCGAGGGGACGAGGGCGGATCTGGAGGCCGGCCCGGTGAAGCCCACCTGGGTGTTTGCCAGTCTGGCCGCCCTTCACGAGGCGTGGGAGGGGGAGCGGGCCGGAGCGGTACCATCCACAACAAGGGAAAAGAGCGTGTGAGCAATGAGCGAGCTGAAGCTGAACAACAAGCGGACCATCCTGGTGGGGCTGGCCTTCTTGTCCATCTGCTCCTTCTGGCAGATGTACGACAACTTGGTGCCGCTGATCCTGAAGAACACCTTCCACATGGACGAGTCCCTCACCGGCGCCATCATGGCGGCGGACAACATCCTGGCCCTGTTCCTGCTGCCCCTGTTCGGGGGATTGTCCGACCGCACCGACACCAAGCTGGGCCGCCGCACCCCCTATATCCTGGCGGGCACCGCCGGGGCGGTGGTGCTGATGAACCTGCTGCCCATGCTGGACAACAGCTATTTCCGGCAGGCCGCCCCCTTCAAGCTGGTGAGCTTCGTCATCGTGCTGGGGCTGCTGCTCATCGCCATGGGCACCTACCGCTCTCCCGCGGTGGCCCTCATGCCGGACGTCACCCCCAAGCCCCTGCGCTCCAAGGGCAACGCCATCATCAACCTGATGGGGGCGGTGGGCGGCGTGCTCTATCTGGGCATCAGCGTGCTGCTCTACCCCAGGGAAAAGACCCAGGGGCTGGTCCACGTGGACTACCAGCCGCTGTTTTTCGTGGTGTCCCTGATCATGGTGGTGGCGGTGGCGGTGCTGCTGCTCACCATCCGGGAGCCCAAGCTGGCCCGGGAGAACCGGGCGCTGGAGAAAAAGCACCCGGAGTGGAACCTGGCAAAGGACGACGGAAGCGGCGGCGAGGTGCTGCCCGGCCCGGTGAAGAAGAGCCTCATCTTCCTGCTGGCCTCCATCGCCCTGTGGTATGTGGGCTACAACGGCGTCACCACCTGGTTCTCCACCTATGTCTCCCAGGTGATGGGGGAGGGCATCGGCGGCACCAACACCTGCCTCATGGTGGCCACCGTGGGTGCCATCGTGTCCTATATCCCCATCGGTGCGGCGGCCTCCCGATTTGGCCGGAAACGGACCATCCAGGCGGGGGTGATCCTGCTGGCGGCCTGCTTCGGGGCGGGCTTTCTCCTGACCCGCAGCGCCCACACCATCACCGCCCCCATGTACGCGGTCTTTGCCCTGGTGGGGCTGGCCTGGGCGGCGATCAACGTCAACTCTCTGCCCATGGTGGTGGAGATGTGCAAGGGGTCCGACGTGGGCAGGTTCACCGGCTATTACTACACCGCGTCCATGACGGCCCAGGTGGTCACTCCGGTGCTGGCGGGGACGTTGATGAAGCGGATCGGCTATCAGATCCTGTTCCCCTACGCCGCGTTTTTCGTGGCCATGAGCTTCGTCACCATGCTGTTCGTCCGCCACGGCGACAGCAAGGCGGAGGCCAGGACGGGCCTGGACGCCTTTGAGGACATGGACGATCAAGGGAGATGACATGATGAATACCCTTGCGAAGGCGGCGCTGGGCTGTGCGGGCGTGCTGGGGGCCTGGAGCCTGCTGCTGAGGCCCCGCCGGGGCCAGCCGGGCTGGGAGGAGCTGGAGGGGGTCCGCTTTGCCCACCGGGGCCTCCACGACCCCGGCCTGGGCATCCCGGAGAACTCCATGGCGGCCTTCCGCCGGGCGGTGGAGCACGGCTTCGGCGCGGAGCTGGACGTACATTTGATGGCGGACGGCGGGCTGGCGGTGGTCCACGACAGCGACCTCACCCGGGTGTGCGGCAAAAAGGTGTACATAGAGGACCTGACCGCCGCCGAACTGGCGGACTGCCCGCTGATGGGGACAGGGGAGACCATCCCCCTGTTCCGGGAGGTGCTGGAGCTGTTCGAGGGGAAAACGCCTCTGATCGTTGAGCTGAAGGTGGAGCGGGGCAATGCCCATGCCCTCACCGACGCGGTCATGGCGGCGCTGGAGGGCTGGAACGGGGCCTATTGCGTGGAGTCCTTCCATCCGGCGGTGCTGCTGCGGCTCAAGGAGCGGTATCCCCAGGTCCTCCGGGGCCAGTTGAGCCAAAACTTTCTCCGGGACAGCGAGGTGGGGAACTTGTCCCTCCCGGCCCGGTTCCTGCTGACCAATCTGCTCACCACCGGCTTTGCCCGGCCGGACTTCATCGCCTACAACTGGAGGGACCGGGGGAATGTGAGCCTGCGGTGGATGAGGCGGCTGTATCATGTCCGGGAGGTGAGCTGGACCGTCCGGGACCGGGAGACCATGGAGGCCCTGGACAGGGAGGGGGCCACCTCCATCTTCGAGGGATTCGTGCCCTGATCTTGGGCGTTGTGCACAAGAAACAGATGGAAATCCTAGGCAATTTTACAGCTTGCATTGGGGAAGTGTTTGAGCTATTCTTAAATAAATTAAATAATTAAACCACCGGAACGGATCTTGATCCGTTCCGCCGCCGGCAGGGCGGCAGAGCATGTTTGGTACAGCTGTTGGAGATAGGGCCGGTCCACTGGTCCGACAGAAGAGAAAGGAAGGATGATCATGCCACTCGTCCCAATGAAAGCGATCCTAGACGCGACAGAGAAGTACAACTACGCCCAGGGGGCCTTCAACGTCAACGCGGT
>CAJUPU010000024.1 GCA_910588495.1 uncultured Oscillospiraceae bacterium | reverse complement strand
CCCGCAGGGAGGTGGTCTTGCCGGTGCCCGGCCCGCCGGTGAGCAGCATCACCTGACGGGAGGCACACAGCTCCACCGCCGTCCTCTGCTGCTTGGCGTAGCGGATGCCCTGTTCCCGCTGGATGGCGTCGATCAGCCGCCCCAGCCCCTCCGGGGGCTCGATCTCGGTGCGGCACATCTCCCCCAGCCGCAGGGCCACATAGCACTCTGCCCCGTACAGACCGGCGGGGTAGCAGGCCGTCACCCCGGCGATGTCCTCCTTCACCACCTCGCCCCGCTCGATCAGGGCGTTCAGCCCCTCGGTGAGGCAGTCCCCCTCCACCCCGATCAGGGCGGCGGTGGCGCTGAGCAGCTTCTGCTCGGGGAGGAACACATGGCCGTTGTCGGCGTTGTGGTCCAGCTCGAAGATGAGGGCGGACTCCACCCGCTGGGGATCGTCCCCCGCCACCCCCAGCTCGATGGCCAGCTGGTCCACCTGGGCGAAGGGGATCTCCAGCGAGCGGTCGGCCAGCAGATAGGGGTTGTCCCGCACCACATCCACCGCCAGGTCGCCGAAGCGGTTGTAAAGGGGCATGGCGGCGGCCAGGGGCAGGCGGTGCTCCGACAAAAACTCCGCCAGGCGGCGCATCCCCATCTTCTGGCGGAAGTCCTCGCTGATGGCCCTGGCCCGCTTGGGGGACACCCCCCGGATCTGGCACAGCTTTTCCGGGTCGTGCTCGATCACGGCCAGCGCGTCCTCCCCGAACTTGTCCACGATCTGCCGGGCCAGCCCCATGCGGACCCCTTTCACCACGCCGGAGGCCAGGTACTCCAGGATGGCCTTCTCCCCCACGGGCAGGCGCCTGGTGACCACCTCCGCCTTGAACTGCTCGCCGTAGCTGGGGTGGCGGCCCCAGCAGCCCTCCAGCTCCAGCGCCTCGCCGGGGGCGGCCCCGGGCATACAGCCCACCGCCGTGATCTCCCCCCGCTCGCCGCAGTCCAGCTTGAGCACCGTGTAGCCGTTCTCCTCGTTGCGGAACAGCACGGCGGTCACCGTGCCCTCCACCTGGTTGCGCTCCATCAGCCCGGCGGTCTCCTCTGCCATGACGAACCCTCCGATCCCAAACAAACGTTTTAGATGATTATACCAGAGGCGGGCCCGGTTTGCAAGCCCAAAAAGGCCCCGGCGTCAAGACCGCCGGGGCCGCTTGCGTTCACTCCTGATAGGCGGCGTACACGTCCCGCCGGGCGAAGCCCTCCGCGGGGGAGAACCGCCCGCCGGGCAGGGCGGTGACCGGTCCGTCCGGCTTGGTTCCCTTGGGGAGCAGCCCCTGGTCCACGCACCAGGCCACCGCCCCGAAATAGGGGTGGGCCCGCCTGCCCGTCCGCCGGATCTGGGCCCAGCGGCGGCCCATGGCCTCCTTCTTGGGGGCCAGCAGCATGGCCAGCTCGCCCCAGGTCATGGGCTGGTCCAGCCGCACCGTGTTGTCCGAATAGGCCACCGCCCGGTCCCTTTGCAGGCGGCACAGCTTGCCGAACAGGGGGTCCCCCCGGTCCAGGTCGGCGAAGGGGCTCTCCTCCATCAGCTCCGCCACCGTCACCACCTGGTAGCCGTGCTCCTTCAAAAGCTCCAGCTGCTTTCTCAGCCCGAAGGCCACCGGGGTGCGCTTTGCCATGTTATAGCCGTCCTTCTGGAACACGATCTGGCCGCAGAGGGAGTCCGGGTCCTGCTCCAGGGCCCTTCTCATGGGCTCCACCATGGCGTTCACCTCCGCCTCCAGGGCCCTGTCCGGGTCGGGCAGGGCGGAGGGGAGCCAGCCCGCCCCGTCGAAGGAGGCGGCCAGGTACTGGTAGCCCAGCCGGTCGCACACGTCGTAGCTGGTGAAGCCGTCCCCCATGACATCCACATAGTGGGGCGGGCGGGTCATGGCCATCTCATAGCCGTGTTCCTCCCGCAGCAGCCGGTCCAGCCGGTTCAGGTCGTCCACCGCCTTGTCCACCCGGCCCAGGTGCTCCCGCGCCCCGTAGACGAAGGGCTTTTTCCCGAAGATGATGTGGCGGTAGCCGTGGTTGGTGATCTGGTGGCCCTCGTCCAGGATGCGGCGGATCAGCCGCCCGCAGTGGGCCGCGCCCCCCCGGTCATCCTTCCCGATGTCGGGGTAGTGGTCGAACTTGATCCCGCCCCAGGCGGCGCCGCCCACCTTCCCCGCCGTGTCCGGGTAGTTCTCGCTGGTGTCTCCGATCACGTCGAAGGTGCCCTTGGCCCCAAATTCCGCCAGGGTGTCCAGCAGCACGTCGGTGAGGGACCGGCCGCCGAACCGGTCCGGGGCGGCGGGCAGGTCCATGGGCCCGTCGTCGAAGGTCATGGCGCAGATCCGCCGGCCTGTCTTGACCCGCTCGATCCGCCGGGCGTAGCTCAGATAGCGCTTTTCCTCGGGGAGCAGCCCTTTCACCAGCCGCTTCCCCTTTTTTCCGATCTTTACGATGAGCGACATGGCTCAGACTCCCCTCCAAACGATATCCTGGGCGCAGCACTTGGCGGCGAAGGCCGCCCACTTCACATAGCTCCAGGGCCGCGCCCCGGCCCTGCGGCGCTTGGTGAGCTGGCTGCGGGCGGCGTACCACGCCCGGCTCCGGCGGCCCTCCGCCCGGGCCGACCCCGTGCGCAGGGCGGCCTTCACCGCCTCCAGGGACAGCTCGTCCGCCTCCACGATGGTATAGCCGCCGCCCACCTCCTGGGGACAGTGGGCGTCGCTCCCCCCGAAGGCGGGCAGGCGGCACACCCGGGCGAAGCTGGCGGCCAGGGCGTTGGCGTCGTGTATGTTCCGGTCCGCCCGGCTGTTCCACACCTCGATCCCGTCCAGCAGGGGGACGGCGGGGGCCAGCCGGGCCCCGTCCCGGCTGCGCTGGAAGGGGTGGGCCAGCACCGCCAGCCCCCCCTGGGCGTGGATGAGCTCCACCGCCGCGAAAAAGTCCCTGGTCTCCACCGGCCCGGCGACGAACAGCCCCAGCAGGTGGCCGAACTGGGTGGACACCTCGATGCCGGGGATGAGGAGGAAGTCCTGGAAACGGGGCGGGCCGGTGAGGGCCAGGTCGTGGTCGCAGACGGCCGCGCCGTGCAGGCCCCGGGCTTTTCCCAGCGCGGCGATCTCATCCAGGGACATGATCCCGTCGGGAGAGCGGGCGGAATGGACGTGCAGATCCAGCTTCAGCTCCATAGTTCACCTTCTCAGCAGCGTATTTCGCACATAGCGGCGCAGGGGGGCGGGATCGTCCCGGGCGCCCAGCGCCTCCCTGGCCCGGAACCAGTCGGCCATCCCCTGGAAGAAGGGGCCGGGCCTGCCGTGGCGCAGGTAGTCCAGCATGGCCGCGCCGTCGTTGAGGGTGAAGCGCATCCGCACCCCGGTCTCGTAGTCCCGGGGGACGTAGTCCAGCCGCTCCCCCGCCGCGGCCCGGGCGTAGCGCAGGGCGAAGGGGCTGCCCGCCCGCTCGGTCATGGGGAAGCTGCCCCACACCCGGGGGTTGACCTCCAGCACCCGGTCCCCCTTGAACTCCACCATGGCCATGCCCACGAAGCGGAAGGAGGACAGCAGCTCATAGGCCCGGCGGATCATGCCCTCGTCATAAAAGCTCTCGCAGCAGGTGGACGGCCCCCCGGCGGCGGGGTATTCCCGGATCCGCCGGTGGCACAGCGCGGCGATCAGGCGGCTGTCCCGGTCCAGCAGCAGGCTGGCCCCGGCCCCCGGCCCCTCCACCCGCTCCTGGACGATGGGGGCGGGGTCGTACCGGGCCATGGCGGCATATCGCGCGTCGAATTCCCTCCGGTCCCGGGCCACGGCGTAGCGGTCCCGGGCCTTCAGCCCGGCCTTCTCCCCGCAGTGGGGCTTGACGATCACGGGGAAGTGGTCCGGCGGGCCGTCGAACGAGCGGGGGACGGGTATGCCCAGCTTCAGGCAGCGGCGGTGGACCGCCTCTTTATCGTTGAGGGCGTCCAGCACCTCCGGGGGGGCGATGAGGAAATGGCACACCCGGGCGAATCGCTCCCGCTGGGCCGCCACGACGCTGAGGGTGGCCGCCCCGGCGCAGAACAGCACCGGGCTGTGGTAGCCCTCCAGCAGGGCGTACAGCCGGTCGGGGTAGTCCGGGTCCTTCGCCGAGCCGTCGATCCAGCGGCCCTCCCGGACGAAGCGGGAGGAGAACACCGGCGGCTCCAGCCGCTGATCGCCCCGGGCCTGGACGGCGGCGACCTGCCATCCCCCCCGGCCCAGGGCCCGGGCGGCGGCGATGGAGGCGCGGTATTTTCCGTCTGCGATCACCACGGTGCCCATGGACGCCCCCCCTTTGTGTATAGTCAAAAAACAGTATACCAAACTATGCCGCGGATTGCAAGCGGACAGGGGAAAGGAGCGCCCCCGCCCGGCGGGAGCGCTCCTTTGCCACCGGCCGTCAGGGGGCGGACGGCCCCTGGAGGTCCGCCCCCTCCAGGGCCAGGAGGCGGGCCTTCCGGTCCAGCCCGCCCGCGTAGCCCGTCAGGCGGCCGCCCCGCCCCACCACCCGGTGGCAGGGGACGATCAGCGAGATGGGGTTGCGGCCCACCGCGCCCCCCACCGCCCGGGGGGAGGACGCCCCCGCCGCCCGGGCCAGCTGGCCATAGGTGACGGTGTGCCCGTAGGGGACGCGCCCCAGCGCCGCCCACACCAATTTTTGGAAAGGGGTGCCGTCCAGGGCCAGGGGCGGGAGGAAGCCGGGGTCGCGGCCGCTGAAATAGGCGTCCAGCCACCGCCGCGCCTGCCGGAACACCGGCAGGTCCCGCTCCTGGGCCTGGGGGGACAGGCCCAGGCCGAAGTATCTCTGGCCGTCGAACCACAGCCCGGTGAGGGCGCGGCCGTCGCTGCCCAGGGTGATGCCCCCCAGGGGGGAGCTGTAGTGGCCGGTATATCCCATCATATCCCTTTGACCCCTTTCCATTTTCCCGCCGGCATGGTATAATGTGCACCGCCATCCGGCGAAAGAGGAGGCCCTTTTCGTGTCAGACCGCCGCAACGATTTTTCTCAGGGGAGCATCCCCCGCAACATCATGGACCTGGCCGTCCCCATGACGGCGGCCCAGCTGGTCAACGTGCTGTACAGCGTGGTGGACCGGGTGTATCTGAGCAGACTGTCCAGCACGGACAGCCTGGCCCTCACCGGCCTGGGGGTGTGCATGCCCATCGTGTCCATCCTGATGGGCTTCGCCAACCTGTGCGGCACCGGGGGCGCGCCGCTGTGCTCCATCAGCCGGGGCCGGGGGGACGACCGGGAGGCCGAGCGGGTGATGGGCAACGCCTTTTTGCTGCTGCTGATCCTGGGCGGGGCGAGCACCGCCTTCTTCCTGGCCCTGAAGGAGCCGGTCCTGCTCCTCTTCGGGGCCAGCCCGGACACCCTGCCCTATGCCGACGGCTATCTGTCCATCTACCTGTGGGGCACCCTGTTCGTCATGATCAGCCTGGGGATGAACCCCTTCATCAACGCCCAGGGCTTCGGCAGGACCGGGATGATGACGGTGCTGCTGGGGGCGGTGGTGAACCTGGTGCTGGACCCGGTGCTCATCTTCGGCCTGGGCATGGGGGTGCGGGGGGCGGCGCTGGCCACCATCTTCTCCCAGGGGCTGTCGGCGGCGTGGGTGATGGCCTTCCTCACCGGGAAAAAGGCCATCCTGCGCCTGCGGCGGACGGACATCCGGTTGGAGGCCGGGCGGACCAAAAAGATCGTCTCCCTGGGGCTGTCCGGCTTTTTCGTGAACATGACCAACAGCCTGGTCCAGGTGGTGTGCAACGCCACCCTCCAGCGCTATGGCGGCGACACCTACGTGGGGGTGATGACCATCATCAACACCATCCGGGAGGTGTTCATCATGCCGGTGCAGGGGCTGACCAACGGCTCCCAGCCGGTGGAGGGGTACAATTACGGGGCCCGGCTGTACAGCCGGGTGCGCCAGGCGGTGCGCTTCACGGTGGGGGTGACGGTGGGCTATTCCGCTTTGTTCTGGGCGGCGGCCATGCTGTTCCCCGGTGCGCTGATCCAGGTGTTCAAGAGCGAGCCGGCCATCCTGGAGGCGGGGGTGCCCGCCATGCGGATCTATTTCGCCATGTTCCTGTTCATGTCCCTCCAGATCGCCGCCCAGGGCGCCTTCGTGGGGCTGGGCCGGGCCAAGCAGTCCATCTTCTTCTCCCTGCTGCGCAAGGCGGCGGTCAACGCCCCCCTCACCCTCATCCTGCCCCTCTGGATGGGCACCACCGGGGTGTTCGCCGCCGAGGCGGTGTCCCAGCTGGTGGGCGGGGCGGCCTGCTTCACCACCATGTACTTCACGCTGTACCGCCCCCTGGGGCGGCTGGAGGACGGCGCCGCGGCGTGAGCCGCGCCAAAGAGCCGCGGAACGCTGAGGCGTCCCGCGGCTCTCCGTTTCTCGATCCTTAGAAGCTGTACCGATCGCCTCAGCACCCAGCGTTGCGGCTAAGGATCTGAATACTTCGGCTATTTGTGCAGCTTCTTACTCCTGGGGCTTGTCGTCCTCGTCCTTGCAGCAGCAGGGCGCTTCGTCCTGGGCGCAGCAGCAGGGTTCCTCCTCCTGCGTGCAGCAGCAGGGCTCCTCGTCCTGGGCGCAGCAGCAGGGCGCGTCCTCTTCGCACGCCGCGTCCACCTCTTCGTCGGTGAAGTGCCCGGCGGCCTTGATGTCGGCGATGCGCTCGTTGTTGTAGGAGATCCGGGCCAGGGCGTCGGTGATGCGCTGGCAGGCGCCGGCGTAGGCCGCCTCGGGGGCGGAGCCCCGCTCGGCGTAGTACAGCTTGCCCAGCTCGGAGTACGCCTTGCGGATGGCCTCCTGCTCGGCGGAGTTGTTCACCTTCAGCTTGCCGATCTCCGCCACTTCCTTGGCCTTGGCCACGCCGGTGTCCGCCAGCTCGCGGGCCTTGGCCACGCCGGTCTCGGTCAGCTCCTTGGCACGGGTCACGCCGGTCTGGGCCGCGACCACAGCTTTGTCCTTCAAACTCTCGAAATCGATGCTCATTGGGTATTACCTCCTCAAAAAGTTGTGGGCCGCCCAGCGGCGGCGTCCGATTCCGCCGCTTCTTACCACATGAGCGTATTGTAAAGCGGCCGGGGAAAAATTGCAAGGGGCTTTGTCCATTGTTTAGAAAGGTTTAAGACTTTGTCAAAGAATGGGCCATAGTTCCTCTAATCTCGACCGCTCTCGTCCTCCCCGTCCAGCACCTGGCCGATGAGGTAGCGGGGCCTGCCCTTGCTCTCCAGGTACAGCTTGCCCAGATACTCCCCGATGACCCCCAGGGACAGCAGGATGAGCCCCCCGATGAACCACACCGAACAGGCCAGGCTGGCCCAGCCCGCCACGGTGTTGCCGGTGGCGAAGCGGACCACGTTGTAGGCGATCATGACCAGGGAGGCCAGGAACACCAGGAAGCCCAGCCCGGTGATCATCCGCAGGGGCTTTACCGACAGCGACGTGACCCCCTCCAGGGCGAAGGCCACCATCTTTTTCAGCGGGTATTTGCTCTGACCGGCGAACCGCTCCCCCCGCTGGTACTCCACCGTGTCGCAGGGGTAGCCGATCATGGGCACGATGCCCCGGAGGAAGAGGTTGACCTCCTTGAACTGGCTGAGGCCCTCCAGGGCCCGCCTGGACATGAGGCGGTAGTCGGCGTGGTTGAACACGGTCTCCGCCCCCAGCAGGTCCATCATGCGGTAGAAGGCCTCGGCGGTGGTGCGCTTGAAGAAGGTGTCCGTCTTGCGGGAGGAGCGCACGCCGTACACGATGTCCGCCCCGGCCAGGTACTTGTCCACCATGGCGTCGGCGGCGTCCACGTCGTCCTGGAGGTCGGCGTCCATGGAGATGACCATGTCCGCTTTGTCCTTGGCGGTCATGAGCCCCGCCAGCAAAGCGTTCTGGTGCCCCCGGTTCCGGGATAGATCCACCCCGCACAGCAGGGGGTCCTCCCGGTGGAGCTTCGTGACGACCTCCCAGGTCCTGTCCTTGGAGCCGTCGTTGACGAAGAGGGCCCGGCTGCGGGGACCGATCTTCCCGGCGGCCATAAGGGCCCTCAGCTTGTCCCCCAGCCGCCGGGCGGTCTCGGGGAGGACCTCCTCCTCGTTGTAGCAGGGGACCACGATGTACAGGGTGTTGCCGCGCATGGCATGACCTCCAAAAGCTTCCGCTTTTTCATGTTTCTCCACAGTGATGTGTCGATATTACCAAAAAAGAGCCCCGCCGTCAAGTGCGACGCCCTCACACGTAGAACCGCCAGGGGAAGTGGACGGCCTCTTCGGCGTAGTCGATGCCGATCCGCTTCCCCACCTGGATCTCCAGCGGCTCCCGGTCCTCCTCCGGGGTGGTCAGGCCCAGCTCCTCCAGGCGCTCGCAGAGGAAAAGGGCCTGGGAAGCGTGGGGCAGGCCGTTGAGGGAGCGGTCGATGTTCAGCCCGGCGCACACCTTGCCGGGGCCGTTGAGGACGTTTTTGCGCTGATAGGCCGTCATCTCCCCCCACTTGCAATGGAAGCGGTTTTCTGCTATGATATCCTGGCCGTGCCGGGGGGACAGCCCCCGGATCAGCACCGCCGCGGGCTCCCCCGCCGGCTCGGTGACGAAGTTGAGGCAGCAGTGCAGGCCGTAGATCAGGTATACATAGGCCGTCCCCGGCGGGGCGTAGAGGGTCTTTGTCCGCTCCGTCTTTCGGTAGTTATAGGCGTGGCAGGCCTTGTCCATCCGGCCGATATACGCCTCGGTCTCGGTGATGCGGGCGGCCAGGACGATCCCGCCGTACCGCCGCACCAGGTACCTGCCCACCAGGGCGCGGGCGACGTCCACCGTGTCCCCGCCGAAAAAGCTCTGTGGGAGCATTTCCGCCCCTCCCCTTTCGTTTTTGGGATAGTATACCACATCCCGCCATTTTTGAACACCCGGAGTTGAGTCTTTATGCGCGAGAGCACCCTGAAAAAGCTGGCAAAGCCCATGATCGTGCTGGCCACCCTGATCTGGGGGTCCACCTTCTTCATTTTGAAGGACACCCTGGACGATGTGGACCTGATGTTCCTGCTGGCCTTCCGCTTCACCCTGGCGGCGGGCATCCTCGCCCTGGTGTTTTGGAGGCGCTGGAAGGGGCTGGACCTGGGCTGTGTCTGGCGGGGCGGGGCGATGGGCGCGCTGCTCTTCGCCGCCTACGCGGTGCAGAACTATGGCCTGATGGACACCACGCCGGGGAAGAACGCCTTTTTCACCGCCGTCTACTGCGTGATCGTCCCCTTTTTGTACTGGGGGGTGGACAAGCTGCCCCCCACCCGGTGGAACGTGCTGGCGGCGGTGCTGTGCGTGGCGGGGATCGGCCTGGTGTCCTGGGACGGGGGGGTGTCGCTGACGGGGGGCGACCTGCTCACCCTGTGCGGCGGCCTGCTCTACGCCTGCCACATCGTGGCGGTGTCCAAGTTCTCCCAGGGCCGGGACATCTTTCTCCTCACCGTTTTGCAGTTCGCCGTCACCGCCGCGTGCTGCTGGGCGGGGACCCTGTTCACCCGCGGCCTCCCGGTGGACGGCCTGCCCGCCAGGGCCTGGTGGGTGCTGCTCTATCTGGCCGTGGCCGCCACCGCCCTGGCCCTGCTGTTCCAGAACGTGGGGCAGAAGTACACCGACCCCTCTTCCGCCGCCCTGCTGCTGGCGCTGGAGGCCCCCTTCGGGGTGGCCTTCTCGGTGCTGTTCGGCGCGGAGAGCCCCGCCCCGCTGATGTACCTGGGCTTTTTCCTGATCTTCCTGGCCATCGTGTGCTCGGAGACCCAGTTCAAGTTCCTGCGCAGGACCGTAAAAGCATAAAGATACAGGGGCGCATGATGTGCGCCCCTGCGTTTCGGTCCCTGTTGCCACGCTTCGCCTGTTCACGACGGCTTTGCGACCCTCTTTTCCAGCCAGGCCAGCACGTCGGCGTACACCTCGCCCTTGCCGATCTCGTTGAGCATCTCGTGCCGCCCGCCGGGGTAGAGCTTCATGGTCAGATCCGCCGTGCCGTGGTCCTTGAAGAAGCCGTATACCCGCTTGACCCCCTCGCCGTTGGCGCCCACCGGGTCCCGATCGCCGGAGAACAGGTACACCGGGGTGGAGGGGTCCATTTGGCTCAGCGCATCCTCGCCGGCGATATACTGCAGGCCCCCCATCATGTCCCGGAACATGCCGGCGGTGGGCAGGAAGGTGCAGAAGGGGTCTTTGAGGTAGGCGTCCACCACCGCCTCGTCCCGGCAGATCCAGTCCGCCGTGGTGCGGGTGGGCTTGAACTGGTCGTTGTACGCCCCCAGGGACAGCTTGTTGAGCAGGGGGCTCACCGTCTCCGGCCCCCGCAGGGCGCAGACGGCGCGGGCCGCCGCTTTGCCCGCCGCCACCAGGGCGGGCTTCTCCTGGCCGGTGCCGGACAGGATGCAGCCGTCCACCGTGCCGGGGTAGGCGCACAGGTAGGTCCGGGCCAGGAAGGACCCCATGGAGTGGCCCAGCAGGAAATAGGGCGCACCGGGGAACCGCTCCCCCATCAGCACCCGCAGGCGGCGCACGTCGGCGGTCACCAGGGTCCAGCCGTCCTTTCTGCCGAAATAGCCGTATTTCCCGTCGTCCACCGTCTTGCCGTGGCCCAGGTGGTCCTCGCCGCACACCGCGAAGCCGTGGTCCGCCAGATAGCGGGCGAAGTGGTCATAGCGCCCCATGTGCTCCGCCACCCCGTGGACGATCTGCACCACCGCCCGGGGTGCCCCCTCTGGGCGCCACAGGCTCACATGGCAGTTGTGGACGCCGTCTTTGGAGCGGAAGGAAGATTCCGTAAATTCAGACATATTTTGTTCACCCTATCCCTTTCGATCTGTGATATGATAGCCTTTAGTTTAATATGCCCCGCCCGGTTTGTCAATTTACAAAACGCCCGGGACGCATAAAAGGAGGACCGTAATGAAAAAGCATCTGTCCCGTCTGCTGGCCGCGCTGCTGGCCATGGCCCTGCTCACCGCCCCCGCCTGCGCCCTCACGGTGCCCCAGGCCCTGGAGCTGCTGGAGGAGAACTATTACTACGGCATCCCCGGCGCCGCCTATGAGGCCCGGACCCTGGACGAGCTGATCCAGATCCTGGGCGACCCCTACACCGACTACATGAGCGCCGAGGAGTACGCCCTGTTCCTGGAGCTGGTGGAGGACACGGTGGACATGGTGGGCGTCGGGGTGGAGATCCTGTACACCGAGGACGGCATCCTCATCAAAGACGTGCTGTCCGGCGGCTCCGCCCAGGAGGCGGGGCTGCGGGGCGGCGACCTCATCGTGGCGGTGGACGGCGTCCCCTGCGTCCCCGCCGGGGAGGAGGACCGGCTGCTGCTTCTGGGGGAGGAGGGCACCAAGGTCACCCTCACCGTCCTCCGGGACGGGCAGGCCCGGGACTACGGCCTCACCCGCCGGGCGGTGTACATCCCCAACACCCAGATCTCCCTGCTGGAGGGGGGCGTGGGCTATGTGGACTGCAACAGCTTCGGGCTGGACACCGATGAGCTGCTGGCCCAGGGGCTCGAGCAGTACGATGCCCAGGTGGACTTCTGGGTGCTGGACCTGCGGGGCAACGCGGGGGGCTATGTGGACTCCGCGCTGGAGGTGACGGCGGCGCTGAACGGCCCGGGCCGCTACCTCTATTTCGAGGAGGCCGGCGGCCAGGTGGCGGGCTACGCCT
Source organism: uncultured Oscillospiraceae bacterium (assembly GCA_910588495.1). GTDB lineage: Bacteria > Bacillota > Clostridia > Oscillospirales > Oscillospiraceae > Enterenecus. The sequence continues at coordinate 34,799 of CAJUPU010000024.1, read as the reverse complement.
GCCGCTCCGCCGCCCTGACCCAAAAGCCGCTGATCCTGCTGCTGGACGGGGAGAGCGCTTCCGCCTCCGAGCTGGTGGCCTCGTCGATCCGGGACACGGACCGGGGCGTCCTGGTGGGCGGGCGCACCTACGGCAAGGGGGTGGCCCAGTCCGCCCTGGACGAGAGCTCCGATCCGGACTATTTCGACGGCGACTGCCTCAAGGTGACCACCGCCCGGTTCTACGCCGCCGGGGGCACCACCACCGACCGCATCGGCGTGATCCCCACCCTGCTGGTGGACGAGGGCTACGCCGAGGCGGTGGCCGCCGCCCTCACCGGCGGCAGCGAGGACACCTCCCAGCTGTGCGTGATGCCGGGCTCCCAACCCTTCTATGTGGACCCGGACGCCTCCGCCGACGTGCTGGCCCAGCTGCTGGAGGCCGTGCCCCCCCAGACCCCGGTGTTCTTCCGCTCCCAGGGGGTGTTCGGCCAGTGCACGCCCGCCCAGGCCGCCCAGCGGCTGGGCCTGGACTTTGACAGCCGCTGGTTCTCCGACGTGGCGGACAGCCGCTATGACTTCGCCATCGACGCCATGGGGACCTACCGGCTGTTGAGCGGCACCGAGCCCGGCCTGTTCAGCCCCAAGGAGCGGCTCACCCGGGCCCAGCTGTGCGTCATGATGGCCCGGGTGCTCAACGCGGCCGACCGCGGCCCCAGCCGGTTCGACGACGTGGCCCAGGACGCCTGGTACGCCTCCGGGGTGAACGCCATGGCGGCGCTGGGGCTGGTGGACGGCGTGGGCGATGGCCGCTTCGACCCGGAGGGCACCCTGACCCAGGAGGAATTCCTCACCATCATGGGCCGGACGGCCCGGTATCTCAGCTTCGCCCTGGACGGCTACGGCCAGGCGGTGGAGGACGCGGGGGACGATCTGCCCCCGGACATGGCGGCGGACCTGGCCCCCTACTCGGACTGGGCCAGGAGCGGCGCGGCGGTGCTGGCCTGGGGGCTGGAGGACGCCATGGGCGGCTCCGGCGACCTGCTGTACGCCTCGCTGGAGCGCATCGACCCCTCCGCCCCCATCCTCCGGGAGGAGGCCGCCGCGGGCATGTACGCCCTGCTGGCCGGGCTGGACATCCTGCCCTGATACGCGCCGACAGCCAGGACCCGCCCGGTCCTGGCTGTTTCACCTCGATATGAAAAGGAGGGGCGTTCATGAGCACCCTGCTCCACATCTGCTGCGCCCCCTGCTCCGTGGCCTGCGTCAAAATGCTGCGGGAGGAGGGCGTCCAGCCCGTGGGCTTCTGGTACAACCCCAACATCCACCCCTATCTGGAGTACAAGGCCCGGCGGGACACCCTGCGCCGGTATGCCGCGGACGTGGGCCTGGAGCTGCGGGAGGAGGACTTCTACGGCCTGCGGCCCTTCACCGCCGCCGTGGCCGGGGACAGCGACCACCGCTGCGGCTATTGCTACGCCTGCCGCCTGGAGCGCACGGCGCGGTACGCCGCCGAGAACGGCTTTTGCCGCTTCTCCACCACCCTGCTGGTGTCCCCCTATCAGGACCGGGAGCTGATCTGCGCCACGGGGGCGAAGATGGGGGAGAAGTACGGGGTGGAATTCGCGCCCTATGACTTCCGCCCCCGGTTCCGGGAGGGCCAGGAGGAGGCCCGGGCCCTGGGGCTGTATATGCAGAAGTACTGCGGGTGCGTGTACAGCGAGGAGGACCGGTTCTCCAACCGGCGGAAGAAGGAGCTGCACAAGCTCCGCAAGGCCCAGGGGAAGGGGGAGACCCAATGTTGAAAGAGGGCGGGATATACCCCGCTGTTATCGAGGGCTACGCCAGCGGCGGCGAGGGGGTGGCCCGGATCGAGGGCATGGCGGTGTTCGTCAAGGGAGCCCTCCGGGGGGAGCGGGCGGAGGTATTCATCGAACACATCGGCCACAGCGCCGCCTGGGGGCGCATCGAGAGGCTGATGGAGCCCTCTCCCGCCCGCTTGGAGCCCGACTGCCCCTATTACGGGATCTGCGGGGGCTGTCAGTTCCGGCACATGACCTATCAGGAGGAGCTGGAGGCCAAGCGGAAGCGGGTGGAGGACGCCCTGGGCCGGATCGGCGGGACGGACGCCGCCGTTTCTGTGATATACGGGGCGGAAAATACCCGGCGTTATCGAAACAAGGTGCAGTTTCCCGTGGCGGACGGGGCCGTCGGCTACTACCAGGGGGGCACCCACCGGGTGGTGGACATCCCTGACTGCCTGCTCCAGCCGGAGATCGACACCGCCTGCCGGGCCGCCGTCAAAGGCTGGATGGAGAGATCTCATATCCCGGCCTACGACGAGCGGACGGGGAAGGGGCTGGTCCGGCACCTGTTCCTGCGCACCAATTCCGCCGGAGAGGCGCTGTGCTGTGTGGTGGCCAACGGGAGGCGGCTCCCCCATCAGGGGGAGCTGGTGGACGCCCTGCAGGGGGCCGCGCCCCAGCTGGCGGGGGTGGTGCTGTCGGTGAACACCAAAAAGACCAACGTGATCTTGGGGAACGAATACCACACCCTTTGGGGCCGGGACTGGCTGGAGGAGGAGCTGCGGGGCCGCCGGTTCCGGCTGTCGGTGCCCTCCTTTTTCCAGGTGAACCGGGAGCAGACCGAGGTGCTCTACGGCAGGGCGCTGGAGCTGGCCGCCCTCACCGGGGAGGAGACCGTGGTGGAGCTGTACTGCGGCATCGGGACCATCAGCCTCACCCTGGCCCAGCGGGCGAAGCGGGTGATCGGGGTGGAGGTGGTGCCCCAGGCGGTGGAGGACGCCCGGGAGAACGCCCGCCGGAACGGCCTTGCGGACAAGGTCCAGTTCCACTGCGGCGATGCCGCCCAGCTGGCCGCCCAGCTGGAGGTGGAGGGCGTCCGCCCCCACGTGGTGGTGGTGGACCCGCCCCGGAAGGGGCTGGCCCCCCAGGTGGTGGAGGCCGTCGCCGGGATGGGGCCGGACCGGGTGGTGTACGTGTCCTGCGACCCGGCCACCCTGGCCCGGGACGTGAAGCGCTTTGGGGCGCTGGGCTACGCCCTGGGGCGGGCGGAGGCGGTGGACCTGTTCCCCAGGACGGCCCATGTGGAGACCGCGGCGCTGCTCACCCGTGCGGACGGCCTCCGGTGAGGGGCCCCGGGCGGCTTGCGCGGACTTTTTCTTCCCTCCTGTGACATCTGCCCGCCGATCGCGTCCTTAGGGGTGAAAGGGCCTTTCGAGGAGTGATACCATGGACGACAACGAGATCATCGAGCTGTTCTTCGCCCGGGACGAGGGGGCCATCCAGGCCGTCCAGGAGAGATACGGCGCCTACTGCGCCGCCGTTGCCCAGAACATCCTGGACGACCGGGGCGCGGCGGAGGAGTGCGTCAACGACACCTGGCTGAGGTGCTGGCAGTCCATCCCGCCCCAGCGCCCCCGGTCGCTGAAGAGCTTCGCCGGGCGGATCGCCCGCAACCTGGCCCTCAGCGCCCGGCGGGAGTCCACCGCCCAGAAGCGGGGCGGCGGGCAGGTCCAGCTGGCGCTGGAGGAGCTGGGCGAGGTGGTGTCCGGCGGCGAGACCCCAGAGGGGGCGCTGGACCGGGCGGCCCTCCTGGCGGCGCTGGACGGGTTCCTGGCGCTCCTGCCGGAGCGGCACCGCTGCCTGTTCCTTCGGCGGTACTGGTATCTGGACAGCGTGGAGGCGCTGGCGGGGCGGTTCTCCATGAGCCGCACCCAGGTGACCACCACCCTTCACCGGCTGCGGGGAAAGCTGCGCGTCCATCTGCAACAGGAGGGATTCGAACTGTGAAAGATCATGAACTGTTGGACCTCATCGGCCAGGTCGATGAGGACTATGTGCTGGCGGCGGGGGACAATGTGGTCCGCCCCCGGTTCCGCTGGAAAACCCTGGCGGCCAGCGCCGCATGTGCGGCGCTGGTGCTGGCCGCCTGGCCCATGGCCGCCATGGAGGCGGGCAAAAAGGACGCGGCCCCCGGGCTCCACGCCTACGTCGTGATGGAGGGGGCGGGCGGCGCCCAGGAGAGATCCGAAGCGGCGCCCAAGGCCCCGGCGGAGGGGGCGGCCCCGGACTACGCCGCGGACGGGGACGCGCCGGTCCTGGGCGCCGCCGTTCCCGGCGACGGCGGGGAGATGGGCAAGGAGAACACCGCCGGCGACGTCGATGGTGAGCGCTATTGGAGCGGGGAGCTCCCGGTCCAGGAGGCGGCGCTGTGGTATGACGCGCTGCTCCATTCCATGCGGCTGGAGGACTGCCCCCAGTGGTACGGCGGGGCGTGGATCGCGGGGGACCGCCTGCTGGCCGTGGCCGTTGTGGACGGCTTCCGCACGCCGGAGCTGGAGACCCAGCTCCAGGAGGCCGCGGGAGAGGGGGCGGTGCTCCGCCTCTCCACGGTGAAGTATTCCATGGAGTTCCTGAACGGGCTGATGGAGCCCGCCGGACGGGCGCTGGAGGGCGTCGGCCTGAGCTGCAGCATCGGGGTGGATGTCGCCGCCAACTGCCTGGGGGTGGACCTGTACGGCGGAAGCGGCACCGTCTCCGACGAGGTGCTGGTCCGGCTGGCCCATCTGGACCCGGACGGCGACGCCATCCGGGTGCGGGTGTTCCCGGGGACCATCTCCGACGCCGGCGAGGCAGTCAAGGGCCCCGCCGGGGACGTTCCCCTGGCCACGTCCGTTCCCGCCGGCCGGTGGGAGGACCCGGGGGAAGAGGCTCCATCCCCTGCCGATACCGTGGACGGCGGCGATAAGCTCTACTACGGCGAGGACGCCCCGGCGGACGCCGTCCCCGGCGGGGCCTATGTGGGCGGACTGCCCAAGGCCGGGGAGGAGGGCCGGTAGATTTCTCTTTCCTTTTCCCGGTAAATCAGTTATAATATTGCCGGACGGGCCAAGCCCGTCCGGCAATACTCATACCGAGGTGACCCCAATGGCTCGAAACGATATGGACCGTCCCACGATGAAGATCTCCTATAACGCCCCGGCGGCCCTCACCTTCGCCCTGATCTCCCTGTTGGCTCTGGCGGCGGACCACTTCACGGGGGGGTGGGCCAACGCCCGGCTCTTCTCCGTCTACCGCTGCTCCCTGGCCGACCCCCTGGCCTGGTTCCGGTTCTTCGGCCACGTGCTGGGCCACAGCGGCTACAGCCACTATATCGGCAACATGGTGCTGATCCTGGTGCTGGGGCCCAACCTGGAGGACCGCTTCGGGAGCTGGAACGTGCTGTGGGCCATCCTGTTCACCGCTCTGGTGTCCGGGGTGGTGCAGTTCCTTTTCTTCCCCGGCACCGCCCTGCTTGGGGCCTCCGGCATCGTGTTCATGATGATCCTGCTCTCCTCCTTCGGCGGGGTGCGCAACGGCACCATCCCCACCACCCTGATCTTCGTGGCGGTGTTCTACCTGGGGGGCGAGCTATGGGACGCCATCTTCATCAACGACAACATCTCCCAGCTCACCCACATCATCGGCGGGCTGTGCGGGACGGTGCTGGGCTTTGCGCTGTCCGGCAGGAGATAGCGCGACGATAGGCGCATAGGGGAGCTTGGACCGGAGCGAGCTTTGCAGACCAGGAATTGTGGAACGATTCTGTTTGCGAAGCGAGTCGGAGGGAAAGCGACCCGGCGGTGCGCTCGATCGGAGCGTGGCTGCGCTGTGCCCCCGGCCCTGCCGGGGGCTTTTTCCTGCTGTAAACAATATGTGAACAACATGTATTTTTCTTGACAGCGGGGCGGGCCCAGGCTAATATATGTGAAGCAAATGTATCTGGAGGTGCTTTTGTGAACGAGGAAGAGCGCATTTCCATCCTCGCCGTGTTCCAGACCCTGAAGGCCAAGACCGCCCGCCTGCTGGAGCCGGTGGTCCAGGCGGAGGGGCTGACGCCCCTGCAGGCCCGGGTATTGCTCCAGCTGTGCCGCCGGGACGCCGCGGTGGGCGATATCAGCGAAATATCCGGAATGGGGCAGGCCAACGCCTCCTCCCTGTGCAAAAAGCTGGAAAAGGAGGGGTTTCTCACCCGGCGGCGGAGCTGCCCCGACCGGCGTGTGGTGACGCTCTCTCTCACGCCGAGGGGCCGGGAGGCGATGGACCGCATCGGAAAGAGGCTGGACCATTATCTGGCCCTGGTCAATGCCCGGCCCCAGGAGGAACAGCAGGAGCTGATCCGGGGCCTGCGGGCGGTGGAGCGGATGCTGGATTACCTATTTGAACAGACCAAAGGAGGCCAAGACCTATGCTGAAACTGGTAAACATCACCAAGCGGTACACCCTGGGCGGAAACACCATCGACGCCCTGCGGGGGGTGGATCTGGAATTTCGGGAAAACGAGTTCGTGTCCATCCTGGGCCCCTCGGGCTGCGGCAAGACCACCACGCTGAACATCATCGGCGGGCTGGACCGCTACACCAGCGGGGATCTGATCATCAACGGCCGTTCCACCAAGGATTACAAGGACGGCGACTGGGACGCCTACCGCAACCACTCCATCGGCTTCGTGTTCCAGAGCTACAACCTGATCCCCCACCAGACGGTGCTGGCCAACGTGGAGCTGGCCCTGACCCTGGCGGGAGTGTCCAAGGCGGAGCGCCGCCGCCGGGCGGTGGAGGCCCTGGAAAAGGTGGGGCTGGGGGATCAGCTCGATAAAGTGCCGTCCCAGATGTCCAGCGGGCAGATGCAGCGGGTGGCCATCGCCCGGGCGCTGATCAACGACCCGGACATCCTGCTGGCCGACGAGCCCACCGGGGCGCTGGACAGCGAGACCAGCGTGCAGGTGATGGAGCTTTTGAAGGAGGTGGCCCGGGACCGGCTGGTGATCATGGTCACCCACAACCCGGAGCTGGCCCAGAAGTACTCCACCCGGATCGTCACGCTGAAGGACGGCCGGGTCACCGGGGACTCCAACCCGTACCATGCCGAGGAACAGGCCCCTGTCCTCACCGGAAAGCTGGCAAAAGCCGGGAAAAAACCCTCCATGTCCTTCCTTACGGCCCTGTCCCTGTCCCTGACCAACCTGCGCACCAAGATGGGCCGCACGGTGCTCACCGCCTTCGCCGGGTCCATCGGCATCATCGGCATCGCCCTGATCCTGGCCCTGTCCACCGGCATCAACGACTATATCAACATGGTGCAGGAGGACACCCTGTCCAGCTACCCCATCACCATCCAGGCGGAGAGCACCGACATGACCGCCATGATGGCCTCCCTCATGGGGGCCCGGCACAGCCAGGCCGGGGGCGCGGAGGGAGGAGCGGGCCACGACCCCGACCGGGTGTACGCCTCCACCGTCATGTACGACCTGATGGACTCCATGCTCAACGCCGAGGTGGAGACCAACAACCTGGAGGCGTTCAAGGCATATCTGGATGAAGGGGGCGGCGGCATCAAGGACATGGCCAACGTCCACTACAGCTACGATTTCGACTTCGACATCTACACCCAGGACGAGAACGGCGACATCATCAAGTCCGACGTGATGGCCCTGATGCAGGACGCCATGTCCGCCATGTACGGCGGGGACTACTCCTCCTACTTCGAGCAGATGGGCTCCATGTACTCCGCCATGGACGTGTGGGAGGAGCTGCTCCCCGGCGAGGACGGCCAGCTCATCGCCCCCCAGGTGAAAGCGGACTACGAACTGCTCTACGGCGGCTGGCCGGAGGACTATGACGAGGTCATTTTGTTCGTGGACGGCAGAAACGAGATCTCCGACCTGATGCTCTACGCCCTGGGCCTCATGCCCCACGACGACATGGAGCAGGCCATGGTGTCCATGTCCAAGGGGGAGGCCGTGGAGGCCCCCGACATGAGCTGGTCCTATGAGGAGCTGGCCGGGCTGGGCTTCAAGCTGATCCTCCCGGCGGAGTACTACCGGCACGACCCGGCCACGGACACCTACACTGACATGTCCGCCACCGGGGCGGGGATGGACTTCCTCTACAACAGCGAGGACGTAGGTGTGCCCCTGCGGGTGGCGGGCATCGCCCGGCCGCTGTCCGGGGACGGCGGCATCACCTCGGGGGGCATCGGCTACACCAGCGCCCTCACCCGGTTCGCCATCGAGACCACCGGGGACACCGAGATCTTGAAAAAACAGCTGGCCGACCCGGACACCGACGCGATCTGCGGCCTGCCCTTCCCCAAGGACACCGACGTGGAGCCCACCGATGGGGAAAAGGCCGAGGCCATCGCCGGGCACCTGGCCACCCTCACCGCCTCCGAGAAGGCGGCGGCCTATGTGGACGTGATGGGCCAGCCCGCCCAGCAGTACGTGGACAGGGTGGTGGAGCAGCAGATGGCGGGCATGACCCGGGAAGCCGTCGAGGAGACCATCGTGGCGCAGTACGCCGGGGAGATGGGCGTGGACGGGGACACCGTCCGGGGCTACATCGCCGATATGGACGACGAGGAGCTGTTCCAGCGGGTGGAGGAGGCCATCGCCCAGGGCGTGCGGGAGCAGTACGCCGCCGGGGTGGAGGCCCGCCTGGGGGCGCTGTCCGCCGACCAGCTGGCCGCCATGCTGGACGCGGCGCTGGAGCAGGGCGCTGTCTCGGAGGACGAGAGCCCGGAGCCGGAGCCCGGCCTGCCTGCGGGAATGGACCCCTCCATGGCCGCGGGCATGGGCGGCGGGATGGGCGGGAACCCCGCCATGGCCGCCCCCAGCCCCCTGACCCCGGAGCAGTTCGTCTACCTGTACGATAACTATATGCCCCCCACCCGGTCCTCCTCCACCTATGAGGACAACCTGGATCTGCTGGGCTATACCCGGCTGGACGCCCCCTCCGCCATCAGCATCTACGCCACCACCTTCGCCCAGAAGGACCAGATCGCCGACCTCATCAAGGAGTATAACGACAGTGTGGAAAACGAGGAGGATGAGATCGGCTACACCGACTATGTGGCCCTGCTCATGAGCTCCATCACCGGCATCATCAGCGGCATCAGCTACCTGCTGATCGCCTTCGTATCCATCTCTCTGGTGGTGTCCTCCATCATGATCGGCATCATCACCAACATCTCCGTGCTGGAGCGCACCAAGGAGATCGGCATCCTCCGGGCCGTGGGCGCCTCCAAGCGGGATGTGTCCCGGGTGTTCAACGCCGAGACCCTGATCGTGGGGCTGGCGGCGGGCCTGCTGGGCATCCTGGTCAGCGTGCTGGCCACCTTCCCTATCAACGCTGTGATCCACGACCTGACGGGGCTGGACGACCTCACCGCAGTGCTTCCCCCGGCGGCGGGGGCCATCCTGGTGGCCATCAGCGTGGTGCTCACCGTGTTCGCCGGGCTGGTGCCCTCCCGGGGCGCGGCCAAGAAGGACCCGGTGGAGGCGCTGCGGAGCGAATAAGGGGTGTGTGCTGTGAAACTTGTAATTCTCAGCGCGGACGGGGACAAAATGCTGTATTCCGTTCCGGACGCGGCGGCCAATGGTCTGGACGGCTATTGTATGGAATTTTGCACAAACTGGCTGTGGAACAGCCCCCACGCGGAGCGGTACAGAAAAACCGTGCAGGGCGTGGATCTCGTGTGCTATCATGAGGCGGATTTCATTGCCTATTTGAACCAATGGGTATTCCCTGACGAGCCCTCCGTGCTGATAAAAAATCTTGGGCCGGATATTCCGGAAGAATACCAAAATATCCCCGCATTCCATTTCTGAACCTCACCAAGGGCGGCTGTCCCCGGACGGCCGCCCTTCCCCCTTGCAATTCCTCAGCTTTGTGATATAATTCCATAAAAAACTTGAGGATCGGAGAATTCCCCATGGATCATTTTCACCTGTCCGCCGGGCAGGACGCCATTGACAAGATCAGCGCCCTGGGGCTGGCCCACCTGGGCGACGCGGTCTATGAGCTGATGGTGCGCTCCTGGCTGTGCCTCCACGGCAAGGCCACCAACGCGGGGCTGCACAAAGCCGCCGTCAAATACGTGGCCGCCCCCGCCCAGGCAAAATTGGCCCGCGCCATCCTGCCCCTTTTGAGCGAGGAGGAACAGGCGGTCTACCGCCGGGGGCGCAACAGCCACACCGCCGCTGTGCCCAAAGGGGCCAGTATAGGGGAGTACCACGCCGCCACGGCGCTGGAGTCCTTGTTCGGCTGGCTGTACCTGCAGGGCAGGACGGACAGGCTGAACGAATTGTTCGAGGCTATGATGGAGGAGGCCGCCCATGCCATTTGACGCGATCTTTATGACAGCTTTGGCCGGGGAGCTGCGCGAAAAGCTCACCGGCGGCAAGGTGGATAAGCTCTATCAGCCCGCCCGGGACGAGGCGGTGCTCCACATGCGGGCGGGGAAGGAAAACGTGCGGCTGCTGCTGTCCGCCAGCCCCGCCCATCCCAGGGCCCAGCTCACCCGCGTCCCCCGGGAAAACCCGGAGACGCCCCCCATGTTCTGCATGCTGCTGCGCAAGCACTTCACCGGGGCACGGCTGCTGGAGCTCACCCAGCCCTCCATGGAGCGTCTGCTGGACTTCCGCTTTGAGACCCTGGACGAGCTGGGCGACCGGGTGGAGCGCCGGCTGGTGCTGGAGTGCATCGGGCGCAAGTCCAACCTCATCATGCTGGACGGCGCGGGGCGGATCACCGACTGTATGCGCCGGGCGGACGGCGATCTGTCCGCCAAGCGGCCCGTCATGCCGGGGCTGTACTACGCCCTCCCCGAGCCCACCGGGCGGCTGGACCCCGCCGCCATGACAGCCGAGGAGCTTCGGGCCTATGTTCTCGCCAACGCCCCCGAGGGGGGCGGCCAGGACAAATGGCTGCTGGACTCCTTCAACGGCCTGTCCCCCCTCATCGCCCGTGAACTGGCGTTCCAGGGGGAGGGGACCAGGGAGGGGCTGGCCGGCCGCTTCAACCAGCTCATGGACCGGGTGCGGTCCGGGGACTACGCGCCCACCGTCCTCATCCGGGACGGCAGGCCCATAGACTTCACCTTCATGCCGGTGCTGCAATACGGCCCCGGGGTGGAGCTGAAGCGGTATCCCACCTTCTCCGAGCTGCTGGACGACTTCTATGAGCAGAAGGAGGCCCAGGAGCGGGTGAAGCAGCGGGGCCAGGACTTCATCCGCTCCGTCACCCAGGCCCGCAACCGCACGGCGAAGAAGATCGCCAACCAGGAGGGGGACCTGGCCAGAACGGCAGACCGGGAGCGGCTGCGCCAGTTCGGCGACATCATCACCACCAACTTCCATCAGATGAGCAAGGGCCGGTCCGTCCTCCGGGCCCAGAACTATTACGACCCGGAGTGCCGGGACGTGGACATCCCCCTGGACCCCCTGCTCACCCCCCAGCAGAACGCCGCCAAGTACTACAAGGACTACAAAAAGGCCCAGAAGGCGGAGGAGATGCTCACCATCCAGCTGGAGAAGAACCGGGCGGAGCTGGACTACCTGGACAGCGTGCTCCAGATGATAACCCTCTCCGAGGGAGACCGGGACCTCCAGGAGATCCGCCAGGAGCTGATGGACAACGGCTATCTCAAGCAGCACAAGCGGAAAATGACCGCCAAGGGGCGGGTGAAGATCGTTCACTCCAAGCCCATGGAGTTCCGCTCCAGCGCGGGGCTCACCATCCTGGTGGGCAAGAACAACAGCCAGAACGACCGGCTCACCCTGAAGGACGCGGACAAGCGGGACCTGTGGCTCCACGCCCAGAAGCTCCACGGCTCCCATGTGATCCTCAAGACCGGCGGGGCGGAGCCGGACGAGGCGTCCCTCACCGAGGCGGCCATGCTGGCGGCCTGGTTCTCCCAGGGCCGGGAGTCGGGCCAGGTGCCGGTGGACTACACCCCTGTCAAGGCGGTGAAGAAGCCCGCCGGGGCCAAGCCGGGCTATGTGATCTACAACACCTACCGCACGCTGTACGTCACCCCCGGCGAGGAGCTGGTGCGCTCGCTGCGGGGTGGAAAAAAGAGCGGAGGGGGGAGCGGCACATGAACGCCGTCATGTCGAATCAGGAGCTGCGCCGCCTGGCCGCCCGGTTCATCCATCTGCGCACCCTAATGCCCACCCGGGCCTGGCCCCACATCGGCCAGGATGTCTTTCTGGTGGAGGAGGACGGCCCCGCCGGGTCCCTGCTGTTCGCCTGCCGCACCGAGCAGTCCATGTCCAACCCCATGGGCATCGTCCACGGCGGCGTCACCGCCTCCCTGGTGGACTCGTGCATGGGCGTCACCTGCGGCGCCCAAGCCGGGTGCACCTTCACCCCCACCATCACCATGACCGTCAACTACGCCCGGCCCGTCCCCCTGGACACGGACATCCAGGTGCGCACCCGCACGGTGCGGATCGGGGGCTCCTCCGGCCAGATGGCCGCGGAGGTGTTCCCGGCGGGGCGGCCCGATGAGCTGCTGGCCACCGCCACCGGCGTATACGCCATCCGGCGGCCCCAGGCGTGAATCCGGGCGCTGGAAAGCCCCGGGGAGCCCTTCGGCTCCCCGGGGCCTGTTTTTTGTCCCGGCGGGGCGGCTACTCCACCCCCAGCTCGGCCAGCGCCGCCGACAGCGCCCGCCACTGCTCCAGCAGGGCGGCGTACCGGGTCGGCCCCTCGCCGGTGAGGTGGTAATACTTCCGGGCGGGGCCGTCCGAGGTCTGGCCCAGGTACTGCTCCAAGCAGCCCTCCCGGCACAGCCCCCGGAGCAGGGCGTAGACGGCGCTCTCCTGGGTGTCGGGGAACACGGTGTGGAGCCTTTTCAGCAGGTAGTAGCCGTACCGGTCCCCTTGGGCGAGGAGGTGGAGCAGGCACAGCTCGATCAGGTCCTTTTTCAGCATAGGGACGCCCCCGTGCCGAGAAGGCCGATCGCGGTGATCTCGATGCAGCGCCGGCAAGTCGGGATCCACCATGTGTCCGGTTCCGAGGACACGTCCATGCTGGTGAGCAGGGCCAGCACGGCAAAGGCCAGCATCAGCACCGCCAGGCTGAGGACGTACACCGCCCGCCAGCGGCGGTCCCGGGTGCGGGCCTTTACCAGGGCGGCGATGCCCAGGACCGTCAGCGGGATGGAGGACCACCCAAGCAGGATCGCCAGGATGTGGGAGGCATAGGTGAGAGGGCCGACATAGACGAGGACGGGAAGCCAAAAAGCCTGATCTGTAAATACGCCGTCCGGATAGAGGGCGATCTGCCAGTACATCCACCAGACCGCCGCCAGGAGGACAAGCTCCGCCGCCAGGATCACAGAGACAGCCCGGGGCAGGGGGGCTTTCGGGTCTTCCGGATGGGGCCGGAACCAGATCAGGGCCGTGGCGATTCCCACCGCCATGAAATAGAGGTACATTGGAACGCCGGGAATCAAAGATCCATCGGAGTTGAACAGGGAAAACCACACGGGATAGGGTCCGCCGGGCAGGGGGCTGACGCCGGGGATGAGAAGGCACGCCGCCATCACCACAAATACCGCCAGCCAGGCGCGGTAGGCTTTTTTGTCCGCCAGGGGCCGGACCGCGTCCCGGGGCCTGCCGAGCCCCTGGGACAGCTCGGGGTCGCCCGCGATCTCCCGGTAGTCGGCGATCACCTCCTCCGCCTCCCGCCGGGGGAGCATCCAGCGGGCCCAGCCCTCCAGCCCGGCCATGTAGTCCTTTTTCAGCATAGGGACACCCCCGTGCCGAGAAGGCCCAAGACAGTGACGGCGGTGCACTGGAGCAGCCTCGCCCGCATAGAGATCTCATAGGGGGTGGCGGTGACATCCATGCGGGTCAGTTCGGCCACCGTCTCCAGGGAGACCAAAATGGCGGTGAGGGCCAGGATGTACGCCGCCGCCCACCGGCGGTCATGGGTACGGGCCCTGACCAGCCAATACACCGCCAGGAGAGAGACGGGGAGGGGGACATAGCACAGGGTGCATTGGAGAAGGTACGTGGAGCGGGGCACGATATTGCCGGGGCCGATGAAGGTGGTCATGGTCCCCAGCATGTTGAGAAAGCCGTCCAGATCCCGAATGACGGCCCAGTAGAACAGGAATACCAGCCCGATCCACACGGACAGGAGCGCCAAAACGGCGATGAGTCCCTTGGGGATCGGGGGCTTTACCGCTTCCCGCCGCCCGCGGCGGCAAAACCACGCCAGAGCCGTGACCGCGCCGAACGCCGTCACGATGAACGCGCCATACGGATACGTGCCCGTCCAACCGTCGAAGAACAGGCGCCAAAATGGATACCCGATCATCGTGGGGCTGACACCCAGGGCAAGGATACACGCCGCCATCGCCGCGAAGGCCGCCAGCCAGGCGCGGTAGGCTTTTTTGTCCGCCAGGGGCCGGACCGCGTCCCGGGGCCTGCCGAGCCCCTGGGACAGCTCGGGGTCGCCCGCGATCTCCCGGTAGTCGGCGATCACCTCCTCCGCCTCCCGCCGGGGGAGCATCCAGCGGGCCCAGCCCTCCAGCCCGGCCATGTAGTCCTTTTTCATCGGTGTTCTCCTTTCCCTACTGTATTTTTTACTACTGTTAAAAATATAGTAGCAGACCGGCGAAAAAAAGTCAAGGGGGACTTTGCGTTTTGGCCGGGATTGGTGTACAATGGGGAAAAAGGAGGGATCGGGATGGACTATCGCGCGATCGACTGGGAGAGCTACCCCCGAAAAGCCCACTTCGCCTACTTCAGCGCCATGGCGGACCCCTACGCCGGGGTGACGGCGCCGGTGGACGTCACCGGGTTGCTGGCGGCGTGCCGGGAGCGGGGAGCGCCCTTTTTCCTCAGCTTTCTGTGGTGCGCCGGGCGGGCGGCCAACGCCGTGCCCCAGCTGCGCCAGCGGATCGTGGACGGCCGCCCGGTGGAGTTCTCCTCCTGCGACACCTCCCACACGGTGCTGCGGGCGGACGGGACCTATTGCTACTGCCGCCTCAGCTGCATGGAACCCTTCGGGGAGTTCCTGCCCCAGGCGGTGCGGCGGCAGGAGCAGGCCAAGGCGGGCGGGGACCTGGATGACGGCGAGGACGCGTTGAGCCTGCTGTTCGTGTCCACCCTGCCCTGGGTGGGGTACACCGCCCTGCGCCAGCCGGTGCCCACCCCGGCGGACAGCAACCCCCGGATCACCTGGGGAAGGTATGATGAGGCCGGGGGGCGGATCGCCATGCCCGTCACCCTGCTGGTCAACCACGCCCTGGTGGACGGGGCCCACATGGGGCGGTTCTATCAGGGGCTGGAGAGGGAGCTGGAGGGCTTTGCCCGGGAGGCCCGGTGAAACAAGCGGCGGAGGGGATGTTCCCTCCGCCGCTCTTCTCGTCAGTCCATGTGTTTTGCCAGGAAGTCCTCCACCGTGGACCAGTACAGCTCCGGGTCCACGCTGGACGCCTTGCCGTGGCCCGCGCCGGGGACGGACAGCCGCTCCTTGCCCGGGCTGGGGCAGGCGTCGTACACCACGTCCAGCATCCAATAGGGGACGAAGTCGTCCTCCTCGCCGTGGATGAATAGGATGGGCAGGCTGGTTTTCCTGACTTGCTCCGCCGCCGACGCCTCCCGGAAGGCCCAGCCCGCCCGGACCCGGGCCACCAGGGAGGCGGCGTCCAGCACCGGGAAGGTGGGCAGGCCGAACATCTCCTCCAGCTGTCCGGCGAACTCGTCCCAGACGGAGGTGTAGCCGCAGTCCTCGATGATACATTTGACGTTGGGGGACAGGTCCGCCTCTCCGGCGGTCATCATCACCGTGGCCCCGCCCATGGATACGCCAAACAGCACGATCTCCGCCTGGGGGTCCTGCTCCACGATGGCGTCCACCCAGGCCACCATATCCCGCCGCTCCGGCCAGCCCATTCCGGCGTAGCGGCCCTCGCTGCGCTCGTGGCACCGGGCGGCGGGGGCCAGGACGTGATAGCCCATGTCGTAGAAATGGGACGCGAAGCCGCCCATGTCCTGGGGAATGCCGCCGTAGCCGTGGCAGATCACGGCGTATTTGCGGCTTTCTGTCTTTTGGGGCAGGTACAGGGCGTGGAGGGCCAGCCCGTCGTGGCTGGTGAGCCAGCGGTCCTGGCTGTTTTCGGCAAACCAGGCGCGTTTTCCCGTCAGCTCCCACGCGTCCGGTTCGTAGCCGCTGAACATACCGCCTCCTTGGGGGTCCAGGGCGAAGCGGAACAGGTAGTTCCCGGCGAAGGCCAGCGCCCCGGCGGCGGCCAGCAGCAGGACGGCCAGGACGGCGAGGGCGATCCTGCCCGCGCGGCCTTTTTTGAGCGATCTTTTCATGGCATCACGACCTTTGATGTGGATCTGCCTCTTATCATACCACGGCGGGCCCGCCCTGTCCAGCGCCGTCCCGCACCCGTTTTGTCCCCCGGCATACAATGGGGGTGGAAGGGGAGCGTCCGATCCGCCCCGACCCATCAACCATCGGGAGGTACGAAAATGGCTGAATTTATCGAGCCGGGCCCGATCTGCGATACCGCCGGTATCCGGGAGGCCGTATGCATCCACACCCGAAAGATCTTTGACAGCTGCCGCGACAAGGACTGCGTGGAGGACCTGCGGCTCTACCCCACCGTCAGCTCCCAGGCCGTCATCGACCGGGCCATCAGTTTGAAGGCCGGGCAGGCCGAACTGCTGTACGCTTACATCGACGTGGAGCCCGTGGGCTTCAACCGGGGCTACTTCACCGTAGACGTGCGCTACTTCTACCGTGTGACCGCCGACGCCTTCGTGGGCGCGGCCCGGCCGGTGGCCATCTGCGGGCTGGCGGTGTTCGACAAGCGGGCCATCCTGTTCGGCAGCGAGGGGTCCGCCAAGGTGTTCTCCTCCAACAGCCGGGCGGAGGCCCTGGACGAGCAGAACCTGATGAGCACCAACCTGCCTGTGGCGGTGGTGAACTCGGTGGATCCCATCATCCTGTCCATGCGCCTGTCCGACCCCTGTGAGCCGCCGGTGTGCTCCTGCGGCGACGGGGCGGAGGTGCCCGCGGGCATCGCCGGGTGCTTCCCCGGGGAACTGAACATGGGGGGCGAGGGCCGGAGGGTGTACGTCACCCTGGGCCAGTTCTCCATCATCCGCCTGGAGCGGGACAGCCAGCTGCTCATCCCCGCCTACGACTATTGTATGCCCAGCAAGGAGTGCACCGCCGGGAGCGGCGCGCAGGAGGACCCCTGCGCCATCTTCCGCCAGGTGCAGTTCCCCGTGGAGGAGTTCTTCCCCCCCAACACCATCACCCAGCCGGAGGGGTATCAGGACACCAAAAACTGCTGCATGTGACCAGCGGGGCGGCGCGGCGACAGCCGCGCCGCTTCTTAAATTTCCATGAACAGCTTTTCAAGCCCGGAAAAACGTGGTAAAATAACAAAACATGAACGAAACTGTGGGAGGCCTCTGCCATGAACTGGAACGCCCTGTACGACCATCTGCGCCAACGAGCGCCGTCCCTGGAGCTGCGCCGGGACGAGCCCATGAGCCGCCACACCACCTTCCGGGTGGGGGGGCCCGCGGCGCTGATGGCCCTGCCCAAGACTGTGGGGGAGGCCAAGGCCGTGCTGAAGGCCGCGCATGATCTGAAGGCCGAGCTCTTCTTTCTGGGCAATGGCTCCAATCTGCTGGTCAGCGACCGGGGCACGGACCGCTTTGTGATGAAGCTGTCGGGGCGCCTGGAGAGGGGCGACGTGCGGGAGGTCAATCAGCAGCTGGTGGACTGGGGCGGCGGTTCGCTGTCCAAACTGGCTGTGGCCGCGCTGGACCGGGGGCTGTCCGGGCTGGAGTTCGCCCAGGGGATCCCCGGGAGCGTGGGCGGCGGTGTCTACATGAACGCCGGGGCCTATGGGGGAGAAATCAGCAAGATCGTATCATCGGTGACGGCGCTGGAGCCGGACGGCACGGTGCGGGAGCTGACCAATGAGGAGTGCGGCTTTGGCTATCGCAAAAGCATCTTCTCCCAGAGCAGGCTGTTGGTTTTGCAGGTCTGCTTTGCCATGGAGCAGAGGGACCGGGCGGAGATCAAGGCCCAAATGGACGATCTTGCCGCCCGGCGGCGGGAAAAGCAGCCGTTGGAATACCCCAGCGCGGGCAGTACCTTCAAACGCCCCGCCCCGGTGGACGGCCAGCCCGTCTACGCCGCCGCCCTGATCGACGGGTGCGGACTGAAGGGCATGAGCGTGGGCGGGGCCCAGGTGTCGGAGAAACACGCGGGCTTCGTGGTCAACCGGGGCGGGGCCACCTGCGGTGATATCATGAAACTCATGGCCCAGGTGCGGGAGCGGGTGTTTCAAGAGACCGGCGTCACCCTGGAGCCCGAGGTGCGCTTTCTGGGGAAGGAGGGAGAGGGATGGAATTTCTGATCGTGTCCGGCCTGTCAGGGGCCGGCAAGTCCACCGTCATGTCCATTCTGGAGGACAGCGGCTATTTCTGCGTGGACAACCTGCCCCCGGTGCTGATCCCCAAATTCGCCGAGGTGTGCCTGGCGGGGGCGGGGAGCTATGAGCGGGTGGCCATGGTGTGCGACATCCGGGGGGGCGAGAACTTCGACGGCCTGTTCGAGGCCATGGACGCCCTGCGGGCCATGGAGTTCCAGTACAAGGTGCTCTTCGTGGACGCGGAGGACGCCGTGATCATCAAGCGCTATAAGGAGACCCGCCGCAGCCACCCCCTGCTGGCGGAGATGGGGGGCCTGGCCCAGGCGGTGGAACGGGAGCGGGCGGTGATGGCCCCGGTGCGGGCCCGGGCCGACTACATCATCAACACCACCACCCTGCCCGTGCGCAAGCTCCGGGGCCAGGTGCTGGACATGTTCGCCCCCAACCGGAAGAGCGTCAGCGAGATGAGCGTCACCCTCACCTCCTTCGGCTTCAAATACGGCCTGCCGCTGGAGGCGGACCTGGTGTTCGACGTACGCTTCCTGCCCAACCCCTTCTACATCGACGAGCTGCGGCCCCAGACTGGGCTGGACCAGGGGGTGGCGGACCACGCCCTGGACAACCCCGCCGGGCGGGAGCTGCTGGAGCGCCTGCGGGGGCTGATGGACTTCCTCCTGCCCCATTTCGTGGAGGAGGGCAAGAGCGCCCTGGTGATCGCCATCGGCTGCACCGGGGGGCGGCACCGCTCGGTGGCGGTGACCCACGCGCTGACGCGATACATCCAGTCCCTGGGCTACGCCGCGGGCGAGACCCACCGGGACATGACAAGGGCATGAGGTGGATATGACGACGAGCAAGCGGCACAAGGGCCCCGCCATCGTGGCCCTGGGGGGCGGGCACGGCCTGTCCGCCATTTTGAGGGGATTGAAGCTGTACACCGACGATCTGACCGCCATCGTCACCGTGGCCGATGACGGGGGCGGCTCCGGGGTGCTGCGGGAGGATCTGGGAATGCCCCCGCCCGGCGATATCCGCAGCTGCATGGAGGCCCTGGCGGACACGGAATCGCTGATGCAGCGCCTGCTGGCCTACCGCTACCCCGACGGGCGGCTGGCGGGGCAGGCGTTTGGGAATCTGCTGCTGGCGGCGCTGGACGGCATCTCCGACTCCTTCGATCAGGCGGTGGCCCGGATGAGCGAGGTGCTGGCGATCGCGGGCCGTATTCTCCCTGTCACAAATTCCAATGTGCAATTGGAGGCCATTTTCGACAACGGCTCCAGCGTCCGGGGGGAGTCCAAGATCTTCGCCGCCAAAAAGGAGCAGAACTGCCGCATCCACCACGTGCGGCTGCTGCCTGAGCACACCCCCGCCCTGCCCGCCGCTCTGGAGGCCATCGCCCGGGCGGAGGTGATCCTGCTGGGGCCGGGGAGCTTGTACACCAGCGTGATCCCAAACCTGCTGGTGGACGGCGTTTCCGAGGCGATCATAGACAGCCCGGCGCTGAAGATCTATGTGTGCAACATCATGACCCAGGACGGAGAGACCGAGGGCATGACCGCCCAGGACCATGTGGCGGCCCTTTTGGAGCACGGCGGGCCGGGGATGGTGGATCTGTGCCTGTGCAATTCCGACCCGGTGAGCCGGGAGCTGCTGGAGCGCTACTCCGCCGAGGACGCCGCCCCCATGGTGGTGGACAGCCAGCAGGTCAAGCTGCTGGGGCCGGACGTGGTGTATTACCCCCTGCTGGACATGGAATGCGGCTACGCCCGCCACTCCGGGACGAAGGTGGCCCAGGCGGTGGTGGACCTCTACGAGCAGCGGGCGGACACCAAGATCTTTTGAGGCCCCGCCCCCTGGGGCGGGGGAGGAAAACATCGCGAGGAGGGATCGACGTGGCCTTTTCCGCCCAGGTGAAGGAGGAGCTGTGCCGCCCCCACATCAGCCGCCGCTGCTGCGCCCAGGCGGAGGCCTACGGCGCGCTGCTGTTCTGCGGGGCCTTCCACCCCCGCCAGGCCAGGATCGTCACCGA
Source organism: uncultured Oscillospiraceae bacterium (assembly GCA_910588495.1). Lineage (GTDB taxonomy): Bacteria > Bacillota > Clostridia > Oscillospirales > Oscillospiraceae > Enterenecus. The sequence continues at coordinate 14,529 of CAJUPU010000024.1, read as the reverse complement.
GTGCGCCGGGCTGAAGCAGCGCCTGCCTATGCTGTTCCGGAAGGCGTTCAAGGTGTCCTTCGACCAGCTCCCCCAGCCGGGGGAGGGCAAGGGGACCTTCCTCATCGAGGACCCGGCCAAGCTGGACGCGATCTTCGACGCCTTCGACCTGGACCGGGACGCCTCGGTGTCGCTGCATATCAACCTGGCCCTGCTGGAGGAAGAGCACTGCCGGACGGCCTTCCTCCGGGGGGCGTTCCTGGCGGGGGGGTCGGTGACCGACCCCATGAAGGGCTATCACCTGGAGCTGTCCACCTCCCACTACCACGTGGGCCGGGAGCTGCCCGCCCTGCTGCGGGAGGCGGGCTTCGAGCCCAAGGAGACCCAGCGCAAGGGGAGCCGGGTGGTGTATTTCAAGCAGTCCCACCACATCGAGGACTTTTTGACCTGGCTGGGGGCGCCGGTGTCCGCCATGGCGGTGATGAACGCCAAGCTGGAGCGGGACCTCCAGGGCCGGGTGAACCGCCAGGTGAACTGCGACAGCGCCAACCTGGACAAGACGGTGGCGGCGGCCAGGGAGCAGCTGGCGGCGATCGAGCGCCTGCGGGAGTCCGGGCGGCTGGAGACGCTGCCGGACAAGCTCCAAGAGGCGGCGGCGCTGCGGCTGGAGAACCCGGAGCTGAACCTGAGCCAGCTGGGGGCGCTGTGCGACCCGCCGGTGAGCAAGTCGGCGCTGAACCACCGGATGCGCAAGCTGATGGAGCTGGCAGGGGGGGCATGACCGCTTGAAACGAGAGGCGTTTTATCTGCACAGCATCCTGCCGCCGGCGGAACTGAGGAACAGGCTGGATCTGGAGGTCCGCGTCCGGAACAGCCTGCACGAAAAGGAATGCAGGGTCCGCCTGAAATGGAAAGATGGAAACCGTTTTACGGTGTATATGATGGATCATGGGGGCGGCTCCTGGGCATACCGCTCTGTGGGCGCGGGACACAAGCGGCTGTCTCTGAGCACCGGCCTTGGGAAGAGCAGATGTGTGGGTCTTTCTCCCGTGTATTGCGGGCAGATCGCCCCCGACGGGGATGGCAGCGTGATCTCCGGCCATTTCAGGCAGCTTTGGTGGGCGTGGCTTGTGTGCGTTGTGTTAGTATATGGCGCGGGCTTTCTCTCCTGCGCCGCGACAGGGCAGTATTGGATATACTTGATCGCACTGGCCCTAGGCGTCCCCATGTTTCGGGACTTTCTGGCCCCGCAGCGGACTGAGTCCGCCGGAGAACTGTGGGACGCACTGGAATATCTGGTGGCGGCCGTTGACGGTCTGGCGATGGAAGAAGCGGGAACGAAAGAAAACGAACGATCTGAGGAGTGAAAACAGTGGCCTTTACCCATCTGCACCTGCATACAGAATACTCCCTGCTGGACGGGGCCTGCCGCATCGACCAGCTGGTCCGGCGGGTGAAGGAGCTGGGCCAGACCGCCGTGGCCATCACCGACCACGGGGTCATGTACGGCGCGATTGACTTCTACAAAGCCTGCAAGGCGGCGGGGATCAAGCCCATCGTGGGCTGTGAGGTGTACGTGGCCCCCCGGACCCGGTTCGACCGGGTCCACGAGCTGGACGGCTCCGCCCGGCACCTGGTCCTTTTGTGCCGGAACGAGGAGGGCTACCGCAATCTGAGCTACATGGTGTCCCTGGCCTTCACCGAGGGCTTCTACATCAAGCCCAGGATCGACATGGACCTGCTGCGGGCCCACAGCAAGGGCCTGATCGCCCTGTCCGCCTGCCTGGCTGGGGAGATCCCCCGCCGCCTGAGAAACGGCGACTATGAAGGCGCGAAGGCCCACGCCCTGGAGATGCGGGAGCTGTTCGGGGAGGACGGCTACTACCTGGAGATCCAGGACCACCATATCCCCGAACAGCAGGCGGTGATCGCGGGCATCATGCGCCTGAGCCGGGAGACCGGCATCCCCCTGGCGGCCACCAACGACTGCCACTACCTCACCCGGGAGGACGCCGCCATGCAGGACGTGCTCATGTGTGTCCAGATGGGCAAGCTGGTGGAGGACCAGGACCGGATGCGCTTCGAGACCCAGGAGTTCTTTGTGAAGAGCGAGGAGGAGATGCGCGCCCTCTTCCCCAACTGCCCCGAGGCCATCGACAACACCCAGAAGATCGCGGAGCTGTGCGATGTGGAGTTCCAGTTCGGCACCTACCACCTGCCCGAGTTCAAGCTCCCCCAGGGGGAGGCGGACGGGGACGCCTACTTTGAAAAGCTGTGCTGGAACGGGTTCTCCCGGCGCTACCCGGCCGGCGGGGAGGAGCTGAAAGACCGCCTGCGCATGGAGATGGGCGTGATCCGGCAGATGGGGTTCGTGGACTACTTCCTCATCGTGTCCGACTTCATCGGCTACGCCAAGGAGCAGGGCATCCCGGTGGGGCCGGGCCGCGGATCCGGGGCCGGGTCCATGGTGGCCTACTGCCTGCGGATCACCGACGTGGACCCCATCAAGTACGGCCTGATCTTCGAGCGGTTCTTGAACCCCGAGCGGGTGACCATGCCCGACATCGACATCGACTTCTGCATACGCCGGCGGCAGGAGGTGATCGACTACGTGTCCCGGAAGTACGGCGAGGACCACGTGGTGCAGATCGTCACCTTCGGCACCATGAAGGCCAAGGCCGCCATCCGCGACGTGGGGCGGGTGCTCAACTTCCCCTATGCCGAGGTGGACAACATCGCCAAACAGGTGCCCTTCGACCCCAAAATGACGCTGGACAAGGCGCTGGTGCTGTCCAAGGGGCTGGCCGACCTGTACAACGGGGACGAGCGGGTGAAAGAGCTGGTGGACATGGCCCGGAAGATCGAGGGAATGCCCCGCAACGCCTCCACCCACGCCGCCGGGGTGGTGATCACCAAGCGCCCGGTGTACGAGTACGTCCCCCTGGCCACCAACGATGGCCAGAGCGTCACCCAGTACACCATGACCACCATCGAGGAGCTGGGCCTGCTGAAGATGGATTTTCTGGGCCTGCGCAACCTCACCGTGCTGGACGACGCGGTGAAGATGGTGCAGAAAGAGTGCCCCGGCTTCAAGCTGGAGGACATCCCCGACGACGACATGGCGGTGTACCAGATGCTGTCCGACGGCAGGACCTCCGGGGTGTTCCAGATGGAGTCGGCGGGCATGACCAGCGTGGGGGTGGGCCTCAGGCCAAAGAACATCGAGGACATCTGCGCCATCATCGCCCTGTACCGGCCCGGCCCCATGGACTCCATCCCCAAATTCCTGGCCTGCGCCCAGGACCCCACCAAGGTCACCTACAAGCACCCCGCCCTGGAGCCCATCCTGGCCAACACCTACGGCTGCATCGTCTACCAGGAGCAGGTGATCGAGATCTTCCGCAAGCTGGCGGGCTACTCCCTGGGCCAGGCGGACATGGTGCGCCGGGCCATGAGCAAGAAGAAGGAGAAGGACGTGCAGCGGGAGCGGCAGTCCTTCATCCACGGCGACCCCGCCCGGGGCATCCCCGGGTGTGAGGCCAACGGCATCCCGGGGCCGGTGGCCGAATCCATCTACGACGAGATCAACGACTTCGCCCACTATGCCTTCAACAAGTCCCACTCCCTGGCTTACGCCATCGTGGCCTACCAGACCGCCTGGTTCAAGTGCCGCCACCCTCGGGAGTACATGGCCGCCCTGCTCACCTCGGTGCTGGACTCCCAGGACAAGGTGGCGGAGTATATCGCCGAGTGCAAGGACAACGGCATCGCCCTGCTCCCCCCGGACATCAACGAGTCGGGGACGGCCTTCACCGTGTCGGGGGAGAACATCCGCTTCGGCCTGGCGGCCCTGAAGGGGGTGGGGCTGGGCTTCACCAGCGCCGTGCTGGCCCAGCGGGACAAGGGCGGGCCCTTCCGCTCCTTCCCCGAGTTCTGCGCCCGGATGTTCGAGTGCGACCTGAACAAGCGGGTGCTGGAAAGCCTGATCCGCTCCGGCTGCTTCGACAGTCTGGGCTGCCGCCGCTCCCAGCTGATGAAGGTATACGAGACGGTGGTGGACTCCATCGCCCGGGACCGGAAGAAGAACCTGGAGGGCCAGTTCGACCTGTTCGGCGGGGGCGGGGACGCGTTGTCCGTGCCCACGGTGATCCTGCCCGACATCCCGGAGTTCTCTCCGGCGGAGCGGATGGCCATGGAGAAGGAGACCACGGGGCTGTACCTGTCCGGCCACCCCATGGATGAGTACCGCGGGCAGGCCCAGAGATACGGCGCCATCCCCATCGCCGCGGTGATGTCCGCGGGGGAGGAGAACGGTCCCTCCCGGTACGGCGACGGGGCCAACGTCACCCTGGCGGGGGTGGTGGCCTCGGTGCGCACCAAGACCACCAAGAACAACTCCCTCATGGCCTATGTCATGCTGGAGGACGCCACCGGCTCCATGGAGCTTTTGTGCTTCTCCCGGACGCTGACGGAGAGCGGGGCCTATCTCAAAGCCAACCTGCCGGTGGTGGTGACGGGCCGTGTGTCCGTCCGGGACGAGAAGGCCCCCCAGCTCATGGTGGACCGGGTGATCCCCCTGTCCGGAGCGGGACAGCGGGCGGCGGGGGCCGGGGAGGAGCGGGTGCTGTGGATCAAGCTGCCCGACGGCGGCGAGCCCTTCACCTGGCTGAAGAAGCTGATGAGCATGTTCCCGGGGGAGAGCCCCGCCGTGGTCTACCTGGCGGACCGGAAGAAGAAGCTCCAGACCCGCTGCCTGCTCCACGACGCGCTGCTGTGCGAGCTGCGGGAGACCCTGGGAGAGGAGAACGTGGTACTGAAAGCCAGATAGCGCGGCAAGATCCAAGGAGATATTATGCGAACAAGAAGAGTCCAAAGCAAGATCGGCAAGCTGCTGTTCCACCGTATGGGCATCGTGGGGGTGCTCATCATCGCCCAGATCGTCCTGTACGGGGTGGGGCTGGCGGTGCTGTGGAACAGCGCCGCCTTCGGCTGGGTGAAATGGCTGTTCCTGATCCTGTCCGTCCTGGCGGCCATGTGGATCGTGGGGGACAAGAGCAACCCCGGCTATAAGATCGGGTGGCTGATCATCGTGCTGGCGCTGATGCCCTTCGGGCCGGTGGCCTACCTTCTGCTGGGGGGCAACCACCTATCGGCGTTCAACCAGCGCCGCCTGCGCACCATGGAGCGTAAGATCCGCAAGAACCTGGCCTCGGAGTGCGGCCGGTCCGCCTTTCTGGGGGAACTGCTGGGGGAGGACGCGGGGTGCATGGCCCGCTACCTGGAGCAGACCACCCACTGCCCCGTCTACGGCAACACCCGGACGAAATACTACCCCCTGGGGGATGACTGCTACGACGATATCCTGGACGCCCTGCGAAAAGCCCGGCGGTATGTGTTCATCGAGTATTTCATCATCGAGGAGGGGAAATTCTGGAACTCCGTGCTGGACATCCTGGCCCAAAAGGTCCGGGAGGGGCTGGAGGTCCGGGTGATCTACGACGACATCGGCTCCATGGCCACCCTGCCGGGGGACTATCCCGCCCGGCTGGAGGAGCTGGGCATCCAGTGCCGGGTGTTCAACCGGTTCGTGCCGGTGGTGTCCCTGCGCCAGAACAACCGGGACCACCGGAAATATATGATCGTGGACGGGAGAACGGCCTTCACCGGCGGGATCAACATGGCCGACGAGTATATCAACGCCAAGCGCCGGTTCGGCCACTGGAAGGACTCCGCCATCCGGCTGGAGGGGGACGCGGTGTGGTCCATGACGGTGTCCTTCCTGGCCATGTGGGACTTCACCAACAGCGAGGAGGAGCACTTCACCCCCTTCCGCCCGGAGCCCGCCCGGGGCGGGGCGGCGGGCTACGTCCAGCCCTATCACGACTGCCCCTGGGACAACGAACCGGTGGGCCAGACGGTGTACCTCCACCTGATCCACCGGGCCAAGCGGTACGTCTATATCACCACCCCTTACCTGGTGATCGACTACTCCCTCACCATGGCGCTGACCTCCGCCGCCAAGTCGGGGGTGGACGTGCGGATCATCACCCCCCACATCCCGGACAAAAAGACGGTGTTCGAGATGACCCGTTCCCACTACGAGGAGCTGCTGGGGGCGGGGGTGCAGATCTTCGAGTACGAGCCGGGGTTCATCCACTCCAAGAACTTCGTGGTGGACGACCGCTTCGCCACCGTGGGCACGGTGAACCTGGACTACCGGAGCATGTTCCTCCACTTCGAGAACGGCGTGCTGCTCTACGACACCCCCTCTGTCCGGGCCATCCGGGAGGACTTCCTGGACACCCAGACCAAGAGCCTCATGGTCACCCTGGAGGACTGCCGATCCATCTCCCTGGCCCACCGCACCTTTCGGGATCTGCTGCGGCTGTTTGCCCCTTTGCTCTAGAGCGTTTCCGGAAAATGGAAAAATCGGCCGCCTCCGGGCCTGGGGGCGGCTGAATCTTTATGATTGGCGGTTTTTCGGCCCTATGGAAGCGCCCGGCCCATTGACAAACAGGCGGTAGACCTCCTATAATAGGGGAGGCGGCCGCGGGTTCGCCCGGGGCCAGTTATGGAGTTTGTAGAGGTGGACAGAGATGGATAGTATCCGAAAAAAGATCACGGTCTGTTTGATGGCCACAGTGCTGACCGCGCTGGTCCTGGTGGGGGGCACCAGCATCGCCTTGAACTACCGCAGCACCATCGCCACGGTGGACCAGATGATGAGCCAGACCGCCGTGCTGGCGGCGGAGCGCATCCAGCAGGAGCTCACCGCCTATGCCAACGTGGCCATGGACACCGGCTGCATCGCCCAGCTGTCCGACCCGGAGGTGCCGGTGGCGGAAAAACGTGCCGTCATCGACGAGCGGGCGGCCATGCACGGCTTCCAGCGGGGCAATATCATCGGCGCAGACGGACTGAGCATCTTCGACGGCAAGGACTACTCCGACCGGGAGTATGTCCAGCAGGCCATGGGGGGCAAGGTCTATGTGTCCGAGCCGCTGGTCAGCAAGATCACCGGGGAGCTGTCCATCATGGTGGCCGCCCCCCTTTACGACGGCGGGAACAAGGACGCGGGCATCGTGGGCGTGGTCTATTTCGTGCCCCCGGAGACCTTTTTGAACGACATCGTGTCCTCCATCAAGGTCAGCCAGAACAGCCGGGCCTACATGATCAATAAAAACGGCGACACCATCGCCGACGTCACCCTGGACACCATCACCACCCAGAACGTGGAGCGGGACGCCCAGAACGACCGCTCCCTGAAGGAGCTGGCGGCCATCCACGGCGAGATGCGCCAGGGCCGGAACGGCTTCGGCAGCTTCCACGACGCCGACGGCCCCCGCTACGCGGCCTATGCCCCGGTGGAGGGCACCGACGGCTGGAGCGTGGCCGTCACCGCCATGAAGAAGGACTACCTGACGGATACATACATCGGCATCCTGATCAATATCCTGGTGGTCCTGGCCTCCGCCCTGGCCTCCATCGTGGTGGCGCTGAAGCTGTCCACCAACATCAGCGTGCCCATGCGGGCGGTGTGCGTGCGGATGAAGCAGCTGGTGGAGGGGGATCTGAGCTCTCCCGTTCCCCAGACCGCCGGGCGGGACGAGACGGCGGAGCTGACCCGCTCCACCGCGGACATGGTGGCGGGGCTGAACACCATCATCGCCGACATCGGCTATCTGCTCAACGAGATGGCCAATAAGGACTTCGACGTCAATTCCGACCACCGGGACGCCTATGTGGGCGAATTCCAGAGCATCCTGCTGTCCATGCGCAACCTGAAGCTGGAGCTGAGCGGCACCATGCGGCAGATCGACTCCGCCGCCGGGCAGGTGTCCGGCGCCAGCGGCCAGGTGTCCACCGGCGCCCAGACCCTGAGCCAGGGCTCCATGGAGCAGGCCAGCGCGGTGGAGGAGCTGGCGGCCACCGTCAACGAGATATCCTCCAGCGCCAAGCGCACCGCCGCCGCGGCGGAGCAGGCGGGCCAGTTCGTGGCCCAGGCCGGCGCCCAGCTGGGCACCAGCGTCGGCTATGTCAAGGACCTGAACGAGGCCATGGAGAAGATCTCCAGCTCCTCCGAGGAGATCTCCAAGATCATCGCCGCCATCGAGAACATCGCCTTCCAGACCAACATCCTGGCGCTGAACGCCGCCGTGGAGGCCGCCCGGGCGGGCAGCGCCGGCAAGGGCTTTGCCGTGGTGGCCGACGAGGTGCGCAACCTGGCCTCCAAGTCCGACGAGGCCGCCAAGGCCACCAAGGAGCTGATCGGCGGGTCCATCGCCGCCGTCACCGAGGGCAGCCGGGTGGTGGGAATGGTCACCGATTCCCTGCAAAAGACCAACGACATCGCGGGCAACGTCACCACCCAGATGGAGATCGTGGTCAAGGCGGTGGAGGAGCAGACCGAGTCCATCACCCAGGTCACCGAGGGCATCGAGCAGATCTCCAGCGTGGTGCAGACCAACTCCGCCACCGCCCAGGAGAGCGCTGCCGCCAGCCAGGAGCTGTCCGCCGAGGCCGCCGGGCTGAAGCAGCTGGTGGACGAGTTCACCCTGGCAAAGGGCTGAGCCGTACAAGACGCGGGCAGGCGGCCTCCGGTCCCAGCGGGGACCGGGGGCCGTTTCCGGCCCGCCGGGGCGCAAGTGGCACTTGTGTTTCGGCCCTCGATATGGTAAGCTGAACTGGAAAACGACGGCTGGGAGAGGAGCGGGTCAGCCATGATGGTAAAAAGAGGGCGGCGGGGCGCGCTGGCTTTGGCGGCGCTGGGCGTGTTCGCCCTGGGTCTGGGCGGCTGCCGGGGGGAGACGCCCCCGGACCCCAGCCCGGCGGCGGTCAGTCAGCCGGTGGACGAGGAGGTCCAGGTGGTCCGCTTCGACCGGGAGCTGGATGGCTACGCCCCGAAACAGAAGGAGTACAGCTTCTATTTCACCTACAAGACCGTCCACCCCTGGTGGGACGCGGTGGCCCTGGGCATCGAGGACGCCGCCCGCCAGTATGAGGAGGAGCGGGGCGTGGTGATCGACTATGAGTACCTGGCGCCCTCCGCCGCCTCCGCCCAGGACCAGATCCGGCGGCTGGAAGAGGCCGCGGGCCGGGACTTCGACGTGATCGGCGTGGACGTGGCGGACGTGGGCGCGGTGACCCCGGCCATCAACGCGCTGATGGAGGCGGGGCACAAGGTCATGACCTTCTCCAGCTCCGACGCCTCCCGGGAGGACGGCTGCCTGCGCATCGCCTATGTGGGAAACACCCACAACTTCGAGGATGGGGCGGAGCTGACCCAAGCCCTGTGCGAGAAGCTGGAGGGCAGGGGCAAGGTGGCCGTGCTGGTGGGCACGCCGGGGGCGCCCTGCCACGAGGAGCGGGCCCTGGGGGTGCAAAGCGTCATCGAGCAGCACCCCGGCATGGAGATCGTGGAGCTGGAATATGATGAGGACACGGTGGAAAAGGCCTATGCCTACACCAAGCAGTTTTTGGAGCGCCACCCCGACCTGGCGGGCATCGTGTGCTGCAATATGAGCAACCCGGTGGGGGCGGCCCGGGCGGTGATCGAGGCGGGCCGCCAGGGGCAGGTGGTGATCGTGGGCATGGACCACGACCAGGAGGCCCTGGGCTATCTGCGGGACGGGACCATCTACGCCCTGGGGGTGCAGGACTGCTACTCCATCGGCTTCGACACCGTCCAGGTGGCGGTGATGATCGCCGACGGGGTGCTTCCCGGGGAGGCATATCCGGAAAAGACCCAGGAGACTACGACGATCGTCTATCAGAACGGCGCGGCGGACATGCTGCGCACCCTGTACGGCGTGATCGACTGAGAAATGGCGGGAAGAAGAGACATGGAGCAGTCACACCACAGCGGCATCGACAAAACGCAGAGGCGGCAGACCGTGGCCTTTGCCATATGGGGCGGGCTCATCATCGCCATCATCCTGCTCCTCACCACGGTGTGGGTGGCCACCAGCGCCCAGACCAGCACCAACCAGGCGGTGGCCCGGGTCAGCGAGTTCTACCTGGAGGAGCTGGCCGGGCGGCGGGCCCAGGTGGTGTCGGAGGAGCTGAACAACAACTACGCCTACATGGAGCGGGCGCTGGCGGTGATAGAGAGCTCCGACCTGGAGTCCCAGGAGTCCCTGCGGCGGTTCCTGGGGCGGGTGAAGCGGCTGTACGGGGTGAGCAAATTCGCCCTGGTGGATGAGAACGGCATCGTCTATACCCAGCACAGCACCGCATCCGGCCTGAGCCGCTATCCCTTCCTGTCCCAGGAGCTCACCGGGCCGTCGATCAGCATGTCCAACCTCTATGGGGCCCGGAAGCAGGTGGTGCTGGCCATCCCCGTGGAGGGGGTGGTGTTCCAGGGCGCCCGGATCGAGGCCTGCTTCATCCAGCTCAACGTCAGCGAGATGCTCAGCTCCCTCACCCTGCAGGGGGACGGCAACGTGACCTACTGCAACCTGTACCACCGCAGCGGGGAGAGCCTCTCGGAGAACGATTTCGGATACCTCTCCTCGGGCCAGAATCTGCTGGACGCGCTGAAGAAGGCCCGGATGGAGCCGGGCTCCAGCTATGCCGAGCTGCTCCAGGATTTCCAGGACGGGACCCCCGGCCAGATCTCCTTCCACTATGAGAACGTGCACGAGGACCTGTGCTATGTCCCGGTGGAGGGCACCGACTGGATGCTCACCATCCTGATCCGGGACAACGTCATCAGCGACCAGATCGGCTCGATCAGCTCGGGGATGATGCGCCGGAGCATCATCCAGATCGTGATCACGGTGCTGGTCATGCTGGGGGTGTTCCTGGCCCTGATCGCCCAGTCCAGGCGCAGCGCCCGGATCCTGCTGGAGCAGGAGAAGGCGGACGGCGCCAGGATCCGGGCGGCCTATGCCCAGGTGGAGCGGGAGCAGGTGGCCATGGACATGATCCACGCCGCCATGGGCTCGGGCCAGTGGAGCATGGACTTCGATGAGGATGCCAACATGGTGTCGTGCACCTGGTCCCATGTGTTCCGGAACATGCTGGGCTACGAGAGCGAGGAGGATTTCCCCAACGTGCTGGAATCCTGGTCGGAGCTGCTCCACGACGAGGACCGGGACCGGGTGCTGGAGGCCTATTGGGCCGCGGTGCAGGACTACACCGGGGGCACGGTGTACGACGTGGAGTACCGCCTGCTCACCAGGCACGCCGGGTGGCGGTGGTTCCACTCCGCCGGGCGGCTGTCCCGGCGGGAGGACGGTTCCCCCATGACCTTCGTGGGATTGTTTTTGGATGTGGACGACGCCAAGCGGATGGCGGAGCAGCTGGAGCGGCAGAAGATCGACCTCCAGGACGCCCTGGCCGTCGCCCAGCACGCCAACCGGGCCAAGACCACCTTCCTGAACAACATGTCCCACGACATCCGCACCCCCATGAACGCCATCATCGGCTTCACCTCCCTGGCCGCCGCCCACATCGACAACACCGAGCAGGTCCAGGATTACTTAGCCAAGATCACCACCTCCAGCAACCATCTGCTCAGTCTGATCAACGATGTGCTGGACATGAGCCGGATCGAGAGCGGCAAAGTGAAGATCGAGGAGAAAGAGACCTCCCTGCCCGAGATCATGCACGACCTCAAGACCATCGTGCAGGCGGACATCGCCTCCAAGCAGTTGGAGTTCTACATCGACACGGCGGACGTGGTCAACGAGCACGTGCTGTGCGACAAGCTGCGGCTGAACCAGGTGCTGCTCAACCTGTTGAGCAACGCCATGAAGTTCACCATGCCCGGAGGGATCGTCAGCGTCCGGGTGCTCCAGAAGGGAGCGGCGGCCGAGGGCCGGGCGTCCTACGAGTTCCAGGTGAAGGACACCGGCATCGGCATGAGCCGGGAATTCCTGACCCATGTGTTCGACCCCTTCGAGCGGGAGCGGACCAGCACCGTCAGCGGCATACAGGGCACGGGGCTGGGCATGGCCATCACCAAGAACATCGTGGACATGATGGACGGGACCATCTCTGTGACCAGCGAGGAGGGCAAGGGGACCACCTTCACTGTGTCCCTTCAGCTCAAGACCTGCTCCGGCCCTGTGCGGCAGGAGGAGATCCCCCAGCTCAAGGGGCTGCGGGCGCTGGTGGCCGACGACGATTTCAACACCTGCTCCAGCGTGACCAAGATGCTGGCCACCGTGGGGATGCGCCCGGACTGGACCACCTCCGGCAAGGAGGCGGTGCTGCGCACCAAGCTGGCCTGGGAGCAGGGGGACGAGTACGCCGCCTTCATCATCGACTGGCTCATGCCCGACATGAACGGGGTGGAGGTGGTGCGCCGGGTCCGGACTATCATCGGGGACGAAAAGCCCATCATCATCCTCACCGCCTACGACTGGTCGGACATCGAGGAGGAGGCCAGGGCGGCGGGCGTCACCGCCTTCTGCTCCAAGCCCATCTTCCTGTCCGAGCTGCGGGAGGTGCTGGAGTCCCCCTTCGCGGCCCAGAAGGAGAAGGACGATGAGACGCAGGCCGTGTCCTTCGCGGGGAAAAAGGTGCTGCTGGTGGAGGACAACGAGCTGAACCAGGAGATCGCTGTGGAGATCCTCCAGGGCGCGGGCTTCGTGGTAGAGGTGGCCGACGACGGCGAGGCCGCCGTGGAGCGGATGGGGCGGTGTGCCCCGGGGCAGTACGACCTGATCCTCATGGACATCCAAATGCCCATCATGAACGGCTACGAGGCCACTGAGAAGATCAGGGCGCTGGACGATCCAAGGGTCGCGGGCATCCCCATCATCGCCATGACGGCCAACGCCTTCGACGAGGACCGCCGTGCGGCGCTGGAGGCGGGGATGAACGGCCACATCGCCAAGCCCATCGACATCCCCAAGCTGATGGAGCTGTTGCAGGATCTGCTGGCCTAGCGGCCCACTGAGGGAAAAAGGCTGCGGGCGCGTCCCGGATGGGACGCGCCCGCGGCAAATGGAGAGGGACGGCGCGCGGCCGCCTTGACATTTCGGCGAAAATAGGGTATCTTAATAGAGACAGATATGCAGCGGTATCGAAGTGGTCATAACGGGGCTGACTCGAAATCAGTTTGGGAGCAATCCCACGAGGGTTCGAATCCCTCCCGCTGCGCCAAAAAGATCAGTCTACAAGCGGGTTTGCGCCGTTTGTAGGCTTTTCTTTTTTGTCTGGCCTTCCTCAATTTGACCGCCAGTTCTCTCCTAAAATGGCATAGTTCTCTCCTAAAACGTCTATGAAAGCTGTGATCCGAACCCACTATGTAGCGGCGTATTTGCTTCGTGGTCTGCAATACGCCTGCGGGGTCACTTGATTGCCTGCAACGCACCGCTCAACCCACTTACCATAGCATCGGCAGAGGACAGCTTGGAATTGTAATCCAGATGTGCGTGGACATTGGCGGTGGTCGAGAAGTCACTATGCCCCAGCCATTCCTGAATCTGTTTCATCGGAACGCTGTTCGCCAGCAGGAATGAGGCACAGCTATGGCGGAGATTATGAAATGTGATACGCCGCAATCCGTTTTTTTCGAGCAGCTTGGGAAAGGCGGATGTCAGGTAGTGGGGAGAAATCAGTTTTCCCATTTCATCTACGCAGATGTATTCCTGGTATTGCTTGTTATAGCACTTCCCGCATAGACACTTGCACTCTTTCTGATAATCCCTCAACTCTAACAGCTTTTCCCGGAAGGCGGGAACCAGCGGCAATACCCGTAAGCTGGATTTTGTTTTTGTGGTATCCTGTGCCACTTGGATATGCTTGCCGTCGAGATTGTAGGATGTGACTGCGTGCTTGACGGTGATCGTGTTACTTTGAAAGTCGATTGCGTTCCATTTCAGCCCTAACACCTCGCTCCGGCGCAAGCCATAAAAGGCACCGAGGAGTACTGGAATTTCAAGCAGAGTCCCCTTGGCGGCTTCAAAGAGTTTTTCCACCTCATCGCTGTCATAAAAACTTCCCATAAAGGGATTCTTTTTCGGACGTTCAACCTTATCTGCGGGGTTGCTGTCCAGTAAATCGATTTTCACCGCATACTTCAATGCCTTATGAATGTTGGCGTGATAATGGATCACAGAGTTAGCCTTTACACGCTTGAGCTGCTCCATATAAAAGGCTTGAATATCAGTAGGCCGGAGTTGCTTCAGCATGATACCGCGTTCCTTGAAGTGTGGGACGATAATGCCTTTGACCATGTTGGAATACGAGGAATAGGTTGTAATGGCGATTGTCGGCTTTACGATCACAAGCCATTGGAGCATGAAGTCAGAGAACAGTACATCGTCTTGAATCGGCCTGCACTCCGGCTCAAATTGCCGGCGCGCTTCCATTAACAGCTTTTCCGCTTTTTTCTTGCTGCCCTTTACGGGCAGGCTTGTGGGTATCCGCTTTGTCTTTCTTTTCCCGGATACATCCGGGTAACTCAAGACAATATAAAAATAGCCTTTCTTCTCTTGCAGATGTCCTGCTACCATACGAATTTAACCCCCTATTACAATAAGTTTGGTTGGAACCCTCGGCAGCCAGCCGGGGGTTTCGTCCGTCTCGTGCCAAAGC
>CAJUPU010000023.1 GCA_910588495.1 uncultured Oscillospiraceae bacterium | reverse complement strand
TTTCCTCTGAATTTTTTGTGCATCACCTACTTGACTTCATACCATTAGACTTTCAGAGGCAAAAGCGCCCCGTTCTGTACCACCTATGGTAGCAGAACGGGGCGCTTTTTGTTTGAAGGGTTTCCCACGGCCTCCTTGAAAAGCTCTCGCGAGATCCTTGTGATTTTCTTACGGCGCGGGGAGCGAGACGGTGAAGGCGGTGACGCCGTCCGCGCTCCGGGCGGAGATGGCGCCGCCGTGGAGGGAGACGATCTCCTTGGCTATGGCCAAGCCAAGGCCCGCGCCGCCCGTCCGGGTGGCGCGGGAGGCGTCCAGCCGGAAGAACTGCTCGAAGATGCGCTCCAGCTTCTCCGGGGGGATGGTGATCCCGGTGTTGGTGAAGGTGAGCACGATATCCCGCTCCTCCACGGCGGCGGATATGCGCACCTGGGTGCCGGGGGTGCTGTAGCGGCAGGCGTTGCGCAGCAGGTTGTCGAACACCCGGGCCAGCTTGTCCGGGTCGCAGGCGTACTCCAATGCGGGGGGCAGGTCCAGGGCGCAGGTGAGGCCGCTCTGGGCGAATTGGGGCTGGAACTCGCTGGCCACCTGCCGGAGCATCCGGGCCAGGTCGATGGGGCGCTTTTCCAGCTCCAGGTGGGTGAGGTTGAACCGGGTGATGTCGAAGAACTCGTCGATCAGCTCCTCCAGACGCTCCGCTTTCTCCAGGGCCACGCCGGTGTACCGGGCCCGGAACTGGGGGGACAGGTCCGGCTCGTCCCGCAGCAGGGTGAGGTAGCCGATCACGCTGGTCAGCGGCGTTTTCAGGTCGTGGGCCAGGTAGACGATGAGGTCGTTTTTGCGCTGCTCGGCCTCCCGGGCGGCCATGGCGTCCCGGAGGGCCTTTTCCCGGGCCAGGTTGAGCTGGGTCTCCGTCTGCTCCAGGGCGGGGGGCAGGACGATGGGGTCCTCGCCGGGGTGGGCCAGGGCCTGGGCCGCCTCGGCCACCGCGTCCAGATAGCGGATGGGCCGGGCGATGAAGCGGTAGCTGATCACCAGCCAGCCCGCGCCCGTCACAAACAGGTAGAGGAGGACCACGTTCCGGTTCATCCAATGGATCAGGGGATAGAGGATCTCTCCGCCGTCCCAGGAGCGCATACCGCACACCATCCGGGCGAAAAACGCCATCAGGAGCACCGCGAAGGCCCAGGCCAGCAGGGCCAGGACATACCGGGCCCACAGCTGTCGGGACAGCCGGGAGGTCTCATGACTGGAGCTATTCAATGGTGTAGCCCACCCCCCACACGGTCCTGATGAACCTGGGCTTCCGGCTTGGTTCGCGCATCTTCTCCCGCAGGCGGGCGATGTGGCTCATGACGGTGTTGCTGCCGTCCATGTACTTTTCGCCCCACACCGCCTCGAACAGCTCCTCGCTGGGCACCACCCGCCCCTGCCGCCGGCAGAGATACCACAGGATGGAGAACTCCAGCGGGGTGAGGGACAGCTCCTCCCCAAACAGGGTGCACCGGTGGGCGGCCTTGGAGATCTGGAGCCCCCGAATGTCGTACTCCTCCGGCTGGGCGGGGGCGCCCTGGTTGTAGCGGGTGTACCGCCGCAGCTGGGTCTTGACCCGGGCCACCAGCTCCAGCGGGTTGAAGGGCTTGGTGACGTAGTCGTCCGCCCCCAGGGTGAGGCCGGTGATCTTGTCCATGTCCTCCACCCGGGCGGTGAGCATGACGATGGGGAACAGCTTCCCGCCCTCCCGGATCCGGCGGCACAGGGCGAAGCCGTCCATGTCGGGGAGCATCACATCCAGGATGGCCAGATCCAGGGGGACGGAATCCACGCAGGCCAGCGCCTCCCCGGCGGTGCCGGATTTGTGGACGGCGAAGCCCTCGCTGCGCAGATAGACCTCCACCAGATCGGCGATGGCGGCCTCATCGTCTACGACTAAGATCTGCTTCGGCATGGCGGACGACCTGCTTTCGCTCAGAGTTTTTCCAGATCCGGGAACTTGGTAAAACAAGTATAGCATATTTTGCGGGAGAGGCAAGAAAAATGTTCCGGGTGGGGCCGGCGGTCGTGCATGGTCCTGCGGGGTATAGACAGTAGGTTCCCAGAGGCTCCGCGCTTCCTGTCATAAGACTATAGGCTCCGCGCTTCCTGTCATAAGACTATGAAAATGTAGCCTTATAAAACTATATCATTATAATATACTAAAACAGTTTCTATCAAGCTACATTATAACTATAAAGGGGGGTGGGCAGCATGGCAGAGGAAATCAAGATCAAAAAAAAGACCGTCCGCAGGGGCGACGATGGGCACAAGGTCGTTTCCGTCCGCATGAGAGATGAGCTGATCGAACGGCTGGACGCGCTAGCGGGAGCGGCGAACCGTTCCCGCAATGAGATCGTCAATCTTCTGTTGGAAGCGGCAGTGGATATCGTGAAGATCGAGGATGAGGAGTGATCGTCTGCGTGCGGCGATGTCGCCCTCGAGCTTTTCCGCCGCTGCGCCTGGCCTGCTTTCACATGGCCGCAGGAGGTTTTGTTCACGCAAGAACAGATAAGAACAGAAATCATGAGAGGAGGCCGCTCAATGGCCGACAGAGACAAAGAATACCTAATGCTGAGAGAAGAGATCCTTCACCTGAGCGACATCATCAGCCAAACAACAAACTTTTTTTATGCATTTATAGCGGCATATGTGGCGGCGATGACCGCATTCTTAAAAGATGCACCGGATAAGAGCGATACCATATATGTTATTTTCATGTACATTGTGATCTTGCCGGCATATCTCATCGTGTTGAACAAAGCTCAAGCAATGTATAAAATAGGCGGATATTTATATGTTTATCATGAACAAGCGGGTAACGCAGCTTTTAAGTGGGAAACATATAATAGAGAATTTTCCAACTACTGTGCCGCTGAAAAACCGTCCGCTTTTCATTGGGTCCAGTCTCACATGAGAGCGTATCACTTTCCCTTCAGTCTTGTAAATATCACCACAGTCCTTCTTTTTGCTGCCGGCACATATCAAAATCGGCAAAACATTTTTTCCCTCTACGAGGGGATCAAAATTGCGATTTTTTTGCTTCTTTCTTCCACCATGTTCATATTGATCCGCGAACAGAGAAAAATAACCACAAACGATTATATTTTTAAGTGGAAGAGGTTAAAATAAACGGTAAAGGCCCTGTGCAAAAAGATCGCAGACCCCAATTGTCTGGCTCGTTCGGGAGCCATGATCGCCACGGAGGCCTGGACTGCGGCACATAAATACTGCCTTGGTATACTGTCATGCTGCTGTCCATGTGCTTCATGTCCAGCAGGGCCGGGTCCACGTGGCAGAACGCCCGCTCCGCCACCTCCCGGGGGGGGCGAAGCAGGCGCTCTCGATGGTGGTGTGGATGCCCTCGGCATGGGCGGCGAAGAGGTTCTCGCTGAACGCTGGGTGGGCCAGGGCCTCTCCGCCGGAGATGATCATTCCCTCGCGGGAACGGCCGAAAAACGACTGATCCCCCTTCACGCGACCAATGGCCTCCCGGACGGTGGCGGGCTTGCCCGATATCTCCCGGGCCGCGTTGGGGCAGACGGCCCCGCTGTCCTTCCCCGGCCGGTCACTTGAGATAGAACACCCGGCCCTCTTTCCGCGCCGCGGCCTCCGGCGTGGGTCCGGCCGCATAGCCCAGGGCACAGTGCCCGATGCCTTCATACTCCCCTTCGATGCCCAAAGAATTCAGCAGATCTCTGCCCCACTGGGTGTCGAACTCCTCCTTGGCCCGATGGATCCAGCAGCTCCCCACCCCCAGCTCGTGGGCGGCCAGCATCAGGTTGCCCATGACCAAACTGCCGTCGTACACGTGGGTGGGCCAGTCTTTCCGGGCCAGCACCACCAGGACGACGGGGGCCCCGTAAAAGGGGTCGAAGCCCTTCTCCCAGCCGCCGATCTCCCGGTTTCGCTCCATGAGCTCGTCCCGGATCTTCCGGTCGGTCACCTGGATGATGATGGCGCACTGCCGGCCCCTGCCGTTGGCTGCGTAAAGCCCGGCCTCGATGATCTGATCCAAAACTTCCTGCGGGACCATATCCGGCTCATACTTTTTGACGCTCCGCCTCTTTTTGATCTGCTCCAGCACACTGCTCATTCAGATACCTCCTTGTTTTACAAAGTGTATCCTTATCATATCACACTTGGCGGGCCCCGTCGATCCCCCGCGAGGGATGCGGTTTACCGCTCCGCCTCCCGCAGCCGCTCCACAATGGTAAAGCGGGCCACAGAGCGGTACACGGCCAACGGCACCGCCGCGCCCAGCAGGGCGAACACCGGAGCCAGCAGCAGGATGGGCGCCGCAGTGAACCGGTATGTGAAGAACCAGAATATCCCGGTGACGGTGTCCCCGACCAGCGCTCCCCCCGCCAGGGTCAGCACCAGGGCCAGGCCCAGCGCCAGCAGGGTATAGTACAGGCCCTCGCAGACCAGCATGGTCTTTAGCTGCGTTCCCGTCATGCCGATGGATTGCAGCGTGGCCAGCTCCCGCTTCCGGGCCAGAATGCCGGTCAAAATAGCATTGATGAAGTTCAGCACGCCCACCAGCCCAATGATGAAGCTCAGGGTATTTCCCAGAATGAGGAACATGGTCTGGAAGCCATGGAACTCCGCCGCATAGGTGGCTTTGCTCTCGTAATCGTACTCCGGCTGGACGCTTTCCGTATACTGTGCCAGAAAGTCCTCCATAGCGGCGTTGGATCCCTCCGCGGTGTTGAACGCGTAGATCATGACGGAGCTTGTGCCGGTATCCTGCCGGAACAGCTCCGCTCCCATCGCCAGCTGGCTGGCTCCAAGGGTGGAATAGCGGTAGGTGAGGGCGCTGGGGATCTTGATCCGGGCACAGACAGTGTACTCCTTTTCCTCATAGACCTTGGCCCGGGGAGCATAGTTCGTTTCGCCCCGCGCCCAGCGGGCGTCCGCTTCCTCTGGGGAGATCTCCTCCCCGGTGTCCGTATCCACATTCACCCACTCCTCCACATAGCGCAGGGTCACGGTATCCCCAACATTGAAGCAGTTGTCGCTCTCACGGATCGCCCCATGCTCATCGGTGGAATAGACGGCGGCAATGGCGTTCTGGCTGGGGTCGGACAAAGGCGTGATATCCCCCTCCAGCACATTGATTTCGCCGAGAATGAAGTCCTCCAGGCCATAGAGCTGGGCAAGGCCCACAACGGTGCCCCCGTCCGCCCGCTCCTGGGAGGCGACGAGGCTGTCCAGCATCTCTTCGGAATAGAGCTTGCTGTAGTCCTGGCGGAAGTACTCTTCCGGCAGAAGGGCCTGGATAGAGCGCTCCTGGCCATAGACCCGGCCTCCGCCGGTGATACCGCCCTGGGCGGCGGCCTGGGCGATGATCTCCTCGGGCACCGCCTGGGAAGGATCCCCGTTTCCAAAGCCGGACTGAAAATAATCCGCGTGGCCCAGCACGAAGTCGGTGGCGACGGACCCCTCCAGATATTTGTCCATGTCGAATCCGGTGGCGAAGGTGTAGGTCAGGCAGGCCAGCACCACCGCCAGGGTCAGGGACGTCACCGTGACCGCCGTCTTGCCGCGGCTGCGGCCCAGGTTGGCCCAGGCCATCCGGGGAAGGGACGCGCCGCCGGTGCCCTTTTTCACGGACCTTTTTCCGGCGTTCCCACCCTCGGTATAGCGCAGGGCCTCCACCGGGGACACCCGCGCCGCCATCCGCCCGGGCCGGGCACAGGAGAGGAACACCGTCAGCAGGGAGAACGCCGCCGCGCCAATAAAAATAAGCGGGTCGAAGGACACAAACGCGTGGGTGTAGGAGAGCTGGGCCATGATGACCGGCGTGAGCTTGTTCCCGATGACGAAGCCCAGCAGCAGCCCCAGGGGGATGCCGGCCAAGCTGAGCAGCAGCGCCTGCCGGCGGATGATGCGCTTGAGCTGCCGCCCCGTGGTGCCGATGGTCTTGAGCAGGCCGTAAAACCGGATATCATTGGTGACGGAGATCTGGAACACGTTGTAGATGATGAGATACCCTGTGAACACGATGAGGGCCAGCAGCGCGGCGATGGCGGACATCTCCTCCAGGCTGAGGCCGCCGTCGAACCGGGAGCCGGTGTAGCCCCAGTTCACGCCGACGCTGATGTCCTGGACACTGCCGCCGTCCGCCCCCCCGTAGCCATGGTTGCGCAGCACGGCCTGAATGTTTTCCTCGATGTTCAGCGCGCTGCGGAACATCATGTGCATGGTCCGCTGGCCCGTCAGGGTGTCCGCGCCGCCGGAGGACAGGGAGGCAAGCTCCTCCGCCTCGGACCGGGGAACCAGCAGGTGGCTGGCCAACATGGCGCTGTCGTATTCCCACCAGCCGGACAGGGTGTAGGTGCGGGTGACCAGCTGGGGCGCAACGGTGTTCATGTCGATATAAAAGGAGATCGTGAACTCCGCGCCGATCTCCGGCTCCACCCCCAGCAGGGCCAGGACGCGGGTGTCTGTGGCGGCCTGGCTGGTGCCCTCCTGGGGCAGAGCGCCCTCCACAGGGGCGCAGAAATGGTGGGGCGCGCCCTGGGGCTCCAAATAGCTGACCTCCACGTGGGACTTGTTGAAGGGCGGGTCGCTGGGCATTCCCACGAACATCCGGGCCCAGCTCTCCACAATGAGCGGGTCGTCCCGCAGCTCCTCGATCTGCTCCCAAGAGACATTTTTGAGGGTGCCGTGGGCGTCGCCTCCGGCCCGGCGGAAGTTCTCCTGCTGATAGGAGTGGTTGATGGACGCGGCGATGGTGAACAGCGAGGTGAACAGCACCGTGGTCAGGGCGATGGCCAGCACCGCGATGATGTTCCGGGCGCGCGCCGCCCGCATGGAGCGCGATCCCAGCCGCCGGATGCAGCTTCTGTTGGATACGTTTATCACAGCGCTCACCCCCAGGTCACGATGCGGCCGTCCTCGATGCGGATGATGCGGTCGGCCATCTGGGCGATCTCTTCGCTGTGGGTGATCATGACGATGGTCTGGGAAAAGCGCTGGCTGGTGACCTTCAGCAGGCTCATCACATCCTGGCTGGTCTTGCTGTCCAGATTGCCGGTGGGCTCGTCCGCCAGGATGATGGCGGGCTTGGCCGCCAGCGCCCGGGCGATGGCCACCCGCTGCTGCTGGCCGCCGGACAGGTTGTTGGGCAGGTTTTGCAGCTTGGAGCCCAGGCCCAGGGTCTCGACGATTTGGTCCATGTAGGCCTGGTCCGGCTGTCCGCCGTCCAGCTGGATGGGCAGGACGATGTTTTCATACACGTTCAGCACCGGCACCAGGTTGTAGTTTTGGAACACGAAGCCGATCTTCCGCCGGCGGAAGATGGTGAGGGCCTCGTCCTTGAGGGTGGACAGCTCCCGCCCATCCACGGTGACGGTGCCGGATGTGGGCCGGTCCAGCCCGCCCAGCATATGCAGCAGGGTGGACTTCCCCGAGCCCGACGTGCCCACGACGGCGGCGAACTCGCCCTGCTCCACCGACAGGTCCACGCCGTCCAGGGCCCGGACCTCCGTGTCGCCGGAGCCGTATATCTTCCGCAGGTCGCAAGTCTCCAAAATAGCCATAAAAAGCACCTCCATAGGGTAAAATCTAAAAGTCTGTACCGTCTTTCGACGATACAGACTTTAACACAGAAATCTTTCCACATCCTTTCTGAAATCTTTCACTTTGGAAAGAGTTCAGGCAGCGCCGCCTTCAGCCCCGGGGCAGGTAGAGGGAGAAGCGGGACCCCTGCCCCGGCCGGGAGGACGCTTTGATATAGCCGCCCTGGCCCTGGGCGATCTGGCGGGCCAGATACAGGCCGATGCCCACGCCCTCCGCCTCGTAGGCGGCGGGGGAGCGGTAGAAGCGCTGGAACACCTTGCTCAGCTCCTCCTCCGGGATGCCGGGACCGGTGTCCGTGACGTCGATCCGGCAGAACAGCTGATAGGACACGGCCTCCACGGCGACCCTCCCCCCGGCGGGGGTGTATTTCACCGCGTTGTCCAGCAGATTGCACAGGGCCTCCCCGGTCCATTTGGGGTCGAACACCGCCGAGATGTCCGTGGGGGAGAGGACAAGGCGGATGCGGCGCTCCGCCGCTTTGGGGGCGAGCTGCGCTGCGGCCTCCTCCAGCACCGGGCCCAGCGGCCCCGCCCTGGGATGCAGGGCCAGGACGCCCGCCTCCAGCCGGGAGGTCTTGACCAGCGCTTCGATCAGCGCGCGCAGCTTCTCCACCTGCCCCTCCAGGGCCGCGGCACAGTTTCGGCCCTGGGGGGAGAGCTCCTGCTCCGACAAAAGCTGGGCATACAGCAGGATGTTGGCCACCGGGGTCTTAGTCTGGTGGGAGATGTCGGCGATCAGGGTCTTGATCTTGTCCTTTTCCTCCTGGAGCTTTTGGGCGGAGACGGCGTTGGCCGCCAGATAGTGGGCGAACCGGGACTCCACGGCGGAGAGCAGGCTTTCGTCGAAGTCCTGCTCCAGAAAGGTCCCCGCCATGGCCGCGTCCAGCATACGCTCCAGGTCTTTCATGACCCGCTTGGCGTGAAGGCGGTTCCAGACCGCCGCCGCCAGCGCGGCCGCCGCGAAAATGGCGGCGGCGGCAGTGCCCCAGCTCATGACCGATCCACCGCCCAGGTATAGCCGATGCCGTAGACCGTTTTCAGGAAGCGGGGCCTGGAGGGGGCGTCCTCCAGCTTGTTCCGCAGGCGCTTGACGGTGACCGACAGGGCGTTCTCCTCCACGTACTGGGCTCCGTCGGGCCACACCCGCTCCAGCAGGGTCTCCCGGGGCAGGACCCGGCCCCGGTTTTCCACCAGTATCCGCAGCAGCCGCTGTTCCGTCTTGCTCAACTCGATGAGCTGGCCGTTTTTGCGGAATTCCATCCACGCAAAGTCGAAGGAGAAGCCGTCCAGCTCCACCGCCGTCCCCTGGGCCGGGGCGCCCCGGCGCAGCTGGGCGTTGACCCTGGCCCGCAGTACCGCCAGCGAGAAGGGCTTGGTGATATAGTCGTCCGCCCCGGACTCCAGGCCGGAGACGATGTCCATCTCCAGGTCGTTGGCGGTCAGCAGGATGATGGGCACGGCGCTGGTCCGGCGGACCTCCCGCAGCAGGTCCAGCCCGCTGCCGTCGGGCAGGTTGACGTCCAGGATCAGCAGGTCGAAGGGACCGTGCTCCAGCGCGGCGCGCCCCTGGGCCAGCGTCTGGCACAGGCGGACCTGGACGGAGCTGTCCTTCAATGCGAGACAGATGCCCTGCCCCAGCGCCGCGTCGTCTTCCATCAGCATGATCGTTTGCATGGTCGGCCCCCTGTTCCTCGGATCTGCTGCATGATATAGTCAGCGCACTTGAAAATCGGTAAATACCGATTTTCCACAGCGGCAGGGCCGCTGTGGGGCAAAGCCCGTGCGCTGACTATGAAGTCTGACGCGAGGCCGCTATGCGGCCTGTGCGGCGAATCATCGCCGCACAAGTTGCAAAGAAGTCTTTACTTCTTTGCAACTGCGTCAACTATATTTTACCGTTGCCCAGCCCGAAATGTCAATGCCCGCCGCCGGGCTTTCGCGCCGGATGGGGCGGTTTTCCGTCAAAGATTTGGGCGATGTGGAGCAGGGGGCTTGGAACAGCGCGTTCCAAGCCCCCTGCTTTGCTGTCGATCAGTTCTTTCCCGTGCAGTTCCCGTCAGAGTAGTTCAAAAAGCTGACCGTCACATTGGGATCGTCCGGGATCTCAAAGGGCGGGATCTTGCCGCTCTCGATGTCGGCCATGATCTGTTGCCACTCCTCCTCGGTGCGCTCGGGGGCGCGCACCACGTCCCAGTCGTCCTGCGGCACGCCGGTCTTGTCCATGACGACGAAGCCCTCCGGCAGCGGGGTGGAGCCGTCAAAGACAACGATGGATGTTTTGACCTGGCTGGGGTCGATCGGCGCCATCGTGCCGTCCACGTTCCTGATAAAGAAGTCGCCCGTGTTGGTATCCGTGTTTTTTTCTATATCGGCCGGGTCATAGCTCATCATCAGGCTCTCGTCCCCGTCAACGGACTTCGAGTACATCTTGCCCTCCTTGATCTCCTGGAGGATGCCCTCGTACATGGCGATGGTCTCGTCGATGATCTCCTGGGTCCAGACGAACTCGCCCCGGCCGCCGGTGGAGCCCGTCTCGCCCAGCATGGACTGGAGGTTTTTCTTTTCCTGCTCCAGCCACGCGGCGTACTCCTCGTAAGTCCACCACTCCACGTTGGGGGTGGGGAACCGCCGCTCGAACTCCTCGTCCGTCATGGCCTCGAAGGTTTTCCCGTCGTCAAAGCTGTAGTAGGTCTTTCCGTCCTTCGGGTCCACGTAGGACATCAGCGAGCCCTCGCTGACAGTGATCTCCGCGTTCAGCTTCCGGTCCCGCTGTTCATTGGAAACAGGGCCGGCGGAGGAGGCAAAGGCAGTGGTGGCGCCCACCACCAGGGCGGCGGCCAGGCACAGCGCCAAAACGGATGCTTTTTTATACTTCATGATAGCTTCGATCCTTTCTTCGATCGCCAATTTACTGAAATGGCTGTAGGGGGAGAAGTACCCGCTCCGGGCCTCCTCCATGTTGATGAGGGTCAGGGCATAGGCGGCTTTTTTTCTGCCGCCCAGAAGGTCCATCACCCGCTGGTCGCAGGACAGCTCCAGATCCCGGTTGGCCAGGACGTACAGCGCCCAGACCAGGGGATTGAACCAGTGGACGCACAGCGCGGCGGCAAACACCAGCTTTGCCACGGCGTCAAAGCGCTGAACGTGCACCAGCTCGTGGGTGAGGATATAGGTCAGGGTGTCGTCGTCCTCCCGTTCCATGGATCTGGGGAGCAGGATCACCGGGCGCAGAACGCCGTAGGTCAGCGGTGAGGACACCAGGGACGATTGCCGCACCTCCAGCGGCCTGCGCAGCTTTTGCGCCGCCAGCCACCGGCGGACGGCGGGGGAATCGTCCGGGGCGGAGGCGCGAAACCGCCGCCGGGCCCGCCCGTAGGACACCGTAAAATACGCCGCCATCAGGGCCGCGGCCGCCAGCCAGACCAGGGGCAGGACCGGATCGGGGGCCGTGCCGGCGGCCGGTGTGCCGGAGGCGATCCCCGCGGCCGGTGTCCCCGATGGGGCGGCCCCGCCCGCCGCCAGATATCCCCCCGCCATGCTCAGACGCCCCGGGGGGGCGAACAGGTGGAAGGGCAGGGGAATGGTGAAGGGCAGGGGGATGGTGAGGGGCAGGAGCAGCCGCAGCGCCGCCATCTCCCACAGGGCCAGGAACGCCCCCTTGGGCAGGCGGTGGAGGGCCAGGGCCCGGACCACCACGATGAACAGGATGAACGCCCCGCCGGACAGCGTCATTTGCACCAGGTTCATTCCATCTCCTCCTGGGCTTGCAGCTCCGAGACCATGCGCCGCAGGTTGTCGATCTGGGATCTTGACAGCCTTTGACGGCCCAGCAGGGACGCAAACAGCAGGTCGGGGGAGCTGTCGAACAGCTTGTGAAGCAGCTCCTCCGTCTCCGCCGCCTGCACCACATCCCGGGCGATCAGGGCGTGGCACAGGAAATTCGGCTCCCTGCGCTGGATGGCCCCCTTGGCGATGCACTTTTTGATGACGGTGTAGGTGGTGTTCATGTTCCAGCCGGTGGTCTCTTTGAGCACGTCTGAGATCTGTTTTGCCGGCATATCTCCTTCTTTCCACAGCACATCCATGACTTTCAGCTCCGAATCAAAGAGCTTGACGGCCATTTCGATCACTTCCTTTCAAACTATTGCAATAGTTTACGATACACATACTATCACAGTCGTGTGGATCTGTCAACACTATTCCAGTAGTTTGCAAAAAGTTCAAATTTGACGACAAGCCGCCGTGGCGCCGGCATAGGGTCTCAGCGGCAGAAAGACCGGGGACGTATGCACTACGTCCCCGGTCTCCTTCCTCATCCGGCGCCCTGGGGTCCATGCCCCATATCCAGGGCGCAGCCCGCGAATACCGCCGCCCCCAGGGGCAGCGCGGCCTCGTCGTACCGCACCGCCGGGTGGTGGCTGCCATAGGGATACCCGTCCTCCGCCAGCCCCGTCCCAATGGTGGCGTACACGGTGGGCACCCGCTCCGCCACCAGGGCGAAGTCCTCCGACGCAGTCAGCCGACGGGCGCTCTCATCCACCCGCTCCGCCCCCAGCACCGCCCGGGCGGCCGCGGCCATCCGGGCGGTCAGCGCCGGGTCGTTGTACAGCGGCGGCACCTGGGCCAGATACTCCACCCGCCCCTGGGTCCGGAAGCAGGCGCACACGCCCTGGGTCAGCTCCTCCAGCCTTTTCAGCAGCACGGCCCGGGTCTCCCGCCCGGCGGCCCGGGCGGTCCCCTCCAGCCGGGCCGACGCCGGGATCACATTGCCCGCCGTCCCCCCCTGGAAGGCCCCGATGGTGAGCACCGCCGTCTCGTCCGGCGGGCACTCGTGGGCGATCAGCTCCTGAAGGGCCAGGTAGAGGTGGACCGCCCCGTTGATGGGGTCGGCGGCCTGGTGGGGGGCGGCGCCGTGGCCGCCCCGCCCCTCGATGTGCAAAGCGAACCGGTCGAAGGACGCCGTCTTGGGGCCGTGGGTGAAGTTCATCTCCCCCACCGCCTGCCCGGGGGCGGTGTGCAGGGCGAAGGCGGCGTCCACGCCGTCCAGGATGCCCGCGTCGATCATCGCCTTGGCGCCCGAGGCGGTCTCCTCCGCCGCCTGGAACATGAGCACCACACGGCCCGGCAGTTCCCCCTCCCGCTCCTTCAGCAGCCGGGCCGCCCCCAGCAGCATGGCGGTGTGCAGGTCGTGGCCGCAGGCGTGGGCCGCTCCGTTCACAGAGGCGAAGGGTTCCCCGCTCTCCTCCGCCATGGGCAGCGCGTCCATATCCGCCCGGAGCAGCAGCGTCCGGCCGCCCTCCGCCCGGCCCAGCCAGGCAGCCACCCCGCCGCCGCACTCTCGGACATCCCGGCACCCGATCCGCTCCAGCTCCCCGGTCACAAGGGCCCGGGTCTGCGTCAGTTCAAAGCCCAGCTCCGGGCAGCGGTGCAGGGCCCTGCGAAGCCGCAGAAGCTGGGGCGCCAGCTCCTGCGCCCGCTCTCGCACGTCTCTCATAGTCCCTCCTATCGTCCCACCATGATGTTCAAGATCTCCTCGTCCGTGCTCCTCATGCCGTCCCGGCCCATGCGGCCGAAGGCGGCGATGGTGGCGTCCACGTCCCGCTGGACCAGCCCCTCCCCCGCCTGGAACACCCGGCCCTCCCGGGCCATGTCCAGGCCCAAAAAGCCCGCCTCCACGGCGGTGGCGATCTTTGCCGCGCAGGAGGGCTTGGCCCCGTCGCACACCATGCCGGAGACGTTGGCGATGGTGTTGACGATGGTGTTGGAGATGACCTCCAGCCCCTCCCCGCACAGGTAGGCCAGCCCGGCGGCACTGCCGCAGGCCGCGCTCACCACCCCGCAGTAGGCGGACAGCTCGCCGATGAAGGATTTTTGGTAGATGGCCGTCAGGTTGGACAGGGCCAGGGCGCGGTAGAGTCGCTCCTCCTCCAGCCCCAGCTCCCGGGCGTAGACGATCACGGGCAGGGAAACGGTCATCCCCTGATTGCCGCTGCCTGAGTTGACCACCACCGGCAGGACACAGCCGCTCATCCTCGCGTCACTGCCCGCGGCGGCGTAGGCGATGGCTTTGCGCCGGGCGGAGCCGTCGCCCCCCGCCAGCAGGGTCTTGCCCACCCGGACGCCGTACTCGCCCCGCAGCCCCTCCTCCGCAATGGTCAGGTTGCACTCCACCTGGCGGCGCAGCACCGCTTCCAGCTCCTCCAAAGGGACCGTCCGGGCAAACTCGTAGATGTCCGCCACCGTCATCTCCTGCCGCCGGGCGCTGGCCCGGCGCACGCCGGCGCGCTCGCCCTGGAACACCGGCACGCCGTCCCGCTGCTCCAGCACCACGTTGGTGTGGCCGTCCAGGATCTCCACCAGGGCGGTGTGGCCCTCTCCCTCCGCCTCCACGATGATGTGGAGGTAGGCCGGGCCGGACAGCGCCTTGACCTGGCACAGCCCCGTCTGCCTGAGGGCGCGCACCCGCTCCACATCCTCCGGCCCCACCCGGGAGAGCACCTCCATCTCCAGCTCCGGGTCCCCGGCCAGCGCGCCCAGCAGGGCGCTGGTGTCGATGCCCCGCAGGTCCCCCGTGGTGGGGACGACGACCCCTTTCACATTTTTGATGATATTTCCGCTGCACGACACCGTCATGCGCTCCGGAAAGGACCCCAGCAGTCTGCGGGCCAGCGCCGCCCCATAGGCGATGGCGATGGGCTCGGTGCAGCCCAGGGCGGGCACCAGCTCCCGGCGGAGCAGGTCCAGGTATTCCCGCTGTCGTTCTCTCATGGAAAAGCCTCCTTACGGCGTCTCAAGATCTCCCTGCGCCGCGGCCAGCACCCGCAGCAGCTCCTGATGGCTGCAAAGGGCCGCGAAGTCCCGCCGGGCCACCTGTTCCGCCGCCCGGCCCTTTGCCCCGTCCCGGGCTTTGGCGCAGCGGGTCAGCGTCTGATAGAGGTGGGCGGTGTGGAACAGGAAATCCTTCACGCAGGACGTGCCCACCCGCTCCGCCAGCTCCCGCCGGCGCCGGTCGAAATCGTCGGTGCGGGGCGCGTCCTTCCAATGGAAGTCGCAGCAGGTCCCGCCGGGCATGGTGTGGTAGGCGGGCAGCTCCAGGCGCAGGGCGGGATGGAAGCCCCGGAGGATGGACCGGTCCACACAGCGGCAGTAGTATTTCCCGTATTCTCCCAGCCCCGTCCGGTCCCAGGCGGCGCACCAGGGGCATTGGAGCACCTGGTAGTGCCGGTGGGGATCGTCCAGCAGGCCGGATTTTTCAAAGCCCTGGGAGGCGGTCCACTCCCCGTAGGCAAAGTAGGCCGCCATATCCGGCTCCACCCCGTCCCGGGCGCACCGCGCCGCCATCCGCCGGCCGCGCTCCTCGCCATAGCGGGACACCGCCTCCAGCAGCAGGCCGTCCCCCTCCTGCGCGCCAAATTCATCCAGCACCGCCCGGGCCAGCACGCCGAACATCACCGCGTGCTGGCCGGGGCCGAAGGAGGGGGCCTTGACGGCGGTGAGGCCCCTGCCCCGCTCCACCACCGCGCCGGTGATCAGGGCCATCAGCTCCCCGATCTCATCCACACCGGCCTGCTCCGGCGTCCCCTCCTGGGAGAACAGCGCCTCCAGCCTGGGCTCCACCACGTCACGATAGCGCTCCATGCACAGCTCCAGCATCCCGCCGGGGGTGGCGTCCTTGCGGGCCTTGGCCAGGAGGGTCTCCCGGCTCTCCAGCTGGGCCTCGTGGAAATAGAGGTCGAAGAGGGGGTCCAGCAGGCGCTGTGCCCGCTGGGCGTCGAAGCCCCGCCCGGTCAGATAGGTCCGCAGCCCCTCGTACCAGCTCTTCGTCACCCGGCCCAAGAGCTCCACCGCCGCCGGGTCCTTCACCTCGTCCAGCGCGCAATGGTTGGTGCCGGGGGCGGTGTAGCCCCTGGCTTTCTGGTGGAAGGCCCGCATACAGCCTGCCGCCTCCTGATAGGTGCAGGGGACGCCCCGGGCGGTGAGCCGCCGGGCCGCCGCGTCCGCCAGCTCGGTGAGGGGGTGGGTGGCGATCTCGGCGGACAGCACATGCAGGGTCAGCTCCGGCGTCAGCTCCAGCCTGCGGCCCATGGGGGACAGGAACGCCCCCAGCTCCGCCTTCTCCTCCAGCGTCCAGTTGTCCCGGGCCGGGTAGGTGATCAGGTGGCACGCCTCGCTGGACACGTCCTCCTCCCCCACCCGGGAGATCATGTTGGGGATGATGTTGACCACCTTCAGGTCCTCCCCCAGCTTCTCCTGGTAGAAGGCCCCGGCGGGGCTGGGCGGGAAGGCCACCAGGGCGGGGACGGGCTTCCCGGCGCCGCGCAGCCCGTCGAAATAGGGCCTCAGGCAGTTTTCCACCAGCTCCGGGGCCACCGAGGGGGGCGGGGCAAAAAAGATCCAGTCCGGCTCCAGCTCCCGCAGGGCCCCGGCGTTGTCGTTCAGCAGGACGGAGATGCCCAGCCTGCGCCGCTTGCCCTCCAGGTCTCCCGCGTCGGCGGTGACGGCGTTGAGCTGCGCCGCCGCCCGCTCCCCCATGGCCCGGCGGAAGCAGGGGAAGATGTACTCCATCAAAAAGCCCAGCCCGATGATGGTCACCTTTGCCTCGGAAAAGGGCTTCATGCCTGTCCCTCCTTTTTCAGCCGCTCCACCAGGAACTCGCACTGACAGTCCCCCTCGGCCAGGGACTTGCGCAGGGAGAAGCGCAGGGCCGGGATGGAGTTCACCTGGGTCCGGTCGGCGTCCATGGCGATGTCGCACAGCTTGGCCGCCCCGGAGTCATCCCCGCCGCACTCCAGCCAGGCGTGGAGCAGGGGGCAGTAGCCCGCCTTGATGACGGCGTGGTCCTCGTCCCGCTCGATGAGGTCGCTGTCAAAGATCTGCTTCGTCTCCGGGGTGAGATAGGTCTCCAAAAAGTCGTCCAGGCCCTGGATCTGAGTGAATTTGGCCTGGTACTTCAGGCACCCGAACTGGGTCATCCCCGCCCGGGCGATGGACTCCCAGTCCACCCCCGCCCGCTTCGCCGCCTCCACCAGGCAATACAGATAGCTCCCCCGGTCCCGGATGAGGGCGCGCATGATCTCGATCTCCTTCGCCCGCGGCTCTTTCTTCACTTCCAGCATGGTGTTTTCCTCCTATATCCCAAGATAAGCTTTGATCACCGATTCGTTGTGGAGCAGCGCCTCCCCCGTGTCGGTGAGGGTGATGCTGCCGTTTTCCAGCACATAGCCCCGGTCCGCGATCTGGAGGGCCAGCCCGGCGTTCTGCTCGATGAGCAGCACCGTGGTCCCCCGGTCCCGGATGTCCAGGATCAGCTCGAAGATCTCCTTGACCACCAGCGGCGCCAGCTCCAGGCTGGGCTCGTCCAGCATCAGTACCTTGGGCGAGAACATCAGCCCCCGGCCGATGGCCAGCATCTGCTGTTCCCCGCCGGACAGGGTGCCGCCCAGCTGGGTCCGGCGCTCCCGCAGCCGGGGGAACATCTGATAGATCTCCTCCAGCACGGCGGCGGCCCGGGCCTTGTCGTATCTCTTCGCCCCAAAGGTGCCCATCAGCAGGTTCTCCTCCACCGTGAGCTTGGGGAAGATGTGCCGTCCCTCCGGCACATGGGAGATCCCCAGCTTCACGATCTTGCTGGGGGCCAAATGGGTGATGTCCTCGCCGCCGAACTCCACCGTCCCCCTGCGGGTCCCCTGGATCAGGTTGCTGATGGCCATGAGGCTGGAGGTCTTTCCCGCGCCATTGGAGCCGATGAGGGTGACGATCTCCCCCTGGTCCACATGGAAGTTCACCCCCCGCAGGGCGTTGACGTTGCCGTAATGCACCGTCAGATCCCGCGCCTCCAGAAAATGGCTCATGCCTCCCCCTCCCTTCTCCTGCGCTGGATGGTCAGCCCCGCGCCCAGATAGGCCTCGATCACCTGCTCGTCCCGGGCCACCTCCGCCGGGGCGCCCTCGGCCAGCTTCTGGCCGTAATTGATCACCACGATCCGCCCGCACAGGTTCATCATGAACTTCATGTCGTGCTCGATCACCACCACGGTGATGCCGTCCTGGTTGAGCCTGCGGATGAACTCCATCAGATCCGCTGTCTCACTGGGATTCATCCCCGCCGCCGGCTCGTCCAGCAGCAGGATCTTGGGGGACAGCGCCAGCGCCCGGGCGATCTCCAGCCTGCGCTGGAGGCCGTAGGGCAGATTGCCCGCCATCCACTCCGCCCGGTCGCTCAGCCCCACCCGCTCCAGGATGGCCATGCCCTCCCGGCCGGCCAGCGCCTCGTCCCGCTGATAGCGGGGGGTGTGCAGGATGCTGTCCACAAGGCCCGTCCCTGTCTGGGTGTGGAAGCCCACCTTCACGTTCTCCAGCACCGACAGGAACTTGAACAGCTTGATGTTCTGGAAGGTGCGGGCGATGCCCAGCCGGGCCACCTTCTCCGCGGACAGGCGGCTGATGTCCCTGCCCTGGAAGAGGATCTGGCCGGAACTCAGCCTGTGGGTGGCGGTGATCAGGTTGAAAAAGGTGGTCTTTCCCGCGCCGTTGGGGCCGATGATCCCCAGGATCTCCCCCCGGCGCACCTCCATGGACACCTCGTTCACCGCCTTCAGCCCGCCGAAATGCTTGGAGACCGCCCTGGTCTCCAGCAGTACCTCTTTGCTCACGATCCGGCGCCTCCCTTCTGGGGCGCGGCTCCGCCCCGGACCTTTTCCCGCGCCCCCGTCCCCGGAACGTCCCGGTTGATCGCGCCCACCAGGCCCTGGGGCCTGAGCCACATCATCACGATGATCAGCGCGGAGTAGAACAGCATCCGGTACTGGAGGGCGGAGCGGAACAGCTCTGTGATCAAATTGACCGCCAGGGCGCCCACGATGGGGCCCAGCAGCGTGCCCTGGCCGCCGATGATGTTCATGGCCAGGATGTTGAAGCTCTCGTCCAGCGTGAAGGAGTCCGGGCTGACGAACCGCTGGAAGAACACATAGACGCACCCGGCCGCGCCGGCCCAGAAGGCGCTGTACGCCAGATTCATCATCTTGTACTTGGCCGTTTCCACCCCCAGAGAGGAGGCGGCCGCGTCGTCCTCCCGGATGGCCCGCCAGGCCCGCCCCACCCGGGAGGCCAGCACCCGCTTGGTGCACAGCAGCATGACGGCCGCCAGGGCGAACACCACATAATAGAAAAACGTGCTGCGGGGGTAGTCGATGCCGAAAAATCCGGGCGCGGGGATGCCCGAGATGCCCCGGGGGCCCCGGGTCAGGCTGGTCCAGTTCAGGCACAGCTGCCGGACGATCTCGGAAAAGCCCAGGGTGACGATGGTGAAATACATCCCCTTCAGCTTGGCGGTGGGGATGGACAGCAGCAGGCTCGCCAGCGCCGACACCCCTCCGCTGATGGGCAGCAGCACCCAAAAGCTCAGGCCGAACCGGGTGGCCAGGATGGCCGCGGTGTAGGCCCCGATGCAGTAGAAGCCCGCCTGGCCCACATTGAACTGGCTGGAGTAGCCGTTGACCACGTTGAGGGAGCTGACCAGGATGATGTAGAGGAGGATGAGGGTGAACACGTTCACCACCACCTTGTTCCGGACCACCAGCGGCAGGACCAGCAGCACCGCCATGATGGCCGCGGCGATCTTGTTCTCATAGCGCAGGATATCGAAGCGGCGTTCCCGCAGGGCAGACAGCATTTCTCTCATATCAGCGGCTCCTCCTCACAAACAGGCCCTCCGGCTTGATCAGCAGGACGGCGATCAGCAGCAGGAAGGACACGGTGTCCCGCATTCCGGCGGAAAAGACCATGATGCCCAGGTTCTCGCATACGCCAATCAGCAGTCCGCCCACCGCCGCGCCGCCCACGCTGGACACGCCGCCCAGCACCGCGCAGCAAAAGGCCTTCATGCCGATATTGCCGCCCATGGTGGGGGTGATGGTGCCGTAGTACACCGCCAGCAGCACCCCCGCCACCCCTGCCAGGGCACAGCCGATCATATTGCCCATGGTGGTGGTCCGCCTGGTGTCGATGCCCACCAGGGCCGACGCCGTCTTGTCCATGGACACCGACTTGAGGGACATGCCCACCCGGGTCTTGTTGAGGAACACCGTCAGCACCAGCACCAGCGCCAGCACCACGGCGAAAATGAAGATCTGCTTATAGGTGATCCGCAAGCCCGCCAGCTGGACGGCGCCGGAGCCGAAGGTGCTGGGGATGCCCTTGGACTCGGCCCCCGCCGCCACCTGCACCAGGTTGCGCAGGAACATCCCCATGCCGATGGTGCAGATCAGGGAGATCTGCCGGGGGGAGTTGAAAAAGCGGTCATAGCAGACGCGGTGGATGAAAAAGCCCATCCCGTCGCTGACCAAAAAGCCCAGCAGCAGCGCCGGCAGCAGGCTGCTGCCCAGGTAGGCGAAGCTGTAGTAGGCGGTAAAGGCCCCCAGCATGATCACGTCGCCGTGGACAAAGGTGACCAGGCCCACAACGCCGAAGATGAGCGCGTAGCCGATGGACATCAGGGCGTAGATGGCCCCCTGTCCCAGGCCGTTCATGAGCTGTTCCAGCAGCAAATCATGGTCCCTCCTTCTCTTTTAGGGTCAAAACGGGGCAAGGCAGTGCGCGCCGCCTTGCCCCGTTCCGGTGTTTTTCTGCTCTCAGTCGATGTAGTCCGAGTCGGTGAGCACCTTCCAGGCGCCGTCCTGGATGGTGACGATCTTGAAGTTGCGCTGGGTGATGGTGCGGTCCTCGTTGAAGGTCTTGGGGCCGGTCAGCCCCTCGAAGCCCTCCAGCGCCGCCAGGGCGTCCCGCACGGAGGCGCGGTCCACATCATCGCCGCAGTTCTCGATGGCCTGGGCCAGCATGTTCATGGCGTCGTAGGCGCAGGTCATCATCATGTTGGGGGCAAAGCCGGTGCGCTTCTCGAACTCGGTGGCGAAGGCCATCATCTCCGGGTTGGTCTCGTCGATGACGAAGCCGATCTCGCTCAGCACGCCCTCGCAGTCCGCGCCGCCCAGGGTGATGAGCTGCTCGGAGTAGGCCAGGCCGGAGATGCCCACCTTCACGTCCCAGTCCATCTGCCGGATCTGCTTGATGGCCACCGCGCCGCTGTCATAGCCCATCATGAGCATCACGGTGTCGGGGTTGGTCTGGCGGACCTTGGTGAGGATGGCGTTGAAGTCCTTCTCCCCCTCGAAGAAGGTCTCGCTGGCCACGATGTTCACCCCGTTGTCCTGGCAGCAGCCGGACAGGATGTCGTAGGCCTCCACGCCCCAGTCGCTGTTGACATAGATGACTCCTACGTTCTGGGCGCCCATGTACTTTTTCAGCAGGTAGTCGGCGATGAACCTGCCCTCATCGGTGGTCTTGCCGAAGATGGAGAACATGCAGTCGCCCTGTAGGGTGTAGTCCGGGTTGGACGCGGTGGGCGAGAGCTGCACCATGCCCGCCTCCTGGTAGATGGGGGCGGCGGCGATGCACGCGCCGCTGGCGAAGTCGCCGATCTCGGCCAGGATGGAGCTGTCCTCGGTGAACATGGTGGCGATCTGGGCCGCCTGGGTGGCGTCGCTCTTGCTGTCCTGGATCTCCAGCTCCACCAGCCGGCCGTTGATGCCGCCCTTGGCGTTGATCTCCTCCACCGCCATTTCCACCGCGGCCTGGGTGCCGATGCCGTTCTCGGCGAAGCTGCCGGTGATGGGGGTGCTCAGGCCGATCCGGATGGGATCTTTGGCCTCATCCCCCGCGCCTCCCTGCTGGGTGGGGGCGGTGCTGGCGGCGCTGGGCGGCTGGCTGGCCTTGTCCCCGCCGGCGGCGCACCCGGCGGCACACATCAGCGCCACCGCCATGGCCAGGATCAGCGCAAGAGAGCGTTTCATGCCTTTCATAACTGGTTTCCTCCTTTTTCTCAGCCCTTCCGGCTTTCACTGTCTCTATCATACAGAAGATCTGCATAGAAGGAAACGCGCCTGTTCTATCATTTATGGTCATATCCTACACATTTGCCCTTCACTCGTCCCCCAGCTCCCGGTTCCGGTATTCCAGAGGGGTGCGGCCGGTGCGGGCTTTGAACACCTTGCCGAAGTGCCGCGGGTCGCTGTAGCCCACCGCCGCGGCCACCTCGTACACTTTATAGCGCACGTCCCGCAGCAGGTCCTGGGCCTTTTCGATCCGGTAGCTCTCCAGATAGGCGGAGAAGGTCTGGCCCATCTCCCGCCGGAACAGGGCGCTGAGGTAGTTGGGCGTCACCCCAAGCTGCTCCGCCAGCCCGTTCAAATTCAGCTCCTCGTCCCCAAAGCGGTGCTGGAGGATGGTCAGCAGCTCCTCGATGATGCGCCGCTTGCCGGAGCGCTTCAGCCCGCGGACATAGCCGCACAGGCTGTCCACGCAGGCCCGGAACTGTCCGGCCGTCTCCTCCCGGGTCCGGGCCAGGGACAGCGCCGCCATCCGCTCGGTGTCCTCCAGCAGCACATCCTCCCCGCCGGTGAAGCGGCTGACCTCTTTGGAGATGGTGTAAAGGCTCTGAAAGGCGTATTTGCGGAAGGTGGCGGCGGAATAGCCCTCCCGCTGGAAGAGCTCCTCCATCTGGGCGCACAGGGCCCGGGCCTGCCCCTCCCCGCCCAGGCACACCTGCCGCCCCAGCTCCGCCGTCAGCTCCTCCGCCCGGGCCCGCGTCTGCGTTTTGAAGCGGGCGTACTCCTCCACGTCCGGGGCCTGGGCCGCCCCGGCCCGCCGCACCCGGACGGCGGCCTGCTGGAGGGCGGCGGTCAGCTCCCCCATGCGGATGGGCTTGAGCAGATAATTGAGCACGCCATAGCGGATGGCCCGCTGGGCGTATTGGAAATCGGAAAAGCCGCTGAACACGATGACGGCCGGGCCGATCCCCCGCTCCGACAGCTCCTGGAGCAGCTCCAGCCCGTCCATGCGGGGCATTTTGATGTCGGTGAGCAGCACGTCCACCGGGTGGGCGCACAGGTAGTCCAGCGCCTCCCGGCCGTTGACGGCGCAGAACGCCACCTCCATGCCCAGCTCCGCCCAGTCCACCAGGTCCCGCAGCCCCTCTCGGGCGATCTTCTCGTCGTCGGCGATCAGCACCTTGAGCCGTTCAGTCATGTTCGCCCACCTCCTCTGGGATGGAAAATTCCGCCGCCGTCATGCCGTCCCGGATCGCGTACCGGATCCCGTACTGGGCCCCGTAGGTCCCCTTGATGCGCTCGTTGACGTTGCGGATGCCGTAGCCCCCCGGGGATCCCTCCGGCTCCGCCGCTCCGCCCAGGCGCTGGGCCGCCTTCTCCAGGTCGATGAGCGCCCCGTTGTTGCGTACCGAAAAGTGGAGCAGCCCCTCCCCCCGCGTCACGCCGATCACGATCATCCCGCCGCTCTCGATGTCCTCAAAGCCGTGGACGATGGCGTTCTCCACGATGGGCTGGAGCAGCATCTTGATGATCCGCCTGCCCCGCGCGCCCTCCTCCACCTCATACCGGACGCTGAACCGGTTGGAGTAGCGCACCTTCTGGAGGGTGATATAGCTGTCCACCTGGCGCAGCTCGTCCTGGAGCAGGATGGTGTTCTTACCCTTGTTCAGGCTCAAGCGGAGCATGTCCGACAGGGCCACCACCATCTCGCTGATGTCATAGGCCCTGCAGCGCAGGGCCAGCCAGTTGATGGAATCCAGGGTATTGTATAGGAAATGGGGGTTGATCTGGGCCTGGAGGGCCCGTAGCTCCGCGTCCTTCTCATTGATCTGAGAGATATAGGTCCGCTCGATCTGGACGTTCAGGTGGTCGATCATGTAGTTGAAGCTCTGGTACAGCTCCCCCACCTCCCCCTTTTGGGGGCCGCCCTCCACCGGGGCCAGCTCCCCGGCCCGGGCCTTGCGCATTTTTTGGGCCAGGCGGCTGAGGGGGCCGGAGATGTGCATGGAAAAATAGACCGCCGCCGCCACCGACAGACACAGGAACAGCGCCGCCACAGTGATGATGGTGATCTGGATCTGTTCGGTGCGCCCCTTCAGCTCGGACAGGGCCACGATCTTGATCAGGTTCCACCCCGTCCCCGCCATCCGCCGCACCAGAAGCTGCTTGTCCCCCACCTGGTACACCCCCGCCGGGGCGGTGAGGATATCCTCCGGGATCTTGTCGTAGTTGTAGTACGGGTAGATGATGGCCCCGTCGCCGTCCACCAGGTAGAGGCGGTTGGCGCTGCGGGTCTGGCTGACGGCGATGCCCCGCAGCTCCTCCGGGTTCACGTCCACCACCACCATGCCCACAAGGTCGGTCCAGTTTCGGGCGCTGTAGATCATCTTCGACTGCCGCAGGGCGGCGCCGGAGCCGCTCCACAAGCTCCAATGGAAGCCGTTGGGGGCGTCCGCCGCCTTGCGGTACCAATCCTCCTGACAATCGGAGGGCCGCACCGACACCATGGGCAGGGCCAGCTCCCGCTCGTCCTCCCGGTCGGAGGTCAGCACCATGTGGACGCGCAGGTAGCCCGCGCTGGAGGGAAACTGCTCCAGCACGTCGTTCAAGGCGCGGAAATGGGCCTGCCGCGCCTCCGGGTCCTCTTCCTCCGCCAGGGCCTGGAGGCGCCCCTGGACGGCGGCGCTGTTGGCCACCGACAGCGCCCGCTGGCGGGCCTCCTCCGTCAGGGTGGCGATGCTGCGCCAGCTCTCGTCCAGGGCCACCTCCGCCGCGTTGAGCAGCTCCTTCTCGATGGCCTCCCTGCTGATGTTGGCCACCAGGATGCCCAGCAGCAAAAACGGCGCCACGCACAGCAGGCAGTAGGAGAGCAGGAACCGTTTGGGCCGATCCCTCCTCTCATCATTCCTCGTCGATCCTATGACAGCCGGTCCCGGCGGGACCGCGCAGGCGGTGCAGGATCCCTCCGGCCGTTGTTTGAGATCGCGCTCCCCCCTATTATACCGATCTTGCGCCGGTTTGCAATCCACATCCGGCCGATCCCAAAAGAAAGGATGGGACGCCTTGCAAAAACGAAGCAACAGAGAAGATCCCCCGATTTCTCTGGAAATCGGGGGATCTTCGGCTGCGGGGGCCGGATCTGGACCGACGGCCCGCGGGCCATGAGCTGCCGGCGGCTTGTTGGTCCCTTTGGGACATATCCGCTCCAGAAGAGGATGCTTTCTGGAGCTGTCCCCCAGATGGTGCGCTGGCCGGCTGTTTGGGGGATCTTATCAGAGGATATAGGCCAGCGCGGTAAAGACGGCGGCCATGAGCGCGATGCCTCCAAGGCAGGTGCCGCCGCCAACGCCCCAAAGGAATTTTTGGTTCTGCTGGATGCAGGGCCGGGTGAGTAGCAGGGGCACATAGCCCGCCGCGGCCATGGTCATAAAGGAGAACATGGCGGACATGGTGACGGCCGCGCCGTATACCGTGACATTGATCCCCAGGGTCTCGCCGTAGGTGATGGCGAACGGCATGGTGAGCGTACCCACGATCAAGCCCACGGCCGCGTTGGCGAACAGGTTTGTGCAGATGGTGGAGACAAGGCAGATCAGCAGCATGAACACCGGGAAGGGCAGACCGGAAAACACCGGCTCCAGCAGGCTGTTCAACCAGCCCCGGACTCCAAACTCCGGGTTGGCCAGCATTCCGCCGATCACGTTGAAAATACACACCGCCAGCACGATCCCCCAGGAAACGCTCCGCCGGAAGGTCTGCTCGGCGTCCAGCAGGGGCTTGCCCTCCTCCCGCAGAAGGAAGAAGATGACCAGCGCCAGGATGAACCAGGTGCATTGGTCGAAGATGGACAGGAGCCGGCCCACCGGGCTGTCCGGGCTGAGGAAGGCCATGACCACGGAGTAGGCGATGGCGAATACAAAGATCAGGCAGGCGAGGAGCTGCTTGCGGGTCATGCGCAGCGCGCCGTTCTCCTCCCCGCTGCCGATGCAGCTCAGATCGAAGCTGCCCAGCCGGGACACCTCCACCCGGCACAGTTTCATGGCCAAGGCGAACAGGGCGATAAAGGCCATGGAAAAGACCGTGATGGACAGCATATAGACGGCGTAATTCAGGACGATCCCGCTCTGTGCCATGGCGCTGAGAATGGCCCCGAAGATCACAAGGGGCAGCCCTTGGAACGGGATGAGCGCCATTCCAATGCAGGCCGACACAAAGGAGCCCAGGGACATCCAGCGGTTGAAGCTCCCGGTTTTTTCGTAGTCCAGCTTTTCCACCAGGGAGTCCAGCAGGGCGATCACAAACACGATCCCGCCGATCTTGGCGAATGCGCCCATGACCCAGGAGGCGAAAAAGAAAACGAAGCAGAACAGGTAGGGCCGCCCGTGAAGGCTCTTGCGCGTCAGGAGCCATTTGGCGATGAATTCCCCCGCGCCGGTGTCGATGATGGTCTGGCAGAGCACATAGGCAAAAATGATCTGCACCACGGTGGAGTTGCCAAAGGTGGCGGCCATCAGGGAATTGGGGGTATAGGCGTCTGTGAGCAGCACCGCGAGAAACCCCAGAAGGGAGGGCAGGATCAGGCCAAATTCTGCATTGGACAGCAGGAAGATCAGCCCGAAAAAGATGCCGATGGCCTGGATGCCGGTCTGTGCGATCCCGCCCCACGAGGGGCAGATCCGTCCAAAGACAAAGATGAGGAACAGCCCTGCGGCCAGTTTGACGGCGTATCCGAGATAGCTGTGTCTCTTTTCGCTGAGATTTGACATATGATCCCCTCCGATCAGCCTTTTGTGTCCAATTCCTTCAATAGATCCTCCAGGTAACAGCTGTCGGCATAGCCCGGAGTCAGATTTCGACTGCCGGTCTCCGTTATCACATAGGTATTCCCGTAAAGCAGGCCGTCCGACTCGCCCACCACGCTGGGATGCAGGGTGAGGACCATGTTCGGGACCAGCTCCATTTTGTTGGGGGCTCCGATGTCGATGCCATCGCCGAGATCGGCCCCCATCCCGTGGCCGGACCAGACCCCCGCATGACAGCCTCGGAGCTTGACCACCCCGGCGATGGCTCCATCCACGTCACAGATCCGGTTTCCCGGCCTGAGCAGGGCTTCTCCGGCGGCGAGGGCCTCCCGGATCACCTGAAGCACCTGATAGGCCTCCTCCTGGCAGCTGCGGGCCATAAAGACGGGCCGCACCAGCTGGGACCAATAGCCGCCTGGACCCGCTACCTCACAGGAGTAGACAAAAACGCCGTCCGGCTTGACCGGCACGTTTTTGGGGCGGGCAATGAAGGTGTGGGGCTTTTCCGAGCGGGTGAGGACCAAGGTATCCTCTGCGCCCCGTGCCCGCAGAAAGCCCTCCGCGCCGCCGATCAGCTCCTGCTCGGTGACGCCGGGC
The DNA here is from genome assembly GCA_910588495.1 of uncultured Oscillospiraceae bacterium. GTDB lineage: Bacteria > Bacillota > Clostridia > Oscillospirales > Oscillospiraceae > Enterenecus. The sequence goes on along the minus strand of CAJUPU010000023.1, from coordinate 20,080 downwards.
CTGAGATGGCGCAGGATCCACTGGAAGGATCCCACCGCAATGGAGGAGGCCGCCTCCAGCAGCTCCAGCTCATATGCGGATTTGGGCGCCCGGAGCTGGGTGAGATGGGCGGTGATATCCACAAATTCCGCCCCCGAGCCGGTGAGTTCGCGGTATATGGACACCGGGATCTGATCCGGCTCATACAGGCCGATCCTCAGGCGGTCCCCCGGAAGGGACCGGATGAACCCCAGCACCCCAGTCATCAGATCGCCGCTGACGATATCCTCCGAAGGCAGCCAGCTCAGTGCCCTGGCATGGAATTGCTGGCCCACGGTGGGGAGGAACAGGCGGGGCATCCTGCCCCGGGCCATGCAGGCGAAGCCCCTTCGGGTGGTCAGAGGATAGTTTGTGGCATATTTAACTGCTATCTGACAGGTCTGCTGGGCGGTGGAGGTGAAAATGAGCCCGTCCAGGTTTTCTGCCTCCATCAAGTTGTTGAACAGCGCCAGCCTTCGATCCCGTTCTTGGATCTTCGCATCCATCCAGTTCACGCTCCTTTTCAAGTTTCGGCCAACGCCGCGTTTTCAGAGCGCTTGGCCTGGTTACAGGATATCCGGCCATGCGGATTTAGTCAAATCAGAATATTTTATCGCTCGTATAAGAAAATATACTGTGCAATATGTGCATTGCTGCTGGCAAACTGGAAAATATGTGCTATACTAAGGATCAGCTTGGGAGAGGAGGGAAGGGTGTGAATTTGGAAAAACTCCAGTGCTTTGTGGACATTGTGAAATATGACAGCTTTACAAAGGCGGCCCAGAAGAACCACATCACCCAGGCCGGGATCAGTCAGCAGATCGCGTCCATGGAGGCGGAACTGGGCTTCCTGCTGTTTGAGCGCAGTAAACGGGGGTTTACCCTTACTGCGCCGGGGGAATCCTTCTATGCCAACAGCCTGCACCTGCTGGCGCAGTATTCCCGCTCCCTGTCTCAGGCGCGGTGTGTGGCCAACAACCTTTCCGGGTATGTCTCCATGGGGGTGTGGCCCGGGCTGGATATGACCCATATCTATGCCGTCATCGACCGCCTGCTGGATCGCTACCCGAGTATGCAGATCGTGTTTCGCGCAGACAACCCGGTGGAGCTGCGGCACAAATATGCCCTGGGCAAGGTGGCCATGACGGTGGCCATGCCGTTTGATCTCCGGGATGGGGCGGTGTCTGACGCCGTTGTGGAGCCGCTGTTCACCTGCGGCTACCATCTCTATGTGTCCCCGAAGCATCCGCTTGCCCAGTCGGAGAGCCTGTCCATTTCCGACATCCAGGAAGAGAAGTTTGCGGTGCTGAATGAGGAGTGCATTGGGCTCCAGGCATACAGCCATATCGTGATCGAGCAAATGCGGCACCGGAACGATCTGGTGCCGGCCTTTGAAGTACCCAATTTTGAAACTCAACAGATGCTGGTGGCCACCGGGCAGGCGGTGATGCTGCTGCCCGAGCTGTGCCGGCCCACTGCGGCCTTTCCGTTTTGCAGGGTGCGGCTGCGCGACTATTCGGAACGCTGTACGTTTTCCGCGATCTGGCGCTCCAATCAGGCCAGCCCAGTTCTGCTGTCCCTTGCGGAACTGCTGAAGGCACATTTTCAGGAGCTGGGCGTGGGCCGCTGAACAGTGCTGCATTCCGGTTCGTCCAGTGGATCATCCGTTGTTGGGCAGAGGAAGCTTCCTCCTGGATACTGCGGGGAAATAGATCGGCAGGGACGCATAGAAACAGATAACAGGCATCCCGAGAGTCGTTTATTCCACACTTTTCAATAGCTGAACTTTTGCAAAGCGTTCCCCTTTTTGTGGGAGAGCCCTTCCCTTATCGATATCCGTCTTGTTTATGTATTTCCTCTCCAGATCCCGAAGGGGGTCCCCTCCGTCAGATGGCGGGTGGGATCGGCGGTCAGAAAATTTTCATACCAGTTTGGCACACAGCTGTATTTAGAACCTGTATTCACAGCCGAAACCGCCGGATGCCGGGATAAGACCCGGCCAGGGGGCGGATCGAGGTTGTGAATACAGGTTCTTACAAGCTCACCCCGTCACCGTTCGATCAAAAACAGGTTTCCGGGACGGAGCTTCACGGTGTAGCGCTCCCCGGCCTTGGCGGCGGTGCAGATGCCCGACAATTTGGCTTCCTTGGCCCCCAGCCCCTCGGCGGGCAGGCAGAGATGGGCCAGGCCCGCCACCTCGCCGTTCTCCCGGCACAGGTCGGCCAAGATCGCCCCGTCCACCACGGCCTGGGTGCCGCTGACCTCATAGCTCTGCTCGCTCTTGGCCGTCAGCGAGACGATGACCGCCCCCGTTTTGGTCTGCTCCGTCTGGGGCTGGTCCAGGGTGAGGGCGGCGAACAGCTCACCGGCGGGGCGGCTGTCGTCGGTCAGCTTCAGTTTGGCGGCCTCCGCCTTTTTCTGCCAGTCGGTGGCCTTGCCGGCGGCAGCCAGCCAGGCGTCGGCGGCAGCCGCACGGGTGCTGTCAAACTGGGCGTCGATGGCGGCGTTCCGGGCGCGGATCTCCTGGTTCTCCCGCTCGATGCGGGAGACCGTCATGGCCGCCGGGACCACCCCGCCGATGCCGCTGGCGATGCCCGCCGAGATGCTGGGATCCTTCTCCTTGGTCTGCAGAGACTGGGACAGAGCGTTTACCGCGGCGCCGGCCTGGAGCATGGCGTTGGCCTGCTCTCTGGCGGCCCTGGCGATCTGATCCATCCGATAGATCCGCTTGGCACGGGGCGGCATCTCGGCCAGCTTCTTCTCCTCCGCCTCCCGCTTCAGCTCCCGGTCCCGCTCTTCAGCCCACTTTTTCTCCTGCTCGGCCCGCTTTGCCTGCGCCTTGCGCTCCCGGCCCGCCTGGAACAGCGCCTCGGGGGTCACGGCGGGGAGCTGCCACTCCGGTCTGCTCTCCACGAACAGATGCAGCCGCTGACGGTCCGCGTCCCGGGACAGGTCGGCGATCTTGCTTTTGACGCATTCGTCATAGAATTGCTCGGCCTGGGTGAAGGTATAGCCCCGGGCCTTGTCCTCGGCCCGCGCCTGGTGCAGCGTTTGAATTTTCTGGCGGTCATAGACCAGCATCAAAAAGGCCGCGTACAGCAGGACCGCCACGAGCAATCCCCCAAAAAATACGGTATCAGTGTCGTAATCTTCGATCGCGTACTGCGCATACCGGGGGACGACGCCCAAAAGGCCCACCGGGATGGCCAGGACCCGGGCGAGTTTGTCCTTCTTGTTTGCTCTCGCCCAAACGGCGAACAACACGATCAGGATACCCGCCGCGCCGGCAAGGAACAGCTCTGCAGCAGGAGAAGAGATAACACTCCTGCTGTACACGAATATTTGCACGCCGACGATGAACACACCCCACGCCAAAGCGCCGCCGGGATGCCTATCCTTCATATCAAACAACTCCTTTTCTTAAATATGGGTCAGTTTTACCCTCTCCCGTTGCACATGGGGCAGGTGCCCAGGGTGTAGGGGTCGTGGCCGGACAGGATGGCCTCCAGGTCGCTGCTGCCGTAGTAGAAGCGGATGGTGCCCGTGCCGTTGCAGGCGGGACAGGGGCCGGAGCTGGAGCCGCTGGACTCGGTGGCGGTGTCATACAGGTCGGTGATGGAGGGGAAACCGAACAGCTCCAGGTCCATGGCCTCCTCCGAGGGCTTGCCGGACAGGCTGAGGCAGATGGCCGGGCGGACCCCGGAATTATGAGAGGGGTGGACGCTGCCTATCTCGCCGTTGTAGTCCACGGCCACCACCACTTGATTTGCCCCGCTGCTGGTGCGGGAACGGGTCCACCAGCCGGAGACCGTATCGGCCCCCGGAGTTCCTCCCGCTTTTGTGGGGACGGACTTCCTGTCGCTTTTGTCGGAAAAAAGGTCCCGGGTCTCCTGGGCGCTGAGGAGGAACACATGGTCCCCGTCGTCGCCGAACTCGCTGATGTACTCTCTCAGAACCCTCTCAGCTTCCTCGGGATCATCCGGGAATGCGTAGGCCAGCTCCATCCGGAGGTCGTCCACCTTCAAATCGCTGTTCTGCTTCGCGTAGGTGTAGACCTTTTGGATGCGCCCCTGCTCCTCCTGGGAGAAGGCGGCGTCGTAGAACTCGCCGTTGAGCCAGGTCCGGACGTCGCTGGCCTCCCATTGGTTGGTGTCGCCATATTCCATGCGGCACAGCAGTTGCTCGGAGGTCAGGAGCAGGTAGTCCCCCTCTCGGGCCAGCACCCGCCATTGGATGGGCTCCGGGCCGTTGCCCTCGTCCTTGTCCTGCTCGAAGGAGCCAAAGAACAGGGCGTCCCCCACCTGGGGGTCCTCCCAGGAGCGGGCCACGCAGTCCTGGGCCATGGCCGCGCTGTCCTCATAGTTCCCCAGCTCGGCGAACAGGGCGTAGGCCCCGCCCAAGTCCCCGTCCTCCTTGCGCTGGAGGGCGCAGCTGTACTTCACCTTTGCCAGCTGCTCCGGGGCGTCCCCGTAGGATCCCAGGCCCTCGTACAGCTCCATGGCGCGGGCGTAGTCCCCCGCCTCATAGGCCGCCCCGGCCTCCACATAGTCGCACTCCTCCAGCATTTGGGCGGAATCCTTGTAGCCGCCGTTTTCCTCCATCTGGGTATAGATGGCCCGGGCCTCCTCATAGTTCCCCTTGTCCAGCAGGGAACTGGCCTTCTGGTAGTCCATAAAGTCGCACCCGCACAGCAGGCACAGCGCCCCGCCCAGGCACAGGACGGATAAGATACGTTTTACGTTCATGAAACAGCGCCTCCTTATTTGATGCTGTTCTCGGCGTCCTTCTGGGCCTGGGCGGCCAGACCGCCCACCACGGCGCTGGAGCTGCCCGTGATGAGGCCCCCCGTCACCGCGTCCTTGGCCACCCCGTCCACGCCGCCGGAGCCGGTGGCCTGGTCCAGCTTGGCCTTGGCGGCCATGGCCCCCACCACCGCGCCGGTGTCGCCGCCGATCAGGTCGCCCACCAGCGCGCCCTTGATGACGGCGTTGGCGGCCTTTTTGCCCGCCTCGCGGCGCAGCTCGGCCTTGGCCTGCGCGCCGATGGCGCCGCCCATGCTGGACTTGATGACGTTCAGGTCATGCTTCATCCGCTTGGCCTCCTTGGCCGCCTGGTTCATTGCGGTAAAGAACTGCACCACACACGTCACCAGCGGCGAGATGAACAGGAACAGTGGGAAGAAGAAAGCCTGTGTTAGGAATATATCAAGATTTCCATGCTCGACAAGGGCCATGATGCACAGAATGACCATGAGCCCTACGGAGATGCCGACGCCCTGGACCAGCCACTTGAGCATCAGTGCGGCAAAGGTTTCCGGTTGCTTCTGGGTGGAGCCGATCATGCCTCGGAAGGTCATGTTCGGAAACGCCAGCCATGCGCACAAAAAGAGGTTGGCGTACACATACAGACAGTACGTGATCACGAAAGGAGATCCGTTGAAATCTCTGGTAAGATCCATGATGGTGCCGATGATGAGGTGGCCTGCGCCCAGCGCCGCAGGGAGCCACCAGACCCTGCGCATTTTATCCCGCAGTTTGGGCAGGGCCAGCAGAAGGGTCATCACGTCAAGCACCAGCGTAACGAGGTTGTAGTGGTTGAGGAAGGAAGAGACCGTGCTGAGGGCCAGCAGGGCCACCGCCGCCGGGACCAGGTCCTTGTCCCGGCGCAGGAACAGGGCGATGATGAGGAACGCTTGCAAAAGCGTGCTCAAGCCGGGGCGGAAACCCGTTTCAGACAGCTGCATTATAAGGAGCGCATTGAATACGGCCGAGAGCAGAAACAGCACCGCAGCGATGATGGGCAGGGCGCTTTTCCGGCTTGCGGCAGGGGCCGCCCCCCGCTGGGGGGCGGCCTGTTGGGTGTTGGCAGTCTTTTTCGTGTTGGTCGTCTTTGCCATGATCCAGATCTTCCTTTCTGATATTTGGTCGAGCGGGCCGGTCAGCCCTTTCTTTGCAGCAGATGGGCGTACCAACTGCTGTCTGTATCAGCCACATAATAATAGGCGCCCAAGATGTCGTAGACCTGGAACTCGGCCCGCTTGCCGGTGCTGTTCGCAAACCGGACAAGAATATCGCCCTCGGTGGTCCAGGTGGCCTTGAAGTTCTTCTCCGTCCAGGTGCCGTCCGCACCGATGCTCCAGGTCTTATTGGGAAGCGACGTCCAGACGCCCGGGAAGCCGGCCCGGATCTCCTCGCCAGTCAGCGGCGTCAGCACCTGCCGCATCAGGCGGCAGAAGCTGGGGGCGAAGTCCTTTATGCGGGAGTATTCCGGGTCGTACTCGGCCAGCATTTTCACCACGCCGGCCACCGTCTCTCCCTTCAGGCTTTTGTATGCGTCGGTCAGCCCCAAAACATCGATGCCCTTTTGATAGTCCTTCGCTTCCAGGTGTATCTTTGCGATCTGCGTCAGGCCATCCTGGGCTTCCTGAAAAGCGGGGTAGAGCTGAAACAGCTTTGTGGCGCCGTCCAGATCGCCCTGGGCCAGCTTGGCGGCGGCGCTTTCGTACCAGGCTTGGATGGAGTACTTCTCCTGGTATGCTTGGTTGGACTGCTGGAACTGTTCCTGGAAGCTGCCGGGGATGGTGTAGCATTCCGTGCTCTGGTTTGCGTACTTGCCCGGTATGTACAGCTGGCTGCCGCTGAACAGCGCTACGCAGTACAGGCCCGACTTCTTGGGATCGTCCGTCTCGTTCCGGCCGCAGATGGCGAACTGGGCCCCGTTGCCGGCCGCCCATCGGAAGCTGTCGGGCGACCCGCTCATATCCATGTCCCGGAAGGACAGGTCCTTGCCGCTGCGGCTGCTGTTGTACTTGTTCTTGGACGCCTGGTCCACCAGGCCGTCATAGTGGGTCTTGGAGCTGTAGCTGTGATAGTGGAAATCCCCGTAGTATTTGTCGGTGCGGCTGGAGGAGTGGGTCCCGATGGAGCTGCCCATCCCGGCGGGGTCCAGGCCCGAGGAGTGGGAGGAGCTGTCGTCCTCCATGTCGTCGTAATAGCCGCCCCGGCCCTTTGCTACGGTGTAGACCTCGCATTGGGCCAGCAGAGTGTCCAGCAGTTCCCCCGGCTCGGGGTAGCACAGCTCGAGCCAGCTCGTTTCCGCCAGCATATCCAAGGTCTTGGCAAGGTCCTCGAAATCCTGCCCGGCCAGAAGGCCGTCCACCCGCCCGCGCAGGAAGTCCACCGCTTCTTCCCCCGACATGGTGCCCTCGCTGTAAAAGGCGGAGGCTGAGGCGGCTTGGAGGCCCTTGAAGAAGGAGGAAATGGTGTAGGTTTTGGCGTCGGGGTTCAGCTCCTGCCGCTTCCCGGCCATGAAGGTCTGATAGGCGGCGCGGATGGTCTCGTCCTGGATCCCCTGCTCGTCCAGCAGGGCCACCACCTTGCCTGCCCATGCTGTGAAGCCGTCCGGTCCGGCGCCCTCCGCCGTCTCCTCGTCCAGCATGAGCTGGAACTGCTCCGCCAAAATTTTGCGGAAGCCCTCCTGGTCCTTGTCCTCCATGTACATGGTGCCCCGCCAGCCCTCGCCCCGAAGCATCTCGTCCCGCCAACCGAGCGGGACGTATTTCCGGTAAATGAGGGTGTCAGCGACGTCCCGGTACAGTCTCATTTTTTCCTGGTGGTTTTTGTAGATGAAATACGCCCCCGCAACGGCTGCGATGGCCGCCAGGACAAGGGCCGCGATGATAAGCCCCTTTTTGCCGGATCTCTTTTCTGTGTTCATGTGATGATGTGCTCCTTCCTCTGATGTTCGTTTTGCCCTTGCTGATGAACAGCAGTCCTGCGGCAGGACAGAAAAGCCATTCGTAGGACCTGTATTCACAACCTCGATTCACCGTCTCGCCGGGTCTTTTCCCATCATGCTGCGTTGAATTTTCTTGAAATAAACACAATTATTCCTGCGAAAATTCGCCTTGCCTGATGGGAAGATCCCTCGGCCATCCGGCGATCTCGGCTGTGAATACAGGTCCTTATTTTATTATAACGAAACCATAGAGGAAAACAATTAACTGGCTGCATAGGGTCTTGCACTTTTTTCACCGTCCCAGGCGGGCAAAGGCCGGAGCCGGCGACCTGCGGCGGTCGCCGGCTCCGGCTTTCATGTGCCCGTCCCGTGACAGGTACGGTGGGCTCAGGACAGGGCTTTCTCGTTTGCCATGAACAGCGATTCGTTGATCTCCACAAGGGAGTGGCGGTGGGCCAGACCGTGGCCGATGATGGCGTCCCGCCTCAGCCGGGGGTACAGCTGGGCATAGGCCGCCTGCCGGAGCAGTTGGTTGGCCTCCTCCAAGGACGCGCCCACCCCCACGCACAGGGCCAGCAGCCGGTCCCGGGAGGGGTTGCGCCGCCCGGAAAACACCTGGTGAAGATATACCTCGCTCATGCCCGACCTTCGGGCGATCTCCGCCTTGGGCAGGCCGCAGCGTTCACGCAGGGACTCCAGCAGGTCTAAAATACCCAGCTGCGTGAAACAGGAACGGTTTTTGCTGAGATATGCCTTGATGCTGGGCTGGTCCATCAGCTCCTGGCGCAGATCGTCGGTGGTTTTTTTCTCCATGCCCCGCGTCCCCCCTTTACTTTTTGCCGAACATGTTATATCATCAGTTTAATCCTTTTGAGGGACCAATACAATATGCTGGCTGCATAGGGTCATAAATTTTTTGGTTTGGTACGGGGTGACGGTATTTGTATACTTGGCTGGAAAACGTCCTGCGGGAGGAATATGAGCAGGTCCGCCTGCTGAAGGAGAGCCCCCGGGGCAGCGTCCGCCTGGTGCGGCATAAAAATTCGGGAAAGCGGTTCATCCTCCGCCGGTTCACCGGCAACGGGGAGGTATACCAAAAGCTGCTGGGCTGCTCCTGCCCCAACCTGCCCCTGGTGCTGGAGGCGGCGGAGAAGGACGGGGAGAACCTGGTGATCGAGGAGTTCGTCCAGGGGGACACCCTGGGCTTTCTGCTGGAGGGGGCGCTGTTCACCCCCAAGGAGACCCAGGGTATCGTCAAACAGCTCTGCCAAGCGCTGTGGGTGCTCCACTCCATGGCGGCGGTCCACCGGGATATCAAGCCGGAAAACGTGATCCTCCGGGGGAAGCAGGCGGTGCTCATCGACTTCGACGCCGCCCGGCTCCACAAGCCGGGCGCGGAGATGGACACCCAGGTGCTGGGCACCACCGGCTTCGCCGCGCCGGAGCAGTACGGGCTGTCCCAGTCCGATGTGCGGACGGATATCTATTCCTTGGGGGTGCTCATCAACGTACTGCTCACCGGGGAGCACCCCTCCAAAAAACTGGCGGGGGGGCATATGGGCCGGGTGGTCCATCGCTGCACCCAGGTGAACCCCCAGAAACGCTACAAGGACGTTTTGCATTTGATGGAGGCCGTCTGATATGAAACCTTGTGCACACTGCGGCGCCTCTCTCCACGAGGAGGCGTCCTTCTGCCCCTATTGCGCCCGGACTGTCAACGAGCGGAAAGCGATCCAGCCTGCGAGGCATATGCCTCGCAGGGCGCTGTACAGCGCCCTGATCATCCTTTGCGCCGCGGCGGTGCTCGTGCTCTTTGGGTGTTGGGCCCACAGCCGTCCGAAGGTCTATGACAACGGCGGCGCCGGGGCGGTCTACACCAGCCGGAGCGGCAGCTTCCATCTCGATCTATCCAATTGGAGCGATGGGTCCGACCGCACCCCTAAAGATCGTTGGTTTTCCGAGGTGAACTATCCCTATCGCTATCCCGTCTGCCTGTACGTCACCCGTGCGGAGGACGAGACCCGGATCACGGACGAGTTTATGGAGAACGTGGCGTCCATCACCGCTGAGGCCCGCAGCCCAGACACCAGTATGTCTATCAGCTGCACCGATCCGGAGCCGGACAGAGCCTTCATACCCGATGCCGCCACAGTGATCTATGTAGATTATAACATCCTCTCCCCGGGAGAGCATGAGGCGGAGCTGACCTGCACCATCACGATGAAAAATGGCGACATCATCCGCCTGCGCCGGAGCCAGCAGTATCCCACCACCACTGTCTATAAGTTCACTGCCCAGGACGTTCCTATGAACACCATCCAGGAGCTCCAGACCTTCGTGGATGGCCTGGCCGGCACCACCAATGAGGCAGACCGGATCTATCTCTACCTCCCCCCGGTGGTCTATGAGGGCGGCCTGTCCATCACGGAGCGGCCGGTCAATCTCTGCGGCAGCATTGGAGCCGACGGGCAGCACACCGCGTTCACCGGCCCCGTTTTCGCGGCAAACCAGCGGGGCATCCTCGACTTCAGCGACATCGACTTCCTTGGCAGCGGACAGGGAGTGGGCGTCCGCGCCTCCAACGGCGCGCGGATCCATCTGACCGATTGCCGGGTGTCTGGCTGGGAGACAGGCTTCCTGGCCGATGGCAATGCCTGGATCGTCGCCAGCGGGACCGTCTTTGAGCACAATGCCGTGGGACTGTGCTTCGACGCGGAGCAGGGCGCCGTGTCCGACCCCTACTACATGAACGATACGTTCCAGGACAATGGGACCGCCGTGCTGCTGGAGCGTGTGCCCAGCGACACCCCGCTGAGCTTCCCCGACACCCTGTTCACCGGCAACGGCCAGGACATCGACAACCCCTGCGGACAGAAGCTGGAGCTGGAGGGGGCCGTGTTCCAGTGAGGCGTGGGTGACGGTCTCAGCGCGGAGCCAAACAAGACCCATATGGGAAAAATTTCGGGGAGTACCGGGCTGGTCGGCTCGGTACTCCCCGCTGATCTCTGAGATCTCCTGTGCTGTTTTTAGACGGCCTGGGCCATGAGGGCGCCCATCCGCCGGGCGGCGTCCTTCCGCGCCTCGCTGGTCACGTGGGGGCAGGTGCCGAGGGCTCACCCCTTCAAACCGCTGGTGGCGATGCCCTGGACGAACTTCTTCTGGAAGATGAGGAACACGACGATCACCGGGATCAGGGACACCACGGAGGCGGCCATGATGAGGCCGTACTCGGAGGAATACTGGCCCATGAACATCCGGATGCCCAGCTGGACGGTCTTCAGCTTGGGGGAATCCAGGTAGATCATGGGGCCCATGAAATCGTTCCAGTTGGTCACGAAGGTGAAGATCACCAGGGTGGCGATGGACGGCCCCATCTGGGGCAGGACGATCTTCCGGTACACGCCGTACTCACTGAGACCGTCGATGCGGGCGGCCTCCAGAAGCTCGTTGGGTATGCCCATGCAGAACTGGCGCAGGAGGAACACCCCGAAGGCGTCGAAGGCGTGGAGCAGGATCAGCGAGGCGTGGGTGTCCACCAGGCCGAATTTGTTCATCATGGTGTACTGGGGCAGCATATATACCTGCCAGGGCACGGCGATGGTGGCCACATAGATGAGGAAGAGCAGGTCGCGGCCCTTGAACTGGCACTTGGCGAAGCCGTAGGCGGCGAAGGAGCAGGTGAACACCTGGATCGCGGTGGTGATGATGGTGATCTTGAAGGTGTTGAAGGTGAACTGGGAGCATGGGGACCTGATCCCAGATGCGCTGGTAGTTGCTCCAGGCCGGCTGGCTGGGGATCCACTCGATGGGGATGCGGAATACGTCCTTGTCCAGCTTCAGCGAGGCGGACAGCATCCACGCCAGAGGCATCAGGGTGGCCACGCAGATGACGATGAGAACGGCGTACAAAATGACCTTTTTCCAAAGGGGCGTCTTATTCAGCATGGTGTTCCCCTCCCTCATTCGTTGGAGAATTTCTTTTCCAGCCGGAACTGGATCAGGGTGATGACCGCCACGATGACGAACAGCACCATGGCCGCGGCGCTGGCCCGGCCGTAGTCCCAGGACACGAAGGACTGGTTGTAGATGTACTGGGACAGCAGGGTGGTGGCCTTGTTGGGGCCGCCCTCCGTCAGGGCGTAGATCAGGTCAAAGGACTTGAAGCTGTTGATGGTGAGCATCATCACCACGAAGAAGGTGGCGTTGCCCAGCAGGGGCCACTTGATCTTCCAGAACCGCTGCCAGGCGCTGGCGCCAGCGATCATCCCGGCCTCCACCAGGGAAGTGGGCACGTCCTGGAGGGCGGCCAGGTAGATGATCATATAGTAGCCCATGTTCTTCCAGATGTTCACGACAATCACGCCGGGCAGGGCCCACTTGGTGGAGGCGAACCAGCCGGGCACGTCGGCAACGCCGAAGGAGCGCAGGATCTCGTTGATGAGTCCCATGTCCTTCTGGAACAGCATCTGCCACACGGCGGCCACCGCCACCACCGAGGCCACGTAGGGGAAGAAGATGGCGGTGCGGAAGATGCCGATGCCCGCCAGCTTCTGGTTGATGAGCACCGCCAGCCCCAGGGAAAGCAGCAGGGTGATGGCCACGGAGCACACGGTGAAGATGAGGGTCTTGACCACGGCGGTGCGGAAATTCTTGTCGCCGAAGATATACTTGAAGTTGTCAAGCCCCGCGAATTCCATGGGGTTGAAACCGTCCCAGCGGTTGAAGCACAGCCAGAAGGTGAACAGCACCGGGATGAGGATGAGCACGAGGAAGCCGATGAAGTTCGGGGTGATGAAGGACAGGCCCACCAGGGTCCTGCGCTGGTTCAGGGTCATGCCGCTTTTGGGGGCGGGAGGGGCCTTCCGCCCCGCCGTTTCCTTGACCGCCATTAGGGTTCTCCTCCTTGTCCGGAATGTGGGAAGGGGCAGGACCAGCGTCCTGCCCCTCGATCGCGGGTCACGCAGCCGTTCAGCCCTGGATGGACTTGGACTGCTCGGCCATCTCGGCCAGGCCGTCGTCGATGGACTCCTCGCCCAGCATGATGGCGCCGTGGACGTCGCCCAGCATCTGGTTGACCTCGGAGACCTTGTCGGCGATGGGGCGGTCCAGGGCGATGTTCTTCACCTGGAGGGCCTCCAGGGCGCCCTCGGGCATCCCGTCCACGCCGGCCACCACCTTCAGGGTGGCGTCGTCCAGCATGGCGGGCACGCCGCCCAGGTTGGCCACGATCTCAGCGCCCTCGGCGCCGCACACGAACTTCACGAACTCCCAGGCCGGGTCCTTGTTCTCGCTGGCCTCGTTGATGGCGATGGGGGTGGTGGAGCCCACCACATAGCCGGCGTCCACGCCCTCGGGATGGGGCAGGGTGGCAATGCCCCAGTTGACGGAGCTCTCGCCCTTATTGATCTTGTCGATCATGGTGGCGGCGAACCAGGTGCCCATGGGCATCATGGCCACGGAGCCGTCGGGGAACACGCTGTTGTAGTGGAGGTTGGCGGTCTTGAGGGTGCCGAAGTCCATGCAGGTCTTGTCGTCGTTCTGCATCCGCAGGGCCATCTCGTAGTAGGGCTTGAAGAAGCTGTAATCGGTGTCCATGATGGTGTGCTCGCCGTCCTGGACCGCCCAGTTCTCGATGCAGGCCTGCCAGGTGTGGAAGTGGGCGCCGTACTTCTTGTCCACGCCCTCGCCGGAGGTCACCTTCTTGGCCAGCTCCTCGAACTCGGTCCAGGTCATGTCGTTGGAGGGGTACTCCACCCCGGCGGCATCGAAGATGTCCTTATTGTAGAACAGGGCGTAGTAGTCGGTGCGGAAGGGGATGGCGATCTGCTTGCCGTCGATGAGGAAATTGTCGGCCAGGCCGTTATAGGAGGCCAGGTCCACGCCGTCCTTGGAGATGTAGCCGCTCAGGTCGGCCATCTGGCCCCGCTTGGCGATGGGGTAGATGGTGTCGGCGTCCTTGATCCAGAACACGTCCACCTCGCTGCCGCCGTTGAGCATGACGGACAGCTTGGTGCCGTAGTCGGCGGAGGGGATGTCGATGGCGTCCACGGTGACGCCGGGGTTGGCCTCCTTGAAGGCGTCGATCACGGCGGAGAAGGCGGGCTGGGTGGCCAGATCCCACAGGGACACCTTCAGGGTGCCGGTGAGCTCGGCGGGCTCCCCGCCTTCGGGGGCCTTGGAGGTGTCGGCGGGAGCGGTGGAATTCTGGGGGGCGGGGGTAGCGGTGGGGTCGGGCTTGCCGCTGGTGCAGCCGGCCAGCAGGGACAGGCACATGGCGCCTGCCAGGGCGAGGGACAGCATCTTTTTCATGGTTTCCACTCCTGTTTTCATATAGTTTCGCGGGGGTCTTGCTCTATGTCCGCATTGTAGCGCGTTTTTCCCCCGGTGTAAAAGGCAAAAACTATAGGAAATGAATATAATTCTTGCCGCCGCTCCCCGGCGGGCCGAAAAATTCTCCAAAGCTGTACTATTCTACAGCGCCCGATTGCGCGGGGCGGCAAAGTGCGGTATACTTTATGTAATATTGGGGGGGACGGGGGTGGGTCTGTGGAGAAAAAGCGCTATTGGGGCATCCGGGCCAAGATCATCCTGTGCACGGTGCTGTGCGTGGTGGCGGTGGGGCTGGGCAGCAGCCTCTACCTCTACCAGTACATGCAGCGCATCATCTCGGAGAAGATGGCCCAGATCGACCAGCTGAACGCGGGCACCATCACCGCCCGGCTGGACGACGCCCTGGAGCGGGCCCGCACCCTCCAGATCTACTGCGGCAACTCGGGCCGGGCGGCGGAGGCCCTGAGCCATACCCCCGGAAGGCCCGGCGCGGCGGGGGCCGCCCTGTCCGCCCAGAACGCCCTGAACACCTACCTGCGCACCTCCCCCATCGACGGCTACATCCACCGCCTGGTGGTGTTCAACGAGGCGGGGGTGTGCGTCAGCGCCGTCACCGTCTACGACGGCGCCCTGCAAGACCTATCCAACCTGCTGGACTCCCCCCAGTTCCGGGCCTGGAAGGAGGAGGGCGAGGCCCCCTTTTCCCGGCTGTACCCCTCCCTGAACCCCCGTGGGGCGGACTGCTTCGCCCTGTTCGCCCCGGTGTACAGCCACACCTCCAGCCGCCGGGTGGGCTATGTGTACATCGAGCTGAGCCCCGCCATCATCACCGACGTGCTGGCCCCCTACAACGGCCTGAACCTGTTTTTCATCCAGACGGCGGCGAGGGACCGGCTCACCACCCCCGGGGCCGTGCCCCTGGCGGCCGCCCTGGGCCCCGAGGCCGCCCAGGGCGGGGAATTTACATACGATGGGACGCTCTACGCCCTGCAGCGCTATCCCACGGCCACCCAGGGGCTGACGCTGTGCAGCTGTGTCAACCAGACCCAGCTCCAGGCCGCCGACCACGAGATCTTGTTCTCTGTGGTGACGGTGATCTTGATGATCGTGCTCATCGCCGTCTTTGTGCTGGTCCTGCTCACCCACTACATCACCACCCCCATCCGCCGCATCACGGAGAAGATCAACCGCATCGCCCTCAACGACTACTCCTACGATCCGGAGCTGGAAAGGCCCCGCAGCGAGATGGGGGAGATCGGGGCCCGGCTCAACGAGCTGGGCCTGGGCTTCCAGCAGCTGCTGTCGGAGGCCATCGCCCTCCACGACGAGCGGGCCAAGATCGAGATGGACCTGCTCCAGTCCCAGGTGAACCCCCACTTCCTGTACAACACCCTGAACTCCATCCACTGGATGGCGGTGGTGCAGAAGAACACCGGCATCGAGAAGATGGTGAAGAGCCTGGTGAGCCTGCTGAAAAACATCAGCAAGGGAAGGGGGTGTCGGACAAGATCGCCCTGGCGGAGGAGCTGGAGCTGCTGGACGACTATGTGAGCATCCAGTCCATCCGCTACATGGGCTCATTCGAGTACCGCTGCCAGGTGCCCGAGGAGTTGAGGAAGTATCGGATCATCAAGTTCACCCTCCAGCCCCTGGTGGAGAACGCCATCTTCCACGGGGTGGCCCCCAAGGGCTCCTTCGGCGTCATCACGGTGGACGCCTTTGAGGAGGAGGGCTTTTTGGTGATCACCATCGCCGACGACGGGGTGGGCATGACGGCGCAGCGGGCCGCGCAGCTGCTGGCCTCCAAAGAGCGGGTGGACCGGGGCTCCATGACGGGCATCGGCCTGGGCAACGTGGACCGGCGGCTGAAGCTGGCCTACGGCAAGGGGGCCGGGCTGGCCATCGACAGCGTGCCGGGGGAGCACACCAGGGTGTCTGTGCGCATCCCGAAGGAAGAGGAGGGATAGGATGTACCGCGTTCTGCTGGCCGACGACGAGCCCATCATCCTGTCCGGTCTGCAATCCATGCTGAACTGGGAGCGGCTGGACTGCACCGTCTGCGGCGCCGCCCGCAACGGACAGCAGGCTTTGGAGCTGGTGGAGGCCCGCCGCCCGGATATCGTCATCTGCGACATCAATATGCCCCTGCTCACCGGGCTGGAGCTGCTGGAGACCTGTGCCCAGCGCTGGCCGGACATCGTGTTCATCATGCTCACCAACCACCAGGACTTCCACATGGCCCAGCAGTCCCTGCGGGGGCGGGCGGTGGACTACCTGCTGAAGATCGAGCTGGACGAGGAGAAGCTGGAAAGATCCATCCACACCGCCATCGACGAGCGGGAGAAACGCCTCCGCCTGTTCCAGCCCGCCGCCCAGCGGCCGGAGGACCCGGCGGAGGCCGTGGCCCGTCAGGCCGCCGCCCTGCTCTCCCCGGAGGGCGGGCTGGAGGCGGAGCGGGCCATCGCCGCCCTGGAGGCCCTGGGGGCGGGGAAGGGGTGCGCGGCGGTGCTGCTGGTGATGGACCCCGCCGCCGTCCCCGGCATCGGCTCCTTTACGGAAGAGGAGCGCTCCCGGCTGTTCCGCTTCCACCGGAACCTGGCCCTGGACACCGCCCAGAAGGTGTTCCAGGGGGTGGACTTCGTCTCTCTTCCCTCGGAGGCGGGGCGGGAGGGCACCGCCTCCCTGTTCCTGTGGGGGCTGGAGGAGGATAAGCCCATCGCCCAGTTCCAGGCCCGGCTGGCCGCCGCCGTCCGGGAGATCTCCCAGGTGCGGCTGAGCGTACTGGCCACGGGGGTGCTGTCCGGCCGGGAGCTGGCCGGGCTGCGGCTCCAGACCGAGCTGCTGCGCCGGGAGCACGCCCTGTCCCCCCGGCCCTTCCTGTGCTACACCCAGTCCCTGGGCAAGGGGGACTACGTGGCCGCCGCCAAGCGGTATGTGGAGGACCACATCCTGGAGTGGGTGCTGGTGCAGGACGTGGCCGCCGCCGTCGGCATCACCCCAAACTACCTGTCCAGCCTGTTCAAGCGTCAGCTGGGGCAGAACTTCATGGACTACGTCAACGCCACCAAGATAAAGTACGCCTGCGCCCTCCTTCGGGACGGGGGGCACATGGTATACGAGGTGTCCCACATACTGGGCTACGACAACGCCTACTACTTCACCAAGGTGTTCAAGCGGTACATGAAGCTGACGCCCACAGAGTACCAGGCGGAATTCGGCCAAAAATAAGAGGCGGTCGGTACAGCCTCTAAACCTGTTTACGGAGGGATCCACCATGCTCTATCCTATCAACACCCCCAGCCGGATGGTCTTTGACCTGAATGGCGTCTGGCAGTTCTCCCTGCGCCGGCCGGGGGAGCCGGACGACGGCCCCCTGCAAGATCCCAGGCCCATGCCCGTCCCCGCCGCCTACAACGACATCTACCCCGACGCCGCCCTCCGGACCACGTGGGAGAGGCGGCGTATGAGCGGACCTTCACCGTAAGCGCCCCCATGCTGGCCGGGCGGCTGGTGCTGCGGTTCGGCGGGGTGGCCCACCGGGCCCGGGTCTACGTGAACGGCGCCCTGGCGGCGGAGCACCTGGGGGGTTGCCCTTCGAGGCGGAGATCGGTTCCCTGGTCCGCCTGGGGGAAAACACCCTGCGGGTCATCGCGGACAACACCCTGACCCTGGAGACCCTGCCCGTGGGCCGTCTGGTGGAGACGGAGTACCCCGGCCTGGGCAAGGTGCGGGAAAACCTGCCCAACTTCGATTTCTTCAACTACGCGGGCATTCTGCGCCCCGTGGTGCTGTACACCACGCCGGAGACCTACATCTCCCGCATCCGGGTCGACCCCGCACCGACGGCCGGGTGGAGTACCAGGTGGAATGGGGCGGGACCGGGAAGGCCGCCCCGGAGATCGGGGTGGAGGTCCGGAACGCCCAGGGGGATGCCGTGGCCGCCGGGACCGGGGCCGGGGGCGTGCTGCGCGTAAAAGATCCCATCCTGTGGGAGCCGGGGGCAGGCTATCTCTACCGCCTGGCGGTCCGGTGCCGCTTGGACGGCGCGGAGGATCGTTACGAGCTGCCCTTCGGCATCCGCTCGGTGGAGGTGAGGGGGACCCAATTCCTCATCAACGGCAAGCCCTTCTACTTCAAGGGCTTCGGCAAGCATGAGGACAGCTGCATCCACGGCCGGGGGCTGGACGAGGCGGTGAACGTGAAGGATCTGGCCCTGATGGACTGGATGGGGGCCAACTCTCTGCGGACCTCCCACTACCCCTACGCCGAGGAGATGCTGCGGCTGTGCGACGCCCAGGGGGTGGTGGTCATCGACGAGCTGCCCGCCGTGGGCCTGCACGCCAACTTCGTGGCCACCGGCCTGCTGGACAAAAATGGAACGGTAAACACCTGGGAGCAGCTGAAAACCACCCCGCACCACCGGGAGGTGCTGGAGAAGCTCGTGGAGCGGGACGAGCACTACGCCTGCGTGGTGATGTGGTCCATCGCCAACGAGCCTGCCGCGGAGGAGGAGGGGGCGGCGGAGTATTTCGCTCCCCTGTGCGCCCTGGCCCGGGAGCTGGATCGGCAACGCCGTCCCGTCACCATCGTCACCTATGAGGGGTGCGCGCCGGATACCTGCAAGGCCGCCCCCCTGGTGGACGTGCTGTGCATCAACCGCTATTTCGGGTGGTACAACTACTGCGGCCGGGTGGACGCGGGGGCCGCCGTGCTGGAGGATGAGCTGCGGCGCTGGCACGAGAAATACCCGGACAAGCCGCTGATGGTCTGTGAGTACGGGGCGGACGCGGTGGCGGGGGTGCACAGCCTGCCCTCCGTCATGTTCAGCGAGGAGTATCAGGCGGAGTTTTTGGAGGCGTACCACAAGGTGTTCGACGCCCTGCCCTTCTTCGTGGGGGAGCAGGTGTGGAACTTCGCCGACTTCGCCACCGCCCAAAACGCCATGCGGGTCCAGGGCAATAAAAAGGGCGTCTTTACCCGGGACCGCCAGCCCAAAGCCGCCGCTTTTCTGCTCCGCCGCCGCTGGCGGGCCATCCCGGACTTTGGGTATAAAGGGTAGCTGCTGCTTGAAGATCAAGACCCAAACAAGACCCAGACTACGCCGGGAGCGGAGGGGTCTGGAAAGCAGCCGGTCCCTGAACAAACAGCACGAAACCTGATTTTGCCCACTTGATAGGCGTATTCCTCTTTTGAACTTTTGTCCGTCACTCACCCCTCCTTGCCATGCTCTTCCGGCACCCGGCAGGCCAGGGGAAGATCATAGGCCGAGTCAGACACATCTCCCGGCGTCACGGTCACGCCAGTAATGATGCCGCAGTCTGTATCTGTGGTCTGGTGGGAGAGATGATACCGGCCTCTTGGCTTGCCGGAGCGCTTCATGTGGCCGGCCTCCGGGTCTGTGCGGCTGACCCGTTCATCCAGGTCGATGCCAAGATACCAGCGAAATGCGTTGCTGTCCGCACACCGCTGCTCGATCTGACGCTCCGGTGGGAATGCTGATAGGTAAGTCTCCGATGAAGCCATCTCGGACTTTTCCCCCAGCCCACACCGTGCGGGCGCCTTTCGACGCACACGGCGCACCATCTTACCTTGTGAAGCGGCACCCCATTTCAATGTGCCGCTTTGCTGATGAAGGAAATACATATTCGTGCCGCTTTGTCATATAAAGCCTTAATAAGTGCTTTGATTCGCCCCTTTTTCGCGGGAAACAAATCATAAGGCCGTTCCGGGGTGGTGCCAAGGAACTTCTGTCCGACCTCACCGAACGGGAGCAACGGATGATGTTCGCCGTGGTGACGCTGGTGCATATCGCGGACAACCTGGAACAGCTTGACGCGGACACCGACGCCCTCTTTTCCATCGGGCGGGAGCATTTGTGCCAATTCTCCGCCCTGCGCTATCAGCAGGTGGACGGCTTGAACACCGTTCTGCCGTAAGCGTAAAACGATGTGGCAGCCTGGATGGAGGAACATCCAGGCTGCCACACAAAATGAGG
>CAJUPU010000022.1 GCA_910588495.1 uncultured Oscillospiraceae bacterium | reverse complement strand
ATTTCCTCTGAATTTTTTGTGCATCACCTACTTGACTTCATACCATTAGACTTTCCAGATCGAGCCTTTTTGGGAAGAGGGAGCGGCGGACGCTCCATACCCCCTAGTATATCAGGTTTTCCCGCCGCCCGAAAGGGGAAAAACCCGGCGCGGAGACGATTTTTGTTGTTGCAATGCGGGGCGGTTTCTGTTATAATCTTATCTGCTCGATGTCAAGACGGGCTGTCCCGCAGGGGAGACAAGAGAAAAAGAGGGAGGCCACCGGGGGAGCTCCGGTCGGGCCGCGACGATCGATAATAGACAAAAGGAATGATCAAATGATGTTCGAGAAGGGAAAACGGGAACGCCGCCAGGGCGAGGAGGACAAGGTATTCAACCGGATGCTCCTGTGGCTGGCGGGGGCGGTGGTGGTGGAGCTGCTGCTCCTGCTGCTGCAAAAGGCATATGTGGAGATGATCTTCGACGCCGCGGTGGCACAGGCGCTGGCCAGCTTCTTCAAGGTGTTCTCCGTGGCCGGGGCGGTGGCGGTGGCGGGCTGCGCGGTGTGGGCGGTGATGGCCCGCCGCGCGGGCAAGCCGGTCATCCTGCCCGCGGCGATCGCGGCTGCGGCGGCGGTGCTGTGGGTGGTCTCCCTGCTGAGCGCCCTGTTCTACGCGGAGGGCGTGCGCCTGCTGATGCTGCTGCCCGCGGCGGCGGCGGTGCTGATCATCATCTTCTTCCTGTACCAGCGGCCGTTCTTTTTCAACGCCATGCTCACCGGCGGCGGCCTGCTGGCCCTGTGGCTCCACCAGCAGTACTATATGACCCACCCCCGGTTCATCACCGCCTGTATCATCGGCGGGGTGGTGGTGCTGGTCCTGGCGGCCGTGGTGGCCCTCCAGCTGCGCAAGTCCGACGGCAAGCTGGGCCGGTTCCGGGTGGTGCCCGTGGAGTCCGACTACCTGATGAGCTTCCTCACCTGCGCGGTCACCGCCGTGTGCATGGTGCTGGGGCTGGCGCTGGGCGTGGCCATGAGCCAGTACTTCATCTACGCCCTGGTGGGCTGGCTGTTCGCCCAGGCGGTGTTCTTCACGGTCAAGATGATGTGAAAAGATCCCTCCGGCCTTGGCCGGAGGGATCTTTTAGGACCTGTATCCACCGCCGAGACCGCCGCATGATGGGAAAAGACCCGGCGAGAGGGTGGATCGAGGTCGTGGATACAGCTCCTCAGTGGTGGCCGTGGCCGAAGATGAGCAGCACCCCCAGCGCGAAGCCCACCACCGTGGCCAGGATGGTCCAGCGGGACCGCCACTGGAGGGACGCCTCGGGCAGGAGCTCGAAGAACACCACATACAGCATGGCGCCCCCGGCCAGGCTGAGGGCGGCGGCCAGGGCGGCGGGGGCCTCGCTGCCCACGAAGTAGCCCGCCAGCGCCCCCGCCACCGTGGGCAGGCCGGACAGCGCCGCCACGCCGATGGCGCTCCAGGTCCTGGAGCCGTCGTGGAGCAGGGGGATGGCGATGCTCATCCCCTCGGGCAGGTTGTGCAGGCCGATGGTCACCGCCGCCAGCACGCTGGCCAGGCAGATGCCCTCCACCGCCACCGTGGCCCCCACCGCCATGCCCACCGGCACGTTGTGCAGGGCCACCGCCGCCGCCAGCACCAGCCCCGCGGTGTGCAGGTCGTGGTGTCCGCAGGCGCATTGGTGGGGGTCGCCGGCGTCCTCGTGGTGGGCGCTCTTGTCGATCCAGCAGTTGAGCAGATAGGTCACCACGAAGCCCCCCACCAGCATCAGCGGCGCCATGGGCGGCCAGGGGGCGGCCTCCACGGCCTCGGGCACCATGTCCAGGGCCACGATGGCCAGCATCAGCCCGGCGGTGAAGCTGAGCAGCAGGCTGGTCCCCCGGGGGGACTCCCGCTTGAACAGGGCGGCGAGGACGCCCCCCAGCGCCAGGCCGCCCACGCCGGTGGCGGCGGTCAGACAGACGACGAACAAAATGGGATCCATGTAGACGCGCTCCTAAATATAGTCTGCCGGACGGACCGTGAGGCCCGTCCGGTGGACCCTATCTTAGCACAAGCGCGGCGGAAACGCAAGGAAAGATCATCCGTCCCGGAACAGCTCCCGCAGGCCGATCAGGATGAGGAAACCCCCAAAGCACCGGCGCAGCACGTCCACATCCAGCGCCGTGGCCGCCCAGGCGGTGAGGGCGGAGCAGAGGAGTCCCGCGGCGACGGCGGGGAGCAGCACCTTTTTCTCCACCACGCCGTTTTTGAAGTGGGCGGGGAGGGCCGCCGCCGCGGCGGGCAGGAAGTAGAGCAGGTTGACCCCCTGGGCCAGGGTCTGGGGCACCCCGGCAAAGCTGGTCATGTAGACCAGCAGCAGGGAGCCGCCCCCCACCCCGAAGCCGGACAGCACCCCGGTGGCCGCCCCGGCCAGGGCGGCGATGAGCCAGTCCTTCATAGCAGCGCCTTCACCCCGCCGTATAGGATCAGCAGGGCGAAGCCCCGGCGCAGCCAGGTCATGGACAGCTTTTGGAACACCCGCCCCCCCACGAAGCCGCCGATCAGCCCCCCGATCAGGTAGGGCAGGGCCAGCGCCAGGTCCAACTCCCCCCGCCACCAGTAGATCCCGGCGGACAGGGCGCACAGCGGCGCGATCACCGCCACCGAGGTGGCGAAGGCCCGCCGCTGGTCCAGGCCGCACTTCCCCGCCAGCAGGGGCACCAGCACCTGTCCTCCGCCCCCGCCGAAAAATCCGTTGACCACCCCGGCGGCGGCCCCCGCCAGGGCATACCAGCCGCGTTTGCCCGTTTTCTCGTCCATCATGTTCACCTCCAGCTCAGTTTGCCGCGGACTGGAAAAATTATTCATTGACAAAATCAGTCAAATGTCAAAGCTGGGACCTTGCGCTGTCCGCCAAAACCCGGTATAATGTTTCAAAATTCCAGAAAAGGGGAAACGATGTGCCAAAGTCTACCAAAAATCAGATCATGAACGCCCTGGCGGCGCTGCTCCGGACCAAACGGCTGGACGACATCACCGTCACCGAGCTGGTGGAGCGGTGCGGCATCTCACGGCAGGCCTTCTATTACCACTTCTCCGACCTGTATGGGGTGGTGGACTACGGCATCCAGACGATGCTGGACGAGCTGGGGGCCGCCAAGCCCGAGGAGTGGCACACGGCCATGGAGCGGGCGCTGACCCTGCTGCGGGAGCACCGGACTTTGGCGCTCAACGTCTACCGGGCCTATGAACGCAGCTATGTGGAGAGCCACGTGCGCCGGTGGGCCGCCCCCCTGGTGGAGGCCCGCACCCGGCTGGCCGCCCGGGGCTACGGCGTGACCGAGGACCAGATCGGTTTCATGACCGAGCTGCTCACCCAGGGGCTGGCCAGCATCGTGCTGAGCTGGGTGGAGCAGGGGATGCCCTCCAACATCATCGACCGGATGGACGATTTCGACATCCTGGTGGGGGGCTGCCTGGACTACACCATGGAGCGGCTGGCCCAGAAAAACAGGGGATGATCCCAAAACGAGCTCACATCCGATCGCGATCTACAGTATGAAGGCCCTTGTCAAAGTTTTGACAAGGGCCTCTTTCCTGTCTATGGAAACCCGGGGCCCCCGGCGGTATCATGGCGCTGGACACAGGGAAACACCACCGTGAGACAGAAAGGAACGTGTGAGGAATGACCATGATGAACAGCGTGAAACGGGCGGGCTTCCGCGCCATGTACAGCTATCTGGACCAGGACCCCGATACCAATATCCCCCGCCTGATGGACTGGGTGGACCGCTTCGCCGGGGAAGGACCCAACAGCTTCCCCGCCCAGCGCGCCGCCTTCCGGAAGGCGATCCAGGATCCGGACAACAACTGGTATAAGCTGATCCGGTCCATGTGGACGGACATCGACGCAGAGGTGCGCAGGACCTTTTTCGAAAACTTCATGCTCAACGGCAACCTGATCGGCTGGCCCATCCAGGAGGAGGCCCGGGAGCGCTATGGCTGCAACATCCCCTGGGCCATCCTGCTGGACCCCACCTCTGCCTGCAACCTCCGCTGCACCGGCTGCTGGGCGGCGGAGTATGGGAACAGGCTGAACCTCACCTTCGACGAGATCGACGGCATCATCACCCAGGGCAAGAAGCTGGGGGTGTATATCTACATCTACACCGGCGGGGAGCCCCTGGTGCGCAAGGACGATCTGATCGCCCTTTGCAACAAGCACAACGACTGCCAGTTCCTCTGCTTCACCAACGCGACCCTGATCGACGAGGACTTCGCCGACCAGATGCTGCGGGTGAAGAATTTCGTCCCCGCCATCAGCGTGGAGGGCTTTGAGGAAGCCACCGACGGCCGCCGGGGCGCCGGAACGTTCCAAAAGGTGCGCCGGGCCATGGAGCTCCTGAAGGGGCGGAGACTGCCCTTCGGCACCTCCTGCTGCTACACCAGCGCCAACCTGGACTCCATCAGCTCGGAGGCGTTCGTGGATGAGCTGGTGGAGTGGGGGGCCAAATTCGCCTGGTACTTCCATTACATGCCCGTGGGCAATGACGCGGCGCCGGAGCTCATGCCCTCGCCGGAGCAGCGGGAGAAGATGTACGGCCGTATCCGGTCCTACCGCAAGACCAAGTCCATCTTCCTCATCGACTTCCAGAACGATGGGGAGTACGTGGGGGGCTGCATCGCCGGGGGGCGGCGGTATCTCCACATCAACGCCAACGGGGACGTGGACCCCTGCGTGTTCGTCCACTACTCCGATTCCAATATCCGGGATAAGTCTTTGCTGGACTGCCTGCGCTCCCCCATGTTCATGGCCTACCATGACGGCCAGCCCTTCAACGAGAACCATCTGAAGCCCTGCCCCATGCTGGAGAACCCGGACAGGCTGCGGGAGATGGTGGAGCGCACCGGGGCCGGATCCACTGACCTCCAGTCTCCGGAGAGCGCGGAACACCTGTGTGCCAAGTGCGACGGCTACGCCGCGGCCTGGGATGGGACGGCCCGGCGGCTGTGGGCGTGCGGCCGCGCCCAGCGCTGCGCAGGACAAAGGGAAGCGGGCTGAACTGAGAAGCTGTACCGATCGCCTCAGCACCCAGCTTTGCGGCCAAGACCGCAGCTGGCCGCGCTGAAAGATCTTGAAATACACAAAGCGTTCCCGCGGCCTTTCGCCTTGCCACCGGCAATTTTGACACGCGGATCTGAATACTTCGGCTATTGCTGCGGCTTCTGAGAGCCGCGCCCGGCCCGCGCCGCCGCCTGCCCCCGCCGGGGCGCGGCGGTGCTCCTTTGGGAAATTGCCTCTTGCAATTTTCCCAGAGTGTGTTACAATAGGCCCCGACAACTGAATAAGGACAGTTGCGAGAAATGCAGGAAAGGAAAGGAAGAAGCAAAATGCCCAAGTTCATCAAACGGGCCCTTTTGCTGCTTGTCGCGGCGGCCATGCTGCCGGCTTCACTGTACGGGTGTACAGGAGGCACGGAGCCCAGCCAGAGCCCCGCGGCATCTGCACAATCGGGCGAGTTACCCCCCGAGGGGAACTCAGTCACGGTAGGTATCGCACAGGATCTGAGCAACCTCGACCCCCAGCTGGCCGCCACGGCCGGCATCCGCGAGGTATTGTTCAACATCTTCGAGGGACTGGTGAAGGCCAGCCCCGACGGCTCGCTGACCCCGGCCGTCGCCAGTGACTATGAGATCTCCGAGGACCGCAAAACGTACACCTTCACCCTGCGGGAGGGCGTGACGTTCCACAGCGGAGAGGCCGTCACCGTCGAGGATGTGGTCTATTCCCTGAAACGCTGCGCCGGATCGGAGAACGATGGAAAGCCTCTGGTCTCGGCGTTTTCTGCTGTCGAGAGCATCGAGGCCCCCGACGGCCGCCATGTGGTCATCACCTTGAAAGAGCCCGGCCTGGAGTTCTTCAACGCCCTCACCGCCCCCATCATCCCCGAGGGCTCCGGCCCCACCATCACCCAGACCATGACCGGCACCGGCCCCTTCCGCTTCGTCTCCTACACCCCCCAGGACAGCCTGGTGGCGGAGAAGTACGACGGCTACTGGGATCAGGAAAAGGCCGCCAAGCTGGACAAGGTCACCTTCAAGATCGTCCCCGACGTGAACGCCATGGTGATCGGCCTGAAGGGGGGCACCCTGGACCTGGTGGTCCACCTGCCCAACAACCTGGAGGGCGAGGTGAAGGACCAGTTCACTATCCACCGGGACACCATGAAGCTGGTCCAGGCGCTGTATCTCAACAACGCCGTGGAGCCCTTCGACAACGAGCTGGTCCGCCAGGCCATGTACTACGCCATCGACGTGGACGCGATCATCGACTTCGTGTGCGGCGGCGCGGGGGTGGCCACCGGCACCAGCATGTACCCCGCCCAGAAGAAGTATTTCATGCCCGAGCTGGCCCAGCGGTACGGGCAGGATGTGGAGAAGGCCAAAGAGCTGCTGGCCCAGGCGGGCTATCCCGACGGGTTCGAGATGACCATCACCGCCCCGTCCAACTACGCCCAGCACATGGACACCGCCCAGGTGATCATCGAGCAGCTCAAGGCGGTGGGCATCACCGCCCAGCTGATCCCCGTGGAGTGGAGCGCCTGGGTGAGCGACGTGTACAAGGGGCGGGACTACCATTCCACGGTGTGCAGCATCGCCGCCGATGACATGACCGCCCGGGAGATGCTGATCCGCTACACCAGCGGGCACGACAAGAACTTCATCGCCTTCTCGGACGCAGAGTACGACGAGGCGGTGGCCGACGCCCTGGCCGCCACCGATGAGCAGGAGCAGACCCGGCTGTACAAGCGGGCGGAGGAGATCCTCAACGAGCGGGCGGCCAGCCTGTGGATCCAGGACCTGTGCGATCTGGCGGTGGTGAGCCCCAAGCTGGACGGGTTCACCTTCTATCCTACCTATGTGATCGACATGTCCACGGTCTACTATAAGTGAACCGCGGGGCGCGAAAGAGTTGAGCTTTTGTTTTCGGCGGCGGCGTGTACGCCGCCGAAAACACTTCCAGAGCGAGAAAGGGGGCTCTCCCTTATGGGAAAGACCTTGCTGAAGCGGCTGGGACTGCTGCTGGGCACCCTGCTGCTGGTGAGCGTGCTGGCCTTCGCGGCCTTTTCCGTGGTCCCCGGCGACCCCGCTGCCTCCGTGCTGGGGTCGGAGGCCACCCAGGAGCAGATCGACGCCTTCCGGGCCCGGAACGGCCTGGACCTGCCCGTCTGGCAGCGGTATGGGCGGTGGCTGGCCGCCTTCGCCGCCGGCGACTTCGGCCGGTCCTATAAGTACGACATGACGGTGGCCCAGCTGATCGGCCCCAAGGCGGGGGCCACCCTCACCCTGGCGGCGCTGGCCTTCGCGCTGATCGCGGCGATCTCCCTGCCCCTGGGGCTGATCGCCGCCCGGCGGCCGGGGGGGGCGGTGGACCGGGCGGTGACGGTGCTGGCCCAGGTGGCCATGTCGGTGCCCAACTTCGTCATGGGCATCGCGCTGATGTTCCTCTTCGCCCTGGTGCTGCGGTGGTTCCGGCCGGAGTACGTCCCGCCGGAGGAGGGGCTGGCGGCCCATCTGCGCTTCATGCTCTATCCCGCCCTGGCCATCGCCCTGCCCAAGAGCGCCATGACGGTGAAGCTCCTCCGGGGCTCCATCCTGGGGGAGCTGGACCAGGACTACATCCGCACCGCCTACAGCAAGGGGAACAGCCGGGGCTCCGCCCTGCGCAGGCATGTGCTGCGCAACGCCATGATCCCGGTGGTCACCTTCCTGGCCATGGCCATCGGCGACATCATGGCCGGGTCCATCGTGGTGGAGCAGGTGTTCGGCGTGCCCGGCCTGGGGCGGATCCTCATCTCGTCCATCGGCAATCGGGATTACCCGGTGGTGCAGGCCATCGTGGTGCTGCTGGCGGCGGCGGTGGTGGGGTGCAATTTCCTGGCGGACCTGCTCTACCGGGTGATGGACCCCCGCATCGAGAGGACATAGAGATGAGACGAAAAAACTGGTATCTCACCATCGGCGGGGCGCTGTCGGCGTGTATGCTGGCCTTCACCGCCGTGGGCCTGGTGTGGACCCCCTATCCCCCCACCGCCATGAGCGCGGCGGACCGCAATGCCCCCCCCTGCGCCGCCCACCCCTTCGGCTGCGACAGCCTGGGGCGGGACGTGCTCTCCCGCACCCTGGAGGGGGCGGGCTCCACCCTGGCCATCGCCCTGGCGGTGCTGGCGGTGGGGGCGGTGTGCGGCCTGGCGGTGGGGGCGCTGTGCGGCTGGTACGGCGGGCCCGCCGACGCTTTGGTCATGCGCCTGTGCGACGCGGTGGCCGCCTTCCCCAGCGTGCTGCTGGCCCTGGTGGTGCTGGCCCTCACCGGGCCGGGGAAGTACAACGTGATCGGGGCGCTGGGGGTGCTGTTCATCCCCAGCTTCGCCCGGCTCACCCGGGGGGAGTTCCTCAAATACCGGGACCGGGACTTCGTCAAGTCCGCCCGGCTGATGGGGGTGGGCGACCTGCGGATCGTGTTCGTCCACATCCTGCCCAACATCTGGCCCACCCTGCTGTCGGGGCTGACCATCGGCTTCAACAACGCGGTGCTGGCGGAGGCGTCCATGAGCTATCTGGGGATCGGGGTCAGCCCCACCGAGCCCAGCCTGGGCTATATGCTCAAGGACGCCCAGGGGGTGCTGTTCACCCTGCCCTGGTGCACCGCCTTCCCGGCCCTGGCGGTGATCCTGCTCATCCTGGGGGTGGGCCTGGTGGGCGAGGGGATCCGGGAGCGGATGGGAGGGACGTCATGATGCTGGATATCCGGGACCTCTCGGTGGTGTTCCACGACCGGGAGGGGGAGGCCCCTTTCACCGCCGTGGACAAGTTCTCCCTGCGGATGGACCGGGGGGAGGTGGTGGGCGTGGTGGGCGAGTCCGGCTCGGGAAAGTCCATGACCGCCCACGCCCTCATGGGGCTGATCCCCCGCTCCCGGGCCCAGGTCACCGGCAGCGCGGTGTTCGAGGGGACGGACCTGTTCGCCCTGTCCCGGGAGGAACTGCGCCGCCGCCAGGGCCGGGACCTGTCCATCATCTTCCAGGAGCCCATGACCAGCCTGGACCCCACCATGCGGGTGGGGAAACAGGTGGAGGAGTCCCTGCGCCTCCATGAGAGGCTGTCCGCCGGGGAGCGCAGGGCGCGGGCCCTGGACGCCATGGCCCTGGCGGGCCTGCCCCGGCCGGAGGAGGTGTACCGTCAGTGGCCCCACCAGCTGTCCGGCGGGATGCGCCAGCGGGCCATGATCGCCTCGGCCCTGGTGCTGCGCCCCCGGCTGCTGATCGCCGACGAGCCCACCACCGCCCTGGACGTGACCATCCAGGCCCAGATCCTGGAGACGCTGAAGGACATCAACCGCAGGGAGGGCACCGCCATCCTGTTCATCTCCCACGACCTGGGGGTGGTGAAGGCCCTGTGCAGCCGGGTGGTGGTGATGCGGCGGGGGAAGATCGTGGAGTCCGGGGCGGTGGACCAGGTGTTCCGCCACCCCAGGGAGGACTATACCAAACTGCTGATCGCCTCCCGCCCGGCGCGGAGGAAGCTGAGAGGAGGTGGGGCGGATGGCTGAACCCATCGTGCGCATCCGGCATCTCAGCAGCTGGTACGGCCGGGGCCGGGGGCGCAGGCAGGTGCTGCGGGACGTGTCGTTGGAGCTGGCCTCCGGCGAGGCGCTGGGCATCGTGGGGGAGTCCGGGTCGGGCAAGTCCACCCTGGCCAAGTGTGTGCTGGGGCTGGTGACAGACCACACCGGCACCCTGGAGGTGAACAGCCCCCGGCCCCAGATGGTGTTCCAAGACCCCTATGGATCGCTCAACCCGGTGAAAACGGTGGGGTGGATCCTGGAGGAGCTTCTGCGGGCCGCCGGGATGAGGGACAGAGAGGAGCGGCGGGAAAAGGTGCGCGGCTTCCTGCCCCTGGTGGGGCTGGGAGAGGAGCATCTGGCGCGGCGGCCCGCCCAGCTGTCCGGCGGACAGCGCCAGCGGGTGGCCATCGCCGCCGCCCTGATCCAGGGCAGCAAGCTGATCGTGCTGGACGAGCCGGTGTCCGCCCTGGACGTCACCCTCCAGGCCCAGATCCTCCGCCTGCTGGCGGACCTGAAGGAGGAGCTGGGGCTGTCCTACCTGTTCATCTCCCACGACCTGGCGGTGGTGTACCAGCTGTGCGGCCGGGTAGCGGTGATGACGGGGGGCGAGATCGTGGAGGAGGGGGACGTGGACCAGATCTACGACCGCCCCAGTCACCCCTATACCAAGAAGCTGCTGGACGCCTCTTTGGCGCTGGATTAGGGCTCGTTTGAACATTGCCAACAAGCCCAAACGACAGGTCTTTTCCCGCCATACGTCGTTGATCTGACTTGAAATACACAAAGTATTTCTGCATCAGATCGCCTTGTCTGGCGAAAAGATCCCTTGCCGCTGGGCACATCGTCAATGTTCAAACAGCGCCTAGCGAAAAAGTCCGGGTCCCGTTGGGGAGGCCGGACTTTTTTGTGGGAAAAAAGCCTTGCCAGCGGCGGGACGATATGGTATTTTAATACGAGACTTTGGGCGGCGGGTCCGCCCGGGAGGGGGCCGCCATGGCGAAAAACACCGCAAAGAGCTATCGAAACCAGGTGATGTACTGCGTGTTCGTGCGCAGCCACACCCCGGAGGGCACCTTCGAGGGGGTGCGCCGGGACCTGGAGCGCATCAAGGAGCTGGGCGTGGACGTTATCTGGCTCATGCCCATCCACCCCGTGGGGGAACAGTGCCGGAAGGGGAGCCTGGGCAGTCCCTACGCCATCCGGGACTACCGGGCGGTGGACCCGGAATACGGGACCCTGGAGGACTTCCAGCGGCTGGTGGACGCGGTCCACCAGATGGGCATGAAGTGCATCATCGACGTGGTGTATAACCACACCTCGCCGGACTCGGTGCTGGCCCGGGAGCACCCGGAGTGGTTCTACCGCAGGCCGGACGGAAGCTTTGGCAACCGGGTGGGGGACTGGTGGGACGTGATCGACCTGGACTACTCCCAGCCCGGGCTGTGGGACTACCAGATCGAGACGCTGAAATACTGGGCCTCCATGGTGGACGGCTTCCGGTGCGACGTGGCCCCCCTGGTGCCCCTGGAGTTCTGGCTCCGGGCGAGGGAGGAGGTGGAGCGGGTCCGCCCCGGCTGCCTCTGGCTGGCCGAGTCGGTGGAGCCCGCCTTCATCCGGGAGGGCCGGGCGGCCGGGCTGGGGGTGCTGTCCGACGCCGAGCTGTACCAGGCCTTCGACATCTGCTACGACTATGACATCTTCGACGTGTTCCAGGACTATCTGGAGGGAAAGGTCCCCCTGGAGCGGTACGCCCAGGCGGTGAACGCCCAGGAGACCATCTACCCCGACAACTACGTGAAGCTGCGCTTCTTGGAGAACCACGACCGGGCAAGGGCGGCGTTTCTCATCCCGGAGGGGATGGCCCTGATGAGCTGGACGGCCTTCCTCTACTTCCAGAAGGGGACGACCCTGCTGTACGCCGGGCAGGAGGCGGAGTGCACCCACCGGCCCAGCCTGTTCGACAAGGACGAGACCGCCTGGCACATCAGCGAGGGCGTGACCAGGCTGCTGAGGACCCTGGCGAAGCTGAAGCGAAACCCCATCCTCACCGACAGCCGGTATGAGGTAAAGGCCCTGCCCCAAGATATCCTGTGCGCCACCCACCGCAAAGGGGACCGTCAGCTGGTGGGCCTGTTCAGCGTCAAGGGGAACAGCGCCCCGGTGCGGGTGGAGGCCCCGGACGGCTTCTACCCCAACCTGCTGGACGAAAATGGCCGTGAGGTGGAGGTGTACGGGGGGATGGTGAGCGTCAAGGGCGCGCCCATCGTGTTCGAGGCCCCCTGGACCGGGGACAAGCCAAACTGAACGCTATCGTTTTAAGGAGAAAAAGAGATGAAGCGAGAAAATTTCCGCTCCCGGCTGGGATTCCTGCTGGTGAGCGCCGGATGCGCCATCGGCATCGGCAACGTGTGGAAGTTCCCCTATGTCACCGGGGAGAACGGCGGCGGCGTGTTCGTGCTGTTCTACCTGCTGTTCCTGGTGATCATGGGCATACCCGTGCTCACCATGGAGCTGGCGGTGGGCCGGGCCAGCGGTCAGAGCGCCGTGCTGGGCTACCGGGCCCTGGAGCCCGCCGGGTCCAAGTGGCACATCCACGGCTGGTTCTGCCTGATCGGCTGCTATCTGCTGATGATGTACTACACCACCGTGTCCGGCTGGATGCTGGGCTACTTCTTCAAATTCGCAGGGGGCGCTTTCGAGGGGCTGACTCTGGAGGCGGTGGACGGGGTGTTCACCGCCATGCGGGCCAACCCCGCCGAAATGACGGTGTGGATGGCGGTGACGGTGCTGGCGGGCTTCCTGGTGTGCTCCCTGGGCCTCCAGGGCGGCCTGGAGCGGGTGACCAAGTGGATGATGCTGGGGCTGCTGGGCCTAATCGTGGTGCTGGCCGTCCACAGCCTGACCCTGCCCGGCGCGGGGGAGGGGGTCAAGTTCTACCTCCTGCCCGACTTTGGCCGGGCCATGGAGCAGGGCCTGGGCAAAGTGATCACCGCCGCCATGAACCAGGCGTTCTTCACGTTGAGCCTGGGCATCGCCGCCATGGAGATCTTCGGCAGCTACATGAGCCGGGACAACACCCTGGCCGGGGAGGCCGCCCGGATCTGCGGGCTGGACACCTTCGTGGCCGTCATGAGCGGTCTGATCATCTTCCCCGCCTGCTTCTCCTTCGGGGTGGAGCCGGACGCGGGGCCGTCCCTCATTTTTGTCACCCTGCCCAAGGTGTTCGCCAACATGGCCGGAGGACGGCTGTGGGGATCCCTGTTCTTCCTGTTCATGTCCTTTGCCAGCTTCTCCACCGTCATCGCCGTGTTCGAGAACCTGCTGGCCGGCTGCATCGACAACTTCGGCTGGAGCCGGAAAAAGGCGGCGCTGGCCAACGGCGTGTTCATCCTCATCGCCTCCCTGCCCTGCGTGCTGGGCTATAACCTGTGGTTCTTCGAGGCCACCCTGCCCAACGGCGCGGTGGGCCAGGTGCTGGACATCGAGGACTTCCTGGTGTCCAACCTGCTGCTGCCCCTGGGCTCCCTGATGTACCTGCTGTTCTGTGTCACCAAGTGGGGCTGGGGCTTCGACAAGTATCTGGAGGAGGCCAACACCGGAAAGGGGATGAAGATGCCCCGGGCGCTGAAGCCCTATTTCCAGTTCGTGCTCCCGGTGCTGATCCTGGCGATCCTGATCCAGGGCCTGATGAAATGAGAAGAGCCCGGTCTCCAGCGGAGACCGGGCCCTTTTTTACTCATGTTTGGGTTTCTTCATCCTTCCCTCGTAGTCCCGGAGGGAGGCCAGGGCCTGTCCCGACATGGGGACGATCACGATGATGTTGAACACGGTCATGAGGCCCACCCCCACGTCCCCCAGGTCCCACACGAAGGTGTAGGCGGCAAGCCCGCCGATGAACAGCATGACCAGGGCCAGCACCTTATACAGGGTCTGGGACAGCCAGTTGTCCCCAAAGAGATAGGCCACGTTGGACCGGGCGTAGAACAAAATGCCCACGAAGGTGGAGAAGCTGAACAGCCACAGGATCAGGGCGATGAACACCACCCCGAACCGGCCCAGGTGGTGCTCCATGGACGCCTGGAGCAGGTCCATGAGCTCCAGCCCGGCCACCTTCTCCGCCGGGGTGATCAGGATGATGAAGGCGGTGCAGGAGCAGATCACGACGGTGTCGATGAACACCCCCAGGGCCTGGAGCAGGCCGGTCTTGGCGGGGTGGGAGGTGTCCCCCGCGGCGGCGGCGCAGGGGGCGGAGCCCGACCCGGCCTCGTTGGAGAACAGCCCCCGCTTCACCCCGTTCATGACCACCGCCCCGAAGCCCCCCGCCACCGCTTGGCGCAGGCCGAAGGCCTCCTCAAAGATGCGGCGGAACACGTCGGGCAGCACGGTGATGTTCATGCCGATGAGGATGAGGGTGATGATGAAGTAGCAGGCCGCCATGATGGGCACCATCACGTCCAGCACCCGCACGGTGGCGTTTTTCCGCAGGACGATGACGGCGGACAGGGCCACCAGCACCACGGTGGTGTAGATGGGCTGGATGTGGAAGGCGTTCTGGAAGGCGGAGGTCACGGAGTTGGCGATCACCTGGCTGATGCCGCACCAGCAGATCAGGCCGGACACGGCGAACAGCACGGCCAGGACGGACCACCGCCCGATCTTCCCGCCCCGCTTCTCCTTGACGAAGTTGTGGATATAATAGGCCGGGCCGCCCCGCCAGCCGCCGTACAGCGGGTCCCGCTCCTTGTGGAGCTGGGCCAGGGTGGCCTCGATGAAGGCGGTGGACGAGCCGATGAGGGCGGTGATCCACATCCAGAACACCGCCCCCGCGCCCCCGGCGGAGATGGCGGCCACCACCCCGATCAGATTGCCCATGCCCACCCGGGTGGCGGTGGACACGATCAGGGCCTGGACGCCGGAGATGGCGCTGCCCTCCCGGCTGGTGCGCCTCTCCGCCGTCACCCGGAGCATCTCCGGGAACAGGCGCAGGGGGAGAAACCGGGTGCGGAAGGTGAAGAAGAGGCCGGTGGGGATCAGCAGCAGCACCAGCAGGGACACCCCCAGCGTCCCGCCCCCCGGCAGGGGGAGGACGAACAGATCGCCCCACAACAGCTTGTATACGGCTTCGATGGCGTTGACGATGAGATCCATGGCGGGCCCTCCTTGGGTGGGGCGGGCCGGGGCCCGTCCGAAAAGATCGCCGAAACTGCATTGCTTTGAAGTATAGCGCAGACAGGGCGATTTGTAAAGGAAAAAAGAGGCCGCCATCATCATTGGCAGACAGGAAGAAGATCGGTATGGCGCTCCCGCCAGGGGAAAGCCCATAGCAAGACTCGGTTTCGCAACCTATAGTAGTCGTGCTCCGCCTGTTCGCAACGCGCGGTTTCCCTCCGTCTCGGGCAAAACCAGCCTGTTCGCATCGCGCGGGCGGGCGGCTTCCTTGTCACGCTCGGATTGGCCGCGCGGCCAAGTCGCTTTCCTTCCGACTCGGGCGGGTGTCCGGGCCGCCTTGCGTCCCTCCCCTCGCCCTCGCTCCGGTCAAAGCTCCCCTGCGCGGCTATCCTCGCGCTCCCCCGCCCCAGACCTGGGCCCGGGTGAGCGCCAGAAGGGACTCGGTGGGCATACCGGCGACCTCGCTTCCGAAGATCTCCCGCAGATCTCCGCTGTTCAGCATGGCGGCCAGCCGGGACTTCGCCGCGGCGGACGCGGCCAGCTGGGAAGCCTGCATGCTCCGCTGGATCTGCTTTTCCACCGCCAGCTTCATGAACTCGGCGTGGCGGGCCATGCGCAGGTCCCACCAGCTCTCTTTCTGGTCGGGGCCGCTTTGGGAGCAGGTGATCTCCCCGCCCGCGCTGGAGGAGCAGGCGTTGCAGATGTTCCCGTCCTCGCCGATGGCGACGGCCTGGGACATGTCCCAGGTGCTCCCCGGCAGGATGGCCTCGTTGCGCGCCACGTCGAAGGCGAACCACGCGTCGATCTTCGCGAAGATCTCCTGGGCGTAGGCCGGGTCCTGCTCCATGCGCTCCTGCACTTTGGGATGGATGACCACCGCCTTGCTCCCGGCCGGGACGCTGCCCAGGGCGTGGATCTCCTTGGGCGCGGTGAACCTGCCGTCTATGGAGCCGTAGAAGGGGTTAGGCCCGGTGGGCTTCCAGTTCTCCAGGGTCTGCTTGGCCTCGTCCCCGTCCCGGTACAGAAGATAGTGGGGATAGTCGTTCCGCGTTTTCCAATAGCCGCTGCTGGCGTCAAAGACGTGGTAGTGGATGTTGGGATATTTTGCCTCCAGCATGGCCTCCAGGGAGGGGGCCTCCACCGCCGCCGCGCCCCCGGCCTGCGCCTGTCCGCCGGACCGGACCGCCAGATCCATCATCGACCCGGCGGACGCCGGGCCTCCGAGGCCGCCCGGACTGGCGGTGAACGTGTCGGCCCTGCTCCTGCCGGCCTGCGCCGCCATATCGAGAAAGCCTGCGGCTTGAGTGCCCGCCTGCTTTGCCCCGCGGGCCTTTTGGGGGGCGCCGTATGGCCGTGCCCCATAGTTTGGCTGGATCGTGCTGTTCATGACATGCTCCTTTCCTGTAATAAGACCGTTGCGGAAAATTCCCGCTGGACCGCTTTCACTTCCAATTCCCCCATGTACTTTTCCGCCTCCCGGCGCACGTTGGTAAGGCCGATCCCGTGCATGGGCGCATCCTCCTGTTTCGTTGTGACAGGCAGGCCGTCCTGCCCGAATACCACCTCACCAGCGAAAGAGTTTTTGACCTCGATCAGAAAGAAACGGCCTTTTCTTTTTCCAGTCAGTACGATAAACCGCTCACCCTCGTTGACCTTCTCGCAAGCCTCCACCGCGTTTTGCAGCAGATTCTGGAGGACGATCCCCACGTCGAAGGCGTCATAGGCCCCCGGATCGGGGTAATGGAACTCCACCTGGAAGCGGATGCCCAGGTCAAGGCTCCGCCGCCGAATATCGTTGACGATCACATCCGTGACCGGGTTGCCCGTTTGGAGCGTCAGCTCAAAGCCGCTCATGCTCTCGTCCATTTTGGCGATATAGTCTGTAAGGCTTTCATATTCGCCGTTCTGTGCCAGACCCTTGATGTTGGTCAGGTGGCCCCGCATTTCGTGTTTCAGCCCACGGATGCGGGTGTAGAACTGTTCCGCCTCATGGATACGCGCCCGGATCGCCTGTGTCTGCTGGTACTCCATATAGTGTGTGGCCTGTTCCTCCCGGAGCGCGGCCATCCCCTGCTGAAACACAATGGTCAGCCAGGCCCCGGCGTAGAACAGCAGGGCCAGCACCGGGATCACCGCCAAAAACGCCGGGTGGCGCTCATAGAGCTGGAACAGAGCGCCGTCCTTGACCTCGATCAGCAGCCGGGACATCACCTGGCCGAACAGGACCCCCGCCGTTGGCACCAGGGCGAGATAGCACAGCTCCCGCCGGTGGAGGGGGACCGGCCGCCTTTGGAGCCGCCGCCGGAGGGCGTACAGCATGGCGGCGAACAGGGCGGCGTGGGACAGCAGGAACAGCGCCACCAGGGCGGCGGCTCGGAGGAACACCGCCTCCAGCGGCTGTGAGGGGGCGGGTAGCCACCGCTCCAGGAAAAAATACAGGCTCTCCAGCATCAGACCGCTGGAGACTCTGGCGTTGAAGTAGAGCAGCGTCAGAAGGAACGCCAGGGGCCGGTCCAGGCCGGTCCAGCCCGCCGCCGCCGTCAGCAGCGCCGCCGCCAACAGCCCCAGGGAGCCTTGGGGGAGCGCCGCCCGGCCGCAGGCCAACTGGACGAGGAGGTAGAGGGAAAAGACCAGGAGCGGCCCCCGCCGCCTGCTGCCTTGGGGGACAAAGGGCCGGAAAAAGGCGGCGAGCAGACCGGCGTGCAGCAGCTCCACCGCGATGGAAAGCGCCTGGCTGAAGAGCTGGAATCCTGTCCCGCTCATAGGCCGGCTCCTCTTTTCAAAAAGCGGAGGTGCGCCTTCACAAAGTCCCGGTACTTGTATTTAGAGATCGGCAGCCGCTCCCCGCTGGTCAGGGTCAGCTCCGTCTTGCTGTACCCCTCCACATAGGCCAGACCGACCAGATAGCCCTTGTGGATACGGCAGAACCGGCCGCCCAGCTCCGCCTCCAGGTCTCGGATCTTGGCGTAGCAGGAAAGATCCCCGTCCTTCAGCCGCAGCACCACCTTGTGACCGCTGCTTTCGATGTAGCAGATGCTGTCCAGCGGCACGGTCCGGCTGACACCGGCGCAGCGGAGGGTGAGGGCGGGGGGATGCCCCGGCCGTTGGCGGCGTTCCCGGATCTGATCTGCGGCGCGGGCAAAGACCTGGGCGAACCGCTCCTCGTCCACCGGCTTCAGCAGATATTGGAAGGCCCCCACGTCGAAAGCGTCGAACACATACCGCTCGTGGCCGGTCACAAAGACGACGGTGGGCTGGACGGCGGCGGGGCGCGCCCTGATCCGGCGGGCCAGCTCCATCCCATCCGGACCGCTGGGATCCAGCTCGATGTCCAGAAAGAGCAGGTCGATCTCCCGCGTTTCCGCCAGGCAGTCACCGGCGCAAGCGTGCTCCACGATCTCGCAGGGACAGTTCTGCGCCCGGATCAGGGACGCGAGATAGGCCCGGGCGGGGGCCTCGTCATCGCAGATCGCGATTCTCATCATGGCCACATCCCTCTGTTTTGTTTATTCGTTCAAACGGCCGCCGGGGTAAGCCCGGTCGACGTGACTGGACGGTTTGATAGCGCAACTGGACAATTCATCATACACCTTTTCCGGTAAATATGCTATAATTCGAGAGACAGAGCATATCGTTGGCAGCAAAACGCCATTAGGAGGAGCTATGGACATTTTAGAATTTACCTGTACCGGCATTGAAAACGGCGGGAAATTTCCCATAGAGCATACCGGACGCGGGCGGGATGTATCGCCTGAGTTTATTTTCTCGAACCTGTCTCCACAGGCGAAAACACTGGCGATCGCCTTGGAAGATCTGTCTCATCCGATCAAGGACTTCACCCATTGGCTCATTTGGAACATTCCCGCCGCCGGCCGGGTGGAGGGTGGGATCCCTGCCGGAAGGCGCGTACCTGGATCGGGCGGCGCCTGTCAAGGCATTGGGTACGGCTTTCACCGGTACGCGGGGCCGAGACCGCCAAAGGGGAAAACGCATATATACCGGTTCACCGTGTACGCGCTGGACTGCGAGATCCGAACGGGCGCGCATTCTTTGAAAAGGACCTTTTTGAAGAAAGCGGAGGGCCATATCCTGCAAAAGGGAAGCATCACCGCAAAATTTGAATAGCAAGTCATGGGGGGGTCGAATTCGCCTTTGCCCGCCGCCCCGTCCTGGAGCCGTCCTTTCAGCGGAGCGGGCAAAACAAAAGGGACATCCTTTCGGATGTCCCTTTGTGGTGCGCGAGGCGGGAGTCGAACCCGCACGCCCTTGCGAGCACTGGCACCTGAAGCCAGCGAGTCTACCAATTCCACCACTCGCGCGTCTCTTGGCTGTTCTAGTCGTTCAGCACGAGAATGATGATACCACATGAGCGGGCAGTTGTCAACAGTTTTTTCGATGAAATACAAAATAATGCGGCGGCGCGCAAGGGCGGCATGATCGCCCCGGTCCAGCCCCCCACATGCCGGACAAGCCGTGGGAGTTGGCCAAAGAAAGAATGAGATAGAAGCACAAAACGATGGTACTGCCCGGGAGCGCTCCCAGGCAGTACCATCGTTCTTTTTCGTTCCTTCGCGGAAGCGGTGCTTTGGCGGCGCGGTCTCTCTCAGACCTCCGCCGTGCCTTCGCCCGATCCCCCGAACGTCTTTACGGCTCTGGCGGTCTCGGCCCGCCGCTCTTCCTGAGCCTCCGCCAGCAGCATATCCTTCACCTTCATCAGGCGGGTGGTGGTGGACCGGTCGTTCTCGTCCAGCTTCATGGTGATATATCGGATGTTCTCCTGGGTGTTGGGGATGACCACGTACTCCAGGGCGTTGACGCGCCGCCGGGTCTTTTCGATCTCCTCCGCCATGAGCTGGGCGGCCTTCTCGGTCTGGGCCAGCTTCAGCATGTTCTGGAACACCTCGCCCAGGGCGCTGACCGCCCCGTCCAGCTCGCCGCTGGTGGCGGCAAAG
This sequence comes from uncultured Oscillospiraceae bacterium, assembly GCA_910588495.1. Classification (GTDB taxonomy): domain Bacteria; phylum Bacillota; class Clostridia; order Oscillospirales; family Oscillospiraceae; genus Enterenecus. The sequence goes on along the minus strand of CAJUPU010000022.1, from coordinate 28,665 downwards.
CCATAGGGGAAGATGTCGCCGGTGTCCTCGGTGCGGGTCTGGTAGTGGTACTCGGGCACGTTCACCGACATGACGTTCTTGAAGGTCATGGTCAGCTCCACGGACTGTTTGGGGTACATCAGCGCCTGCTCCATGGACTGGGCGCTCATCAGCGCCGAGGCCACGGTGAAGGAGCCGTGGACCCGCATCAGATCTTGCTCCACCTGGGCGCGCAGGGCGCGCAGCTCCCGCACGGTGTCCAAAAACTGCTTCATCAGCTCGTCCCGCTTGTCCTTGAGCAGCTTATGGCCCCGCTGGGCGGTCTTGAGCTTGCCCTTGAGCCGGGTGAGCTCCATTCGGGTGGGGTTTACCACGGTGTTTGCCATAGGGAATCACCTACTTTCATTTGCGGCATCATAGGGCCCCGCGATAGCGGGACGGCGCAAGTGCGCCGTTCAAGCGTTTTTGCCGGAGGCAAAAACCTTGCCGCAGGGCGAATTCACTTCGCCCGAGGATTTGAATGGCCCTATGGGCCCCCAAGAAAGAGCAGTTTACTGCTCTTTCTTGGGCAAGTATTTGTCGATATACTCCTGCTTGATCCGCTTCAGCTCCGCCGTGGGCAGGATGGACAGCAGCTCCCAGCCCAGGGCCAGCGTCTCCTCGATGGAGCGGTTCTCCTCATAGCCCTGGTTGACGTACCGCCGCTCGAACTCGTCGGCGAACTTGGCGTACAAAAGGTCGGTGGGGGTCAGCGCCGCCTCGCCCAGGATGGACATCAGCTCCTTGTTGTCCTTGCCGGTGGAGTAGGCCGCGAAGAGCTGGTTCATGGTGTTGGCGTGGTCCTCCCGGGTCTTGCCCACGCCGATGCCCTTGTCCTTCAGACGGGACAGGGAGGGCAGCACGTCCACGGGGGGATTGATGCCCTGGCGGTACAGCGCCCGGGACAGGATGATCTGGCCCTCGGTGATATACCCGGTCAGGTCGGGGATGGGGTGGGTCTTGTCGTCCTCGGGCATGGTCAGGATGGGGATCATGGTGATGGACCCCGCCTTGCCCAGCTGGCGCCCGGCGCGCTCGTAGATGGTGGCCAGGTTGGTGTACAGGTAGCCGGGGAAGCCGCGGCGGCCCGGGACCTCCTTCTTGGCGGCGGACACCTCGCGCAGGGCCTCGGCGTAGTTGGTGATATCGGTCAGGATGACCAGCACATGCATGTCTTTCTCGAAGGCCAGGTACTCGGCGGCGGTGAGGGCCATGCGGGGGGTGGCGATACGCTCCACGGCGGGGTCGTCGGCCAGGTTGGTGAACAGCACCGTGCGGTCGATGGCGCCGGTGCGCTTGAACTCCTGGACGAAGAACTCAGACTCCTCGAAGGTGATGCCGATGGCGGCGAACACCACGGCGAAGTTGGCGCTCTCATCGCCCAGCACCTTGGCCTGACGGGCGATCTGGGCGGCCAGGTTGGCGTGGGGCAGGCCGGAGCCGGAGAAGATGGGCAGCTTCTGGCCGCGGACCAGGGTGTTCAGGCCGTCGATGGTGGAAATGCCGGTCTGGATGAACTCGTTGGGGTAGTCCCGGGCGGCGGGGTTCATGGGCAGGCCGTTGATGTCCCGGTACTCCTCGGCCAGGATGGCGGGGCCGCCGTCGATGGGCACGCCCATGCCGTTGAACACCCGGCCCAGCATGTCGCCGGACACGCCCAATTGCAGGGGGTGCCCCAGGAAGCGGACCTTGGACTGGGCCAGGTTGATGCCGGCGGCGGACTCGAAGAGCTGGACCACGGCGGTGTCGCCGTTGACCTCCAGCACCTGGCCCCGGCGGATGGAGCCGTCGGGCAGCTCCACTTCGGCCAGCTCGTCATAGGTGACGTTGTCCACCATCTTGACCATCATCAGCGGGGACGCGATCTCCTGGATCGTTTTATACTCTCGGATCACAGCTCCTCACCTGCCTTTCTGACGACCTCGTCGATCTCCTGTTCCATGGAGGCGGCGATATCGGCGTACACCTGGGCGTACTCATCGGCGGGCACGCTCTTGGCGCGGCCGATGCGCTCCCGGGCGGGGATCTCGAACAGCTTGGCGGTGGGCGCGCCCTTGGCGATGGCGGTCCGGCACAGCTTGTCGTAGTCCAGGATCATGGCCAGCAGCTTCTCCTGCCGGTCGTAGGTGGAGAAGGAGTCGATGTCCACGAAGGAGTTCTGCTGGAGGAAGTCCTCCCGGATCATCCGGGCGGTCTCCAGAGTGAGCTGGTCGGCGGGGGACAGGGAGTCCTTGCCCACCAGCTGCACGATCTCGTTCAGGCTGGACTCCTGCTGGAGCACGCCCATGGCCTGCTCCCGGTTCTGGAGGAACTCCTTGCCCAGGTTCTCATCGAACCAGGGCTTCAGGGAGTCCAGGTACAGGGAGTGGGAGGTGAGCCAGTTGATGGCGGGGAAGTGGCGCTTGTAGGCCAGGGAGGCGTCCAGGGCCCAGAACACCTTGACGATACGCATGGTGCCCTGGCTCACGGGCTCGGCCAGATCGCCGCCCGGAGGGGACACGGCGCCCACGGCGGTCAGGGAGCCCCGGCGGTCCTCCTCGGAACCCAGGCAGGATACGGAGCCGGCCCGCTCGTAGAACTGGGCCAGACGGGAGGCCAGGTAGGCGGGGTAGCCCTCCTCGCCGGGCATCTCCTCCAGACGGCCGGACATCTCGCGCAGGGCCTCGGCCCAGCGGGAGGTGGAGTCGGCGATGACGGCCACGGCGTAGCCCATGTCCCGGAAGTACTCGGCGATGGTGATGCCGGTGTAGATGGACGCCTCACGGGCGGCCACGGGCATGTCGGAGGTGTTGGCAATCAAAACGGTACGCTTCATCAGCGTCTCGCCGGTGCGGGGGTCCACCAGCTCGGGGAACTCCCGCAGCACGTCGGTCATCTCGTTGCCGCGCTCGCCGCAGCCGATGTAGACCACGATGTCCACGTCGGACCACTTGGCCAGGGCGTGCTGCATCACGGTCTTGCCGGAACCGAAGGGGCCGGGGATGGCGGCGGTGCCGCCCTTGGCCACGGGGAAGAAGGTGTCCACGATCCGCTGCCCGGAGGACAGGGGCTTGATGGGGGGATACTTGTGCTTGTAGGGGCGGCCCACACGGACGGGCCAGCGCTGGCTCATGGCCAGCTCCACGTCGGTGCCGTCCTCTTTCGTCAGCACCGCCACCGTCTGGTGGACGTTATACTGCCCCGCGCTCACCACCTTTTTCAGGGTGCCCTTCAGGTTGGGGGGGACCATGATCTTGTGGAGCACCACCGGCGTCTCGGGGACGGTGCCGATGATGTCGCCGCCCACCACCTTGTCCCCGGCCTTGGCCACGGGGGTGAAGTCCCACAGCTTGTCGGGGTCGATGGGGGGCACCTCCACGCCGCGGGGGAGGTTGTTGCCGCGGACCTTCTCCATGATCTTCTCCAGCGGGCGCTGGATGCCGTCATAGATGTTCTCGATCATGCCGGGGCCCAGCTCCACGCTCATGGGGGAGCCGGTGGTCACCACCTCGGTGCCCGGGCCCAGGCCGGAGGTCTCCTCATAGACCTGGATGGAGGCGGAGTCGCCGTTCATGGTGAGGATCTCACCGATCAGGCGCTCGGGACCCACGCGGACCACGTCGGACATGTTTGCGTCCGCCATGCCGGTGGCCACCACCAGGGGGCCGGAGACCTTAACTACTTTTCCCATAGGTCTGCATACCTTCTTTCTCGTCGGCACAAACTTCGCTCCGCTTCATCCGGCCTGCGGCCGGATATCCGCTCCACTCCGTTGTGCCTCCTCTCCAGACCGAACCCGCTTCGCTGGGCTTCGGTCTGGGCTTTTTAGATTCAGAATTTAAAAGACTTTGGGTGCCGCAAATTTCTTTATTGTGGGAGAAACGGGACGATCACGCCGCAGATGCCGGCCAGCACGCACATCACGCCGCCGAACCGCGTGGAAAAGAGCCACGCCTTTGACGGCTCCTCCGCGCCGCCGTCATGCTTCCAGCTCTCCGTCAGCTCGAAGAAAAGCCGGGGCTTTGCCAGCATCACGACACCGGCGGCGATCAGCGCCAGTCCGGCGATGAAGTACAGCACGGCCCGCCTCCTTTACAGGATGTCCGCGCCCACGGCCCGCTCCACCGACTTCTTGATGTTGGCCATGCCCAGCCCCAGGCTGCCCTCCTTGCCGGGGATCAGGATGATCGCCGGGGTGAGCTCGTCCTTGTAGCGGGCGATGTCTGCGGGCATCTGGGCGGCGAGCTGCTCGGTGAGGTAGACCACCGCGTACTCCTCCTTGGCGATGCGGTGGAGGGTGTGGCGGGCCTGCTCCACGTCATCCACGGGGAAGACCGTCAGCCCCAGGGCCTTGAAGCCCATGACGCTGTCTTTATCGCCCAAAACGGCGATCTGATAGCTGTTTGCCATGAAAGTCTCCCCCCTTAACAGTAGGCCCGGCGCAGGCGCGCCCGGATGGTGGTCCCGTCGATGCCCGCCATGCGGCCGGTGAGGATGATGCGGATGGCGGTGGCCTCCGCCTCCCGGGCGTAGAGGTAGGCGATCACGGGCTGCTCCCCGAAGGGGATCGTCCGGGCCTTGGCCAGGTAGTTCATCACCGTGTCGTCGCACATGCGCTCGAACTCGGTGAGGGGACCGCCGCCCGGCGCGGCCACGGCCGCGCCCGCCTCAGCGGCGGCGGCGAAGGGGGTGTTCTTGAACACCTGCCCCAGCTCGCTGCCGCCCGCCTTGGCGATGGCCTCCGGGGCCACGGTGCCGCCGGGAACCAGCACGGAGCGCAGGAACTCCCCCGCCTTGTCCAGGCGGGCGGTCCGGACGGCGGCGCGCAGGTTGGCGGCGTCGATCAGGGCGGCCACGTAGCCCTCCAGGAATCTGCTGCCGGACCGTCCGGCCAGGGCGGACAGCTCCTGGAAATAGGCCCGGTCCAGGATGAAATCGGCCTGCTGGGGGTCGCCGGAGGAGCCCAGCACCTCCCGGGCGCGGCCCACGGCCTCCCGGAAGGTGTCGGAGCAGGCGCGCAGGTCCTCCCCCCGGTAGGACTCCGCCAGTTCGGCGGGGTCGTACCGCCCGCCGCCCAGCAGCAGACGGTCCTGGTCCAGCTTGAGGGCCTCCGCCTTCACCAGGGCCTTGGCGTTGTGGTAGTCGTATTTCACCCGGAACACGTCCATCAGCGCCTCGTTGCCCACGGCCTTGCCCATGTCGGCGAACAAAGCCGCCTGGGCGTCGGCCAGCATGGCGTCCAGCGTGGAATTGGTGACCTCGCCCAGCTCGGGATAGCCGCACTCGCCCAGCACCTTGGCCGCGTCGTTCACGTCCTTGGCGTCGATCATCCGCTCCATCCGCTCCGCGGTGAGCAGCCGTGTCTCCAGCACCCGCACCCGGGCGGAGATGGACAAAAAGTCATTTTCTTTCAGCTTTTTTACCTTTTTTGACAAGTTCTCTCCCCCTTTCACATCCATGTCGAAAGGGGCCGGTCAGTCGAACAGCACTTTGGCCACCTCGCCGGCCAGCGCGCCGCGCTGGAGCCGGATCAGGGTGTCAAAGGTGCAGTTGACCTCCACCGCGCCGTCGGAGAGGATGAAGCCGCCGTCCATGGGGCGGGTCTCCTCGGCCAGGGTGAGCATCCCGGTGCCGTTCAAGAGGGCGGACGCGCCGGACACCACCTTGTCCAGGACGGCCCCGGCTTTGGTCTCGGTGACCTCGTCGGGCAGCTTGGGGGCGACGGCCTCGGCCAGCTTCTTGTTGGCCGCCGTCACCACCGCCTTGCCCACCTGGGCGCGGTGGCTGGGGGAGAAGATCAGCTTCTCCCGCCCGGTGGTGGAGGCGCTCACCGCCAGATCGGCCAGCAGGGCCACGTATTTCTCGGTGGGCAGCCCCAGCAGCTTCTTATGGGCGGCCTGGAACGCCTCCTCGATCACGTCCTGCTTGGCGCGCAGCACCGCCTTGCGGCACTCCATCTGGGCCATGGAATCCAAATGCTTGGCCCGCTCCCCGGCGTTCCTGCGGCCCTGGGCCAGGATCTCGTCCGCCTCGGCCTGGGCCTGGGCCTGGTACTTGGCGGCGATGTCCGCCGCCTCGGCCCGGGCCTGGGCCAGCAGGGCCTCGTTCTCAGCCCTGCCGTCCTCCTCGATGCGCGCAGTGATCTTTTCGATTCCGTTCATTGGTTTGGCTTACCGCCTTTCTGAAAAATCGATGGTCCGCTCACAGCGCGTACATCAGCATCAGGATGGTGCCCACCAGGGACAGGATGGCGTAGAACTCCACGATACCGCACATGATGACGCCCTTCATGTAGTCGTCGGGCTTCTTGCCCACGATGGCGCTGACGGAGGCGGCGGCCACGCGGCCCTGGGCGATGGCGGAGAGCAGGCCGCCCAGCATGATGGGCACGCAGGCGAAGAGGATGGCCATGCCGTCGCCCACGGTGAGCTGGGCGGGGCTGCCGGAGAAGAAGCCCAGGGTGAACAGGCCGAAGAAGCCCGCCGCCAGGCCGTACAGGCCCTGGGTGCCGGGGAGGGCCTGGAGGATCATGCACTTGGTGAAGTGCTCGGGAGTCTCGGACAAAACGCCGGTGGCCGCCTCGCCCACCATGCCGGTGCCCTTGGCGGAGCCGATGCAGCACAGGCCAACTGCCAGAGCGAAGCCGATGAAGGCCAGGGCCTGACCGCCTACCATTTCAAAAAAAGCAACCATTTTACATTTCCTCCTTCAAAATATCGACATATTTAGTTTCTACTGCCAGAGGACGGAAGGGCTTGCCCCCGTCCTGGTAGAAGCGCCCGAAGAACTCCAGGCACTGCAGGCGCATGGTGTGGACATAACAGCCCAGCAGGTTGAGCACCAGGTTCAGGGTGTTGCCGATGATGGCCACGACGATGAAGGCCGCCAGCCCGAACACCGAGCCCAGGGTGTTGAACACCGAGGCGATGATGGACCCGGCCATCATCAGGGCCATCAGGCGCAGGTAGGACAGGATGTCGCTGAAATAGCCGGAGATGCCCTGGTAGGCGTCCCACAGCCAGGTGATGGCGCCCAGGGCGCTCTTGGAGCGGATGATGCTGCCCACCGGGAGCAGCACCACGCCCAGCACCAGGATCACCAGGCCGGCGGTGCCCAGGCCAGCGGGCATGCCCGCCACGGCGGAGCCGCAGATGGCGATGGCCGCGCCGATGAGGATGCACCACCAGGCCATCTCCTGGGTGACCGCGTCCAGCACCTGGCCCTGGCGGAGCTTCATGGACACGCTGACCGCCATGCCGGTGAACACCTGGATCACGCCCAGCACCATGGAGCCGATCATGACGGTGATGGTGTCGTTGATGGGGGTGAACAGGGGCTTCCAGAACCAGATGAAGGACCCGGCCGCGTCGTGGTAGCCGGGCACGGCGGCGGCGGAACCCGTCAGGTCGAAGAGCTTGGACAGGAAGTCGCCGAAGAAGCTGCCGGTGAGGCAGCCCCAGAACACGGAGCTGATGCCGCACATGAAGAACATGGCCATCATGTCGCGCATGGTGCCCTTGGGCCTGGCCTTGGCCAGGAACAGGGCGGTGCCCAGCACCATCAGCACCCCGTAGCCGATGTCGTTCATCATGAAGCCGAAGAAGGCGATGAAGAACGGGGCCATCAGGGGGTTGGGGTCCACGCTGCCGTAGGCGGGCATGGAGTACATCTCGGTGATGGCGGTGAAGGGCCCGGTGACCGGGTTGTTCTTCAGCTTGATGGGCACCTGGGGATACTCGTCCTGGGTGGGCTCGGCGGCCTCCCAGGCGCACTGGAACTTGCCCAGCACCTTTTCCAGCTCCCCCTGGTTCTCGGCGGGGAACCAGCCGTCCAGCACGAAGGCGGTGTCGGTGTCGATCAGCCGGGCGCGGTTCTCCTCCCGGCCGATCTCCTGACCGGCCCGGTCCACGCAGCGGCGCAGAGCGTCCCGCCGCTCCCCCAGGGCGGACAGGTCCGCTTTGCACTGGGCCTCCTCCCGCTCCAGGGCGGCCATCCGGTTGTCCAGCAGGGCGATGTTCTCCGCCGCCGTCCCCGTCCAGCCCCGCAGGGTGACCCGGGAGGCGCCGAAGGGGCGCATGGCCTCATAGCAGGCGCTGACGGCGCTGTGGTGGCAGATCAGCAGGAAGTAGCGCAGCTCCCGGTCGCTCCCGGCCCGGACCAGCTGGGCGGGGACGTCGGCCTGGTCCACCGCCGCCTCCAGGGCGGCGAAGTCGGTCTTGACGGGCACGGAGCAGAAGTGGACCGGCACGGCGGCCGACCCCTCCTCGTCCAGCGCCACGTCCAGGCAGGACCAGGGCTCCAGCGACGCTTTCTGGGTGAGCAGCTTGGAGCGCTCCGCCCCCTTCGCGGCCAGGGCCTGCTCCCCCTCCAGCACCTGGCGGGCGGCGTCCAGACCGGCGGCGTAGGCCCCGTCGTCGAACAGCTCCCCCTCGGTGATCTCGGGGCGGCGGGCGAACAGGCCGTCCTTGGCCGGGGCGTACCGCCGCAGGGCGTCCAGGGCGGCGTTCAGGGTGAGGCTCTGCTCCCTGGCCTTCTCCAGCCCGGCGTGGTCCGGCTTTCCAAGGCCCTCCCACGCGGGGTCGGACAGGTCGATGGCGGGCTCCCGGATCTCCACGCAGCCCAGGCTCTGGAGGGCGCGCAGCAGTTCCTCCCGGTCGGGGCGGGGGGCCAGCAGCCTCAGCCGTTTCATTTTGACGATGGCCATCAGCTGTTCCCTACCCTTCCCACGATGAGGGCGGCCGCCTTGTCCAGGTGCTTGCGGGCGTCCTGCTTCAGCGCCTCGCAGGCGGCGTCGTTGTCCGCCCTGGTCCGTTCCGCCTTCTTCTCCGCCTGGACCTCGGCTTCGGCCAGCATGGCCTTCGCCTCCTGCTCCGCCTGGGCGCGCCGGTCCTGGACGAGCTGCCTGCCCGCCCGCTCCGCGTCGGCTACGATGCGCTTGGCCTCCTCCGCCGCCTCGGCCCGCCGCTCTCTCGCGGCCTGCTCGGCCTCAGTGACCTTTTGGATGGCCTCTAAAGACATAACACTTCACCTCTCTTACTTTTCATGGGGAAGACAGACAGCGATCTCCCCCATTTTCACAACCGATTTTATCATCCCTGCCCCAACTTAGCAAGCCTTGTTTTCGAAATAAAATAACAACTCCAGGAATCTGTCGTGTGCTCTTGTTTTTGCCGTTTGGTTTTGGTATAATCTATTATCTATGGAAACGCGCCCCCGGCCGGGCAGCGGCGGAAAGAGGTGGTCCGAGGTGTATCAAAAGCTGATACGGATGCTGGCCCCCCGCATCGGGCTGTACTTTGCCGTGATGCTCTGCTTCGCCGCCGCCACCGCCCTGCTGGGCCACCAGGAGGCGGCGGTGGCGGAACTGGCCGTCGTCGGGGCGCTGCTGGCGGCCTACGCCGCCTCCGCCTTCCGGCGCAGGCGGGAGGCGGACCGCTTTTTGAAGGAGATCCTGGACAGCATGGACCAGGCCACCCGGGACAGCACCCTCAACTGCCCCCTGCCCCTGGTGATGTTCCGCCCCGACACCGACGAGGTGGTGTGGTCCAACGAGCGCTTCCTGCGCCTGACCGGCGACCAGGAGCGGCTGTTCGACACCAAGCTGGCCGACCTGGCCCCCAGCTTCGACTCCCGCTGGCTGCTGGAGGGCAAGAGCGAGTGCCCCGAGGAGGTGGAGCTGGGCGGGCGGCGCTACCAGGTGTTCGGCGACATGGCCCGGCCCGCCGCGGGGAACGAGGAGAGCCTGCTGGCCACCACCTACTGGCTGGACGTCACCGAGCTGGCCGACACCCGGGACATCTACAAGGCCACCAAGCCGGTGATGGCCCTGCTGCTGCTGGACAACTACGAGGACGCCATCAAGAACCAGGACGAGAACGTCCGCTCGGCCATGCTCAGCGACATCGTCCAGCGGCTCACCGCCTGGGCGGAGCGGTCGAGGGGGGCCTTCCTCCGGCTGGACCGGGACCGCTACCTGTGCCTGTTCGAGGAGCAGTACCTGGGCGGCTATAAGGAGGACAAGTTCTCCCTGCTGGACAGCGTGCGGGAGGTGGTCAACCCCGCCGGGATCCCCGCCACCCTCACCATCGGCGTGGGGCAGGACGGGGACACCTTCGACGAGCTGTACCGCTTCGCCAACCTGTCGGTGGAGATGGCCCTCTCCCGGGGGGGCGACCAGGTGGTGATCAAGGACCGCTTCACCTTCCAGTTCTTCGGCGGGCGCTCCAAGGAGACCGAGCGCCGGGGCAAGGTGAAGAGCCGGGTGATGGCCTCGGCCATGGGCGAGCTGGTGGCGGACGCCTCCTGCGTGCTGGTCATGGGCCACAAGGCCCCCGACTTCGACGCGGTGGGGGCGGCGGTGGGGGTGTGCGCCATCGCCCGGGTGAAGGGCGTCCCCCACTATATCGTCCGGGATCACGCCGCCACCCCCGCCGACGCCCTGTACGACCGGCTGGGCAGGATGCCTCAGTACCAGGGCGTGCTGCTGGACCCCCAGGAGGCCATGCTCCGGGCGGACTCCCGCTCCCTGCTGGTGGTGGTGGACACCAACCGGCCCGAGCAGGTGCAGTACCGGGAGCTGCTGGACTCCTGCAACAAGGTGGCGGTGATCGACCACCACCGCCGGGCGGCCACCTATATCGAGGGGGCGGACCTGAACTTCCACGAGCCCTACGCCTCGTCCACCTGCGAGCTGGTCAGCGAGCTGATCTCCTACCTGATGGAGCCCGCCGACCTGCTGTCCGGCGAGGCCGAGGCCCTGATGGCCGGGCTGATGCTGGACACCAAGAACTTCACCATGCGCACCGGGGGGCGCACCTTCGAGGCGGCGGCCATGCTCCGCCGGGCGGGGGGGGACACCGGCGAGGTGCGAAAGCTGTTCCAGACCGGCCTGCCCGACGCGGTGGCCAAGTACGGCATCATCCAGAACGCCAGGATGTACCGAAAGGACATCGCCATCGCCGCCTCCCAGCGTCCGGTGGGCCGGGTGACCGCCGCCCAGGCGGCGGACGAGCTGCTGAACATCGCGGGCATCGGCGCGTCCTTCGTGCTCTACCCCGAGGAGGGGCGGGTGGTGGTGTCCGGGCGCAGCCTCAGCGCCGTCAACGTCCAGGTGATCCTGGAGGCGCTGGGGGGCGGCGGCAACGCCGGGGCCGCCGGGGCCCAGATCCCGGGCAAGACGGTGGACCAGGTGCTGGAGGAGCTCCACACCGCCGTGGACCGGTATTTCGACGGGGATGAGGAAAGCGCGGAGCCGTCGTGAGCCTGCCGGCACAGATCGAGCATATTCCCGGGCGCCGCCGCCCATACCTAAAGATTTGGAGGATACGGATATGAAAGTCATTTTACAGCAGGACGTGAAGGGCCAGGGCAAGAAGGGCCAGATGGTGGAGGTGTCCGACGGCTACGGCCGCAACTTCCTCCTGCCCCGGAAGCTGGCGGTGGAGGCCACCGCCGAGAACGTGAACACCATGAAGATGCAGGACCGGGCCCGCCAGGCCCGGCTGGCCGAGGAGAAGGCCGCCGCCCAGGCCCTGGCCGAGGGCCTCAAGGGGGTGCAGGTGAACATCAAGGCCCGGGCGGGCCAGGGAGGCAAGCTGTTCGGCTCCATCACCAGCAAGGAGATCTCCGAGGAGCTGAAAAAGCAGTTCGACATGGACGTGAACAAGAGCAAGATCGTGCTGGGCGAGCCCATCAAGTCCTTCGGCACCTTTGAGGTGAAGTGCAAGCTGGGCAGCGAGGTGTCCGGCACGATCAACGTGCTGGTGATCGAGGAGAAATAAGAAGCGCGGAGAAGCGGGCAGCGAGGGAGCTTGGACCGAAGCGAGGGCAGGAGCCAGCCGCCGCAGGGCGGGGGCGGGTCCTGCCCGAGGCGGAGGGAAAGGGAGCGAGCGTCCTGGCCGCTTCGCAGCGTGACAGCAAAGAAGCGCGGAGAAGCGGACAGCGAGGGAGCTTGGACCGAAGCGAGGGCAGGAGCCCAGCCGCAAACGGGGAGATGGAGGTGTGCGATATGCCCGGCGAGGAACTGAACGAACTGCAGATGCCCCACTCCGTCATGGCGGAGCAGGCGGTGCTGGGCTCCATGCTCATCGACGAGCGGTGCGTGTCCGCCGTGATGGAGCGGCTGCGGCCCGACGACTTCTACATGCGCCAGAACCGGGAGCTGTTTCTGGTGCTGTTCACCATGTTCAACCGCTACGACCGGATCGATCCGGTGACGGTGGTGGACCGGATGAAGCAGGCGGGGGTGTACGACGAGAACACCACCGTGCCCTATCTGCGCCAACTCATGGAGATCACCCCCACCGCCGCCAACGTGCTGGAATATGTGGACATCGTGGCGGACAAGGCCCTGCTGCGCCGCATCGGCGAGACCGCCGGGGAGCTGACCGAGCTGGTGCGCAGCGAGGCGGGCACCTCCGCCCAGATCCTGGAGGCGGCGGAACAGCGCATCTACGCCATCCGCCAGGGCCGCTCCGCCAGCGGCATGGCCCCCATCGCCGTGGTGATGAGCGAGGTGTACGACACCATCAAGACCCTCCAGGCCCAGGGGGGGGAGTTCCCCGGCATCTCCACCGGCCTGATCGACCTGGACCGGCGGATCTCCGGGCTCAACGACTCCGACCTGATCATCCTGGCCGCCCGGCCCGGCGTGGGCAAGACCTCGCTGGCGCTGAACATCGCCGTGGAGGCCGCCAAGCACTCGGGCAAGAGCGTGGCGGTGTTCTCTTTGGAGATGAGCCGGGCCCAGCTGGGCATGCGCCTGGTGTCCACCGAGTGCCTGATGGACAACAAGAAGCTGGCCACCGGCCGCATCGTGGGCGAGGAGGAGTGGAGCCGGGTGGCCATGGCGGTGGCCTCCCTCAGCCAGGCGAACATGTATATCGACGACGACGCGTCCCTGTCGGTGGCGGACATCAACGCCAAATGCCGCAGGGTGGACGATCTGGGGCTGGTGGTGGTGGACTACCTCCAGCTGATGACCTCGGCGGGGGGGCCGCCCAAGGCCAGCGACAACCGCCAGCAGATCGTGTCCGACATGTCCCGCTCCCTGAAGCTGATGGCCAAGGAGCTCAATGTGCCGGTGATCTGCCTCTCCCAGCTCTCCCGGGCCGGGGAGAGCCGGGGCGCCGCCCAGCGCAGGCCCATGCTGTCCGACCTGCGGGACTCCGGCGCCATCGAGCAGGACGCGGACATCGTGCTGTTCCTCTACCGGGACAGCTACTATGACGAGGACACCGACGCCCCCAACGTGGCCGAGTGCATCGTGGCCAAGAACCGCCACGGGGAGACGGGCACCGTCAAGCTGGAGTGGCGGCCCGAGTTCACCACCTTCCGCAACCTGTCCCAATACGACGACGAGGATGACTACTGATGGCGGACGGCTTTCGCTTCGACCTGATCCCCCCCGGCGCCGGGGTGCTGTGCGCTGTGTCCGGCGGGGCGGACTCCATGTATCTGCTGTGCCGGCTGCTGGAGGGCCGGGAGCGGTACGGCTGGACGGTGTGCGCCGCCCATCTGGACCACGGCCTGCGGGAGAGCGCCGGGCGGGACGCGGACTTTGTCCGCGCCTGGTGCGAAGCGCGGGGCGTGCCGCTGAGCGCGGGCCGGGAGGACGTGGCCGCCCTGGCCCGGCGGGAGGGGCTGGGCATCGAGGAGGCGGGGCGCGCCGCCCGCTACCGCTTTTTGGAGGACACCGCCCGGGAGACGGGCTGCGCCCTCATCGCCACCGGCCACCACGCCGGGGACAACGCCGAGACGGTGCTGATGAACCTGATCCGGGGCTGCGGCCTCAAGGGGCTCACCGGCATCCCCCAGCGCCGGGGGAACATCGTCCGGCCCATGCTGGAGGTGTCCCGCCCCGAGATCGAGTCCTATCTGAGGGAACGGGCCGTCCCCCATGTGGAGGACGAGACCAACGCCGGGCTGGACTACGCCCGGAACCGGGTCCGCCACCGGCTGCTCCCCCTGCTGGAGGAGCTGAATCCCCGGGCCGCCGCCCACATCGCCGCCGCCGCCCGCCGCCTGGGAGAGGACGAGGAGCTGCTGTCCGCCCAGGCCGCCCCGCTCATCGCGCAGGGGCTGGACATCCCGGAGGGGCTGGCCCTGCCGGTCCGGGCGCTGCGGGAGGCCCCCCGGCCCCTGGCCCTGCGCTGCTGCGCCGGGGCGCTGGAGCGGGCGGGGCTGAGAGGCGGGGCGGTCCACCTGGACAAGATCCTGGCTCTGGCCCTGGGGGAGGGGCCCTCCGCCCAGATCCACGTCCCCGGCGGGACGGTCCGGCGGCAGTATGAGCTGCTGGTGTTCTCCCCCGGCCCGGAGCCTGAGCCCGGACCGCCCCCTCCCATGGAACTTGTGGAGGGGAAAAGCCGCTGGGGGGACTGGACTGTGACTTGTATCCAGGGGACGTGTCCGGAAAAGGCGTATATCAGCCCCTGGGAGTTCTACCTGGAGCCGGGGCGGTACACGATCCGCCCCCGGCGGGAGGGGGACAGGATCGCCCTGGGGCCCAGGCCGTCCAAGACGGTGAAAAAGCTGATGATCGACGAAAAGATCCCCGCCCGCCGCCGGGACCATGTCCCGGTGCTGGCCGCGGGGGAGGAGGCGGCCGCCGTGGGCGGCTTCGGCCCGGAGCGGTCCCGCCTGGCCCGGCCGGGGGGGCCGGCGCTGCATATCATCTTGAAAGACGGAGGAGAATGAGAGATGCACAAAGACATCGAGAAGATCCTGTACACCGAGGAGGAGCTGAGCCGCCGGGTGAAGGAGCTGGGCGCCCAGATCGCCGCCGACTACGCCGGGCGGCAGCCCATGCTGATCTCGGTGCTGCGGGGGTCCTATATCTTCATGGCGGACCTGACCCGGGCCATCGGCCTGGACGTGACGGTGGACTTCATGGCGGTGTCCTCCTACGGGGCGGGCACCGTCAGCTCGGGGCAGGTGGAGATCAAAAAGGACCTGTCCGACTCCATCGAGGGCCGGGACCTGATCATCGTGGAGGACATCCTGGACTCGGGCAACACCCTGTACTACCTGATGGACGTGCTCCGGGCCCGGAAGCCCGCCTCCATCCGCATCTGCGCCCTGATGGACAAGCCGGAGCGGCGCACCAAGCCCATCACCGCCGACTACGCGGGCTTCACCATCCCCGACGCCTTCATCGTGGGCTACGGGCTGGACTACGCCGAGCGCTACCGCAACCTGCCCTATGTGGGCGTGTTGAGACCGTCCGTCTACGACAAATAAAACGCGGCCCGGCCGCGTGGAAGGGAACGACCGTTATTGAATCAGAACAGGATCAAGACCGTCGCGCTGTATACGCTGGTGCTGCTGGCCCTGCTGTGGGGACTGAGCGTGTTCGCCGGCGGGAAGCAGGACCGGATGTCCTATTCCGCCGCCGTGGCCTGCTTCCAGCAGGAGCAGGTGGTCCGCTTCGCGGTGGACGGCGGCGGGATGATGACCATGGAGCTGCGGGACGGCACCTTCCGCCGCCACGCCCTGGCCGACGTGGACGCCTTCCGGCGGGAGATGGGGGCGCTGATCGAGGAGCAGCGCCAGCGGGGGATCATCAAGAGCTACGATTTCCAGCCCCGCTATGAGCTGCCCATGTGGCTGATCGTGCTGCTGCCCGCGGCGGCGGCCGTGGTGCTGGCCCTGGCGGTCTGGATGCTGCTGGGCGCCCGGCAGCAGTCCTCCCAGAGCGGCGGGGGCGGCGGGCCCGGCATGGGCCGGTTCGGTCACGCCCGCACCGTGGAGGTGGGGGAGAACGACGTCACCTTCGCCGACGTGGCCGGGGCGGACGAGGAGAAGCAGGAGCTCCAGGAGCTGGTGGACTTCCTCAAGGAGCCCCAGAAGTTCATCGACCTGGGGGCCCGCATCCCCAAGGGCGTCCTCCTGGTAGGCCCGCCGGGCACGGGCAAGACCCTGCTGGCCCGGGCGGTGGCCGGAGAGGCCGGGGTGAAGTTTTTGTCCATCTCCGGCTCCGACTTCGTGGAGCTGTACGTGGGCGTGGGCGCCTCCCGGGTGCGGGATCTGTTCGACCAGGCCAAGAAGCACGCCCCCGCCATCGTGTTCATCGACGAGATCGACGCCGTGGGCCGCCAGCGGGGCGCGGGGCTGGGGGGCGGCCACGATGAGCGGGAGCAGACCCTGAACCAGCTGCTGGTGGAGATGGACGGCTTCGCCGCCAACGAGGGGGTCATCGTGCTGGCCGCCACCAACCGGCAGGACATCCTGGACCCCGCCTTGCTGCGCCCCGGCCGGTTCGACCGGCAGGTGTATGTGGGCCGGCCGGACATGAAGGGGCGGGAGGAGATCCTCCGGGTCCACACCCGGAAGAAGCCTTTGGGCGACGACGTGGACCTGCGGGAGATCGCCCGGCAGACCACCGGCTTCACCGGGGCGGACCTGGAGAACCTGATGAACGAGTCCGCCCTGCTGGCCGCCCGGCGGGACCGGCCCTATATCTCCCTGGACGACATCCAGCAGTCGGTGATCAAGGTGATCGCCGGGCCGGAGAAGCGCAGCCGGGTGAAGCTGGAGGAGGACAAGCGGATCACCGCCTATCACGAGGCGGGCCACGCCGTGGTGAGCCACGCCCTGCCCACCCAGGACCCGGTGCACCAGATCACCATCATCCCCCGGGGGGAGGCGGCGGGCATGACCATCAACCGCCCCCAGGAGGACCGGGACCATGTGTCCCGCCAGCGGCTGGAGGAGACCCTGGCCACCCTGCTGGGGGGCCGCTGCGCCGAGGAGACCGCCCTGGGCTTCGTGTGCACCGGCGCGGTGAACGACCTGGAGCGGGCCACCACCATCGCCCGGAACATGGTGACCAAATACGGCATGAGCGAGACCCTGGGCCACACCGCCTTCTCCTCCGGCCAGGACGAGGTGTTCATCGGCCGATCCATGGCCCAGGCCAAGCCCTACTCCGAGCAGACCGCCGCGGTGATCGACCAGGAGGTGAAGGGCCTGCTGGACCGGGCCTATGCCCGGTGCCGGGAGATCCTGGAGCGGGACCGGGACAAGCTGGAGCTGGTGGCCCGGTTCCTGCTGGAGCACGAGACCATGGACGCCGCGCAGTTCCAGCTGGTATATGACGACCCGGAGGCGCTGAAGGCCGCCGGCGGTACGGAGAGCTGACACATGGAAAACTGGGGATCGGAAGAAATGCAAGACAAGCGGGAGGGCGCGCCGGACCAGGAGGGGGAGGCCCCCGGCGGGGCCAAGGCCCGGAAGGAGGCGTCCGACGGGCGGGACCTGTACCTGAACATCCGGGTGCTGGTGCTGATGATGACGGCCTTCGTGCTGCTGTTCACCTTCGTGGCCCGGATCATCGTGGTCAGCGGCGCGTCCATGGAGAACACCCTCCACGGCGGGGACCTGATGCTGGTCTGGTCGCTGGGCTACGCCCCCCGGCAGGGGGACGTGGTGGTGGTCACCCAGGAGAGCTATCAGGAGGACTCCATCGTCAAGCGGGTGATTGCCCTGGAGGGGCAGACGGTGGACATCGACTACTACACCGGCACGGTGTACGTGGACGGAAAGCCCCTGAAGGAGGACTATATCAAGGAAGAGATGCTGGTGCCCAGCTATGGGGAGGGGGTCAACCACGTCACCGTCCCCGAGGGGTGCATCTTCGTCATGGGGGACAACCGCAACCACTCCGCCGACAGCCGCCTCCCCCTGATCGGGATCGTGGACGAGCGGTGCGTGATCGGCCGCGGGGTGGCGGTGGTGTTCCCCTTCTACCACTGGAAGGGGCTGTGAGCGATGGACGTCCATTTCGCGGCGGGCCGGGGGGAGGGTCTTCATGAATTTCACCACTGATCGCTTGTCCGGGCGGATGTACTGGCTGCTGTTCGCCCTGTCGTCCGCCTTCACGGCGGCCGCCCTGCGGCGCTGGCAGCTGCTCTCCGCCTTCGAGGAGGACACCGGCCTGCCCATGCCCGGTGCCCAGGCCAGCGTGGTGCTCACCTGCGTGCTGGTGATGGCGGCGGCCTGGTTCGCCATCCTGGCGGTGGGCCAGCCCCTGTCCAAGCGGCCGGAGGGCTCCGGCCAGGCCCAGCGGTGGGACCTGGTGTTCCTGGACGCCGGGGACCCGGTGTACCCCATCCTGGTGGTGCTGGCCGCCTTCGCGGCCCTGGCGGCGGCCCCCTTCCTGCTGGGGACGGGGCTGGGACAGTGGCAGGTGTACCAGCAGGTCAAGGCGCAGCTGGCCCAGGGGATCGACGCCCAGCTGCCCACCAACAACGGGATGCTGGCCATGGGCACGGCGGCGGGGGCGCTGCTGTCCTTTCTGGGGCTGCTCCAGATGGGCCGGGACGGGCTGCGCCCCGGCAGGAGGGGCAAGGGGGGCTTTTCCGCCGCCCTGCCCGGGATCGCCGGGTGCGTGTGGCTGATGGAGAGCTTCCGGGGCCACGCCGCCAACCCGGTCCAATGGGACTACGCCCCGCTGCTGCTGGCCATCGTGTGCGGGATGCTGTTCTATATGGACTTCGCGGGCATGTCCACCAGCGCGGCCCGGCCCCGGCGGCTGCTGTGGATGGCGGCCATGACCCTGGCGCTCACCGGCCCCGCCCTCACCTCCGCGCTGGAGGGAGGGGCCTGGGCCGATATCCTGCTGCTGTCCGCCCAGGCGCTGGCGGCGGCGGCGGTGCTGTGGCGGCTGCCCCCCAACCTGAAGCGGCCGCCCAGGCTCAACGGCACACCCATCCCCCCCGCGTCCGGGGAGTTCGGAATACAGGAGGAGACCAGCGATGAATGACAAGAGATTCTATATCACCACCCCCATCTACTACCCGTCCGGCAAGCTGCACATCGGCCACGCCTACAGCACCGTGGCCACCGACGCCATGGCCCGGTACAAGCGGCTGTGCGGCTATGAGGTGATGTTCCTCACCGGCACCGACGAGCACGGCCAGAAGATCGAGGGCAAGGCCCGGGAGGCGGGGGTCACCCCCCAGCAGTTCGTGGACAGCATCGTCACCGCCCCCGGGGGAGTGCTGGACCTGTGGAAGCTGATGGACGTGCGCTACGACCGGTTCATCCGCACCACCGACGGCTACCACGTGGAGGCCATCCAGAAGATCTTCAAGGCCATGTACGACAAGGGCGACATCTACAAGGGGGCCTACACGGGCAAGTACTGCAAAGACTGCGAGGCGTTCTGGACAGAGTCCCAGCTGGTGGACGGCAAGTGCCCCGACTGCGGCCGGGAGGTCCACGACGCCCAGGAGGAGGCCTACTTCTTCCGGGCGTCCAAGTACGCGGACCGGGTGCGAGATCTGCTGCTGAACACCGATTTCCTGGAGCCCCGCTCCCGGGTCAACGAGATGGTGAACAACTTCATCGACTGCGAGGGGGGCCTCCAGGACCTGTGCGTATCCCGCACCTCCTTCACCTGGGGGGTGCCGGTGGATTTCGACCCCGGCCACGTGGTCTATGTGTGGCTGGACGCGCTGTT
Organism: uncultured Oscillospiraceae bacterium; assembly: GCA_910588495.1. GTDB lineage: Bacteria > Bacillota > Clostridia > Oscillospirales > Oscillospiraceae > Enterenecus. The sequence continues at coordinate 9,209 of CAJUPU010000022.1, read as the reverse complement.
CAACTATATGACCGCCCTGGGCTATCAAAACAGCCGGTATGACGATCTGGACAAGTTCTGGCCCGCCGACGTCCACTTCATCGGCAAGGAGATCGTCCGCTTCCACGCCATCTACTGGCCCGCCTTCCTTATGAGCCTGGACCTGCCCCTGCCCAAAAAGGTGTACGGCCACGGCTGGCTGCTGCTGGACGGCGGCAAGATGTCCAAGTCCAAGGGCAACGTGGTGGACCCCTATCTGCTGTCCCAGCGGTACGGGGTGGACGCCCTGCGGTTCTTCCTGCTGCGGTCCTTCCCCTTCGGCTCTGACGGCAATTTCTCCAACGAGCTGCTGATCCAGACCATCAACGTGGACCTGGCCAACGACCTGGGCAACCTGGTGAGCCGCACCACCGCCATGGCGGAGAAGTACTTCGGCGGCACCCTGCCCCAGGGGGCCGGGGCCTCTGCGGCGGAGCGGGCGGCGGCCGCCGCGGCCGCCGCGGGCCACAAGGTGACGGAGGGCGCCTTGCAGGGCGAGGGCTGCCGGTTCGACGGGGAGCTGATCGAGCTGGCCGCCGGGCTGCGTCTGCGCTATGAGGCGCAGATGGAGAAGTTCCAGTTCCAGAACGCCCTGGAGGAGATCTTCAAGGTCATCCAGCGGGCCAACAAGTATATCGACGAGAACGCCCCCTGGGCCCTGGCCAAGGACATGGAGGCCAACGGCCCCCGGCTGGCCCATGTGCTGTACGACCTGCTGGAGACGGTCCGGATCTGCGCGGTGCTGCTCACCCCCTTCATGCCGTCCAGCTGCGGGAAGATCTTCGACCAGATCGGGGCGGAAGAGAGCGCCCGGACCTGGGACAGCGCCGGGGAGTGGGGCGTGCTGCCCGCCGCTGTATCCGTGGCCAAGGGGGAGAACCTGTTCCCCCGCATCGACATGGCAAAGGAGCTGGCCGAGCTGGAGGCCATCCAGGAGCAGGAGCGCAAGGCCGCCCTGCCCGCACTGGAGATCGAGCCCCCGGCGGAGGAGCCGGTGGACTTCGACACCTTCTGCAAGTCCGACTTCCGGGCCGTCAAGGTGAAGGACTGCCAGCGGGTGAAAAAGTCGGACAAGCTGCTGAAGTTCACCCTGGACGACGGCACGGGGGCCGACCGGCAGATCCTGTCCGGGATCGCCAAGTGGTACGAGCCGGAGGCGCTCATCGGCAAGACCCTGGTGGCCATCGTCAACCTGCCCCCCCGGAAGATGATGGGCCAGGAGAGCCAGGGGATGCTGATCTCCGCCGTCCACAGGGAAAAGGGAGAGGAGGTCCTCCACCTGCTGATGGTGGACGATGCCATCCCCGCAGGGGCCAAGCTGTGCTGACCGGCCTGTTCGACACCCACGCCCATTACGACGCCCGCCAGTTCGACCCCGACCGGGACCAGGTGCTCTCCGCCCTGCCCGGCCAGGGGGTGGAGCTGGTGGTGGACCCCGGCTGCGACCTGGCCAGCTCCCGCAAGGCGGTGGAGCTGGCCGGGCGGTGGCCCTTCGTGTACGCCGCCGTGGGCGTCCACCCGGAGGACTGCGGGGATTGGAAGGATGGGGAGGACGTGGAGGAGCTGCGGGCCCTGGCCGCCCGGCCCAAGGTGGTGGCCATCGGGGAGATCGGGCTGGACTACTACTGGAAGGACAACCCCCGGGAGCTCCAGCAGCGGGTGTTCCGCTCCCAGCTGGCCCTGGCCGTGGAGCTGGGCCTGCCCGCGATCGTCCACGACCGGGAGGCCCACGGGGACTGTATGGACATCGTGCGGGAATTCCCCCAGGCGAGGGGGGTGTTCCACTGCTTCTCCGGCAGCGCCGAGATGGCAAAGGAGTTGGTGAAGCTGGGGTGGATGATCTCCTTCACCGGGGTGCTCACCTACAAAAACGCCCGCAAAGCGGTGGAGGCCGCCCAGGCCGTCCCCCTGGACCGGCTCATGATCGAGACGGACAGCCCCTACATGGCCCCCGTCCCCCACCGGGGCAAGCGGAACCATTCCGGCTATGTGGGCCTGATCTGTGAGCGGCTGGCCCAGATCAAGGGCATCACGCCGGAAGAATGCTCCAGGGCCACCCTGGAGAACGGGCGGAAATTTTTCCACATCCAGGGATGAATTGGAAGGTGGGAGAAAAAACTGGTTTTTTGTGGAAGCGGATGAAAATTTGTTCCAAATTGTAGTCATTTTCGGTTTTTTTTCAAAGTCCGCTTGACAGTCTCTGGGTCTGGTGTTATACTGACAATGGTTTTGATGTATGAACTGATTTGTGCCCGCTCTTTCGTACATGAAAGGGCGGACTTTTTTCTTCTACTTTCAAAACGAAATTTTTACAAATAAGGAGGATATAGGAAATGAACGGTACTGTGAAATGGTTCAACGCGGAGAAGGGCTACGGCTTCATCACCCCTGACGACGGTACGGAGGACGTGTTCGTCCACTTCTCCGCCATCGTGGCCGAGGGCTACAAGAAGCTGCTGGAGGGCCAGAAGGTCACCTTCGAGACCGAGCCCGACCCCCGGGGCGCCAAGGGCGTGCGCGCCACCAACGTGGTGGCTCAGGGCGAGGAGTAAAAAACCGCAAAAAAGCGGCCTGTCCGGCACGAAGCCGGGCAGGCCGCTTTTTTTGCTGGGGGAGGGGGACCGCGCCGCCGGTCATCCCCCGGAGCCGGTCAGCCCGCCGCAGATCCGCTGGATCTGGTTCACCTGCCCGGACACGATCAGCGAGACGCTCAGTCCGTCCCGCCGGACCACCCCGGCCTGGAGCATGGGCTGGTATTCCGTCAAATAGAGCCGGCCGGATCCCTGCTTGTATTCCAGCCGCTTTTCCAAACGTTCCTGGATGGCCGCGGCCGATCTTTCGTCTCGTCCCCGGACAAGGATGATCTCGTCGGGGGCGGTGCCCTCCCGCAGACGATAGCACACCGCGCTGTCATAGAGCTCCGGCCCGATGCCGGTGAGGGCCTCCAGCTCTGTCCCGGCGGTGTCGATCATCTCCGGCAGTTCCACCTCGGCCTGGATGGCGGCGAACAGATCGGCAGGGGGCGGCAGCTCCCGCGTTTGCCCGCCGCACCCGGACAGCAGCAGGAGGGCAAGCGCCGCCCACAGATACTTGCGCATGTCCGTCACCGCCCCTCGGCGAAGGCTTCCAGCGCCTCCACCACCACCGCCGCGCCCCGGTGGTTCAGGTGGACGTATCCATCCCGGCAGCAGTCGTCGGGCAGAGCGCCGTTTTCGTCCTTCAGCGCCTCGTAGGCGTCCACATAGGGGATGTTCCACTCCGGGCACACCGCCCGGAGCTGGTCCACAAATCCGCCGATCAGCTCATTGTCCAGGTTTCGGTTGGGGGTGTAGTCCGGCAGCCACCGGGAGGCCACCTTGGGCGGGTTGGTGATGACGATGAACTCCACCCCGGGGCAGGCCGAGCGGAGACGGAGGATCAGATCGATGTAGCAGGCCGCCACGTCCACGACCGCCGGCTCCGGGTGGGAGGCCAGGTCGTTCAGCCCCAGCAGCAGGAACACCCGCCGGGGGGCGATCTCCCGCACGATGTCCTCCAGGGGCCGCTCCTCCCCCTGCCAGCTGAATCGTACGCCGCCGTCCCGCTCCCCCGCCAGGTCGGCCAGGGAGATCCCCATGGTGGTGGTGAGGAACCGGGCCGTGCCCAGCGACTCCCCCTCCTGGCGCTGGGCGGCCGCATACTGGCGGATGCCCTCCATGATGGAGTCGCCCACGAACAGGGCGCCGTCAAAGTAGTTCCCCTCCTCGGGCTGGGCGGAGGGCGCTGGGGACGGCGTGGGGAGCGGTGTTGGGGAAGGGGCGGGCAGGACAGGCGGGGGCGGCGCAAGGCTCTCCAGGGCCAGAGAGGGCGGGGCGGGCGCGGGGGACGGCTCCTCCGCCTTTGCCCCGCACCCGGCCAGGGACAGGGCGGCAAGCAGCCCCAAAAGGGACAGACAGTATCGTTTCATTCTCGATCCCTCCCGTCAAAATTCGTAGATGCACAGGTAATATTCGTTGAGCGTGCTGGGGCCTTGGTGGTCGCCTGTGTGAAGGTCCATCCTAGTTACGACCCGGTCGTCATCCAGCCAAAACACGTCTTCGTCATACTGCAGTTCCATGTTTTCCCGCGCAAAGGCTTTGAACTCCCCGCTTTCCAGGTCGATGACGCCCAGGCGGTTCAGACTGCTGCCCACCCGATCGACCCATAACAGTCTGGTCCGGGCGCTGTTGAGCTTGAGATAGCAGCGGTCGGCGGCGGTGATGCCCTCCAGCTTGACCTGTCTCCCGGTGCGCAGATCCACGATGGTGACATTGCCGTTCTCGTCCACCTTTTGGGCCAGCGCCCAACCATAGACGTCGGCTTCGGGAGTGATCGAGGTGAGCTCCTCCTCGTTTTCCGCCGTGGGCGTCACCATGCCGCTGGGGATGTGGTAGGCCCACACGTTGGTGGGCTCGGGCCGCCACAGGGGGGCCATGGCCAGCAGCACGGTGTCGCTGTCATAGAACGTGACCTCATAGCTGCCGAAGGCGGTGGGGATATCCAGGCCCATGAGCTGACCCAGAGGCGTGCAGGTCTTTTCCTCCAGATCCGCCAGATAGGGCGTTATTCCGCTGTCGGAGGCGCCGTCCCACCCCCGGATCAGGGCGTGCTTCAGATCTTCGGCCAGCAGGACCCGCTCCATGTAGGGGAACTTCTCCGGGCCGAAGCCCGCCAGCACGTCCCGGACCTCGCCGGTGTCCAGATCGCAGACCCAGGCCCAGTTGGTGTCGGCCTCCGACCCGTAGCACTCGCCCCGCAGCAGGACCACGTCGGTGCGGGAGCCCAGACGCTCGGGATCCACCCGAAAGGTCATGCTGTCCTCCTCACAGGAGCCGCCATAGCTATTATAGAGGTAGAGCGTGTCCTGGTAGACAAAGAAGCGCAGATGGACGGGGATGGTCCGGCCGTACCAGCTCACCGAGGTGAAGATCTCGGAAGCGTCTGCTCCCACCTCCACCAGCTCGCCGCCGGCCACATCGTAAAAATGCTCTTGTCCATCGGCCGGATCCCGCCGCCGGAGGAGCCCCAGCCCGCTGTCCGCGCTCCAAGTGCCGACCACTTTCACATACTGGGCCGACACTTCACCGCCGATGGCGATCTGGATCACTTCGTTTGCCTCCTCCGGGATGTCGGGCACCTGCTCCACCTCGCCGATCTGGAACAGGGAGATGACCGCCTCCCGGAACTGCGGGCTCACCGCCATGGCCGCCGCCAGGGTGCACAGCAGGGCCAGCGCCGCCGCCAGGGCCACGGTGAAGATCCGCCGCACCGGGCGGGGACGGGGCTTGACCGCCTGCGCGAAATAGCCCAGGCGGGCCTGCGCGTGGAGGATGTAGGTGTCGCTGATGTGCTCCATGGCGTCCAGCAGCCGCTGCGCGTTCATATGGCTCCCTCCTTTTCCAAATGGGCTTTTAGCTTCCGACGGGTGCGGGACAGCATGGACTTGGTCTTGCTCAGGCTGAAGTTGAACCTCCGGCTGAGTTCAGCCACGGGCGTCAAAAACCAGTAGCGGCACACGAACAGGTCCCGCTCCGCCTCCGGCAGCGACGCCAGGAAGCGGTCGATGGCGGCGGCCAGCTCCCAGGTGTCCACCGCTCCCTCCGGCGTGTCCGGCGACACCGCCTCGGACAGCTCGTCCAGGGCCAGGGGGACCTGGCCCCCGCCCCGCTTGTCCGCCGTCCGCTCCCTCCACCGGTTGATGGAGATGCGCCGGGTGATCTTGCCCAGGAACGTGGACAGCACTGACGGGCGGTGAGGGGGCATGGCGTTCCACGCCCCCAGGTAAGTGTCGTTCACGCTCTCGTCGGCGTCCCCGGCGTCGGCCAGGATGTGATAGGCGATGGCGTAGCAGTATTTGCCGTATTTGTTTGACGTTTCGGATATCGCGCGTTCGGAGCGGTCCCAATACAGCTCCACGATGCTGCGATCTTCCATCCAAACACCTCCTTGACATGGGGAAAGGCCTTTCACTTATCTACTCAGGAAAAAGAGGAGCCGGTCGCGCCGGGAGAAAAAATTTTTTGAGGGGGCGCGGCGGAGCGGGCGCTTCCCGACACAAAAAAGCGCCGGGGCAAGCATCCTACCGCTTGCCCCGGCGTGGTGCGCCTGAAGGGACTCGAACCCACACGCGTTTCCGCACGAGAACCTAAATCTCGCATGTCTACCAATTCCATCACAGGCGCATACTGAGGCGGCGGGGCGTGCCCGCCGCCGTTCGTCACCAGATCAACGTGGCGAAATAGTCATCGGGGGTCTCGGCCCGGCGCATCAGCTCCACCGAGCCGTCCTCCCGCAGCAAAAGCTCCGCCGAGCGCAGCTTGCCGTTGTAGTTATAGCCCATAGAGAAGCCGTGGGCGCCGGTGTCGTGGATGGCCAGCAGGTCGCCGATCTCCACCTCGGGCAGAGCCCGGTCGATGGCGAACTTGTCGCTGTTCTCACACAGGGAGCCCACCACGTCGTACACCTGGCCGCAGGGGGCGTCCTCCTTGCCCAGCACGGTGATGTGGTGGTACGCCCCGTACATGGACGGCCGCATCAGGTTGGCGGCGCAGGCGTCCACCCCGATATATTCCTTGTAGATGTGCTTCTCGTGGATGGCGGTGGTGATCAGATGGCCGAAGGGAGCCAGCATGAACCGGCCCAGCTCGGTGAAGATGGCCACGTCGCCCATCCCGGCGGGGACCAGGATCTCCTCGTAGGCCCGCCGCACCCCCTCGCCGATCGCCGCGATGTCGTTGGCGCTCTGGTCCGGGCGGTAGGGCACCCCGATCCCGCCGGACAGGTCGATGAAGGCCACGTGGCACCCGGTCTCCCGGGCCACGTCGGCGGCGGTCTGGAACAGCAGCCGGGCCAGGGCGGGGTAATACTCGTTGGAGATGGTGTTGGAGGCCAAAAAGGCGTGTATGCCGAAGTGCTCCGCCCCCAGCTCCCGCAGGCGGGTGAAGGCCTGGGCCAGCTGGGGCCGGGTCATGCCGTACTTGGCCTGGCCGGGCTCATCCATCACCTGGAAGCCCTCCTCGCTCTCCCCCAGGGTGAACACCCCGCCGGGGTTGAAGCGGCAGCACACCCACTGGGGCACCCGGCCCAGGGCCTTGTGGAGGAAGTCCACATGGGTCAGGTCGTCCAGGTTGATATAGGCACCCAGTTTGTCGGCCAGCTGGAACTCCTCCGCCGGGGTCTCGTTGGAGGAGAACACGATCTCCTTGCCGGAAAAGCCGCACCGCTCCGACAGCATCAGCTCGGTGAGGGAGGCGCAGTCCACGCCGCAGCCCTCCTCCCGCAGGATCTTGAGGATGCCGGGGGTGGGGGTGGCCTTGACGGCGAAATATTCTTTGAACCCCGGGTTCCAGGCGAAGGCGGTGCGCAGCGCCCGGGCGTTCTCCCGGATGCCCCGCTCGTCGTAGATGTGGAAGGGGGTGGGGTACGTCTTGACGATCTCCCGGGCCTGGGCCAGGGTGAGGAAGGGCTTTTTCATCTCTATGATCTCCTTGGGTGTGGTCTGCCCGTTATCATATCCGATTTTACGCCGGTTGTCAACCGTCCGCTGATTCAAAACCACAGGGCCGGGCCCTCCCGGAATCTGGGCTCCGGGCCGGCCGCATAGGGGTCGTACCGGTCCTGGTTGCAGCCGAACTCCTGGAGGGAGCCGATCTTCCCCTCCGCCGTCCAGCGGATGAGGCTCATGCCCTCAAAGGCCTCTGGCTTTCCGTTCTCCATCCGGTTTTCAAAGATCCATTCCACCACGCTCTGGTCCCCTCTGTGGAAAAACTGCCTGATGTCCCAGCGCAAAACTACGCCTCGGGTATTCCACTCCTGAAACCAGTGGCGGATCTTGTCCAGCCCGTGGTACTCCGGCCCCCAGCTCTCGATGTACACCGCGTCCCGGTCGAACAGCTCTTCCGCGCCCTCGTCCGACCGGCGCAGCCACATCTCGAACCAGCGCCGGATCGTTTGTTCTTTGTCTTTCATCGTCAAGCCTCCATTCCCGTCTCCCGCAGCAAGCGGGTGCGCAGCGCGGAATACCGCCGGGCCTGCCGGTCGTTGGCCACCATCCGGGCCATCAGCTCGCCGTCCCCCACCAGGATGAACAGCTCCCGGGCCCGGGTGATGGCGGTGTACAGCACCCCCCGGGCCAGCAGGGAGGGGGGCACGTCGCTCAGGGCCAGGATCACCGCCCGGTACTCGCTGCCCTGGGCCTTGTGGACGGTGACGGCGTAGGCGGGTTCCAGCTCCCCCAGCAGCTCCGGGGGATAGGCCACCAGCCGCCCGTCGAAGGACACGGTGATCCCCCCCACCGTCACCTCCAGGATGGTGCCGATGTCCCCGTTGAACACCCCCAGGTCCTTCTCCCCGGTGTCCGGGTCCTCCCAGAACAGGTCGTAGTTGTTCTTCACCTGCATCACCCGGTCCCCCTCCCGGAAGATGTAGGGGCCGAAGGCCCGCTCGCTCTTGCCCTCGGCGGCAGGGTTGAGGGCCTCCTGGAGGGCCCGGTTCAGCGCCGCCGTCCCCGCCCCCCGCTTCCGGGTGGGGGTGAGCACCTGGATCTGCTCGGGGGGGATGCCCATGTTCTGGGGCAGGCGGGTCTTGCACAGCTCCACGATGGTGTCCACCGTCCGGGGGGCGTCCCGCCGGCCCAGGTAGAAGAAGTCCCTGGCCTTGTTGTTCAGGTCCGGCACGATCCCCCGGTCCACCCCGTGGGCGTTCATGACGATGGCGCTCTGCTGGGACTGGCGGAAGATCTCCGTCAGCGACACCGCGGGCACCGCCTTGGAGCGGATCAGGTGGTCCAGCACGTTGCCGGGGCCCACGGAGGGGAGCTGGTCCGGGTCGCCCACCAGCACCAGGCGGCAGTCTGCCCGGAGGGCGGCCAGCAGCGCCGCCATCAGGGACACGTCCACCATGGACGTCTCGTCCACGATCACCGCGTCCACCTCCAGGGGGTCGTCCTGGTTCTTGGTGAAGGCCAGCTGGCCGGTGAAGGGGTCCAGCTTGGTCTCCAGCAGGCGGTGGATGGTGAGGGCCTCCGCCCCGCAGGTCTCCCCCATGCGCTTGGCCGCCCGGCCGGTGGGGGCGGCCAGGGCGGTGGCCAGCCCCAGGGTCTCGAACAGGGCCAGCACCCCCCGCAGGGAGGTGGTCTTGCCGGTGCCCGGCCCGCCGGTGAGCAGCATCACCTG
>CAJUPU010000021.1 GCA_910588495.1 uncultured Oscillospiraceae bacterium | reverse complement strand
CTTTTCCGCCGCCAGGTGGCGGAAGTCGTAGTTGCGGCGGCTCCACACCACGATGGCCACCATGGACATGGACAGGGCCAGCGTCACCGGGGTCAGGTCAAAGACGTTGAACACCTTGAGCACATAGGCGGCCAGAGCGATGACGGGCAGGGTGGAGATGGCCAGGATGGTCTTGTACTGGCGGCTGATCTGCCGGTCCGAGCGCTGGCGGACCGCCCGCACCAGGGTGTGGATGGAGAGGATGTAGGGGATCACGATGCGGGTGAGCATGAACAGGCTGTATAAGGGGCCGTAGGAGATGCTCACATAGCGGAAGCCGTCGGCGGTGGACAGCCATTCGAACTGCTGGTAGAACAGGCCGTTCCAGTTGAAGAACACCGAGGGCAGCACCAGGAAGTTGACGGCGCCCAGGATGCGCAGCAGCTTTTTGGGCGGGGGCGCGTAGCAGTAAGTATAGGTGAACCAGCAGTAGCACAGCGGGACGAAGGCGGAGCCCACGTTCTCCACCGTCACCGCCGCCACGGCGGCCTCCACGGTGGGGGCGGTGAGCTCCAGCAGATAGCCCACGTTCTGCACCAGCGAGCCGCACATGATGAAGATCAGCAGCTTCTGCTCCCGGGCCCCGTCCCCGTTGAGCAGGAGGATCAGAGCCACGAAGGTCAGGCATATGCCAAGGCACTCCAACAGGATGACAAAGTTTACCATTTTTTGCTCACCAGCCCGTGTCCGCTGTTTTTGCCGGGTCAAAAGCGCACGGCAATTTTCACCACCCTTAACAATAGTACATTTTTGGCCCGGTGTCAAGGAGTATCGTCCCCCGCCCGCTGATAGGAGCGCCTTTCCTCTTATTTCCTCAAAATCGGCCGGAAAGGCCACTCCAGGGGAGAAAAAAACCGCGGGGCGGGCCAGGGGTGGAAGAAATGCCCTGGATCGGATGGATATGGGAGATATCCTGGGCATACCGGGGAGAAAATTGGGAAAGTCAGGAGATATCAGGATAAAGAAGGAAAATCAAAGAGGATGGCTCATCCCGATCCAAGCCGCCGAAATGTCGCGAAAAATCGGCAAAAACATACAAGGAGGAAACAGATCCAATGAGAAACTTGAAGAAGCTTCTCGCCCTGGTCCTGGCCATGGTCATGGCGTTCAGCCTCATGCTGTCCGCCGGCGCCGTGGACTATAAGGACTACCCGGATAAGGACAACATCACGGAAGAGTTCAAAGAAGCCGTGCAGGTCCTGACCGGGCTGAAGGTCTTCCAGGGCGACGAAGGCGGCTTCCGCCCCGGCGACACCATCACCCGCGCCGAGGTGGCTGCCATCATCTACCGCATCGCCACCGGCGATGTGGAGGGCAAGCAGGTGAAGATCTACGCCGACTACGGCAACTTCACCGACGTCCCCCGGGACGAGTGGTTCGCGGGCTACGTGGGCTACTGCGCCAACGCCCAGTACATCAAGGGCACCAGCCCCACCACCTTCAACCCCTATGACTCCGTCACCGGCTACCAGGCGCTGGCCATGATCCTGCGCGTGGTGGGCTATGACAAGAACGGCGAGTTCACCGGCCCCTCCTGGCAGACCAACGTGGCCTCTCTGTCCAAGAACCTGGGCATCACCAACAACGTGAAGAACGCCAACTTCGAGACCACCCTGACCATGTCCGCCCGCCGCGACGTGGTGGCCGATCTGCTGTTCCAGACCGCGGTGCTGGTCCCCACCGTGACCTACACCCCCGCTCTGCAGTACAGCGACAAGATCAGCATCACCGAGACCAAGAAGAACCCCACCCTGGGCCAAAAGACCTTCGGCCTGTTCGTCGATCCCACCGGCTGGCGGGAGGTCGATGAGTGGGGCACCCCCGGCTACTACTGGGTCAAGGGCGGCAGCCACCTGAAGGACAGCCAGGGCAACGCCCGCTACAACACCACCACCTGGCTGCCCGTCTACGGCGCCACCGTGGTGACCGACTCCGACGCCAAGGGCTACAACGTGGTGGCCACCGTCACCCCCGCGCCCACCGTGAGCTATGACGCCGCCGGCGTCCACGAGTGCGACGTGGCCCACGACCTGGACATCAGCAAGAGCGAGAACTTCAAGCTGTATGTCAACCGCAACAGCCCCATCACCACCGCGTATAACATCGTGGCCATCGACACCGTCACCCGCGTGGGCGGCCAGGGCCGCGAGACCAAGTTCTGGTACAAGGTGGAGAGCCCCTTCGTGGGCAAGATGGAGCCCTGGTGCACCATGGTGGACACCTATCTGGCCACCGTCACCAACGTGACCGAGCGCGTGCTGGATCCCGCCGGCCATGTGATCGTCCCCTCCTACCTGTATCTGGACGTGTATGACGGCCAGGCCGTGGGCGTGTCCGACAAGACCGACGCCTACGAGCCCGCCAATGTGCCCGCTGGCTCGTTTGCCACCGACACCGTCACCCGCAACACCAGCGAGCACCGGGCCGAGAAGTCCAGCGAGAACTGGACCTACGCCAAGGGCGACAAGGTGCTGATCAAGGGCTGGACCGACTACACCCAGAACGACGCGGCCATCGACGCGACTGATGGTGAGGCCCCGGATGATCCCACTGCTGCCAATGCCGGTCTCGACAACGGCAGCGGCCTGAACCACCTGTTCAACAACAGCGTGGAGGCCGCCAACAAGGCCGCTTTTGAGACCAACCGCCTCCAGGACAAGGGCGTCAACTACGCCAACGACAAGAACAACCACATCACCGTGGTGCAGAAGACCGACCCCGTGCTGGGCAAGCAGACCGTGACCTACTGGAACCAGGCCAAGCACACTGTGGACGGCAAGGACTACAACGACCAGATGACCCTGTTCCTGGACGTTGCGAGCACCAAGACCAACACCACCTTCGCCTGGTACTTCGACACCAAGGGCAACCTGATCGGCATCGACTACGTGCCTGATACGGTGAACTACGGCGTCATCACCAGCATCTGGACTTCCTTCAACCAGGGCGAGACCAACACCGACGGCACCGCTAAGACCTATGCCAAGGTGCTGTACGCCGACGGCACCGAGGCCACCATCAACATCGACAAGTTCCTGATGGGCGGCGCTATCGCTGGCGGCACCGACATCACCGCCTACCGCCGGTACTGTGATGCAGAAGGCGGCCAACACCGTGGAGCTGGTCCCCGTGTACGACTATAACGCGGGCGCTGCCGGCGACACCATGAAGGCTAAGGCCTTTGCCAGCTACACCGGCACGATCGCCGCAGCCGGCGGCAACCTGCACGTGGCTCCCGTGGCCTCCGTCAACGCCGACGTTGAGGGTACGTACACCGCCCAGGATGCCGATGGCTACTTCGGCATCATCAAGGGCAACCTGTTCAAGTTCGAGGCCACTGCCGACGGCAAGATGACCGCCATCGAGGTGGGCGGCGTCGATACCGGCACGGCCGCTACCTCCAATGACGGCAAGTACGTGGGCCACTTCAACCACGGCGCCGCTGGTACGGCTGGCGACAGCAAGCTGTACAAGAACTTGGCCTACATCTCCGTGAACAGCGGCGCCGCCCGCATCGCGTGGATGGACGGCGAAACCAAGATCATGGTGAACGACGGCACCGACGATCAGAACATCAAGTGCTACACCCTGAGCGATCTGCCCGGCGACGTGGCCATCGCCGCCAGCTCCGAGATCGACTGGGCCGACACCGACAACGACGGCCGCGCCGAGTACGTGTACGTCACCGGCAGCATCGAGGGCACCACCACCTACGGCCTGTTCTACTACAACGGCGGCGCTGCCCAGTGGAACGGCGTGGACAAGAAGGGCACCATGTTCGGCTGGCTGAACGGCGAGCCCACCACCGTCACCTTCGACGATGAGGACGAGTTCAACGCCGTGAAGAACAGCCAGGGCTATAAGGGCCACCTGTTCGCCCTCCAGCTGACCGGCGGCGTGGTGAGCAACGTGATGAGCAGCGGCGCTGTCAATCAGCCTTACGTGCTGTACGATTATGCTAACAGCGACAACTACGATGCTAAGGATCTGAAGGCCGCTGACTGGGCAAACGTCAAGACCGAGCCTTATGCCACCGGTACCGCGTTCGGTCTGGGCTCCGTCAACAGCAAGTTCGGCAACCCCTACACCGCCACCACCGAGGCCATCTACTACAACGACATGGAGGAGCCCGCTGGCGGCGCTACCACCGCTGGTGAGTCCCAGATCACCTACGATGCCTCCCGCCGCTCCATCTCCGTGAATGGTGTCGAGACCTACTTCCTGACCCCGAACTCCAAGGTCGTGGGCCTGGGCATGAGCGTGAACCAGGAGTCCGCCATTCTGGACTACCTGAACAAGAGCGTTCACAACGACGTCACCATCGTCTATGAGCAGAACGCGGTGAAGTCCATCGTGGAGATCTACGTGGCCACCGACCCGAACGTGACTCCGGGCGGCGAGGTCACCGTTGAGGCTGGTAAGCCCGGCCTGGGCGTGACGAATCTGGGTGGCACTGTTTCTACCGGTACCACCGATGCCGCTCTGACCGCCATCATCAAGGGTGTTGGTCCGAACAACGTGGTGTACAGCCCCAACGCTAAGACTACCGCCGCTGGCGTGAGCAATGCGAATGAGTTCCTGTACTTCCCGTTCGTTGGGTCTGCCTCCGAGACTTCTGGCGCTACGCTCACCATCTATAAGAATGGTGTGCCCGTGTTCCAAGAGGCGGAGCCCGCGTCTGTGGTCGGAGCCAAGTATTTCGTGATCAACTTTGTCAGCGGTACGAGCTCTAACACCACTATCGGGAATGTGCTTGAGGTTGGCACCTACACCTACACGATCGTGGGTCAGGCCACTGGCACCCCCCTGAGCAGCGGCAGCTTCGTCATGAACTGAGCTCCGCGGCAGGGAAAGCAAGACCCGATCTCACAGCAAAAAAGGCCCCCCGGGAATTCCCGGGGGGCTTTTCCTCGCGCTCAGCCGAAGGCGATGTAGTGATAGGTGCCGGGATAGCCCGTGTGGCCGTCCACGATGTTGGTGGTGAAGCCCCCCTCCACGATCTGAAGGAAGGGCGGGATATAGGTGTCGCCGGGCAGGATCAGCCCGTGGACGGGGAAAAATCTCCAGGACTGCCCCACATAGAGCGCGATGGGCGTAAAGCCCACCTGGATGTTCAGCGTCTCGTCCATTTCGATCTTGTAGGTGCCCACCGCGAACTTTTTCGCCTCCAGCACCGTCACCCGCTGGTCCAGGCCGTCCGTCACCTCTTTCACCGCCCCCTCGTGGGCGATCAGGGCCGCCTCTACCTTTTGGGTGTTCTCGTTCAGCGCGTCCGGGGAAAAGGCGTCCTCCTTTTCGATGAGATCCAGCTTGTACTTGTCTGTGTGTTGCATCTTTCATCCCTCCCACAAGGGGAGGGATGACCGGGCGGTGTTGCCCGTCCGGGGGCAACGGGAGATCTTTCTGTAACATAATGCAGGAAAAACGGGGACCGCGTCAACGTTGCACGGCGAAATACGCCTGGACCGCCTCCACCTCCGACCAGGGCCGCCGGACGCCCTGCTCCTCGATGTGCTCCTCGTGGCCCTTGCCCAGCAGAGCCACCACATCGCCGGGCCGGGCCAGTTCCAGCGCCCGGAAGATGGCGGCGCGGCGGTCGGGGACCACCTCGTGGGGGAAGTCCCCCAGGGCGGCGGAGATCTGGCCGCAGATGTCCTCCGGGCGCTCAGAGCGGGGGTTGTCGGTGGTGACCACGGCGTAGTCCGCCCACCGGGCGGCGGAGCGGGCCATGTCGGCGCGGCGCAGCTTGGGGCGGTCGCCCCCCGCGCCGAACACGGCGAGGATCCGGCGGGGGTGGTGCTCCGCCAGGGCGGACAGCAGGGCGTCGAAGCTGGCGCCGTTGTGGGCGTAGTCCACGATCACCTCGAAGGGGGCGGGGATGGGGACGCGCTGGGCCCGGCCCGGCACGCGCACGTGGGCCAGCCCCGCCCGCACTGCGCCGTCGTTGAGTCCCAGCTCGCGGCTGAGGGCCACGGCGGCCAGGGCGTCCAGGCCGTTGAACCGCCCGGGCAGGGGGATGTGGTAGCGGGGCGCGCCCGCCGCGGTGAGGCGGAGGGCCAGGGGGCGGTCGGGGTCGGGCTCGATGGCCAGGGCGCGCACGTCCGCCGCCGGGTGGAAGCCGAAGGTGGAGGCGGGAGCGCCCTTGGGGAGCTGGGCGGCCATGGTGGGCCAGGCGGGATCGTCCATGTTGCCCACCGCCCGGCGGCACTGGCGGAAGAGGGCGGCTTTGCAGGCGCGGTACTCCTCCAGGTCGGCGTGCTCGCCGGGGCCGATGTGGTCCGGAGACAGGTCCAGGAACACTCCGGCGTCGAAGGTGAGGCCGTGCAGGCGCTGGAGCTTCATGGCCTGGGAGGACGCTTCCAGCACCACATAGGCGCACCCGGCGTCCGCCATCTGCCGCAGGGTCCGGTGGAGGGCGATGGGCTCGGGGGTGGTGTTGGGGCTGTCGGACAGCTTTTCCCGGCCGATGTACGCCCCCAGGGTGCCGATCATGCCGGTCTTGTACCCGGCGGCGGACAGGATGTCCCGGATCATGTGGGCGGTGGTGGTCTTGCCCTTGGTGCCGGTGACGGCGATGAGGGACAGAGCGTCCCCGGGGCGGCCGTAGAACTGGGCGGCCAGCAGGGCCAGGGCGGCCCGGGGATCGTCCACGGCGGCGCCGGGGACGCCCTGGGGCAGGGGCGGGGCGCACACCACGGCGGCGGCGCCCCGGTACAGGGCCTCGGGGATGTGGGCGCGGCCGTCGGCGCGGTGGCCGGGCAGGGCGGCGAACAGGGCGCCGGGGGCCGCCTCCCGGGAGTCGCAGGTGAGCTGGCGGATCTCGGGATCTTGGGCGCAGGACCCGCCCAGGGCGGACAACAGCTGGGACAGCTTCATGGGGAGACCTCCTATGGAGTTTTCCCCAATCTATGAATCCGGGCAGAAAAACGTCCCTCTCACCGGGTGAGAGGGACGTTTTTTCGCTTATTCTGCGCTGTGGAGCAGCTCGTCCACCGACAGGCCGTAGAGCTTGGCCAGGGCCATCAGGTTGGCGGTGCTGGGCTCCGAGGAGCCGTTCTCCCATTTGCTGACGGCCTGGCGGCTGACGCCCAGGGCCTCGGCCACATACTCCTGGGTGAAGCCCCGCTGGGTGCGGCGGGCCTTGAGGGCCTCACCCAGGCTCTTGATCTGCTCCGGCGGGCTTTTGCCCTCCTGATTGGAGCGTAGGTACTTCCGCAGGGCCCGGACGATCAGCACGACCACATAGATGAAAAGGGCCCAAAGCGCGAGGGCGAGGAGCAGTACAGGGATCGCTACAACGTAATTTGTTGCCATGACATTACCTCCTTTTGATGGGCCCATCTTATCAAAAAGGGGCGGTTGCGGCCACCAAATAGAGCGCAACTTTAGGTTGCGGAGCCGTCGTGAGCAGCGCGGCTACAGGCTGCGCGGCCCTTGTTTGGCGTCCCACTCCCGCAAAAACGCCTGGACGTACTCCACGTCCGACGGCGTGTCGATATACTCCAGCCCCCGCTTCTGGCGGGTCTCCGCCCCCTTGCCGGTGATGAGCAGGACGGAGGGGACCTGGCAGCTCATCACCGCCCGGCGGATGGCCTCCCCCCGGTTGGGCTGGATCTCGTGGGGACAGGCCACGTGGGCGGCGATCTCCGTGCAGATGGACACGGTGTCCTCCTCGCCGGAGTCCTCCTCGGTGAGCACCACCAGGTCGGAATACGCGCCTGAGACCTCCCCCAGGTCCCGGCGGCGGTCGAAGGCCTTCCTGCCGGGACAGCCGAACACGGTGACGATCCGCCGCCCGGGGTACTCCTGGACCACGGAGCGGAACAGGGTCTCAAAGCTCATGCGGTTGTGGGCGTAGTCCACGATGGCGGTGACCTCGCCGCCGGCGCTGGAATAGACCTCCATCCGCCCGGGCACCCGGGCCTTGGCCAGCCCCGCCCGGACCGCCTCCAGCGGGATATCCAGCCCCCGGCAGACGGCGATCGCCGCCAGGGCGTTGTCCACGTTGAACAGCCCCGGCATGGTCAGCCGGTACTGCCCGGAGAGCTGGGCGGCGTCCACCTGGAAGAGGATGTCGTCCCCCACCTTGCGCACGTCGTGGCCGTACACCGCGGCGGCGGGGTCGTGCCGGGAGAAGGTGAGCACCACGGGACAGCTCCCCTGGGCGGCGTCCAGCACCCGGGCGGCGTGGCCGCAGTCCAGATCGACGCAGGACAGCGCCGCCTGGGCGAAGATCTTCAGCTTGGAGCCGAAATAGTCCTCGAAGTCCGGGTGCTCGATGGGGGAGATGTGGTCGGTGCCGATGTTCAAAAAGGCGGCGGCGGCGAACCGGGTCCCCAGGGTGCGGTGGTATTTCAGCGCCTGGCTGGACACCTCCATCACCAGGTACTCCATGCCGGAGGCCAGGGCGTTGGCGAAGTGCTTTTGCAGCTCCAGGGGCTCGGGGGTGGTGAGGTGGGACTCGAACCGCTCCACCCCGTCCCAGGTGTCGATGGAGGAAATCACCCCGCAGGTCCGGCCCTTCGGGGCCAGGTGCTCGTCCAGGATATGCTTCAGGTAGTAGGCGGTGGACGACTTGCCCTTGGTGCCGGTGATGCCGATCACCTTCAGCGTCTGGGACGGGTCGTTGTAATACTTCACCGCCAGAGGGGCCAGCACCCGCCGCATGTCCTTGACCAGGAGGCAGGGCAGGTCCACCTGGGGATAGGGGACCTGGCTGACATAGGCAAAGGCCCCCCGGCGGGCGGCGTCGGCCAGGTAGTCCGGCTTGAAGTGGGCCCCCTTGCAGACAAACAGGGTGCCGGGCACCGCCTCTTTGGAGCTGTAGGACACCAGCTCCACCCTCCGCTCCAGCTCCAGCCCCTGGGGCAGGGGGGCGGCCAGCTGGCCCAGCCCGTCCAGCAGATGGATATACTCGCCCAGGGAGAACCGCGTCAGTTCCATGGCAAAGACCTCCTAGATCGTCCGCAGGGGATAGCCGCACCGCTCCACCGCCCGCTCCGCCAGCACCATCATGGCGTCCACGTAGAAGGGGGGGAGGGCGTGGTAGGTGGAGAACACGGACAGCTCGGTGCAGGCCAGGATGGCGCAGTCGCACCCGGCCCTCCGGATGGCCTGGTGGATCTTGGCGAACTTGTCCCGGCTGCCCGTCTCCCCCTGCTTGATCTCGTCGTAGATGATGGACATCACCAGCTTCTGGGTGTCCGGGTCGGGGGACACCGCCTCCATGCCCACCGCGGCGCACTCCCTGTGATACAGTCCCATTTGGATGGTGCCGTCGGTGCCCAGGATGCCGGGGCGCTTTTTCCCCTGGGCCGCCAGGGCCCTGGCCGTCTCCCGGGGCATGTGGATGATGGGAGCGGTGAGCTCCCCCTGGAGCCGGTCGGCGAAGTAGTGGGAGGTGTTACAGGGGATGGCCAGGGCGGTGCAGCCGCACTGCTCCAGCAGCTTCGCGTCCGACCGCAGCCGCTGGTACAGCCCCTCGGTGTCGCCGGACAGGATGGCGGCGGTGCGGTCGGGGATGCCGGTGTCGGACAGGATGAGGGCGGGCAGGTGGTCCTGGTCCTTCGCCGCGTCGGTGCGGTCCAGCACGAACTGGTAGAATACCTGGGTGGCCTGGGGCCCCATGCCGCCCAGCACCCCTAATTTCGCTTCTTGCCTCATTGCTCCTCCTTTGGAACGGCGCAGTACTTGTTGAACCGGACCCAGTTGCCGATGTGGTTCTTCCAGATCCGCCAGACGCGCTTGGGGGCGTAGTCCGGGCGGTACTCCATGGAGTGGTGGTCGGCCCCGGCCCGGATCAGGGCCTTCATCTCCGGATGGAACCGCTTGGGGATGAACTTATAGGCCAGCCCCCGGGGGATCATCCGCCAGAGGGAGCGGTCCTGCACCACGGTGAGGGGCAGGTCCTTTCCCTCGATGAGGTCGTCCACCAGATACCGGGCGATGTTGTGCCCCGCCCCGGTGACGTAGTAGTTGCTGCGCCCCTGGCGGGTGTTGATCTCGAAGGCTTTGTACCTGCCGTCCCGGCGGTCGAACTTGATGTCGAAATTGGAGAAGCCCACGTACCCCAGGTCCTCCAGCATGGCCCGGATCTTGCCGCACAGCTGCTGGTCGTGCTCGGTGACGATCACGGCGTGGTTGCCGATGCCGTGGGGGGAGTGCTCCTCCAGCAGCACGTGGCCCAGGCACATCAGCTTCACCCTGCCCTGGGTGTCGGAGTAGTTGGTGAGCACCCGCATATAGGTGTCGTCGCCGGGGATGAACTCCTGCACGATCATCTTGCCGGGGTAGCCCGCGGCGTACACCTGGTCCAGGGCGGCCAGCAGCTCCTCCCGGCTGGGGCAGATATACACCTTTCTCAGCTCCCGGTGGCCGGTGGCCCAGTAGGCCACCCCGTCGGCGGGCTTGGCCACATAGGGGGGGTCCCAGGGCAGGGAAACGTCATGGCCCATGGAGGGGTCATAGACGAGGGTGGCGGGGTGGTCGATGCCGTACTGGCCGCACAGGGCGTAGAACTGCTCCTTGTCGGTGAGCTTGTCCAGCATGTCCCCGCTGATATAATTGCACTTCACGTTGGGGGGGAACCGGTCCTTCAGGTGGGCGCACAGCTTGACATAGCTGTCCCCGCAGCCCACCACCAGCACCGTCTTATCGGAAAACTCCGCCGCCACGTCCTTCACGTTTTGGAGGAAGGCCGCCTCCTCCTCGTTCTCCAGGCAGGGGCGGTAGTCGATGATGGCGCTGAAGGCGCAGGGGAAGGTGGCGGCGAACTTGCCGAAGGCCACGCTCTTCACGCCGTAGGCCTCGTGGAAGGCCCGGGCCACGCTGTACACATTGATATCGCCGCCAAATAAAAGCGGCTGGAACGTACATTCTGACACGTAAAATCAGGCTCCTTTTATCATAAACGAACGAACGGTCCGCCGCGGAGGCGCACAGCGATAGACCTGCCCCGGCCCAATGACCAGATACCGGCGGCAGCACAACTAGAAGCACCGGTGTGGAAAGCCGCACGCGCCGGAAAGGTCAAGCCCGCCGAACGTATCGGGCTCTCCCGTAAAGGGGGGTACATAGGGGGGCACGCCCCCCTATGCGCGCTCTTTGGTCACTTTCTCTCGCGGGAGAGAAAGTGACCCCCCGGAGGGCTGGGGTCAGCCCCCGGCCCTTTTGACCAGGAACACCCCCGGGACCTGGGACAGCTTGTTGATGACCCCGGCCAGCTCCTTCTGGTCCTTGACGGCCAGCTCCAGGTTCATGGTAGCGTAGCCGTCGGGCTGGCTCCGGGCGGACAGGTTGTTCACCTTCACCTTGGCGGCGGACAGGGCCATGGCCACGTCCAGGGTCAGGCCGTCCCGGTCCTTGGCGGAGATCTCGATGGAGGTGCGGTAGGCGGCGTCGGGGGCCTGGGCCCAGGACACCTTCACCCAGCGGCCCTCCTCCTCCGGGCGGCGCCTGGCCGGGTCGGCGTTGGGGCAGTCCTGCCGGTGGATGGACACCCCGTAGCCCTTGGTGATGAACCCGGTCACCGGGTCGCCGGGGACGGGGGTGCAGCACTTGGAGAACTTCACCATGCAGTTGTCCAGCCCGGACACGATGATGCCGCTGCTGGACCGCTTGGGGGCCAGGATGGAGTCCTTGGGGGTGGAGGGGTACACGGTCTCCCCCGTGGAGGCGGCGGCCTGTATGGCCTCGGCCTCCGCCCGCTGGCGCTCCAGCCGGCCCAGCCGGGTCATCTCCTCCTTGATGCGGGCGGCGGCCTTCTGGGCGGACAGCCCGCCGTAGCCGATGGCGGCGTACAGCTCGTCCAGCTGGCCGCACCGCACCCGCTTGAGCAGGATGTCCAGCAGGTCGGCGTTGGCGGTGATGGCCCCCAGGGACAGCCCCGCGTGCTTCAGCTCCGACTCGAACATGGACCGGCCGGTGGCGATGTTCTCCTCCCGGCGCTCCTTCTTGAACCACTGGCGGATCTTGTTGCGGGCCTCGTTGGACTTGCAGATCTTCATCCAGTCCCGGCTGGGCCCCCGGGCGGATCTGGAGGTGATGATCTCCACGATGTCGCCGTTTTTCAGCGGGGTCTCGAAGGTGACGATCCGCCCGTTTACCCGCGCCCCCGTCATGGAGTTGCCGATGGCGGAGTGGATGGAGTAGGCGAAGTCGATGGGGGTGGCCCCGGCGGGCAGGCTCTTCACGTCGCCGTTGGGGGTGAACACGAACACCTCGTCGGCGAACATGTCCACCCGGAGGGTGCGCACGAACTCGTCGGGGTCGGTGTCCTGCTGGCTCTCCAGCAGCTTGCGCACCCACTCGAAGTCCCGCTCGGTGCCCAGGCGCTGGTTGGCCATCCCCTGCTTGTACTTCCAGTGGGCGGCCACGCCGTACTCCGCCGTCTGGTGCATGTCCCAGGTGCGGATCTGCACCTCGAAGGGGATGGCGTCCCGCCCCACCACGGTGGTGTGCAAAGACTGGTAGCCGTTGGGCTTTGGGGTGCCGATATAGTCCTTGAACCGGCCCAGCACCGGCTTGAACATGTCGTGGATGCAGCCCAGCACGTTATAGCAGGCGGGGATATCGTCCACGATCACCCGGAAGGCGTACAGGTCGAAGATCTCGTTGAGGGTCTTGCCCTGGGAGTACATCTTGCGGTAGATGGAGTAGATGTGCTTGAGCCGCCCGTAGACCCTGCACTTCACCCCCTCCTCCGACAGCCGCCCCTCGATGTGGGCCTGCATGTTGTCCACGAAGCCCGCGTGGAGGGTGGTGATATGGTCCAGCTCCTCCCGCACGTCGTGGTAGCCCACCGGGTCCAGATATTCCAGGGACAGGTCCTCCAGCTCCCATTTCAGCTTCTGCATCCCCAGGCGGTGGGCGATGGGGGCGTAGACCTCCATGGTCTCCAGGGCCTTCTCCTTCTGCTTCTTGTCGGACTGGTACTGGAGGGTGCGCATGTTGTGCAGCCGGTCGCACAGCTTGATCAGGATCACCCGCACGTCCTTGGCCATGGCCATGAACATCTTGCGCAGGTTCTCCATCTGCTCGTCCTCCCGGGAGGTGTACTGCATCCGGGTGAGCTTGGTGACCCCCTCCACCAGGTCGGCCACCTGGGGGGAGAACAGCCGGGCGATGTCGTCGTGGGTGGAGTCGGTATCCTCGATGCAGTCGTGGAGCAGGGCGGCCACTATGGAGTCCGGGTCCAGGTCCAGCTCGTTGATGATCTCGGCCACGGCGATGGGGTGGATGATATAGGGCTCGCCGCTCTTGCGCAGCTGGGGCCCGTGGTGGTCGTTGGCGTATTCGAAGGCCGCCCGTATGCGCGTGACGTCCGCGTCCGGGTTGTTGGCCAGGATGTGCTGTTCTAATCGTTCGTATCTCTCATGGGCCAGGTCCATGACAGGTCCCCCCTCATATAGTCTCGTCCTCTAAAAATGCCCGCAGGCGGCGCATCAGCTGGGCCTGCTCCAGGTCCACCTTGTTCTCCGGGCGGCACAGATGGAGCTGGTCCCGCTCCAGCCGGATCAGCCCCCGGTCCCCCATCACGTGCAGGCACACCAGGGTCCGGCCGTAGGCGCTGCGCCCGTCGCCCTGGCGGGCCGCCTGGCGCAGCAGCGCGGGCCCGGCCTCCATCCAGCCGCCCACGCAGTTGTGCTCCAAAAACCGCCACAGCCGGGCGAAGTCCTGCCGGGAGGGGAGCAGCAGCCCGGCCTCCCACCGGGACAGCTCCGTCCCTGCCTGGAGGCGCTGGAACAGCTCCTGCTCCAGCTGGGCCCGGGTGGGGGCGGGGCGCAGGTCGCAGACCTGGAGCTGGACGGTGCGGCTGCCCCGGAACTCGTTGATCTGGGGGGTGAAGACCACGTCCAGCCGGTCCCCGGCGGACACGCCGCAGGCGGCGGCGTTGGCGGAGAAGAAGATGGCGTCCAGCACCGCCCCGTCCCGCCGCAGCTTCATCTTCAAATGCCGCCCGCCCCCCACGTCGCAGCAGGACAGCACGCACACCCCCCGCAGCAGGAACACCGGCTTCGGGTTGCCCGTGCCGAAGGGCTCCAGGTCGGACAGGGACTCCACCTGGGGGGCGGTGAGCTGGCCGCAGTGGTCGATCTCCGCGTCCACGTCGATGGCGGCCTCCATGGGGGCGCCCCCGGTGCGCAGGTCCACCAGGCGGCACACCTGGTCCCGGAAGGCGGGGATGTTCTCCTCCCGGATGGTGAAGCCCGCCGCCATCTCGTGGCCGCCGTAGCCGTCCAGCAAAGGGGCGCACCGGTCCAGGGCGGCGAACAGGTTGAACCCGCCGAAGGAGCGGCAGGAGCCCTTGCCCTGGCCGTGCTCCAGGCAGATCATGAAGGCGGGGCAGGCGTAACGCTCCGTCAGCCGGGAGGCCACGATGCCCACCACTCCCTGGTGCCAGCCCTCGCCCGCCAGCACGATGGCGGGGGCGGGGGGCTGGGCGTCCAGCAGCTCCACGCACTGTTCATATATGGCCAGCTCGATGGCCTGACGCTCCCGGTTCAGGCGGCACAGGGTGTGGGCCAGGGCCTCGCCCCGCTCCTCGTCCCGGGTGAGCAGCAGCTCCAGGGCCACCATGGCCTGCTCCATCCGGCCCGCGGCGTTGATCCGGGGGGCCAGACCATAGCCGATGGTGACGGCGGTGGGGGCGCCGCCGGGGTCCAGCCCCGCCTCCCGCAGCAGGGCGCGCAGGCCGGGGCGCCGGGTGTTGGCCAGCAGCTCCAGCCCCTGACGGACCAGGGCGCGGTTCTCGTCGGTCAGGCGCATCACGTCGGCCACGGTGCCGATGGCGGCCAGCTCGCCGAAACGGCGGAACACCCCCTCCCGCTGCTCGGGGGGGACCAGGGCCTGGGCGGTCTTGAGGGCCACCCCCACCCCGGCCAGCTCCGGGAAGGGATAGGCGCAGTCCTCCCGCCGGGGGTCCACCACCGCGGCGGCGGCGGGCAGCCGGTCCTTGCAGTGGTGGTGGTCGGTGATCACCACGTCCACCCCCAGGGAGCGGGCGAACTCCACCTCGTCTACGGCGGTGATGCCGCAGTCCACCGTGACGATGAGCTTCACCCCCTGCCCGGCCAGTCGGGCCACCGCCCCGGGGTTGAGGCCGTAGCCCTCCTCGGTGCGGTCGGGGATGTAGCTGACCACGTCCCCCCCCTGCCAGGCCAGGGCCTCGGTGAGCAGGCAGGTGGCGGTGATGCCGTCCACGTCGTAGTCGCCGTAGACGCACACCCGCTCCCCGCCGACGATGGCGGCGCGGATGCGCGCCACCGCCCGGTCCATGTCCTTGAGGAGGAAGGGGTCGTGGGACCGCTCCGGGCCGCAGGAGAGGAACTGGGCGGCCTTTTGGGGATCGTCCAGCCCCCGGGCGCAGAGCAGCGCGGCGCACAGGGGGGACAGCCCCGCCCGCTCCAGCGAGCGGCGGGCGGCGGGGGCGCCGGGGCGGCGCAGGTCCCAGCGCTGGTATTTCATAGCCTGTCCCTCCTCTCCGGCCGCGGGGGCCGTCATTTTCAAGATAACGATATATTATATCAAAGTTTTCCCTCCATTTCAACAGGTAAAACAGAGCGGGCCGCCCAACCGGGCGGCCCGCCTTGTCCTTTTCTAGAACGGCAGCAGTTCCAAATGCTCCAGCAGGATCTTGGCCCCGATCAGCACCAGCACCGCCCCGCCGAACAGCTCCGCCTTCGACTTGTACCGGGCGCCGAACAGGTTGCCCACCTTCACCCCCGCGGCGGAGATGGCGAAGGTGCACGCGCCGATCAGGGCCACGGCGGGCAGGATGTCCACCCGGAGGAAGGCGAAGGTGATCCCCACCGCCAGCGCGTCGATGGAGGTGGCCACCGCCAGCACCAGCATGGTCATGGGGGCCAGGGAGGGGTCGCAGTCCTCCTCGTCCCCGCCCAGGGCCTCCCGGATCATGTTGCCGCCGATGAAGGCCAGCAGCGCGAAGGCGATCCAGTGGTCCACGGCGGCGATCATATCGGCGAAGGCCGCCCCCAGCAGCCAGCCGATCAGGGGCATCAGGGCCTGGAAGGCCCCGAACCACAGCCCCACGGCCACGGCGTGGCGGGGCATCAGCGCCCGGATTGACAGCCCCTTGCAGACGGCCACGGCGAAGGCGTCCATGGACAGGCCCACGGCCAGGATGAACAGCTCCCAAAAACGCATCACACATCATTCCCTTCCTAGAAGCTGTACCGATCGCCTCAGCACCCAGCTTTGCGGCCAAGATTGCCGCCGGCCGCGTTGAAAGATCTTGAAATACACAAAGTATTCCCGCGATCTTTCGCCTTGCCACCGGCAATCTTAGCTCGCGAATCTGAATACTTCGGCGATCGGTACAGCTTCTTGCTGTTTGAAGGTATGCGGGAGGACAAAAAAAGAGACCTTGCCCGCACCCAAGCGGACAGGTCTTGTCACGAAGGATACGGCCAGGCAGGGACCCTGCCAGTATGTTGACCGCATCACGGAGCCCCCAGGGGCCCCGCCGACTACTCCCCCATCAGTGGGCGTATTGTACGCCCCGGACGGACGGTTAGTCAACCACAACCGCCGGGGGGGCGGCGTTTTTTTCCATATCCTTCCCCGAATGTCAGGGCGACTGTGAAAAAACCTTGAATTTTGCCTGGGAGCGGTTGCGCTTTTCGAAAAAGGAGTATAAGATACAAACAGTATATACGCGCCCCGCCGGGGCGGACGGAGGGACCCTATGAGCTACATATCCTTTGAGAACGTGAAGAAAGAGTACCGGATGGGCGAGGTGACGATCAAGGCGGTGGACGGGGTGGATTTCACCGTGGACAAGGGGGAGTTCACCATCATCGTGGGTCCCTCCGGGGCGGGCAAGACCACGGTGCTCAACATGCTGGGGGGCATGGACGCCTGCTCGGGGGGCACCATCACCGTGGACGGCGCCCGGGTCAGCGATTACAACGCCAGGCAGCTCACCGCCTACCGCCGCCACGACATCGGCTTCGTGTTCCAGTTCTACAACCTGGTGCAGAACCTGACCGCCCTGGAGAACGTGGAGCTGGCCGCCCAGATCTGCCGCGACCCCCTGGACGCCCGGGACGTGCTGGTCCACGTGGGGCTGGCCGACCGGCTGGACAACTTCCCCGCCCAGCTGTCCGGCGGCGAACAGCAGCGGGTGGCCATCGCCCGGGCCCTGGCCAAGAACCCCAAGCTGCTGCTGTGCGACGAGCCCACCGGCGCGCTGGACTACGTCACCGGCAAGGCGATCTTGAAGCTCCTCCAGGACACCTGCCGCCAGGAGGGGATGACCGTGATCGTCATCACCCACAACACCGCCCTGACCCCCATGGCGGACAAGGTGATCCACATCAAGAGCGGCCGGGTGGCGGCGGTGGAGCGCAACGCCCACCCCACCCCGGTGGAGGAGATCGAATGGTAGCGCGGAAAGACCATTTGTCCACCGACGCCCTGCGGGAGATCCGGGGCACCTTCAACCGCTATGTGTCCATCCTGGTGCTGGCGGCGCTGGCGGTGGCCTTCCTGTCCGGGCTGCGCACCACCGCGCCGGACATGCAGTACACCGCCGACAACTACTACGACCGCACCCGCCTCATGGACGGCTATGTGCTGTCCACCCTGGGGCTGACCCAGGGCGATCTGGACGCCTTGGCCGCGTCGGCGGGGGTGGAGGCGGTGGAGGGCAGCCGGGATCTGGACGCGGTGGCGGTGGACCGCATCGTCAGCGTGCGCTCCATGCCGGAGGAGCTGGACCTGCTGGAGGTCCGGGAGGGCCGCCTGCCCCAGGCCCCCGGTGAGTGCGTCACCGAGGAGCTGCTGCTGGTGAAGCTGGGCCTCCGGGTGGGGGACAGGCTGGAGCTGACGCTGGAGGAGGACAACGAGGGGGACCTGGTGAACACCGCCTACACCATCGTGGGCGTGGTGGACTCCCCCCTTTACGTCTCCCTGGACCGGGGGGCCTCCTCTCTGGGCAGCGGCTCGGTGGACGCCTTCGTCTATGTGCCCGGGGAGAACTTCACCTTCGAGCATTACACCTGCGCCTATTTCACCGGGGAGGGCCTGGCGGCGCTGGACACCTATGGCGAGGAGTATGAGGACCGGCTGGACGCCCTGGTGGACAGCCTGGACCCCCTGGCGGAGGAGCGCGCCCAGCTGCGGTACGACGAGCTGATCGGCGACGCCCAGAACGAGCTGGACGAGGCCCGAAAAGAGCTGGAGGACGCCAAGGCGGAGGCGGAGGGGGAGCTGGCCGACGCCTGGCGGGAGCTCCAGGACGCCCGGCGGGAGCTGGACGACGGCTGGGAGGAGTACCGGGACGGGGAGGACACCTACGCCCGGGAGATCGCCGACGCCCAGCGGGAGCTGAACGACGCCCTGGCCGATCTGCGCCGGGGGGAGCGGGATCTGGCCGACGGCCGGGCGCGATACCAGGACGGCCTGGCAGAGTACAACGACGGCCTGGCGTCGTATGAGGAGGGGCTGGCCCAGTACGAGGAGGCCGCCGCCCCTCTAGAGGAGCAAAAAGCCCGGCTGGAGGAGAGCTGGGCGCAGTATTACGCCGCCCTGGCCCCCTATGAGGGCACCCCCCAGTACGACATGGCGGCGGCCCAGATGGCGGCCCAAAAGGCCCAGCTGGACGGGGCCCAGGCCCAGATCGACGCGGGCTTTGAACAGCTGGCCCCGGTGAAGGCGGAGCTGGACCAGGCCAAGGCCGAGCTGGACCAGGTCAAACGGGAGCTGGACCAGGCCCTGGCGGAGATAGACCAGGGGGAAATCGATCTGCGGAACGGCTGGTCCGACTACAGCAGGGGCGTGGGGGAGCTGAACGACGCCCGGACCGAGGGCCGTCAGGAGCTGGACGACGCGCTGGCCGAGCTCAACGACGGGGAACGGGAGTACGCCGACGGCCTCAAGGAGTACGAGGACGGAAAGAAAGAGGCGGACGAGGAGATCGCCGGCGCCCAGAAGAAGCTGGACGACGCCCAGGACGAGCTGGACGACGTGGAGGAGTGCGAGTGGTACGTCCTCAGCCGGTTCACCAACGCGGGCATCGTGGGCTACTCCCAGGACTCCGGCCGGGTGAGCAATCTGGCCAACGTGTTCCCGGCGATCTTCTTTTTGGTGGCGGCCCTGGCCTGCCTGACCACCATGACCCGGATGGTGGAGGAGCAGCGCACCCAGATCGGCGCCCTCAAGGCCCTGGGCTTCTCCCGGCTGGCCATCTCCAAAAAATACATCGGCTACGCCTTCTCCGCCAGTCTGGTGGGCGGGATCCTGGGGCTGGCCCTGGGCTGCACCCTGATCCCCCTGGTGATCGCCAACGCCTTCAACATCATGTACGCCATCCCCGCCCTGGAGTTCAAGCCCCAGGTCGGGCTGTACTTCGGCGCGGTGCTGGCGGCGGTGGCCTGCACCACCGGGGCGGCGCTGTGGGCCTGCCTGTCCACCTTGATGGCCGCCCCGGCGGACCTCATGCGCCCCCGGGCCCCCAAGGCGGGCAAGCGGGTGTTCCTGGAGTACATCCGCCCGCTGTGGAAGCGGCTCACCTTCACCTGGAAGGTGACGATGCGCAACCTGTTTCGCTACCAGCGGCGGTTCTGGATGACGGTGATCGGGATCGGCGGGTGCACCGCCCTGATCGTCACCGGCTTTGGCCTGCACGAGTCCATCTTCTCCATCCTCAACGAGCAGTTCGACCACGTGTTCCGCTATGACGCGCTGCTGGGGCTGGATGCCGGCCAGGAGGAGCTGGCCGCGGTGGAGCGCTATCTGGCGGACAGCCCCTGGGTGGAGGACTATCTGCAGGGCAGCGATATTCTGGTGGAGGCGTCCACCCGGGGCCCGGCTCAGAGCGCCTACCTGCGCACGGTGGCGGACCAGGAGCGGTTCGCCCAGTTCATCCGGCTGTCTCACAGACTGGACGGAACACCGGCCGTCCTGACGGCGGACGGCGTGGTGGTCACGGAAAAGCTGGCCGAGCTGCTGGAGGTCTCTCCGGGAGACACCATCACCCTGGAGGAGGACGGGAAACGGGTGGAGGCCCGGGTGGCCGACATCGCGGAGAACTATGCCTATCACTACATCTATGTCTCCGAGGAATATTACCGCGTTCTCTTCGGAAAGGACGCGCAGCGCAATGTCATGCTGCTGCGCTACAGCGAGGAGGCGGGGGAGGCGGAGTCGGACGCCGTGTCCGCCGATCTGATGGCCATGGACGGGGTGGATTCCTACTCCTACATCGCCACCCTGCGGGACAACTTCACCGACAGCATGGAGGCCATCGACTACGCCGTGGTCATCATCATCACCGCCGCGGCGGCCCTGGCCTTCGTGGTGCTCTACAACCTGACCAACATCAACATCACCGAGCGGGTGCGGGAGCTGGCCACATTGAAGGTGCTGGGCTTCTTCGACCGGGAGGTCACCGCCTACGTCTACCGGGAGAACCTGTTCCTCACCCTGTTCGGCATCGTGCTGGGGCTGGTGATGGGCCGGTTCCTCCACGCCTGGATGGTGCTGACGGTGGAGGTGGAGATGGTCATGTTCGGCCGGACGGCTCCGCCCTACGCCTACTGGCTGGCGGCGGTGCTGACGGTGGTGTTCTCCATCGCGGTGAACGTGGCCGCCCACTACAAGCTGAAAAAGGTGGACATGGTGGAGAGCCTGAAAACGGTGGAATAGCGAAAGGGGGAGGCCCGGCGCCGGAAGGCGCCGGGCCCTTTTGCCCCGGGGGAAAAATGCCCCGCCGCCATGTAACCCTTTTCGTTTTCGCTCGTATTTATCGATAGAAGCACCTGTACAGAGGTTTCGAAGCGAGCCCGAGGCGGCTGCCGGGGTCATGCCCGCCTTTGCCGGGCCGCGCAGGCAGATAGAGGGGGGACCGGGCCGGGAGCGCCCGGCCCCCGCCGCAGCGGACGTTGGAGGGATCGCCATGGACGAGCGCGCGTTCATCAAAAAACTGAACAGGGGCAGCCGGAGCGCCTTGGACCAGGCCATCGAGCGCTACACCCCCTACGTCAGCGCGGTGATCCTCCGCGCCCTGGCGGGCCGGGCCTGCCGGGAGGACGTGGAGGAGCTGTGCGCCGACGTGTTCGTGGCCCTGTGGACCCACGCCGGAGAGATCGACCCGGACCAGGGAGTGCGCCCCTGGCTGGCGGCGGTGGCCCGGAACCGGGCCATCGACTGGCTGCGCCGCCAGCGCCCCGCCGCCCCCATCCCCGAGGACGCCCCGGACCCCGCCCCCGGCCCGGAGGAGCTGGCCCAGCGCCGGGAGCGGTCCGCCCGGCTGTGGGCGGCGGTGGACGCCCTGGGGGAGCCGGACCGGACCCTGTTCGTGCGCTACTACTACGAGGAGGACAAGCTCAAGACCATCGCGGCGGAGCTGGGACTGAGCCAGACCGCCGCCAAACAGCGGCTGTTCCGGGGCCGGAAGGCCCTGAGGGCCGCGCTGAAAGGAGTGGAGACGCCGTGAAGAGCCGTCTGCAAACGTTGTGGGACCAGGTGTCGCCGGAGGGGGGGCCCTGCCCCCAGCCCAACCCCTGGGGGGTCCGCCGCCGGGTGGACGCCGCCCTGGACAAAAAACGCCGTGCCGCCCACCCCTGGCGGGCGCTGAAACTGACCGCCCTGTGCGCCGCCGCCCTGGTCCTGCTCACCGGGGCCGCCGCCGTGACGGAACTGGTGCTGGCCCCGCCCACCTACAACGTGCTCAGCGCCTTTTTCCAGGGAGACGCCGCCCCCTGGGAGAGCCTGATGAACTTCCAGCCCGTGTCGGTGAGCGACGACAACTACACCCTCACCGTCACCAGCACCGTGGCGGACAAAAGCACCCTGTTCTATACCTTCACCATCGAAGCCCATAGCGATGAGGCTTGGGAAGCGCTGGAACTGCAAAAGCGCGAGAGCTTTTACGACCTGTTTTCCTTCCGTTCCCATGGAAGCATCAGTATCGGCGGTGAGATAGACCCGGAGCTGCGCACTATTTATGTGAGTATATGCACCAGCCGTGGCTGGGGCTCCAGCGCCGGTATCCGGCTCAACCTCATGGAAAAGGGTAAGTGGCTGAGCTTCTCCTACCGGCCCGTGTCCGACCTGAAGCTGGACATCAACGCCGAGGGCCAGGGGACCGGCGGCTGGGCCTGGCCCGAGCTGACGGGACCGGTGACACTGGAGCGGCTCACCCTGTCCCCCCTCACCCTGGAGGCGGAGTACACCACCGAGGAGACCAATTTGTTCCCCGTGCTGTATTTCCTGTGGGAAGACGGTGCCGTCAGCGATTTGGAGGCCCTGCGGGGCAGGAGCGGCCACGGCGGCGGGCACGGTGTGAATGGCGTCACGAAAATGACCATGAGCCACAGCTTCCCCGCGGTCCAGGACCTGTCAAAGCTGGAGGCGGTGGTGTTCGAGGGCATGGCCTACCCCCTGGACAAGGGGGAGCCCTACCCGGTGGATGTGGACGCCCTGCCCCTGCGGGAAGTGGGGCCGTGACCCAAAGACCAGCGGCCGGAAACCCGGCCGCTGGTGCTTTTTTACGCCTGGGGCTCTTCCGGCTGGTCCCGAAAGAGCCTGCGCAGGGCGAACAGCCCCGTCATGACGAAGAGGGCGGCCAAAACGCCCACCAGCATCATCCCCAGCGCCGCGTAATTGCGCAGCTCGCTCTCCCCGCTCACGGGCAGGTAATGCAGGGTGTTCACCAGGGTGACGACCAGGACGTACACCGTCCGGCGGCGGCGCAGGCGGGCGGCCAGCGTCCCCTCCGGGGGCTCATACCGCTCCGCTAAAGCCGCCATGTCGGAGAGGAACTGGAAGTGGAAATAGATGGCCGCCGCCGACACCAGCAGGTCCAAAAACAGGATGTGCCCATCGATGGTCTGCCCCACCCAGTTCAGCAGCCAGTCCGCCCCGGACCACGCCGCCAGCAGCCGGCCCAGGGGCCGCAGCAGGGGCAGGTCTCGCCGCTCCCCGGCCAGCTTGCCGATGGCGGACAGCAGGAGCAGAAAGCCCACGAATTTGGGGAGCACGTTGACGCTGGTCTGGTTGACGCCCAGGTTGAAGTCGATGTGGAGGAAAAAGTACCCCCAGGCGGCGTTGGACAGGCCGCGGTATACCGTTTCTCTGTTCATGGCTCGATCCACTGGCCTCCTTCCACCGGCAGGAGGGTCAACACCTGCGCCTCTGCGCCGTTGAGGCGCAATTCCACCGCGTAACGATCCGGGAACTGGAACGCTCCGTCCGCGCCCCAGTCCATGCCGCCTCCGCCGCCGGTCAGGAAGATCCAGTCGTCCCATTCTTCCGTCAGGTCGCGGCTTCCCCAGTTGCTTCCCCAGCTGTCGTTGGTGGAGCTGACGCCCACCCCCGCCGTCCTGTCTCCGCTGAACTGGTCGAAAACAGGGGCCTCGCTGCCGGTGACGGGGGCGGCTCTCACCTCGATGGCGGTATGATTTTTCCGGTTTTCCGGACCGCCGGTGTACACCGCGTAGAGCATCTGCGCCCAGCCCGTCCGGTCAAATTCTGCCCGGGGCCTTGGGACGTAGTCCACGGAGGGCGAGCCCCAGGTCCCATCGGAGAACTGGATCGCGGTGCCGTTGGAGGACGGGACCACGGTGTTGATGGAGGCGGTGGTCTGGACCTGGATCCGGAGGGTGAAGTCCCCGTGTTTGGCCTCATACACCTTGGCGGGCAGGCCCAGGTTGCCGCTGGCCCGCTGGTCCCCGGGCACCGCACGGATGGACTCCTGGGGGATCACCACCCAGCGCTCCCCCTCCAGCTCCGCCCGGAGCCACTGCACCGCCAGCCAGCGCTCACGGGTCAGGCCGCTCCACTCTTCCCCGTTGGGCGGGCTGTGCAGGGTGAACACCAGCAGGCCCTCATAGGCGTCCTCCCCCGCCGGGGCCAGGTCGTAGATGTCATAGCCGTTGGAGCGGTCCACCAGATCCTTCCAGCCGGCCTCGGGCCAGCGCCAGTCCGCCGGGCGCAGCCTCCAGCCCTGCTCCGCCAGGGCGTTCTGCTCCGACAGGGGGGCGCACATGGCCCGGTAGCCGAAGTGCTGGGTGAGCACCGCCTTGGCGTAGGTGTCGAAGGCCCCGGCCAGGGTGGTGCAGGGGGTGGTGCGGCCGTAGGCCATGATGATATCCGTGCCGCCCACGGCGGGGCAGTCCCCGTCCGCCCGGACGCCCACCGCCAGGGGCGCCGCCAGCACCAGGGCCACGCAGGCCGACGCCAGGGCCATCCCCGCCGGGTAGCGCTTGAAGCGGGCGATGGCCTGGATGCGCCGGGCGATGTTCTTCCCCCCGTTGGCGGCGGAAGAGGTGCCCGGGGTGCGGGCGTATTTCTCGTCCGCCATGCTCAGGAGGATGCGGCCGTAGTCCCGGCGCTCCTCTCCCTCCAGCCGCTCCAGCACCCGCTGATCGCACAGGGACTCCAGGTCGTTGCCCGCCCGGTCGGCGCAGTACCACAGCAAAGGGTTGCACCAGTGGAGGCACCGGAACAGGGCGATGAGCCAGCCCCAGGCCACGTCCTTGTGTTTCAGGTGGAGCAGCTCGTGGAGGATGACCTTGTCGTCGGTCTGCACTCCGGCGGGCAGGACCAGCACGGGGCGGAACAGGCCGCAGATGAAGGCGGTGGACAGGCCGTCCACCTCCACCGCGGGGCAGGCGGGCAGGCCGTACCACGCCGCCACCGCCCGGACCTGGCCGTTTTGGGCGGGACGGCCCTTTCTCAGCGCCAGCCGCAGGCGGACATAGGAGGCCGCGTACCGCAGCACCAGCAGGACCGCCGCCCCCAGCACATAGACCCAGTACAGCCAGTCGAACACGTTCTCCGGCGGGGCGGCGGGGGGCAGGGGGATGGGGGCGTACACCCGGGTCAGCGTGCCGAACTGGCCGGTGAGGGCGGACTTCAGCGCCTCCACCCACAAAGGCCAGTTGAGCAGGACGTACCGCCCCCCGAGCCCCGCCGGGAGGAGCAGGATGAGGGCCAGGATGCCCCACACGCCAAACTGCCACCGGGGGGACAGCTTGTCCCGGAACAGGGCCTTGACGCACAGCAGCAGGACCGCCACGCCGGAGGCGGTGAGGGTCTGCAATAGGAACGACCAAAAATCTGTCATGATAACACCCCTTAATCACGCTTCGCCTGTTCGCGACGCGCGGCTTCGCTCCGACTCAAGCAAAACCCGCCCCCGCCGTGCGGCGGCTGGGCTTTTGCTTTCGCTGCGCTCCATCCGCGCTGCTCACGACGGCTCCGCGCTCATACTTCCATTTCGTCCAGCAGCCGCCGCAGCGCCGCCCGTTCCTCCGGGGAGATGGGCTTCTCCTTCAAAAACGCCGCCACCAGGTCCCCGGTGGACCCCCGGTACACCTGGCGCAGAAAGCTGTCCCGGGCCTGGGCCCGGCAGTCCTCCCGGCTCAGTGCCGCCCTGTACCGCCGGGGATAGCCCGCCTTCTCGATGGCCACCAGCCCTTTGGCCTCCATCCGGGTGAGATAGGTGAGCACCGTGTTCCGGTTCCAGCCCGTCTCCTCGTGGAGGGCCTGGGTCAGCTCCCCCAGGGCGGCCCCGCCGCTGTCCCACAGCACCCCCAGCACCAGCCACTCCCGTTCCGACAGTTTGAGCATGACAAGACCTCCTACAAGTGTAGTCTTTCCTTTATACTACACCTGTAGGAGGTCCCTGTCAAGGGCTATTCCAATGTCACGGCTCTGCGGGAGCCAGATCGTCCAGCGAAAGGGTGAAAGACCCGGTCTCCTGGGAATCATGGGTGAAATCCCACTCCAGGGTCAGGGAGCCGCCCTGGAATTTGGCGGGGTCGGTGATCTGGGTCAGGCGGTTCATCAGGATCTTGTCCTCGATGCCGATGGTGCCGCTGGTCCCCTCTAGGGGGATGGTCTCCCCGTCCCGGGTGGTCAGGATGAGCTGCTTCGCGTTCCCGATGGACAGCCAGCGGCTGTACATCGCCTCATTTTCCTCCGCGTTCTCCTCGTCAATGGGTGCCCCGAAGTCTATGCCTCCCTCCCGGCGCAGAGAGACCGCCAGGGTCATGGGGGACAGGTACAGCTCCTCCAAATAGATGTCGGCGCCGTCCAGCTCCCCGATCGCCCGATCTGCCT
The DNA here is from genome assembly GCA_910588495.1 of uncultured Oscillospiraceae bacterium. Classification (GTDB taxonomy): domain Bacteria; phylum Bacillota; class Clostridia; order Oscillospirales; family Oscillospiraceae; genus Enterenecus. The sequence continues at coordinate 23,875 of CAJUPU010000021.1, read as the reverse complement.
TCAGGGTCCAGCCGATCTCCCCCTGGGGCAGGGGGACCTCGAAGGACCAGTCGCCGGAGTAGACCGGGACCACGGCCTGTTTTTCCATATCGAAATAGGCCAGGTCCCTGGCCGGGACCCACAGGGACGCCGCTTTCTGGGCGCTGTTGGGGGCGAAGGTGAACATCAGGGTCACCCGGTTGTCCCAGGGGTCCTCGTCGTCCACCATCCGCCAGTGGGAGTAGGCGGTGACATCCAGCTTCTCCCCGTCCTCATCCAGAAAATCGGGGAAGACCATGCCCCCGGTGCCGTTCAGCCCCTTCATGGTGCTCCAGCCGGTGGGGTCGGGCTCCCCCATGTAGAGCTGGGTCCCCTCGGGGGCCGTCAGCTCCGCCAGCACCAGCACGCAGTGGCGGTCCCGCAGTACCTGGGTCACGTGGAGCGTGGCCCCATTGTCCTCCTTGACGATGTCCACCGCCACCGCGCCGGGGGCCAGCAGCTGTGCGGTGTGGGCGTCCTCCGGGGCCACCCCCAGATAGGCCAGCAGCTTTTGGCTCAGCCCGGGCACGGCGGCCGCGGCGGCGGCCGTCACCAGCAGTACCGCGGCTACCGCCGCCAGCACCGCGCTCTTCCATTGTTTCATGGGCCTGTTCCTCCTCGCTTGTTCCTGGAGGAGCTGCCGCAGCAGGGCCTGCTCCCGGCCGGGGCCGGGCTTCAGGCCGTCAAACATCCGGTCCAGCTCATGCCTGTCCATAGCCTTCCTCCTCCAGCTTCAGTTTCAGCTTCTTCCGGGCCTGGGCCAGCCGGGAGCGCACGGTGGAGGGGTTCTCCCCCAGCATGTCTGCGATCTCGCCGGTGGTGTAGCCCTGGTAGTAGTGGAGATAGAGCGCCAGCCGGTGGGGCTTGGGCAGCGCCGCCACCTGCTCCCACACCCCCTGGTCCTGGGGCTGTTCCCAGACCAGGAGATCCAGCGCCTCGCTGTCCACCCGCCGGGCGCGCCACCAGTGCTTGAGCTGGTTTTTGCACTCGTTCCGGGCGGTGACGATGAGCCACGCCTTCTCGTGCTCCGGATCACGGAAGGGCTCGGGGCGCTCTACCGCCTTGCGAAAGACGGTCTGGGCGGCGTCCTCCGCGTCGGGCACGTTTTTCATCAGCACCAGGCAGATCTGATAGACCATGCCGAAGCGCCGCTGGTAGAGGCCGGCCAGCTCCTCCCTTGTCAGCGCGCCCATGGGACCGCCTCCTCTCCTGTCTCTCTGGCCTATACACAATCGGGCGGGGCGGATCGTCCGCGCCCCGGAGATATTTTTTTCCCGCTTGCGCAAAAAATGCCCGCCCCGGCGTGGGGCGGGCGGCGGGAGCGGCCCTCATGAGGCGGGGGCGGCGTCCAGGTATTTGTCCTTGTAGAAGGCCAGCCACTTGCGGAACTCCGGCTGGTCGCCCTGGCGCACGTCCCGGGCGTAGTCGTGGAACTGCAGGTCGGCGTAGCGCAGTTCCAGCACCGCCAGGGCCACGTTGGAACAGTGGGCGGCCACGCGCTCGAAGTTGTTGATGCAGTCGTTGAGGATGAAGCCCAGCTCCAGGGTGCACGCGCCGTTCTGGAGGCGGCGGATGTGGCGCAGCTTCATCCCCTCCATCATGGAGCTGATGACCTCCTCCAGCGGCTCCACCCGCTGGGCCACCGCCATGTCCTCCCGCTCCAGAGCCTGCTGGGCCAGGCAGAGGATCTCCCGCACCGCGTCGGTGGCCCGGGTCATGTCCTCCAGCCCGTCCTTGGAGAAGGCGATGCCCTTGCTGTCCATCTCCCGGGCCAGGTCGGCCAGGTTCACCGCGTGGTCGGAGATGCGCTCCAGGTCGGTGAGGCAGTGGAGGTAGTGGGAGCTCACCAGGGTCTCCCGCTCGTTCAGGTCCCGGCTGTTCAGGTGGAACAGGTAGCTGCCCAGTCGGTCCTCATAGCGGTCCACCACGCTCTCCCGGCCCATGATCTTGTCATACTTCTCCCCGCTGAACGCGGTGAACAGGTCGATGGAGCGGTTCAGGTTCTTGAAGGCGGCGGCGGCCATCCGCTCCACGGTGCGGCCGCTCTGCTCCAGGGCCAGGGGCGGATAGTCCAGGAAGCGCTCGTCCAGCAGGTTCTCCTGGAACCGCTCGTCGTCCTCCCCCCGCTCCTCCTTGATGGTGGCGCAGGCCAGCTTCACCAAAAGCCCGGTGACGGGCAGCTGGACCAGGGTGGCGGCCACCTTGAACACGGTGTTGAACACGGCGATGCCGAAGGCGTCGGCGGGCCCGGCCATGAACTGCATGGGCAGGACCAGGTGGAGGAGGTAGAAGGGCACCATGAACAGCACCGAGCCCACGATGTTGAAGTACAGGTAGATGACGGCGGTGCGTTTGCCGTTGGCGTTGGCCCCGATGGCGGACAGCAGCACCGGCACACACGCGCCGATGCACATGCCCAGCACCATGGGGATGGCCACCTCGTAGCTGATGGCCCCGGTGGCGGACAGGGCCTGCAGGATGCCGATGGAGGCGGAGGAGGACTGGATCACCGCCGTCACCAGCAGCCCGGTGATCAGGGACACCGCCGGGTTGGAGGCGGCGGAGATGAAATTCAAAAACGCCTCGTTGGACTTCAGCGGGTCCATGGCGGAGCTCATGGTCTGCATCCCGCTCATCAGCACCGAGAAGGCCAGCAGGATCAGCCCCACGTTCTTCTGCCCCTGCCTGCGGCAGAAGAAGTATAGGATGATGCCCACGAAGGCGATGAAGGCGAACACGGTGGCGGAGGTGAAGCCGCCCCCACCCTCCACATTGGCCAGGGTGAGCACCCAGCCGGTGGCGGTGGTGCCGATGTTGGCCCCCATGACGATGCCCACGGCGTTGGACAGCTGCATCAGCCCCGAGTTGACAAAGCCCACCACCATGACGGTGGTGGCGGAGGAGGACTGGATCACGGCCGTCACCAGCGCGCCCAGCAGCACGCCCTTGATGGGGGTGGAGGTGAGCTTGCCCAGGATGGTCTCCAGCTTGCTGCCGGCCACCCGCTTCAGGCCGTCCCCCAGCAGGGTCATGCCGAACAGGAAAAAGGAGAGCCCGCCCAGCAGCGAGATGATGTCCGCAATACCCATGTAAATGTTCCTTCCCGCGGGTCAGGCCCGCTCTTTGGCAGACGCTTACACACGAACGACACCATTGTATCATACCTTTACAGGGATTTCTCTCCTTTTTTTCAATTTCTCTATGTTGTCGAAATTTGAGCCGGAGAGAGTCAAATTTTTGACGAAATGGAGAGGCGGGCCGGGACTCCCCCTTGCGCGGGGAGGCGGACAAAAAAAGTCCGGGGACATCCCCGGACTTTTTCTCATTTCTTCAGGTCTCCCAGGTGAGGGGCTTACCGTCCTTGTCCAGCAGGGGGCACAGTCCCCCGGCGTAGCCGGAGTGGACGAAGAGGTACTGCACGCCGGTGGAGGTGTCCAGCAGCACCTTCCGCACGTCGTTGGTCAGGCCGTTGCCCTCCTCCTGGACGATCTGGAAGCGGTCGCTTTTTGCCATGGATATCCTTCCTTTCTCTGATCATATCAGCTCGTATGATAGAACATCTCGTATGACGCGTCAACCTCGGGCCGGTGTTCTTTAGGAATTCTTCACCTTTTGCCGGACGGTGGAAAAAACCAGCAGGGACATGGCGGCCAGCATGACCACGCCGTTGGCCCGCACGGCCCAGTCCGGCAGGGGGAAGAGGGTCCGGCCCGCCGTCCACAGCACGACCGACAGGGCCAGCCCGATCAAGCTGGCAAGCTGTAACGTTTTCATACGATATCCTCCTCTGAGATCAGCGCCGCCATGTCGGCGGGCAGGGGGGCGGCGAAGCGGAGCCGGACCCCGGTGAGGGGGTGATCCAGCTCCAGCGCCGCGGAGTGGAGGGCGGGACGGCCGATCAGCGCCCGGTCCTCCCGCCCATAGAGAAAGTCCCCGGTGAGGGGGCAGCCCAGGTGAGCCATGTGGACCCGGATCTGGTGGGTGCGGCCTGTCTCCAGCTCCAGCTCCACCAGGGAGCGGGGGGCGAAGGTCCTCAGGAGCCTGTAATGGGTCCGGGCGGGCTTTCCGTCGGGCCGGACCCGCCGGGCGGCGAGGGAGCCGTCCACCGGCCCGATGGGGGCATCCACAGTGCCGGAGGGCTGAGGCGGCGCGCCGTCGCACACCGCTAGGTACACCCGGCGGAAGGCGCGGGTGTGGAGCTGATCCTTCAGCTTCTCCTGGGCGTGGGGGTGCTTGGCAACAGCCAGCAGGCCGGAGGTGCCCTTGTCCAGCCGGTGGATGGGGTGGAAATCGGACTCTTCCCCCAACTCCTTGTAATGATACATCAGAAAATTACCCAGTGTATCGTCAAAGTGGCCGTGGCCTGGGTGGACCAGCACCCCGGGGGCCTTGCTGAGGACGATCAGGTCTGCGTCCTCATAAACGATGTCCAGAGGACCGGGGGCGGGGACCACCCCTGACGTGGGAGCGGGGAGGGTCAGCCGCACGGAGAGGGTCTGGCCCTCCTGGGCCCGGGCCCGGACGTTCACCCGCGCACCGTCCAGGGCGATCCCGTCCTCCAGCCACTTCACTCGCCGCAGGACGGTGCCGGACAGCCCCAGCCTGCGCCGCAGGAGGGTGTTGACCTCCTGCCCCGCCAGCTCCGGGCCGATATGCAGGGTCAGATACCGGGCACTCACAGCTTTTTGGACAGGTACAGGCTGGCCAGCGGCCAGCTGACAGCGTACACCACGATGACGCCGAACACCGCCAGGGCCGCTGCCTTGCTCACCGCCACCAGCACGAACATAGACGCCACGGCGGCAAAAAAGGTGAACATCCCGGCAAACTGGAACGCCTGATCGATGATGGCCTTTTCCCGCTCGTCCTGCGCCTGGATCTTGGCCTTTTTCCGGGCCTCCGGGTGGGTGAGCAGATACTGCACCCGGACCAGCAGGATGACGGCCCCGATGGAGATCCCGCTGGCCGCGCCCAGATAGAAGCCCCGGGCGTAGTCGGAGAGCACCTGGCTGCCGTGGATGAGGAACAGGTAGCAGGCGATGCCCGTCACCCCCACCGCCAGCAGGCCCAGAGCCATCAGGCGGCGGCGGCGCAGGGAGCGGTCGTAGTCGGACGTGCCGAATAGATTCATCAGCATGACGGGTCCTCCTCCCGGCCCAGCAGGCGCAGCTTGAAGGCGTGGGATCTGTGGAACAGGGGCCGGGTCTTGGGGGAGCCGTAGAGCAGGCCCACGAAGGCCAGTCCGGTCCCCGCGCCGCAGGCCAGATGGGTCATGTTCAGCGCCATCCCCTGGACCTCCAGCACGTTCTGGACGAACACCCCCGCCCACATCAGCATCACTCCCGCGGCAAAGGCGGGGTTCATCTTAAAATTGCAGTTGCGCCTCATGGCTCCTCCTCCTCGAATAGGAAAATGTCCTCGATGGTCAGCCCGAAGTACCGGGCGATCTTGTGGGCCAGCAGGAGAGAGGCGTTGTACCGCCCGCTCTCCAGCGAGATGATGGTCTGCCTTGTGACGGACACCGCCTCGGCCAGCTCCGCCTGGGAGATCCGCCGCTCCTTGCGCAGGGCGGCGATGCGGTTTTCCATGCCATCCCTCCTTCATCTGGGCCGGGGCGGCTCATCGCTCCGGGCCGTCGTTCTTCTTGTTCTTCGCGGCCAAAGCGGCGGCGCTCACCGAGAGCAGCAGGGCCGCGACCGCGCCGATCGTGGTCATCTCCATGTGTCTCACCTCCTGTGTTGGATGGAGTGTAAAGTTTGCTTTACAAGATGGAGTATAGCACGCTTTACATTTCGTGTCAAGCGTGTTTTACATATTCGGCAAAAGATCTTAGAGACGCCCAGGCAGGCCCCCAGAGAGATGCCCCTGGGGGCCCGGAACGCTGCTCGTGACATGCAAAAGCGCCCAGGTATTCCACCTGGGCGCTTGCGCGGGTCCGCGTCATTCCGCGGAGATCATATAATAGTACACGGGCTGGCCGCCGGACAGCAGGGTGATCTCGGCGTTTGGGCACACTTTCTGGAAAAGGGCCAGCGCTTCGCCCGCCTGGTCCTCCGTCACGTCCTCGCCGTAGAAGATGGTGATGAACGAGGCGTCCTGCTGGCTGGGGGCTTGGGCCAGCCGCTCCAGCAGAGAGGTGATGGCCCGGTCGGTGCCGAAAAGCTGCCCCTCCGCCAGGGCCATGTAGTCCCCCTCGTGGATGTCGAAGCCGTCGAAGTCGGAGTCCCGGGCGGCGTAGGTGATCTCGGAAGTGCGCACGTTCTTGCGGGCCTCCTCCATGGCGGCGGAGTTGGCGTCGGTGTCCGCCTCCGGGTCCAGCACCAGCATGGCGGAGATGCCCTGGGGCACGGTGCGGGTGGGGACCACCACCACCTGCTTGTCGGGGACGAAGCCCACGCACTGCTGGGCGGCCATGATGATGTTCTTATTGTTGGGCAGGACGAACACCACCTCGGCGGGGGTGCGGTCGATGGCCCGCAGGATGTCCTCGGTGGAGGGGTTCATGGTCTGGCCGCCGGAGATGACGGCGTCCACCCCCAGGTCCCGGAACACGCTGGCCATGCCCTCTCCGGCGCACACGGCCACCACGCCGTACTTCTTTTCCGGGGCGGCGGGCTTTTGGTCCCCGGCGCCGTCCTTCTGGGCCTCCAGCTCGGCCTCCACCTGGTCCAGATCGTCGGTGGACTGGGCCTGCCTGCCCGCGGCCAGCTCCTCGGCCTGGGTGCGCATGTTCTCGATCTTGGCCAGCTCCAGGGTGCCGTATTTCTGGGCCTCGCTCAACGCCTGGCCCGGGGTGTCGGTGTGGACGTGGACCTTGAAGGACTCGTCGTCCTCGCCGATCACCAGGCTGTCGCCGATCCCGTTGAGATAGGCGCGGAAGGGATCGATGGACTTGCCCGGGCGCTTGCGGACGATGAACACCGTGTCGAAGGTGAAGGTGATGTCCTCCTCACCCAGGGCGGCGAAGTCGGCGGACTCCTTCACGGGGAGCCCCTCGTCCTCCTCCGCGGGGATGGGGAGGCCCCGCAGCTCGTCCAGCATCCCCTGGAGGATGGTGAGGAAGCCCTTGCCCCCCGCGTCCACCACCCCGGCCTTTTTCAGCACCGGGTTCTGGTTGACGGTGTCCGCCAGGGCCGTCTGCCCCTCGGCGATGGCGGCCTCCAGCACCGCCTCCACGCTGTTGCGCTCCTGGGCGGCCTCGGCGGCGCGGGCGGCGGCCAGCCGGGACACGGTGAGGATGGTGCCCTCGGCGGGCTTCATCACCGCTTTGTAGGCGGCGGACACGCCCTCGTTCAAGGCGGCGGCGAACACCACGCCGTCGGCCTCGTCCTTCTCCTTGAAGCCCTTGGAGATCCCCCGGAACAGCAGGGACAAGATCACGCCGGAGTTGCCCCGGGCCCCCCGGAGCAGGGCGGAGGCGTTGACGGAGGCCGCCTTGCCGATGGACTGGGCGGGCTTCTTCTTCGCCTCGGCGGCGGCGGTGCCGATGGTGAGGGACATGTTGGTGCCGGTGTCGCCGTCGGGGACGGGGAACACGTTCAGATCGTTGATGGCCTGCTTCTGGGCGCTGATGGAGGCGGAGCCGTGGACGATCATGCGCTGGAACAGCGCGCCGTCGATGATATCTACCATAGTCGGATGTCCTCTCTTTCTGGGCCGGTTCAACCGATCGCCATGGAATCCACGCAGACGTTGACGCTGCGCACCTCCACCCCGGTCAGGCGGTGGACGTTGTACTTCACTTCGTTCTGGATGGACTCGCCCACCGCCAGCAGGTTCACCCCGTTGTCCACGATGATGTGCAGGTCGATGGAGATGGACTGATCGTCGTTGTACACGATCTTCACGCCCTTGGACATGGACTCCCGCCGCAGCAGGTGGACCAGCCCGTCGGTCCGGGAGCGGAACGCCATGCCCTTCACGCCGTAGCAGCTGGTAGCCACGGCCCCGGTGAGGTTGGAATACACGTCGCTGGTGAGCCGGACCAGGCCCTTTTCCGTTTGTATTTTCATGGGAACCTTCCTTTCTTTCCTGCAAGAGGGTCGCCTTTCATTTTCGCTACCTTATTGTATTCCATTTCTGCCGAAAATACAAGCCTGTTTTCTCACCGCCGGTCCGGGGTTTTCCGCCGGTTTTTTAGATAAATAGACCAAAAAAGGGGACGCGCCCGGGCGCGTCCCTTTTTTTGACAGTGCCGGTCAGGGATACATGGGGAGGAAGAACAGCCAGGGGGCGGTGGCGATGGCCATGGCCAGGGCAACGATGTGCTTTTCCCGGTGGGAGAGCAGCTCCAGCTCTCTCATGGCCCGCCGGTCGAAGCAGTAGATGCACGCCCCGGCGGCCGCCACCCCCGCCAGCGTCCACAGGAAGGCCAGCGGATGGCCGAAGGGGTCGTGCATGATATAGACCAGTGTGTCGTCCCAGAAGTCCTCGAAGGGGATCGCCAGCAGCCACCCCAGGAACATCCACGCCGTCCCCATCAGGTCGGCGGCGAAGCCCAGCAGCCAGAACTTCCACCACAGCTTCTTGACCACCGCGCCCTTCTGAGCGTGCTTCAGGGCCAGCAGGGTGAGAAACAGCACGGCGCAGTCGATGGCCAGGTTGCCGGGGAGGACAAGTATCAGCACCTGGGGGAACAGCCAGATGAGCCAGATGGGGAAGAGGACGTTATAGATGCGGGTCTGTTTTTTCACGGTTTTTTCCTCCGTTTTTGGAATTTGTACAGGGCCCAGCCCAGCCCCCAGCCCGCCAGGGCCAGGGCGGCGAAGAGGTATAACAGCGTCCCCGCCAGCCCCTCGTGGCGGGGGTACGCCTCAAAGGGAGCGGTGAGATACCACCAGCCCCGCCGGGTGAGCAGCGCCGGGAGGGTGAGCAGCGCCCAGCGCAGGACGCGAAAGCGCGTTTCCGTCCACCGCAGGATCATCCATTGCAACGCCATGGGGACCAGCAGGAACAGGGCGAGGATGGGCCGGATCACGGCGCGTCCGCCCCCTTTTTCATCCGGTGCCGTGCCGCCCCCGCCAGGTTGCCCGCCAGCACGGAGATCAGCGCGATGGGGATCAGCGCCCCGTCCGCCATGTTGGTGTACAGCCTGGCGGTGAGGATGAAGGCCAATGTGAACAGGAGGCAGGCCACCGGGTACAAAGGGCAGAAGCCGTGCCGCCGCCCCAGGGACAGCCCGGACATGAACCCGCCCACCGGGAGGAGCAGGAACGCGTACAGGACGCTCAGGACGGGGGTGGGGGCGTCCAGCAGGCGCAGGGCGGTGGGCAGGACCAGGCACAGCAGGAGGGCGAAGCCCACGTAGGGCAGGGACTCCCTCCAGTGGAACAGGGACGGGCCGGGGGCCAGCCCCAGCTTTTCCCGGATGGCGGCGGCCTCGGCAAACCAGCCCACCCACCGGCCCAGCCACACCAGGACGTACACCAGGGTCAGGGGCACCAGGACGGCCAGGTAGTCCGCCGGGGTGGAGCAGATGTTCAGCCCCGCCCACAGGCAGGCGGTGGCGGCGGTGGCGGCGTAGTGGAGGAGGGAGCGCACCACCAGTTCCCGCCCGCTGTCGGCGAAGGGCAGGGTGGCGATGCCCGCCTCCGCCCCCAGCAACGCGAAGAGGGCGAAGGAGAGCGCGATTCCCGCCAGCTCCCACCCCCGGCCCAGGCCGAAGAAGCGGTAGAGATTGCAGTCCGGGAAATGGAAGCCGCTGAAATGGGCCGGGCCGATCAGGCTGAAGCAGCCCAGCGCATAGCCCAGCAGGACGTGGGCCGCCACGCCCGCCAGCGCCCCCGCCAGGGCCCGGATGAGCCATTGCCGCTTTGTATTTGTCATGACGCGCCCTCCTTCTTCCGTATCTGCGGCCCGCAGGGCCGCTCCTCTCACAGGCCAAGGGCCGACCGGATCTTCTTCACGTACCGCCGGGACACCCAGCACACCGTCCCGCCCTCCAGGGTCATCTTGATGGTGCCCGCCAGGGTCAGGTCCAGCCCCGTCACCCGGTCCAGGTTGACGATCTCCGAGTTGGACACCCGGACGAACCGGGTCCCCTCCAGCGCCTGCTCCAGCTCGTACAGCCGCTGCCGGACGGTGAAGGTCCCCTGCTCCGTCTGGCACAGCACCCCCTTGTCCTCGGCGTAGAACCGCAGCACCATGGACCGGGACACCCGCGCCGCCTCCCGCTCCCGGTAGACGGTGAAGGGCTGGGGGACCGCTTCCCCCCGCAGGCGCGCCGCCAGGGCCTCTATCTCCTCGGTGGGGCTGGGGGAGCGGAGGACCGCCACCGGCTCGTCCAGGCTGGGGTCGATCTGGATCTCCACCTTCATCTCCGTCCCCTCCTTTTCCAAAGCCGGCGGCGGTCTCCGGCTGCGCTGGCTCTAGTATACCCGGCCCCGGCCCAAAAGTCCAGCGCAGGGGGACGGCCGGTCGTTCCGGGCGGACGGACGGCGGCGGGCCAAAAAATTGCCCGCGCCCCATTGGCAGGCCGGGCGGGATGTGGTATAATACTTCGGATAAGCACCTGCCGCGCCATTTGAATACAAAGGAGAGCTGCCCATATGAACGAGAAAGTGCATGTCGTCGATCACCCCCTGGTGGCCCACAAGCTCACCATCCTTCGGGACAAGGACACCTCCACCAAGGACTTCCGGGAGATCGTGTCCGAGATCGGGATGCTGCTCACCTACGAGGCCACCCGGGACCTGCCCCTGACCACCAAGACGATCGAGACCCCCATCTGCCGGATGGAGGCCCCCATCCTCAAGGGCAAGAAGTTTGCCGTGGTGCCCATCCTCCGGGCCGGGCTTGGCCTGGTGGACGGCGTGCTGCGCATGGTGCCCTCCGCCCGGGTGGGCCACCTGGGCATGTACCGGGACGAGGAGACCATGGTGCCGGTGCAGTACTTCTGCAAGATGCCCCGGGACGTGGCCGAGCGGGACGTGCTGATCGTGGACCCCATGCTGGCCACCGGCGGCAGCGCCGACGCCGCCATCCAGATCATGAAGGGCTACGGGTGCCAGAACATCAAGCTGATGGTGCTGGTGGCCGCCCCCAAGGGGATCGAGGTGGTGCAGGCCGCCCACCCCGACGTGGAGATCTACTGCGGCGCGGTGGACCAGGGGCTCAACGAGCACAGCTATATCGTCCCCGGCCTGGGGGACGCGGGCGACCGCATCTTCGGCACGAAATGACCAAAGCCCCGCCGGTCCGGCGGGGCTTTTTGTGCTCAGAAGCTGTACCGATCGCCTCAGCACCCAGCTTTGCGGCCAAAATCGCCGCTGGCCGCGTTGGAAGATCTTGAAATACACAAAGTATTCCTGCGATCTTTCGCCTTGCCACCAGCGATTTTGACTCGCAGATCTGAATCCTTCGGCGATTGGCACAGCTTCTCAGAAGGGCAGGTCCGCCGGATCCTCCTCCGGTTCCGGCGGCGGGGCGAGGGCGGCCACCGTCACCGCCTCCCGGCCGTATTTGGAGCGGATCGCGTCCATGGTCCGCTCCAGCTTCTCCAGCTTGTCCCGCTTTTGGGGGGCGCAGGACTGGAACAAGTCCAGCTGCTCCGCCGCCTCCCCCTCGGGGATCAGGTTGTGGGCGGTGAGGGTGATGGCCCGGATGGGGGCCCCGGCGGTCCAGCTCCGGGACAGGATGTCCATGGCGGCGCGGTACAGCTCCCGGGCGGTGTTGGCGGGGGCGTCCAGGGGCCGCTGGCGGCAGATGTCCTTGAACTTGGGGTCCCGGATGGTGAGCTGCAGGGTTCCCGCCTTCATCCCGTGCTTCCTCAGCCGCACCGCCACTTCGTCCGCCAGCACCGCCACCCCCCGGCCCACCTCGTCTTTGCGGGTGAGGTTGCGGGGGAAGGTCTCCCCGTTGCCCACCGATTTGGGGGGCGTATACGTCCCCGCCGGGGCCACCGGGCTGTGCTCCAGGCCATTGGCGTACTCCCACAGCTGCCCCCCCTGCTTGCCCAGAAGCTCCACCAGGGCCTTTTGGCCGAAGGCGGCCAGCTCCCCGATGGTGGTCACGCCGTACTGCCCCAGCACCCGGGCCGCCGCCCTTCCCACGAACAGCAGGTCGGTGACGGGCAGGGGCCAGACGATCTCCCGGAAGTCCTCCCGGGAGATCACGGTGGTGGCGTCCGGCTTTTTGTAGTCGCTGCCCAGCTTGGCGAACACCTTGTTGAAGGACACCCCCACCGAGATGGTCAGCCCCAGCTCCTCCCGGACGGTGTCCCGGAGGCGGTCGGCCAGCGCCTTGGGGTCGCCGCCGAACAGGTGGAGGGTGCCCGTCACGTCCAGCCAGCTCTCGTCGATGCCGAAGGGCTCGATCAGGTCGGTGAACCGGTCGTAGATGGCGTTGACCTTCTTGGAGTACTCCCGGTAGAGGCCGTGGTGGGCGGGGAGGAGCACCAGGTCCGGGCACTTCTGCCGGGCCTGCCAGATGGTCTCCGCCGTGCGCACCCCCAGTTTTTTGGCGGGCTCGTTCTTGGCCAGGATGATGCCGTGGCGGCTGTTCGGGTCGCCGCACACCGCCGTGGGGACGTGCCTCAGCTCCGGGTGGGAGAGCAGCTCCACCGAGCAGTAGAAGCTGTTGCAGTCGCAGTGATAGACGATCCGGTCCATGGCCTCCCCCCCTTTTGGGATAGTATACACCATGCGTTTCGATTTGTCAAACGTTTGTTCTCGGCGTCGGGCCGTGGACGGAAAGATTCGCCACCCCCGCGGGAGCGGGGGTGGCGCCGAGGTCTAACCGATGAATTGTACGCTGTTCACGCACACGAAGTACAGCCGGCCATCGGCCTCGTTGGCCAGCACCAGCACATTGCCCACGGTGCCCAGCAGCTGCACGCCGCGCACCACCAGCAGCCCCGCCGCCAGGGTCACCCGGCGGCTCAGGTTGTTCTGGGCCAGGGTGGACAGCAGCCCGGCGGCGCAGCAGCAGTCCCGGCCGTCGCAGGCGCAGGAGCAGTAGGCTGCGCCGCAGGGGGAGCCCACGGGGTTCAGCCGCTGGGCCAGCAGGGAGCGGACGCACCGGAAGTTCCGGGCGGTCACCTCTTGGGCGGTGAGGTCCCCCTCGGGACAGGCCGCCGCGGCCTGGATCGCCACCGCGTCCAGCTCGCACAGGTTGATCTGGCTGGCGGTGAAGCCAACGGCGGATCCGGAGGCGGTGTACAGCTCGGCGTCGATGTCCAGCAGGTCGCAGCTGCACGGCGAGAACCGCCGGAAGCTGCCCGATAGGGCCTCCAGGTTGTCGGACGCGTCGCTGGGATCGCAGGGCGGGGCGGGCTTATCCCCGGCGCCGCCGTCCGCCTGGCCCCCGGCGCCGTCGGCGGAGGGCTTCCCGCCGGTCAGAGTGGTCCCGGCGGTGTAGGTGCCGGTCAGGAATGCGGCGGTGTCGAAGTCCAGCAGGCAGGAGATCCGTTCGTCGCACAAAAGGCCCAGCGCCGCCCGGAAGCTCTGCTTGCAGCAGCAGCCCTCCTCCACCTGGGGGGGCTGGGGGGCGGGCGCGGGGGCGGGACGGCAGCAGCAGATCATCGGCTGGCAGTAGTCCGGGCCCTGGCCGCAGCCGCTGTCCGGACAGTCGGAGGGGGGCATGGCCCCGCCGCAGCCGCAGTCGGAGGGGGGCGCGGGGGTCCCGCCGCAGCCGCAGCCGGGCTCCTGGGGCGGAGGGCCGGGGCGGCGGCAGGCGGTGCCGGCGGCAAACTCCTCCGCCGTCATGGCATAGCCCTTGGCGGGCGCGTTGAGATAGAATTGGCTCATGAGTACGCTCCTTTCACCGGCCCTGGGGACCTGCGCCCGCGGCCGGGAACGCCTTGGCCGGACGGCCGCCTGGGCGCGCGGATACAGGTCCCATACCCGGCAGGCCCGCCGCCTGCGCCGGGGGCCGGGTCCGGCGCGGGGGAGCGGGCAGAGCGCCCGCCTGGGTCTGCCCCAGTCTATGCCCCGGGCCGTTCCGGGGCCACACGGCGGGGTGGACAAGTCCTAAAAACGGGACTGGTGAAAAAAACGATCGCGCTGGATATGGAGATCGCTGTTGACTTTCAACACAAGATATAGTACTATGAAAAGGCGCTCATCCCAAGACGGGACATACAACATATTGTATACGGACGGATACGGCGCGGAAAATGACACAATATAGGGGTGCCGGCAATGAAAGTCATCAAGAGAGACGATTCCATCGTCGAATTCGACCGTTCGAAGATCGTGAAGGCCATCCAGAAGGCCAACGCCGCGGTGGACGAGCCCTACCGCATCGACGAGGGGTCCATCGACGCCATCGCGGACGCCGTGGCCGCCACCCGCGGCCGCCAGCGCCTGCTGGTGGAGGATATCCAGGACCTGGTGGAGACCAAGCTGATGGCGGCGGGGAAATATGAGCTGGCCAAAGCCTATATCATCTACCGCTACACCCGGGCCCTGGTGCGCAAGGCCAACACCACCGACGAGTCCATCCTGTCCCTGATCCGCAACGACAACAAGGAGCTGGCGGAGGAGAACGCCAACAAGAACACCGCCATCGCCTCCACCCAGCGGGACTACATCGCCGGGGAGGTGAGCCGGGATCTGACGAGGCGCATCCTCCTGCCCGAGCACATCTCCAAGGCCCACGACGAGGGGGCCATCCACTTCCACGACGCGGACTACTTCGTCCAGCACATCTTCAACTGCTGCTTGGTCAACATCGGCGACATGCTGGACAACGGCACCATGATCAACGGCAAGCTCATCGAGCCCCCCAAGAGCTTCCAGGTGGCCTGCACCGTGGTCACCCAGATCATCTCCTGCGTGGCCTCCAACCAGTACGGCGGGCAGAGCGTGGAGGTGAGCCACCTGGGCAAGTACCTGCGCCTCACCTATGAGAAATACCTCCACAAGACCCGGGAGACCGCCCCGGAGCTGCCCGAGGCCACCATCGAGAAGCTGGCCGCCGCCCGCACCCGGGACGAGCTGAAGAGCGGCGTGCAGACCATCCAGTACCAGATCAACACCCTGATGACCACCAACGGCCAGTCCCCCTTCGTCACCCTGTTCCTGGTGCTGCGGGAGGGCGACCCCTATATCAAGGAGAACGCCGCCATCATCCAGGAGATCCTCTCCCAGCGGCTGGAGGGGATCAAGAACGAGAAGGGCGTGTACATCACCCCCGCCTTCCCCAAGCTGGTGTACGTGCTGGACGAGTGCAACAACCTCACCGGCGGGGAGTACGACTACCTCACCGAGCTGGCCGTCAAGTGCTCCGCCAAGCGGATGTACCCCGACTACATCTCCGCCAAGAAGATGCGGGAGCACTACGAGGGCAACGTGTTCTCCCCCATGGGCTGCCGCTCCTTCCTGTCCCCTTGGAAGGATGAAAACGGGAACTATAAGTTCGAGGGCCGGTTCAACCAGGGGGTGGTGTCCCTCAACCTGCCCCAGATCGGCATCCTCTCCGGCCGGGATGAGGACAAGTTCTGGGCCCTGCTGGAGGAGCGGCTGGAGCTGTGCTTCGAGGCGCTGATGTGCCGCCACAACGCGCTGATGGGGGTGCGCTCCGACGTGTCCCCCATCCACTGGCAGTACGGCGCGGTGGCCCGGCTGGACAAGGGCGAGACCATCGACAAGCTGCTGTTCGGCGGCTACTCCTCCATCTCCCTGGGCTATATCGGGCTGTACGAGGTGACCAAGCTGGTGAAGGGCTGCTCCCAGACCGAGCCGGAGGGGGAGGACTTCGCCCTGCGCCTGATGAGCCACCTGCGGGCCACCACCGACCGCTGGCGCCGGGAGACCAACATCGGCTTTGCCCTCTACGGCACCCCGGCGGAGAGCCTGTGCTACCGCTTCGCCCGGATCGACAAGGAGCGCTTCGGCACCATCCCCGACGTCACCGACAAGGGCTACTACACCAACAGCTACCACGTGGACGTGCGGGAGGACATCGACGCCTTCTCCAAGTTCACCTTCGAGAGCCAGTTCCAGAAGATTTCCTCCGGCGGGTGCATCTCCTATGTGGAGATCCCCAACATGCGCCACAATCTGGAGGCGCTGAAGGACGTGGTGCGCTTCATCTACGACAACATCCAGTACGCCGAATTCAACACCAAGAGCGATTACTGCCAGGTGTGCGGCTACGACGGCGAGATCGTGGTCAACGAGGACAACGAGTGGGAGTGCCCCTGCTGCCACAACAAGGACCGCGCCAAGATGAACGTGACGCGGCGGACCTGCGGCTACCTGGGGGAGAACTTCTGGAACGAGGGCAAGACCCGCGAGATCGCCTCCCGCGTGCTGCATCTCTAAATCGTCGGGGCAAGGTCCGCTTCAGGAGGAATGTCCTTTGGGCATTCCTCCTTGTGCTTCCTTGCCCCATGAAACCTGAAGGACGGTTTCGTGGGGACTCCAATGGGACGGCCGCCCGGCCGCCCCGTTTCACGCGCCCAGCCGAACGGTCCACCCCTGAGGCGCAGTCATCAAGGCGCACCATTTTTCAGTGTCCAGACACCAGCGGCAGCATAAATAGGAGCACCGGCATCGAAAGCCCCACGCGCCGGAAGGGTCCGCGCCCGCTTTCCGTATAGGGCTCTCCCGTAAAAAGGGGTACATAGGGGCACAGCCCCTATGCGCGTTTTTGGTCACTTTTGTCGCGTGACAAAAGTGACCCCCGCCGGAGGCGAAAGAAGGAGACTTTTTATGAATTTTGCGACGATCAAGTGGGCCGACGTGGCCAACGGCCCCGGCGTGCGGGTGTCCCTGTTCGTGTCCGGGTGCACCCACCGCTGCCCCGGCTGCTTTAATGAGGAGGCCCAGGACTTCAGCTATGGAAAGCCCTTCACCGATGCGGAAGAGGAACAGATCCTGGACGCCCTGGGCTTCCAGCCCATCCGGGGCCTGTCCCTGCTGGGGGGCGAGCCCTTCGAGCCGGACAACCAGCGGGCGCTGCTCCCCTTCCTGCGGCGGGTGAAGGAGAAGTGCCCCCAAAAGGAGATCTGGTGCTACTCCGGCTACACCCTGGAGGAGCTGTGGAAGGACAGCCGCGCCCGGTGCGAATGTACGGACGAGATGCTGTCTCTCATCGACATCCTGGTGGACGGCCCCTTCGTGGAGGCGGAAAAGGATCTGGGCCTGCGCTTCCGGGGGTCGGCCAACCAGCGGATCCTGGACGTCCCCGCCAGCATGGAAGCCCATGCCCCCGTCCTCTGGGACGGGGAGGGCAGGATCCAGCCCATCACATCGGAGAGGGGGGGATCGAGATGACCGGCTCTGTTTTGGTCAAGCGGCTGGACCCCCGGGCCAGGCTGCCCGTCTACGGCTCCCCGGACGCCGCCGGGGCGGACCTCTACGCCCTCACGGCCGGTCCCGTGGCCATCTCCCCCGGCCGGACCGCCCTGATCCACACCGGACTGGCCCTGGCCATCCCCCGGGGCTATGTGGGGCTGGTGTGCGCCCGGTCCGGCCTGGCCTCCAAGGAGGGGCTGGCCCCCGCCAACAAGGTGGGGGTGATCGACGCGGACTACCGGGGGGAGCTGATGGTGGCTCTGCACAACCACAGCGGGGAGGAGCGGGTGGTGGAGGACGGCCAGCGGGTGGCCCAGCTGGTGGTGGTCCCCTATCTGAGCGCCCGATTCGCCCCGACGGAGGAGCTGGAGGACACCCGGCGGGGGAGCGGCGGCTTCGGTTCCACGGGCGCGAGATAGGCGGGGGATTCTTCGACACACCGGCGATCTTGCTGAAAAGGATCGGCGATCGTGTATTGAACATGGGGCCGATCTGTGGTACAATAGTACAAATAGCTGCGCTTCAGCGGGACAAAGCGGGGCGCGACAGAGGGTAGGTATTCGAAACTATGGAGCAGAACATCGACCAGGCCGGCTTGCCGGAGCAGGCGCCGGAGGCGGCCCGTCCGCCCGCCGGGGGAGAGACAGCCGGATTCCTGAAAGAGATGGCCCGGAAGCTGAGGGAGCGGGAGGCCCAGCTCCAGCAGGAGATCCAGCGGGCCCGCCGCCGGGCGGAGATCATCGAGAGCTACACGGAGATGCTGGTGGAGCTGCTGGACCAGCGGGACGAGTGGCTGCTGGTGGTGGACGAGGAGACCCGGCAGGTGGTCCACTGCAACAAGCGCACCCCGGGGGGCGGGGAGGACGGCGCGTACTGCGTCAGATGCCTCCACCGCCTGCCCATCCAGCCCAGGCTGCTGGAGTGGAACGGCGCGGAGCGCTATCAGGTCTGGGAGCTGGAGGAGGAGGGGGAGCGGGGCAGCTGTTACCGCATCATCTCCTTCCCCATCGAGTGGAAGGAGCGGCCTTCCTGCGTCCACATCGTCATGGACATCACGGTGGAGAAGATGAACGCCCGCCACCTCAAGGACGAGATCTACCAGGACATGGACACCGGCATCCGCAGCCATCAGTTTTTGGATGAGTTCATGGGGCGGGTGCTGCGGGAGCGCCAAGACATCACCCTGTGCTATCTGGACCTGGAGGGAGTGGCGGACATCAACACCTCCTATGGGCGGGAGGTGGGGGACGCCTACATCCAGAACTTTGTGGAGATCGTCCGGAAGAATTTCCGCAGCGGCGACACCTTCGCCCGGATCAAGGACGACAAATTCTGCCTGATGCTCACCGGCAACGTGAAGCACCTGATCGAGCGCAAGATGACGGAGATCCTCACCGCCTTCCAGCGGGACGACGACCGGGTGTTCAGCCACCACTGCAACTTCAAGTACAGCATCCTGGAGGTGGAGGGGGAGTCCAACCTGCTCTCGCTGGACAAACTGCTGGCGGAGGCGGAGGCGGACATCCGGCGCCAGAAGGGGAAGAAGCCGAAAAAGCCGCGCAAGCAGAGCAGGGCCTTCGACTTCGACGAGTGGTGAACCAGATCGGAAAGGGGCTGCCCCGGCGGGGCGGCCCCTTTTTCTGCCCCGGGGCACCTCCCACGGCATAGGATAAAGTGGTCGGCGGAGCGGGGGAAACGCGTGCCGCTGCATCGTGCCGCGCCCCTGGGCGGGGCGGAGGACGGTCCTGGATAGATCGGCTCCCTTTGGGCATACTGTCCCGGAGGTGAAGCGCTTTATGGATATGACCAACCAACAATACGACCGCTACGTCAGCGGCAGGGCGGACCCGTCCCCGCTGTGGAGGGACTGCCTGTGGGCCTTTTGCGTGGGCGGGGCCATCTGCGCCGGGGGACAGGGCCTGCTGGCGCTGTACCAGAGCTGGGGGGCGGGCAAGGAGGACGCCGGGGCGTGGACATCCATCACCCTGATCTTTTTGGCCTCGCTGCTCACCGGCCTGGGGGTGTTCGACTCCATCGCCAAGCGGGCGGGGGCGGGGACGCTGGTGCCCATCACCGGCTTTTCCAACGCCATGGTGTCCCCCGCGCTGGAGTTCAAGAGCGAGGGGCTGGTCACCGGCACCGGGGCAAAGCTGTTCACCGTGGCCGGGCCGGTGCTGGCCTATGGGATCTCAGCCAGCGTTGTGTATGGTATCATTTTGTATCTCGTGAGCCTGTTTTGAAAGGGCGCACGGCGGATCTGCCCGCCGTGCGCTCTATTTTGCCCTTTTTCCCCGCCGCGCCTTGCTCTGAGGGAAAAAAGGTGATATACTTTTTTCGACATCAACGAGAAAAGGGAGGGCTTTCCCATGACCTACCGGGAGGAATTCATCCACTTCATGGTGCGCTCCGGCGTGCTCACCTTTGGGGACTTCACCACCAAGTCCGGCCGCAGGACCCCCTACTTCGTCAACACCGGCAACTATAAGACCGGCGCCCAGGCCGCCCGCCTGGGGGACTACTACGCCGCCTGCATCCAGGAGCACATGCCCGGCGGCATCGACGCCCTGTTCGGCCCGGCCTATAAGGGGATCCCCCTGGCGGTGTCCGCCGCGTCGTCCCTCTACCGGAACTACGGCCGGGACCTGCCCTACTGCTTTGACCGCAAGGAGGCCAAGGACCACGGCGAGGGGGGGGCCATGGTGGGCTACAAGCCCCAGGACGGCGACCGGATCGCCATCATCGAGGACGTGGTGACGGCGGGCACCGCCGTGCGGGAGACCATCCGGCTGTTCCAGTCCGTGGCCGATGTGAGGTTCGCCGCTCTCTTCGTCAGCGTGGACCGGATGGAGCGGGGCACAAGGGACTGCTCCACCCTGGACGAGCTGCGCCGGGACCACGGCATCCAGGTGTTTCCCATCGTCACCATCCGGGACGTGATCGCCTGCCTCCACAACAAGGAGGTGGACGGCAGGGTGTACATCGACGACGCCATGCTGGGGCGGATGGAGGACTACCTGGCCCAGTACGGGCCCAGGGGCTGAGCGCCCATGCCGGACAGGAGGGAGGACAAGCGCCCGCCCGGCGTCCACACCGGCCACCGCAAGCGGATGCGGGAGGAGTTCCTGCGCACCGGGGCGGCGGGGATGGAGGACCACCGCCTGCTGGAGCTGCTCTTGTTCTACGCCATCCCCCAGGGGGACGTGAACCCGCTGGCCCACCGGCTGGTGGACCACTTCGGCTCGCTGACCGGGGTGCTCCACGCCACCTATGACCAGCTGGTGGGGGTGCCGGGGGTGGGGCACAACACCGCCACGCTGCTCCAGCTGGTGCCCGCCGTGGCGGCCAGGTACATGGAGCGCAGCGCCAGCATGGACGGACAGATCGTGAACGTCTGGCAGCTCAAGGAGCTGCTGGAGCCCTATTTCTTCGGCCAGCGGGACGAGCTGGCCTATCTGGTGTGCATGGACGGCAAGAGCAAGGTGCTGGCCACCCGCAAGCTGGGCCAGGGCGTGGTGGACACGGTGCAGATCGTCACCCGGAAGGTGCTGGAGGCCGCCCTGGCCTGCAACGCCAGCCAGGTGGTGCTGGCCCACAACCATGTATCCGGGGTGGCGGTGCCCTCCCACGCGGACGTGGACACCACCCTGCGCCTCAAGCGCCTGCTGGCGGAGGCGGATATCAGCCTGACCGACCACCTGATCTTCGCCGGGGGCGATATGGTGTCCCTGGCCCAGTCGGGGCTGCTGTACAGGTGACAAAGGCGGCGGGTCCACCGCCCGCTCTTTTGGGAGGCCGGAGCTCGTTGGGATGCGGTCCTCCAGCCGCAAACGCGGGCGAAGGCGGGAGCGCCGCCTGAGCCGGGACACGGACGGCATGGAAAAAGCCCCTGGATCCACAAGATCCAGGGGCCTTTTGGAAAAAACTCAGCGCTTGGAGAACTGGGGGGCGCGGCGGGCGGCCTTGAGGCCGTACTGAAATTCTCTTAGCGCCGTTTTTCCTTGATTTTACGGGCTTTCCCGGCTTTTCATTGTTCAGTTATCCTATGTGGGGACCACGAAAAATAGCAATTTTTCAATCATCCGCGGCCTGACGAAAAGCGCCATTTACCACGCCAAACAACTCCTCTGGCTTATTATACTTCACCTTTGCGTAGATGTCCATAGTTGTTTTGCTGTTTTCATGCCCTGCAAGGTACTGGACAGTCTTAGGGTCAACCCCGGAATACAGCAGGTTGGTGATATAGGTGTGACGCAGCAAATGTGGTGTCACATGGAAATCCAGTGTATACTGAATCTTGGGATTATTTTTCTGCGTCATCCCCAGTGACGGTGTGACGGTGTACTTGATGCTCTGCCCATTTACATATTTATAATAGTTACGCGCCTGAGTAGAGCGGACCACCACATACTGCCATACCCTTTGAAACTGTGAAGCGGATAACGCCTCCCCGTTGCTGTCGCAAATCACATATTCCGAAACAGAGGTTTCTTTGACTTCCCGCAGGCAATCTACCAAGCACTTGGGAATTGGTATGTCCCTCCGGGCTGCTTTCGTTTTTAATGTGGTGGAAATCACCGGTCGGTTATGTTCTGTGCGCCATGCTCGCCTTACAGATATGTAGGGAGTAGGTTCGTCCAGGAATACACAGTCCCATTGCAATGCAAGGATTTCTTCCCGACGTAGACCGGAATACAATCCAAGCACAATAAATAAGTGGGGAGGAAGTCCTTTGACCGTATCCAAAAGCACCTCTACCTGCTGATCTGTCAATGCCTCTTTCTTTTTCGCGGCCTTGCCACCCTTTCCCGATATGCCCACACAAGGGTTGCATTGAAGTATTCGGCTGCGCTCTGCCGAGTAAAAAACGCATTTGAGGAGCATATTCACCTTACTGTATAATCCCTCTGATTTTTTCGACAGCGGTACAAGCGCCAGCCGAATATCATCCGCTGTGACTTCCTCCATATACATCTCCCCCAGGGGCTTGATGATATAGTTCTTCATATCAGCGGTATAACCTTTCAATGTAGCAGCGGACACTTTGGCAGACTGCATAAGCAGCCACTTCTCGCAATACTCGGCCACTGTTGGATGCTGCCGATGAAAGACAATCTCCTCCACCTGCCGCCGCGCTTCTAATTGTTTCTCATATAGTTCTTCGCAAGTGGCAGCATACAAACTCACCTGCTTGCCATCTGCATCCATAATCCGGGTTCTGTAATATTGGATTCCTTTTAACATGATGGTTCCGTACTTTGGAATCTCAGTTTTCTTTTTAGCCATTTTGGACCTTCCTTTCCTGAAATGTGCGGCCTATGTACCTACACTCCCTTTTTATCAGAAAGTCCCAATTTAATCAAAGATACGGCCAGCGTAAAGCAAAGAGCGAGACATCCTTGCCTCGCTCTTTCTGTGTTTTCTGTTTTATCTTATACAGCATCCCATTGGGCAAATGCACCGCCCATAGCTCTCACAAGTTGATCTGGCCTGTTGTATTTGACCTTGGCGTAAATGTCCATAGTGATTTTACTGTTTTCATGGCCTGCCAGGTATTGGACCGTTTTGGGGTCCACCGATGAATGAATCAGATTTGTGATATAAGTATGACGCAGCTGGTGCGGTGTAACTTCAAAATCCAGGCTGTAAACAACTTTGCCATTATGGGCTGCTTTTTCTCCGAGGACCGGTGTAACCGTATGCTTTACGCGCTTTCCATCTTCATACCGGTAATAGCAGCGTTCCTTAACCGTTCTGGTAACAATATACTGCCAAAGCCGCTTGAACTGCGTATAAGACAGTGGTTCACCATCTCGATTGGCAACCACATAGTCCGAAGTGGAAGTTGCCTTTGCTGCTCTTAAGCACTCTGCCAGACAAATGGGGAGGGGAATGTTTCTCTCCGCCGCTTTTGTCTTTAACTCGGTGAGAATAACCGGCCTGTTATGCTCTGTGTGCCATGCCCGCCTTACCGTCAGATATGGGGTGTCCGTATCCAGATATACAGAATCCCATTGTAACGCAAGGATTTCTTCCCGCCGCAATCCAGCATACAAGCCGAGCATAACAAACACATAAGGCGGTAAACCCCGAATAGCATCTAAAAGGCGTTCTGCTTGTTCATCTGTCAATGCCTGCCGTTCCGCTTGAGGAACACCCCCGCCCTTTGCATCCAAATACATAGTCGGATTTTCGTCAATCACATGGCTCTCTTTCGCTGCCCGGAAAATGGACTTATAAAGAATCACCACCGACTTGTAAACCGAAGCCGATTTTTTTGAAACAGGAACAAGTGCCAGCTGAATGTCATCCAATGTTACATCTGCCATCCGTTTTTGCCCCAGCTCTTTGATGATATGCCGCCGCACCTTAGATGTATAATCAGTCAGTGTGGTGGCACGAATATGAACCGACTGCATCAGCAGCCATTTTTCGCAATATTCAGCAACAGTGGGCGATTTCCGATGAAAAGTGGCATTGTCAATCTGCTCCAATGCCTCTATTTCTCTATCGTACAGTTCTTCAGGCGTTCTTGCATAAAGAGCGATGAGCTTTCCATTCGCATCTCTTATCCTGGTTCTGTAATACAGGACACCTCTTTTCATGACAGTGCCATATTC
>CAJUPU010000020.1 GCA_910588495.1 uncultured Oscillospiraceae bacterium | reverse complement strand
ATTTCCTCTGAATTTTTTGTGCATCACCTACTTGACTTCATACCATTAGACTTTTCTATGTTATCGGATGCAATGGACACCTGTGCGGAAGGACAGCCGGGGGATCATCCCTCGTCCTTGGCGGCGGCCCGCCGGGCCCCGGCGGCCAGCAGCTTGTCTCCAAAGCCGAAGCAGACGATCAGAGCGGCGGCAAAGTAGACGCCCACGAAAATGGCCACCACTTTGGAGAAATTCAGCACGTTCAGCACCACGAAGATGCCGATCAGAGCGGTGCAGAAGGCGCAGAACGCGACGCGGGCCCCCTGGCTTTTGAACACCTGGGAGAGCTTGGACGCCTGCCAGCCCTCGGGGTCCCCCTCGGGCAGCTTCAGGAATCCCCAGATGGGGATCAGCATGGGGATCAAGGTCACGGCGGAAGCGAAACCGATGAGCTGGCCGATGTTCAGGCCGAACAGGTTGGGGATCAGGGCCATGAGCCAGAACAGCACCATCAGCACCCAGGGGATGTCGTTCTTGTTGCGCCTGCCC
Source organism: uncultured Oscillospiraceae bacterium (assembly GCA_910588495.1). Lineage (GTDB taxonomy): Bacteria > Bacillota > Clostridia > Oscillospirales > Oscillospiraceae > Enterenecus. Next base: position 56,860 of record CAJUPU010000020.1, on the reverse strand, counting down.
ATGAACTCAGGCAGCCAGCCCTCATCCACGCCCCGGATGATGGAGCTCCAATAGCGCTGATAGTTGGAGTTGATGGTGGTGATGATGGCAAGCAGCGCGCCGCCGATGACGAAGAGAAGATGGCCGTTTCCGGGATAGATGATCTGCGCCTGATAGGTCATGGGCTGGCCCGCGGCCTCCTCCAGAGGCGCCACGCCGGAGCCCACGAAAGCCACCAGGCCAAAGGCGAGGAAGGCGCAGACAAAGGTGATCACGGTCATTTTGGGGATATTGCGCTTGGGGTCCTCGATCATGGGGCCGAAATTCATCAGCACCGTGCAGCCGCCCACACCGAACAGGACGGAGGCGCAGGCGTCGAAGATCCCCCGCCAGCCGCCGTACAGGATGCTCTCGCCGCTGAACATCCGGCCCACGTCGCATTTGGGCAGTCCCAGGACGACGAAGGAGATCAGCACCAGCAGCAGGAAAGCGGTGGTGACATTCTGCACCTTTGCGGACGCCTTCATATTGAGCAGGTTGACCAGGAAAAACACAGTGACGATGACACAGGCGGAGATCCGGGTGTCGATATTCCAAATGCTGGCCACATAGGTGCCAAAGGCGACGCCCATGTACGCCTGGGCAAAGGCGGCAAAGATCTGGCAGTACAGCCAGAAACCGGCCACCTTCTTGCTGACCCAGGAGGTCATCACATAGGCAGGGCTCATGACCGGGTGGACGGTGGCGAAAAACATGGTGGGAAGATTTGCCACGAACATGACAAAGAACGCCATCAGATACGCGATGATGACGCCGCTGCCCGCCATGCCGATCGCCGCGCCTGTGTTGGTGATGATGCCCGCGCCGATGGTGGCGCCCATCGCCATGAAGAACAGGTCCTTACCATTGAGCTTTTTCATAAATTCCTTCCTTTCTCTCCTTGATCGAGCGTTTCTCTTTCTGCCAGTCGATCCGCGCTGGTAGTGGAATGGATACGGACGGGACGCGCCGCTCTAGAGATCGGACGGCCCGAGCCGGTCAAGGCGTTCCAAGACCTGCAAAATGCCCTCCGGCGTGGGCAGGTCATCACCCAGAGCGCCGTAGTGAAGGGCCCGCGCCCGCCCCGACCTATCGAAGAAAAACCAGGCGGGAAGGCGCAGTGGATCGCCCGTGTCCGTGCCGTGGAGAAAACCCCCGGCATAGGCGGCCTGGATGCGCTCCATGGTCCGCTCGTTCCCCAGCGCCTCCTTGCTGGGCGCGCAGCCCACGCCATAGAGGGCGTAAAGCGCCCCCTCCGGGTCGCACACCACTTCAAAGGGAGCGGGCGGCAGCGCCGAGGCGGCCCCGTCAACGCTGGCGTTGACGACGGCTACCACCCCCACGCCGGCCCGGTGGAACAGCTCCTTGGACCGGATCAGATCCCGTATGTAGGCCTGGGTCAGAACACAGGAGGCGTCGCGCAGAAAGAACAGCACGGTCTCCGCATTTTTTGTTAGTTCCTTCAATGATATTTTGTTGCTTTCCAACGTTTGAACAGGCATGTCGATGAGGGCGGACCCTATCAAGAGGCTCAAACAGGCCATCTCCCCTTTCTTTGATCGGATGATCTTGATCTGCAGTTCAGGCGGCGTTCCATTATTGCTAATCTAATTAACAATCATTTTATAGCACGTCTTTCTACGTCTGTCAACCCCTTTTGTGTGTTGAACTAAAATCAGCATATAGAGCACAGACACTCCTGTGCATTATCCCTGTATTCCCTGACATCTTTTCGTGCTTTTAGGAGGAAGCCTTGACTTGTGATCCCCGTTGAAAAAGCATGTTGACTTTTTTCCCCCCCTGTGCTATGATTCTATCAGGCGTATTGTTGATCTGATTGATAATTTGAACAGGGTCCTTTTCAAACTCTGGAGCGAAATGGGAAGATGTGATATGAAAAAATATGATTTTGAAACAGTCGTCCATCGCCACAGGACCGGAAGCATGAAGTGGCAGGAATTGGAGGCTTATGGCTGCCCCGAGGATGTGATCCCCTTTTCCGTGGCGGACATGGAGCTGAAAAACATGCCCGAGGTGATCGAGGGGCTGAAGGAATTTCTGGACAGCAGCGTTCTGGGCTACGCCAATCCTTCCGAACAGTACAAGGCCGCAGTCTGCGGATGGATGGAGCGCCGCCACGGCTGGACTATCCGTCCGGAATGGATCGTGGATACCCCCGGTGTGATCCACGCGTTTTTTACGGCGGTGCACGCCTTCACCCGCCCCGGCGACAACATCCTGCTGCTCACGCCGGTGTACTACCCCATATACATGGCCGCCCAGCGCAATAGCCGGGGACTGTCGGAGTCCCCCCTGCTTCGGGACGAGTCGGGCATTTACCACGTGGATTGGGCGGATTTCGAGGCCAAGGCCAGGGACCCAAAGACGACGCTGTTCATCCTGTGCAGTCCCCACAATCCCCTCGGCCGGGTCTGGACGCCGGAGGAGCTGGAGCGCATGGCCCAGATCTGCCTGGATAACGGCGTGCTGATCTGCAGCGATGAGATCCACAATGACCTCATCATGCCCGGATACCGGCATACGGTGCTGGCCACCCTCAGAGAGGACATCGCCCAGCGGTCCGTCATCTGCACCGCCCCCAGCAAGACCTTCAACCTTGCGGGGCTCCAGACATCCAACATTATCATTCCAAACGAGTCCCTGCGAGAGCAGTTCCAGCGGGAGATGGGACGCCATGACGGCAACCCCAAATGCAATATCCTGGGCCTGGAGGCCTGCCGCTTGGCTTATACCTATGGAGACCAGTGGCTGGAGCAGGTCTTGGCGCTGATCTATGCCAATTATAAGCTGGTGACGGACTTCTTAGCCGCGGAGTTCCCCGCCGTCCGCGTGACTCCGCTGGAGGGGACTTATCTGCTCTGGATAGATCTGGGCCCGCTGGGCATCGAGCCCAAAAAGCTGGACCGCATTTTGAGGGAGGAGGCCCATCTGTTTTTTGACGATGGAGCTATTTTCGGCAGCGCCGGCATCGGGTTTGAGCGCTGGAATCTGGCCTGTCCCTCCTCCTATATCGAAAAGGCGCTGGAGCGGCTGAGAACGTTGAAGCGCTTTTGTCCGTAGCGATCCCTCCTCCCATCAAAGTTCAAAATGGATCGGCGGCCGCGGCGGGCATTCGTTTGGGCCTGCATCGACGCAAAACAAGAAAGGGCCGGAGAGCAACTGCTCTCCGGCCCTTTCTTGTGGCGCCGTGCCCTCCCTACGCTGTCAGGATCCCTCGGTCCGGGGCCTGCCCGCGCTGTAGGAAAAGAACGGCACACCATCGCTTCCCTGCCCATATCCCCGCTGCATCGCCCGTATCTGATAGTCCAGGACCTTGAAATAGGCGTCGATCTCATCCGCGGTACAAAAGCTCAGCATGTCGTTGATGAGCGCGCTGGTCTGCATGGCATCATAGCGCCGATGCAGATCGCACAGCCGGTGTCCTTTTTCCGTGGAGAAAAGCGCGCGCTCCTTTTTGTTGCCGTCGATGGAGCGCTTTGTGATGTAGCCGCCATCCTGAAGCCGCTGGATGATGACACAGATGGCGCTGCGGGTGCGGCACCAGCTCTGCGCCAATTCAACGCTCAAAATACCGGGATTTTCATCGATATCCTTCAAAATGTGGGCATCCAGCATCTTGATGTATTCGCCGTCCCCATAATCCCGCAGGGCGCCGATACTGTTGTACTGTATGGCGGCAAAGCGGAATTTCAGATTTCCCCGGTAGTCCAGCTGGTTCAAAATAGCGCTGAGGTCGCTGCTTTGCCCTGAGCGGTCTGTCTGCATTGTACCCTGTTCCTTCACGTTTGAGCCCCCAAAAGCTTTTATATGTGCTGCCGCAAAAGCGATATCATTCTTTTATTAAATCACAGATCGTTCTAAATTGCAACGATCGAAGCTGTTCCCGCCGGCCTGTTTTTTCGCACGGCGCCGATCGCCCATACCGCTTTTCCGTCCGTGGGTCCATGTGGTACTTCCGTCCCCGCTCCACATAGCGCAGTCCTTTTTGCCTGTCGCTCCAGATGTCCATCCATTGTGCGCCTTTCATTTCCTGACCTCCCGTTCCAAGCGCTTTCATGCCCTGCTGGGGGAGTCTATCTTTTTTCTCACCTCCGGCACAGATCTCCATTTTCCCTCAGCGTTTTCTTTTATTTTATCACTGGCGTTGATAGCTCCCACTTCACATGAAAGGGTTTGATTTCTTCCCTCATTCATGGTATCTTATATTGAAGCATATCGATCCGCCGCCGGTACCTTCCCCGGCGGCGATATTGGGGGGCTGATATCCATGGTTCGAGACATCATGCGCGACGAAGCCTTTTTATCCCGGAAGGCCGAGCCCGCCGCGCCGGAGGACCTGCCCGTGGCCCAGGACCTGCTGGACACCCTCGCCGCCCACAAGGACGGCTGCGTGGGCATGGCGGCCCAGATCGTCCAGCATGAGATCGACCACTGCGAGGGGGTGCTGATCTGACATGGAGATCGACGCCCGCACCGCCCCCACACGGCAGATCGCGGCGCCGCAAAGCATGGACGGCGCGAAACGATGAGCGGGGCCAGCCAGATCGAGCTGGGCCTGACCATCCCCCTCCAGCGGCACCTGCACGTCAAAGCCCCGCCCCGCGGCCGGGAGCCGGACCGCCGCTTTTGCTGGGACCTCCACGTCATCCCCCTGCGCGGGCGCTCCTCCCTGCTGGCCGTCCACTGTCACAGCCGGTATGCCTTCGTGCTCTACGATCTGAGCCATTCGGACTGGACGCGTCTTCCGGAGGTTTTCCGGGAAGGTCTGGCGCGCAGCCTGTCCAGCTCCGGCTTTCCGGCTGAGGCGGAAAGCCTGCTGTGCGGCCCCGGTCAGCCGCTGTTCACCAAGACCCACGGCCGCCGGGAGGTGGCGTTTCTCAACCGGGCCTGGGACGATGTGATGGCCGCCGAACCGACCCTGGATGAGAGCGCCCAAAGCCAGCCTCTGCTCGACCTGATCGTCAACGCCAGGCCCAGCCGTTGCGCGGGCATCGATGGGCTGGGCATTCCGGCGGAACGGCTGGCGGCAGCGCTCCAAGGGCCGGCCTGACTTGCCCCACGGGTCTTAGAAGCTGTACCGATAGGGTCCCCCCAAAGATCGCAGACAGAAACGGAGGCAGATCATGCGGATCATCATCTCGCCCGCCAAGAAAATGGTGGTGGATACGGACAGCTTTGCCGTAAAGGACCCGCCCATCTTTCTGGAGCGGGCGGAGCGGCTGAAGTCCGCCCTCCAGGACATGTCCCCGGCGGAATTGCAGGCCCTCTGGAAGTGCAATGACGCCATCGCCAAATTGAACGTGGAGCGGCTGTCCGCCATCGACCTGCGCCGCCGCCTCACCCCCGCCATCCTCTCCTATGAGGGCATCCAGTACCAGTACATGGCCCCACGGGTGATGGAGACGGCCCAATTAGATCGTCTTCAAGAGCACCTGCGCATCCTGTCCGGCTTCTACGGCCTGCTGCGGCCCTTCGACGGCGTGACCCCCTACCGGCTGGAAATGCAGGCCAAGCTGCCGGTGGACGGACACCGCGATCTGTACGGCTTCTGGGGCGGTGCCCTGGCCCGTGAGCTTGCCGCCGAAACGGACTTTGTGCTGAACCTGGCCTCCAAGGAATACAGCCGCGCCGTGGAGCCCCACTTGCCCAAGTCCGTCCGCTTCCTCACCTGCACCTTCGGCGAATGGAAAGGCGGCAAGGTCGTCGAAAAGGGCACCCTGTGCAAAATGGCCCGGGGGCAGATGGTGCGCTGGCTGGCGGAGCACAACGTCACCAGCCGGGCGGACATCCGGGCGTTCGACCTTCTGGGGTATCGGTTCCAGCCGGAGCTGTCCACAGAAAGCCACTACGTGTTCCTCAAGAACAATGGGCAAAACTGAGCGCCCGCAGCGGACTGCGGGCGCTTGGGCTGATTCAGAACCTGTATTCACGACCTCGATTCACCGTCTCGCCGGGTCTTTTCCCATCATGCGGCGTTGAATTTTCTTGCAATAAACACAATTATTCCTGCGAAAATTCGCCTTGCCTGACGGGAAAATCCCTCGGCCATCCGGCGATCTCGGCTGTGAATACAGGTTCTCAGTTGTCCCCCTTGAGATAGGCCAGGACCTCCGCCGCGTTGGTGTCCGGCTTCACCTTGGGCATGACCTTCTCGACGACGCCGTTCTCGTCGATGATGAAGGTGGAACGCACCACCCCCATGCTCACCTTACCGTAGTTCTTTTTCTCCTGCCATACGCCGTAGGCCTGGATGGCGGCCAGCTCCGGGTCGGAGAGCAGAAGGAACGGCAGGCCGTGCTTTTCCGCGAACTTCTTGTGGGACGCTGCGGAGTCCTTGCTGATCCCAATGACCACCGCGCCGATCTGTTTGAACTCCTCAAAGGCCCCGGCGAAGGCGCAGGCCTGCCGGGTGCAGCCGGGGGTGTTGTCCCGGGGGTAGAAGTACAGCACCACCTTTTTCCCGGCGAAGTCCGCCAGGGACACAAGGTCTCCCTCCGCATCCGGCAGGGTGAACTGGGGCGCTTTCGCGCCGGCCTCCAGCAGCTTGTTTGTCTCCATACGTTTCAGCCTCCGTAAAAAATTGTGAAAGGACCACATCTGTTCAGCAGTATAGCGGAGATCTCCGCCAATTTCAAGCGAAACATATAAAATTTGGCAGCAGCTCAAAGGATACAGCGGATCTTTTGCGAAAGGACCGCCGGGCCTTCCCGGCGCGAGAGACATCGGGAAACCACGCGGATCTTTGACGGGGGAAGCGCCGTATCCGGCGCCGCGGCTTTATGAGAAGCCGCGGGCGCCGGGATCGATCGGAGGTGGCGGCACGCCCGTTTCCCCATCTCTCGCCTTTGCCGCCGTTCCTATCGAACCTCCACCCCTTCCTTTGTCACGATATACCGCCGCTGCGCGATCTTATCCAGCCGTCCCCTTGCGATGATGACATTGATGGGCGCTTCCCGGTATTTTTTCCGGTCGGACGCGTAGTAATAGATCCCTTTGACGCCTTTGATGGGCACTTTGCCGACGCGGCCTTCCCTGCGGATCTGCGCGGCGTCCCGGGCCATCCGCTCCACGCTCATCCCCTCCCGGCCCAGCAGGGAGAGGACCTTGCGTCTCTCCACCAGCAGGCAGTCCGCCTTTGTGAACTGGTCCCAGTGGATCTTGCTGGGGCTATCCTGGAGCGCGAAGGGCCAGATGAGCAGGTACAGGTCCGTTTTGAGCCGGCCGCTGCACAGCCATCCGCAGCTCACCCCTCCCTCGCCCAGGTATTGGACCTCGAAGGCAAAGGTGGGCAGCGCTTTGTTGAGATAGTAGAGCTGGGCTTTCTCATCCACACAGTAGACGGCTCCGTCCTTCCCGGTGAATCTCACATCTACCCCAGCCATCTGCTCCTCGACATCGCCGATCCGCTGGATGCTCGAAAAACGGCCGGTCTGGAACAGGGACGGGTACAGATAGGCATCGAGGAAGATCCCCAGCTGACCTTCCGCGGACATATCGGCGTTTCTGCGGCTCTCCACCATGCGATCCTCCTCGATCATCACACATCCTCCTCGATCCGGCCCTTTGGTCGGGCATTTTTTCCATTTTTATGATAACACAAAAGGTCCTCCCGCGCAAGGACCGCTGCGCCGTCCGTCTCCATATGCATTTTTTCGCAGGGGCTCTTGCGGCGCGGACCCCGGAGATCCGTCGATCTGGACGCAATCTCTACAGGAGATCTCAAGTATTTTTCCATATCGGACATTTTTTGCGGTTGCCAAAAATGCAAGATCGTGGTATGATGCTTGCAGCGCTTTAATATGCTGTTTGTCTAAAGCGTCAAAGCAGAAAGGATTGAGAGCAAATGAAAAAGACCTTAGCCATGCTGCTGGCGGCGCTGATGCTGTTCAGCCTGGCGGCCTGCGGCAGCGATGGGCCCGCCGATTCAGACTCCGGTTCCACCGCCAGCGGCGCCCCCAGCCAGGACGGCGGCAAGTACCTGAACGTCATGCTGGGCACCAACGTCATGTCCCTTGACACCAACTATGCCACCGACGGCGACTCCTTCGAGGTCATCGCCGGCTGCATCGACGGCCTGATGCAGATGGACGGCGACGGCGCCGCCGTTCCCGCCATCGCCGAGAGCTACGACCTGTCCGACGACGGCAAGACCTACACCTTCCACCTGCGGGACGCCAAGTGGGCCAACGGCACCCCCGTCACCGCCAACGACTTCGTGTTCGCCTGGCGCCTGGGCTGCCAGATCAACGCGGAGTATAACTACATGTTCGGCAGCGGCGTGGGCTGCATCAAGAACGCCGACGCCGTCATCTCCGGCGAGGCCGCCCCCGAGACCCTGGGCGTCACCGCCAAGGACGACAAGACCCTGGTGGTGGAGCTGGACGTGCCCGTGTCCTTCTTTCCCGCCCTGATGTACTTCGCCACCTTCTACCCCATCAATGAGGCGTTCTACTCCGGCCTGGAGGAGGGCACCTACGGCACCAGCCCCGACACCTTCCTGTCCAACGGCGCCTTCCTGCTGGAGAGCTATACCCCCGGCACCGCCAACCTCACCCTGAAGAAGAACCCCGACTACTGGGACGCCGACCGGATCGCCCTGCCCGGCATCAACTACCAGGTGGTGGGTTCTTCCGACAACGCTCTGACCGCCTTCAAGAGCGGCACCCTGGACCTGGTGAGCATCACCGGCAGCCAGGTGGCCAGCGCCGAGCAGGACCCTGAGCTGTCCGACAAGCTTCAGGTCATCGGCGGCGGCTATCTGTGGTATCTCACCTTCAGCCAGACCGAGAAGAACGCCCAGGGCGGTATGCTGGCCAACGCCAACCTGCGCCTGGCCATCTCTAACGCCATCGACCGTGAGAGCCTGGTGGACAACTATGTCATGGACGGCTCCCTGCCCACCTACACCGCCGTGCCGCCCCAGTTCGCCGCCAGCACCACCACCGGCGAGGACTTCTCCGCCGACCAGACCAAGTTCTCCGAATGGTGCGGCTACGACGTGGACAAGGCCCAGGGCTTCCTGGAGGCCGCCAAGTCCGAGCTGGGCGTGGACAGCTTCACCTTCACCATGATCTATGAAAACAACCAGGGCGACGTGCCCGTCAAGGTGGCCCAGGCCATCAAGAGCCAGGTGGAGGAGAACCTCCCCGGCGTCACCCTGGAGCTCCAGCCCATGACCAAGGCCGAGCGCCTGGACAAGATGCAGAACGACGACTTCGACATCGCCCTCACCCGCTGGGGCCCCGACTACGCCGACCCCATGACCTACATGGGCATGTGGGTGACCAACAACGCCAACAACTACGGCTTCTGGTCCAACGCTGAGTACGACAAGATCATCGCCGACTGCACCACCGGCGCCTACGTCACCGACTACGACGCCCGCTGGGCCGCTTTGTACGACGCCGAGGAGCTGGTGATGAAGGAGGCCGTGATCGCCCCGCTGTACACCAAGGCCAACGCCAACCTCCTGGTCCCCGGCCTGACCGGAGTCCACTTCCACCCCGTGGCCATCAACCGGACCTATAAGTCCGCCTCGATGGGCTGACGCCAAACAATGGGATCTGTGGGGAGCGGCCCTTTTTTGGAAGAGCCGCTCCCCCATCCTTTCCCCGGCTCCCGATCCAACTCATCTATAGCTATAGCCAAGAAACATTCAAATAAAATTTTGTTTTGATGTTTCTTGACTAGGCGCTGTTTGAAAATTGACGATGTGCCCAGCGGCAAGGGATCTTTTCGCCAGACAAGGCGATCTGACGCAGAAATACTTTGTGTATTTCAAGTCAGATCAACGACGTATGGCGGGAAAAGACCTGTCGTTTGGGCTTGTTGGCAATTTTCAAACGAGCCCTATCAAAGTGGGGGTATGCTTATGCTAAAATACACATTGAAACGGGTGGGGATGGCCCTGCTCACCCTGCTGGTCATCGTGTTCCTGCTCTTCGTGATGGTGCGCATCATGCCCGGCAATCCCTTCCCCTCGGAGCGGATGAGCGCGGAGGCCATCGCCGCCAAGCGGGCGGAGATGGGGCTGGACGATCCCATCCTGGTCCAGTTCGCCCGGTACATGTCCAACCTCCTCCGGGGGGACTTCGGCAGGGGCACCTCCCTCTACAACGGCGCGCCCATCAAGACGGTGCTGGGCGCCGCCATCTCCAACTCCTTCCGGATCGGCGGCATCGCCATCCTGGCGGGCACCCTGGTGGGGCTGCTGCTGGGGATCGTGGCCGCCCTCAACCGGGGGAAGTTCCTGGACGGCTTCTGCACCGTGTTCTCCATCATCGGGGTGTGCGTGCCCTCCTACGTGTTCCTGATCTTCCTGCAATACTTCTTCTCCTTCAAGATCCCCTTCTTCCCCTACTTCTTCGACGCCAACCGGTTCTTGTTCTCCTCCGTCATCCCCTCCCTGTCCCTGAGCCTGTTCACCATGTCCACGGTGGCCCGGTTCACCCGTAATGAGATGGTGGAGGTCATGGACAGCGACTACGTCCGCCTGGCGGAGAGCAAGGGGCTGTACGGCGCCACGCTGGTGCGGCGGCACGTGCTGCGCAACGCCCTGGTGCCCATCGTGACGGTGCTGGCCCCCCTGGTGGTGGACCTGCTCACCGGCGCCCTGGTGGTGGAAAAGATCTACGGCATCAACGGCATCGGCAAGCTCATGGTGGACGCCATCACCGGCCAGGGCGTGGACTACAACTACGTGCTGGCCCTGGGGATCTTGTATTCGGCCTTGTATATCGGGATCATGCTGGTGGTAGACCTGCTCTACGGCGTGCTGGATCCCCGCATCCGTGTCTCGGCAAAGGAGGGCGGCTCATGAACCATACGCCATATGTGCCCGTCAAGGGCGACTTCGAATTCCTGGCCGGCCGGGACATCGCCACCGACCAGAACTTCGCCTCCCAGGGCTATTGGAAGGGCGTGGCCGTCAGCTTTTTCAAGAACAGGCGGGCGGTGGCCGGGCTGATCATCGTGGTGCTCATGGTGTTCTTCGCCGCCTTCGGCCCCGTCATGAACGGCTATGCCTACGACGACATCGTGTCCGTCACCAGCGCCGAGGGCAAGCAGATCGTGGCCAAGGGCATCGGGCCCCAGGTCTCCGGCGTCCTCCAGGGCAGCGGGCAGAACGTGGAGCTGTTCCAGGACCACACCTTCCTCTTCGGCACCGACGATCTGGGCCGTGACCTGTGGACCCGCACCTGGCAGGGGGCGCGGATCTCCCTGCTGATCGCCTTCGTCACCATCGTGATCGACATGATCGTGGGCATGAGCTACGGCCTGATCTCCGGCTTTTTCGGCGGCATGGCCGACAACGTCATGCAGCGCATCGTGGAGGTGGCCAATTCCATCCCCCGGCTGGTGATCGTGTCGGTGCTGGCCATCTTCATGCCCAAGGGGATGACGCTGGTGATCGTGGCACTGCTGCTCACCGAGTGGATCGGCATGAGCAAGATCTCCCGGGCCGAGATGCTCAAGCTGAAGGAACAGGAGTACGTGCTGGCCAGCCGGACCCTGGGGGCGGGCAGCTTCCACATCATCTTCAAGGAGATCCTGCCCAACACCATCGGCCCCATCATCACCCAGGTGATGTTCTCCATCCCCACCGCCATCTTCACCGAGGCGTTTTTGAGCTTCGTGGGCGTGGGCATCGTCAAGCCCCAGTGCTCCATCGGCTCGCTGATCGAGGACGGCTTCAACAACATCACCACCCTGCCCTATCAGATCGTCCCGCCCATCGCGGTGCTGGCCCTTCTGATGCTGGGCTTCAACTTCATCGGCGACGGCTTCCGGGAGGCGCTGGCCCCCAAGCTGGAAGACATGTAGGAGGGGATGACCGTGGCAAACAAGACCATACTGGAGATCAAGGATCTGGACATCTCCTTCCGCACCAACGCCGGCTCCATCCACGCCATCCGGGGGGTGGACCTGGACCTGCAGAAGGGGGAGACCGTGGCCATCGTGGGCGAGTCCGGCTCGGGCAAGTCCGTCACCATGAAGGCCGCCGTGGGCCTGCTGGACGCCAACGCCACCGTCAACAGCGGCCGGGTACTCTACACCTACAGCCAGGGGGACGGCCCCGAGCAGACGGTGGACCTGCTGCAGATGCCCAAAAAACAGCTCAGAAAGTCCATCAACGGCAACCGGATCGCCATGGTGTTCCAGGACCCCATGACCTCCCTGGACCCCACCATGCAGATCGGCCGGCAGATCATGGAGGGGATGCTCCTCCACCGGGGGATCTCTACGCAGGAGGCCTGGAAGCGGTCGGTGGAGCTTTTGGAGCTGGTGGGCATCACCGACGCGGAAAAGCGCATGAAGCAGTACCCTCACCAGCTGTCCGGCGGGATGCGCCAGCGGGTGGTCATCGCCATCGCCCTGTCGGGCGGCCCCGACATCCTCATCTGCGACGAGCCCACCACCGCCCTGGACGTGACCATCCAGGCCAAGATCCTGGAGCTGATCAAGGAGGTCCAGGACCGCATGGGCCTGTCCGTCATCTACATCACCCACGACCTGGGGGTGGTGGCCAAGGTGGCCGATTACGTCAACGTCATGTACGCCGGGAAGATCGTGGAGGTGGGCAACGTCAACGAGATCTTCTACCAGCCCGCCCACCCCTACACCTGGGGCCTGCTGTCCGCCATGCCCGACCTGGACACCGACGACCACCGGCTCTACTCCATCCCCGGCAGTCCCCCCAGCCTGCTCCACGAGCCGGCGGGCGACGCCTTCACCCCCCGCAACGCCTTTGCCATGGCGATCGACGAGAAGGCCGCGCCCCCGCTGTTCAAGATCTCCGACACCCACTACGCGGCCACCTGGCTGCTCCATCCGGACGCCCCCCAGGCGGAGCTGCCCGAGGGGCTGCGGGTCCGGCTGGAGCGGGCCAGAAAGGAGGCGGAGAAATACCTATGAGCGAAGCGTTATTGAAGGTGGAGGGGCTGAAGCAGCACTTCCCCATCTCCCGGAGGTTCTCCGTCAAGGCGGTGAACGGGGTTTCCTTCGAGATCCACTCCGGCGAGACCTACGGCCTGGTGGGCGAGTCCGGCTCGGGCAAGACCACCATCGGCCGCAGCGTCATCCGCCTGTACGACCCCACGGCGGGCAGCATCCGCTTCCAGGGCCGGGAGATCTCCGGCAGGCTGGACAAGGACACCCGGGCCATGCTCCGCCGGGACATGCAGATGATCTTCCAGGACCCCATGTCCTCCCTGAACCCCCGGAAAAAGGTGGGGGACACCATCGGCGAGGGGCTGGACATCCACCGCCGCTATGCCGACCCGGCCCAGCGGCAGCAGGCCGTGGGCGCCATGCTGAAAAAGGTAGGGCTGTCCCCGGCCCACGCCGAGCGCTATCCCCACCAGTTTTCCGGCGGCCAGCGCCAGCGGGTGGGCATCGCCCGGGCGCTGATCATGGACCCCAAGCTGATCATCGCCGACGAGTGCATCTCCGCCCTGGACGTGTCCATCCAGGCCCAGGTGGTCAACCTGATGAAGGACATCCAGGAGGAGACCAAATGCGCCTACCTGTTCATCGCCCACGACCTCAGCATGGTGAAGTACATCTCCGACCGCATCGGGGTGCTCCACCTGGGCTATCTGGTGGAGACCGGCACCACGGATGAGATCTTCTCCCACCCCATCCACCCCTACACCAAGAGCCTGCTGTCCGCCGTCCCCCACCCCAACCCCGAGGTGGAGAAGCGCCGCCAGTCGGTGGCCTACGACAAGAACGCCAGCGGCGTGGACTACGCCCAAGGGACCGAGCACCGGGTGGGCGGCACCCACACGGTGCTGGGCACCGACGAGGAAGTCGCGCGCTGGATGAAATGACAAAAGGAGGGCTTTTGCCATGAACATGCCCCAGATCGGGATCGTCCCGCTGATCGATATCCAGCGAGAGAGCTATTGGATGCTGCCCGGCTATATGGAGGGGATCGCCGACGCGGGGGGACTGCCCATCATGCTCCCCCTGACCGCCGACCCGGCCGCCATCCGGCGGATCGCCCAGCTGTGCGACGGCTTTCTGTTCACCGGAGGGCACGACGTGTCCCCCGAGCTGTACGGCCAGGAGATCCTCCCCCTGTGCGGGGAGCGCTGCCCGGAGCGGGACGCCATGGAGCGGCTGCTGTTCCCGGCGGTCATGGAGCTGGACAAGCCGGTCCTTGGCATCTGCCGGGGACTGCAGTTCATCAACGTCATGCTGGGCGGGACGCTGTTCCAGGACATCCCCGCCCAGAGACCGTCCGAGGTCATCCATCACCAGGACCCGCCCTACGACAGCCCCAGCCATCCGGTGGAGCTGCCCGCCGGCACGCCCCTGCGGGAGCTGCTGGGCCGGGACACCATCTCGGTCAACAGCTGCCACCACCAGGGGATCCGGGATCTGGCCCCGGCGCTGCGCTCCATGGCGAACGCGCCCGACGGGCTGGTGGAGGCGGTGTGGGCCGCGGACCGGCGCTATGTCTGGGCGGTCCAGTGGCACCCGGAGTTTTCCCGCTTGAAGGACGACCACAGCAGGCATATCTTCCAGAGCTTCGTGGACGCCGCCCGGTGATCTCTTTCCCGGCCGGTCCCCGTTCTGCGCCGCCCCCAGGCGGCACCCAAAAGGCCCAGGCGAAGAAGAGCGCCGGGAGGCCGGGCGCATTGCCCAGCCTCCCGGCGCATTTTCCGCCCTGCCGAGACCACAAAACAGATGATGCCGCCTTTTTGGCTCCTCCACCCGCCCCGGCGGACACGATCGGCCCCGGCGATCCGGGCCGCGAAGATCTGTGCCGGGATCGTTGATACCGCTTCTCAAACATCCGAAGTGCCCCTGTCCAGCAAAGCAAAGGCTGACAGGGGCACTTTTTCCCGGCGTTTGAAGGGAGCTGCGATGGAAAAAGTACAAGCGAGCGACCGGATCCAGCGTCTATGGCGGTATGCCCCGGTCACACCTGAGCGCAGGATTCCAGGATACACAAGGGCTCCCTCAAATGATGGAGCATCGTCTGATACGCCTCCACCGCCCGGCCGGCCCGGATCTCCCCCAGGATGTCCCGGTGCTCCTCGTAGGTCGCTCTGATCCGGCCCTCCACCTTCAGCGAGTTTTCCGAGGTCTGGCGGATCATGAAATAGATCTTTTGAAATTCCGTCTGAAAATCCTTCACGTCCACATAGGCAATCAGCCGGGAGTGGAAGGCGTGATCATAGTCGATAAACTGCTCCAGCATGGAGGTATCCCGTGAGCAGAACTCCATCTTCACCAGGATATCCTCCAGATCGGCGGTCAGCGCCTTCACCTCCTCCGAGCCGCACTGCTCCGCCACCCGGTAGACGCAGTAGCCCTCGATGGCGCAGCGTATCTCGATGCTGGCTTTCAGGCCCTCACGGTCCAGCTTTCGGATGCGGAACCCCCTGCTGGGGACGATGATGATGTAGCCGTCCTGCTCCAGATACCGCAGGGCGTCCCGCAGGGGCGTTCTGGAGACGGACAGCTCCTTGGCCAGCTTGGTCTCGGAATGGAGCGTATCCTTGTCCAGCTCTCCGTCTAAGATCCTCCTTTTGATGTTGTCATAGAGCTGGGTCTGCAATGGCTTGTTCAGATCCATGGTGAAGCGTCCTTCCCTTCCTGTGGGCTTTTGCCCTAAAGCATCGTTTTCTATAGATTGTATCAACTTTTGTCAAACAAATCAATCCCCATCTGTTCCGTCCTTCTCTTTCGGCTTCCGGCAGATCTCCCTCCGTCTCAACACATTACACATTTTACCAAAAAATCAAGCGGGATATTTGGAGCTTTGCACAATGATCGCTGTCAAAGTTTGGACAACATTCCAACTTGTAAGTATACCGGTATCCCGGTATACTGATTGACGAAGGGAGGGCGCGGAAGCGGACAGCGGTGGATCCGGCCTGGGACAGACCACGATCCCGGAGCGATGGAGGCGGCTTGGAGCTCACCGGTCTCTCGCGGCGGCGCCCCCCATAAAAACGATCGAGAAGGAGAGTATCTATCATGAAAAAACGCGTATTTGCCATGATCTTGGCCCTGGCCATGGCGCTTTCCCTGGCGGCCTGCGCGGCCAAGCCGGCGGAGCCGTCCAAGGCCCCCGCCCCCGCCAACAGCGACAACGGCGGCAGCCAGGGCAGCACCGGCACAAAGCCCGACAATTTCCCCAAGGACTCTGTGAACATGTTCGTCCACGCCGCCGCCGGCGGCGGCTCCGACGCCATGGCCCGCACCATCGGCAGTATCATGGAGAGCAATATGGACGTTCCCGTGGTGGTGGACAACAAGACCGGCGGCACCGGCTCCGTGTGCTGGCAGTCCCTCATCAGCTCCAAGGCCGACGGCTACACCATCTCCACCGTGGCCTCTGAGCTGACCTACATCGGCGCGCTGGGCTACGCCTCCATCGGGCCCGACGACGTGGACTTCCTGGGCCTGTGCCAGTCCTGGTCCGGCTCCCTGGTGGTCCCCGCCGACTCCGAGTGGGAGACCTTCGCCGACTTCGTGGACTACTGCAAGGCCCATCCCGGCGAGGTGTCCGTGGGCGACGGCGGCACCGGCAACATCTGGCAGCTGGCCGCCTACACCATGGAGAAGGAGACCGGCATCGAGGTCAACCACGTTCCCTTCGACGGCGCGGCCGGTGAGATGACCGCCCTGCTGGGCGGCCACTGCGACGCCATCGTGGTGGGCGCCTCCGAGGCCAAGGCCAACATCGACTCCGGCGCCATGAAGTGCCTGTGCGTGTTCAACGACAAGGCTTCCTCCGCCGTGCCCGACGCCCCCACCGCCGTGGACGCGGGCTATCCCGGCCTGATCTGCAACGTGTGGGTGGGCATCGGCTGTCCCAAGGGCCTGCCTGAGGACGTGAAGGCCTATTTGGTGGACCAGGTGAAGCAGGCGGTGGAAAGCGACACCTTCAAGAAATACACCGAGGAGCGGGGCACCGACTGGAACTACATGACCCCCGACGAGCTGTACGCGCTGGCCAAGTCCGACATGGAGAAGTATGCGGCCATCGTGGAGGACGCCGGCCTGGCGCAATGACGCCAATAGCCGAAGGGGCTCGCCGCCGGGCGGCGGGCCCCTCCACGGCGATGTGGAACAGATCCAACTCCAACTGATATCGAGAGGGACCGTGCTATGAAAAAACGAATCTTCAACAGCGAAGTGATCTTTGGCGCCGTCGCCATCCTGGTCTCCGTTTATTTCATCGTGGCCGGCCAGGCGTTTCCGGGCGCCACCAAGAACGGAGTCCCTGGCTCCGGCTATTTCCCCACCATCGCGGCGGGCGGCGTCATCCTCTTCTCCGTCCTGCTCATCATCCAGGGCGTCCGCAAGCCCACCTCCTATTTCAAGCTGGACAAGGCCCAGATCCAGAACCTGATCCAGATGGTCGAGGTGCTGGCCGCCCTGGCCGCCTTCCTGGTACTGTGGCGGTTCATCCCCTTCCTGCCCGCCGCCCTGCTGTATGTGTTCGCGCTGACCCGCATCCTGAAGCAGCCGCTGAAGTACTCCATCATCTACACCGTAGTGGTGGTGCTGGTGCTCTACCTGATCTTCAGCGTGGGCTTCAAGGTCAGGCTGAACATCAACTAAAGTTGAGGAAAGGAGCGTTTCCCTATGGCTGACTGGCTAGCCGCGATCCAGGCGGTATGCGCGCCCAGCGTCATGCTGTACGCCCTGATCGGCGTGTGCGTGGGCATGCTCATCGGCACGCTGCCCGGCCTGACCTCCACCATGGCCATCGCGATCCTCACGCCGCTGACGTTCTGGCTGGAGCCCACCCAGGGCTTCGCCATGCTGATCGGCGTGTATAACTCCGCGCTGTTCTCCGGCGGCATCTCCGCCATCGTCATCAACACCCCAGGCACTCCGGCCTCCATCGCCACCACCTTCGACGGCTATTCCCTGACCCAGAGGGGACAGGGCGCCCTGGCCCTGGGCATCAACACCATCTATTCCGTGCTGGGCGGCCTGCTGTCCACCGTGGTGCTGATGGTGGCCGCCTTCCCCCTGGCCAACTTCGCCCTGCGCTTCGGCCCCGCCGAGTTCTCCATCCTGGCCTTCTTCGGCCTGACCATGATGGTCAGCGTGTCCCAGGCCAACCCGGTGAAGGGCCTTCTGCTGGGCTTCATCGGCCTGATGCTGAGCACCGTGGGCCTGGACCCCATCAACGGCGCTTTGCGCTACACCTTCGGCAATATCAACCTGCTGGACGGCATCTCCTTCATCCCGGTGATGATCGGCCTGTTCGGCCTGGGCGAGATGATCTATCAGATCTTCACCGCCGAGCGGGCGGAGGACGGCTCCGCCAAGACCGCCGCCGCCAAGGCGGACGGCCGGGTCCTCCCCACCCTGGCGGAGCACATCCTCATGATCCCCTCCGCCATCGCCTCCGCGGTGATCGGCGTGGTGATCGGAGCGGTCCCCGGCGCGGGGGGCGACATCGCCTCCATCATCAGCTGGGACGTGGCCAAGCGGATGAGCAAGCACAAGGAGGACTTCGGCAAGGGCAGCCTGGAGGGCATCGGCGCCACCTGCACCTCCAACAACGCCTCCATCGGCGGCGCGCTGACCACCGCGCTGTGCCTGGGCGTCCCCGGCGACTCCAACACCGCGGTGCTGCTGGGCTCCCTGATGATGTACGGCATGACCCCCGGCCCCACCCTGTTCACCGAGCAGGCCCACTTCGTGCGCAACCTGATGGTGCTGATGATCGTGGCCAACCTGCTGATCCTGGTGGTGGGCCTGGCCACCGCCAAGGTGTCCGTCAAGATCCTCAGCATCCGCAAGGAGGCCATCTGGATGGCGGTGCTGCTGCTGTGCGTCATCGGCTCCTATGCCCTGAACAAGAGCTATTTCGATGTCATCGTCATGTTCGCCGCCGGCTGTCTGGGCTTCGTGTTCCGCCGGATGGAGTTCCCCCTGGGGCCCCTCATCCTGGGCCTGCTGCTGGGCGACATCTGCGAGACCAACATGCGCCGCGCCATGTCCCTGTCCATGGGCGATTACGGCATCTTCGTGCAGAGCCCCCTGTCCATCGTCATGCTGGCAGCCATCGTCCTGGTGCTGTTCTGGCCGCTGGTGGGCGGTAAAGTCAAAGGCGCGTTCAAGAAAAAGCCCGATCCCGTTTGATCGATATCACTGGGAGGTCAATATCATGATCTATTCTTCTATCTACGCCGGCGGCGCGGGCCAGTATCCCGCCGCCATCCAGCGGGCGCTGGATTACCTCAAGACCACCGACATCACCGCCCTGGAGCCCGCCAACTACCCCATCGAGGGCGATCTGATGTTCGCCAAGGTGTTCGACAACACCTCCAAGCCGGTGACGGAGAACCATCCGGAGTACCACATCGACTATATCGACGTGCAGTTTTTCCCCCACGGCGGCGAGCTCATGGGCATCTGCCCCAAAAAGGAGCAGGACTATGAGATCGTGGGCCAGATCGAGGCGGAGGACGTGTGGTTCGTGGGCGATGTGGAGGGCGAGCAGTTCCTGCGCATGGATCCCGGCGACTTCTGCATCCTGTTCCCCGGGGATATCCACCGCCCGGGCACCTGCGACGGACAGCCCCGGACCTACCGCAAGTGCGTGGTGAAGGTGGCCGTTTCCCTGCTGGAACAGGAGGGCGTGTAAATGAGGATCGCGGTGCTGGGCTCCGGCGCCATGGGCGGGCTGTACGGGGCCTATCTCAGCCGGGGCCATGAGGTCACCATGGTGGACGTGAACCCCGCCGTGGTGGACAAGATCGTCCGGGAGGGGCTGGAGGTGGTGGAGCCGGACGGCTCTTCCCACCTGTTCCACCCCGCTGCCGTCACCTCCACCCAGGGGATGGCCCCGGTGGACCTGGTGATCGTGTTCCTCAACGCCCGCTTCAGCCACAGCGCGCTGGAGGCCAACCGGGGCATCGTGGGCCCGGACACCTATCTGATGACCCTGCAGAACGGCAGCGGACACGAGGAGACTTTAGAGAAGTTCGTCCCCCAGGAGAACATCATCATCGGCACCACCCAGCACAACGCCACCGGCATCGCCCCCGGCGTGTCCAAGCACGGCGGGTCGGGCATGACCTACCTGGGCTGCGTGACCGGCAGCGCCGCCCGGCTCCAGCGGTTCGCCGACGCCTTCACCGCCTGCGGCCTGACGGCGGACGTGAGCCAGGACGTGCAGAAAATGATCTGGAACAAGATGTTCACCAACGTCTCCGCCTCCGTCCTCACCGCCGTGCTCCAAATGCCGCTGGGCTACATCTCCCGGGACGAGCACGCCTGGTCCCTGTGCCGGACCTTGATCCGGGAGATGGTGGACGTGGCCGCCGCGCTGGGCATGGAATTCGACTTCGACCAGAAGGTGGAGGAGGTCAAAGCGATATGCGACCGCTCCCCCAACGGCCTGACCAGCATCTATGCCGACCTGCGGGACGGGCGGCGCAGCGAGGTGGACACCATCAGCGGCAGCGTGGTCCGCGCCGGCAGGCGGGTGGGCGTCCCCACCCCCAGCCACCAGTTCGCGGTGTCGCTGATCCACGCCCTGGAGGGCCGGAACGCCCAGGCGTGACCGGCTCCGGCAAACATAATATCCGATCAAGGAGGAGTTCCACATGGCTGATATCGTCTACGACTGGGTGGCGGGCTATCCCGCCAAAAGACCCGAGCAGCTTCCCGCCAAGGAGTTCACGGTGGGCGGCCTTCACATCGTCGATCTGACCAAGACCCTGGACCCCGGCACGGAGAGCCGCCGCTGCCGCCTGTGGCGGTACAATACCGGCGGATCCATCCCCGACTTCCATACCATCATGGATATCACCAGCCATCTGGGCACCCACTGTGAGTGCCCCTACCACCACGATGAGGCGTGGCCCAGCGTGGCCGAGCTGCCCCTGAGCCAGTTCATGGGCCGTTGCCTGTATGAGACCATCGACGAGCTGCCCGAGAATGGGGAGATCACCGCCCAGTCCCTGGAGCGGCACCTGGGCGGCAAGGTGAAGCCGGGGGATACCATCATCCTGGACAGCCCCTACAAATTCCCGCCCTTCACCCCCGCCACCAACAGCCCCGACGACCACCGCCTCCATGTGGGCGCGGCCTCCGGCCAGTGGCTGGCCGACCACGGCGTGCAGTCGGTGGGCTTTGGCGACGGCGTCACCATCGAGGACTATGAGCGGAACGTCAAGCCCTTCCACGACATCCTCATGGCGAAAAACTGCACCTTCCTGGAGGTGCTCCAGAATCTGGACCTGCTCAAGACCAAGTGCTTCTTCATCAGCTACGCCCCACTGCCCATCGTGGGCCTGGACTCCTGCCCGGTGCGGGCTTACGCCATCGAGGGGCTGAGCGAATTCAGCGTTTAAGGCCGGAAAACGGCGCTTTGACACAGGGGGGGATCCGTACAAAATGGAAACACTCAGCTATCGAGTCCTGAAACAGCAGGGCTATCCGGGCTATCTGCTGGAGGACGCCCCGGAGAAGGTGCTCCAGTTCGGGGAGGGCAACTTCCTGCGGGCCTTTGTGAACTACTGGTTCGACGCGGCCAACGAAAAGGCCGGATGGAACGGAAAATGCGTGCTGGTCCAGCCCATCGCCCAGGGCCTGGCCAAGCTCATCAACGATCAGCAGGGGCTGTACACCCTCTATCTCCGGGGGCGGGAGAACGGGGAACAGGTGGACAAAAAACGGGTGGTCTCCTCTGTCTCCCGGTGCCTCGATCCCTACGAGAAAGAGGGCTTTGACGCCATGATGGCGGTGGCCGTCTCTGACGATCTGGAATACGTAGTGTCCAACACCACCGAGGCGGGCATCGTCTACGACCCGGCCTGCAAGCTGGAGGACGCCCCCGCCGCCTCCTTCCCCGGCAAGCTGACTCAGGTGCTGTACAAGCGCTGGCAGGCGGGCAAGGGCGGGCTGATCGTCCTGTCCTGCGAGCTGATCGACAACAACGGCAAAGAGCTTTTGAAATGCGTGGACCAATACGCGGACCAGTGGGGGCTGGAGGACGGCTTCAAACAGTACCTCCACGGGGAGTGCGTCTTTTGCTCCACCCTGGTGGACCGCATCGTCCCCGGCCGGGTGAGGGACGCCGCCGAGATGGCCCGGATGGAGGCGGAAAACGGCTATCACGACCAGCTGATCGACGTGGGCGAGGTGTTCGGCGTGTGGAACATCGAGGGTCCGGCCTGGCTGGAGGACAAACTGCCTTTCAAGGCGGCGGGCCTCAACTGCCCGGTGGTGCCCGACGTGACGCCTTATAAAAAGCGGAAGGTGCGCATCTTGAACGGCGCTCACACCGGCTTCGTGCTGGGGGCGTGCCTGGCGGGCTTCGACATCGTCCGGGACTGCATGCAGGATGACACGGTGCGGGGCTTCATGAACAAAATGCTCTATGAGGAGGTCATCCCCACCCTGCCCCTGGACAAAAAGGACCTGGAGGGCTTCGCCGCCGCCGTGCAGGACCGGTTCAACAACCCCTTTGTGGACCACGAGCTGATGAGCATCTCCCTAAACTCCACCTCCAAGTGGCGGGCCCGGAACCTGCCCTCCCTCCTGGAATATGTGGAGGCCAAGGGCATCCTGCCCCCCTGCCTCACCATGAGCTTTGCCGCCTATACGGCCTTTTTCTCCAGCGGCATCCAGGGCCTGACGGACCAGGGCCTGGTGTGCCGCCGCCCGGCGGGGGACGAATATGTCTGCTCCGACGACCGCTGGGTGCTGGAAACCTACTACAGCCACCGGAACGACTCCGCCGAGGCGCTGATCCACGCCGTCATGACCGATGAGCGGATGTGGGGCCGGGACCTGACCCAGATCCCTGGGTTCGAGACCGCCGCCGCGTCCGGCCTACGGCTGATCCGGGAGAAGGGGGCCAAGGCCGCCTACGCCTCCTGCCTGTGAGGGGGCGGGGCGTATGAAGATCATCCGTATCCACCCCCAGGACAATGTGGCGGTGGCCCTGGAGGACGTGGCCCAGGGTGAGGCGCTGTCTGTGGGCGGCCTGTCCCTCACCGCCGCCGAGGAGATCCGGCGGGGGCACAAGATCGCCCTGGCCCCCATCCCCGCCAGGGGAAGCATCGTCAAGTACGGCTGCGCCATCGGCGCGGCCAAGACGGACATCGCCCCCGGCGCCTGGGTCCACGTCCACAATGTGGGCACCGGGCTGTCCGAGGGCGGGGAGTACACCTACGAACATAAGACCTGCGATCTGCCCCAGGTGGAGCCCCGGACCTTCCGGGGCTACCGCCGGGCGGACGGCCGGGCCGCCATCCGCAACGAGATCTGGATCGTGCCCACCGTGGGCTGCGTCAATTCCATCGCCCAGCGGCTGGTCCGGGAGAACCAGCACCTGGTCAAAGGGTCGGTGGACGGCCTCTACACCTTCCCCCACCCCTTCGGGTGCAGCCAGATGGGGGACGATCATGCCCAGACCCGAAAGCTTCTGGCAGCGCTGGTCCGCCATCCCAACGCCGGGGGCGTGCTGGTGCTGGGACTGGGGTGCGAGAACCTGACCATGGACCAGTTCAAAGCAGAGCTGGGCCCCTGCGACGCAGACCGGGTGAAGTTCCTGGTCTGCCAGGAGGTCCCCGACGAGATCGGGGCGGGGTCTGCCCTGCTGGCGGAACTGGCGGACTACGCCGGGCCCTTCCAGCGCCGGGACATCCCCGCCTCTGAGCTGGTGGTCGGCATGAAATGCGGCGGGTCGGACGGCCTGTCCGGCATCACCGCCAACCCCGCCGTGGGCCGTTTTTCCGACCGGCTCATCGCCCTGGGCGGTTCCACGGTGCTCACCGAGGTGCCCGAGATGTTCGGGGCCGAATCCATCCTGTTCAGCCGGTGCGAGAGCGAGGCCGTGTTCCACAAGGCGGTGAAGATGATCGAGGAGTTCAAGGGCTATTTCACCGCCCACGGCCAGGTGGTATACGAAAACCCCAGCCCCGGCAATAAGGCGGGAGGCATCACCACCCTGGAGGACAAGTCCTGCGGCTGTGTCCAGAAGGGGGGCGGCGCCCAGGTGGTGGACGTGCTGGACTATGGGGACGCGGTGGCGAAAAAGGGACTGAACCTGCTGTCCGGGCCGGGCAACGACCTGGTGTCCGCCACTGCGCTGACAGCGGCTGGGGCCCATCTGATCCTGTTCACCACCGGCCGGGGCACCCCCTTCGGCGCTCCCGCCCCCACGGTGAAGATCTCCACCAACACCGCGCTGTTCGAGAAAAAGCAAGCTTGGATCGACTTCGACGCGGGCGCCGTGGCCCGGGGGGAGAGCTTGGACGCCGCCGGAGACCGCCTGCTGGACTTCGTGCTGGAGGTGGCGGGCGGCAGGCGCACCCGCGCCGAGGAACAGGGGTTCCGGGAGATCTCCATTTTCAAGGACGGGGTGGTGCTGTGACGATGGGCCCCGACCACAGTCCAACGGAGTGGATGCCTGCCCCTTTTTCTCTCCGGGCCGGGCCGCTTCCAGCCGAAACGTTCACACCCGCGGACCGAGAGATGTGCCGGGGCCATTGACACGGCTTCTAGATACCAAACCATGACAAAACGGGGCTCCCACTGCTGTGGGAGCCCCGTCTGCGTTCCTATTTCCCTTTTGAGGTGCGCCGGGCGCTTTTGCCGCGCTTTCACCGTTTCGATGCCGCCCTCCCCGCCCGATCCGGCAGGGAGGCCATCCGGCCCCGTGCGTCGGGCCGGATGAAGTCCGGCGCTCTCCTCCCAACGTCCAGCCCGGCCGTTTACCGGGCGGACACGTACTTGTGGAGGGTGCGGCGCACCGCCCCCGGCCCGGCAAAGAGCTCGGCCGCCATGGCCTCGATCCGCTCTCCCAGACCGGCCTCGTACAGGTCCACGGCGAACACGTCCTTCCGGCTGTACAGAGCCTTGAGACAGCCCATGTCCTGGGTGCCCTCTTTGACCTCCAGCCCGGCCACGATGGGCTGCAGCTCCGCCAGCAGGGGGTCGGGAGAGGGAGCGAAGGCGTTCCCCTCATCGTCCACGCCCTTGAGATACCGGGCGTAGCCCGCCAGCACCAGGGGGATCAGCACCAGGTCGTTTTTGTCCAGCCCCTTGGCGCCGTAGGCCTTGATGGTCTCGCCGAAGCGGATGGGCAGCTTCTGGGAGGTGTCGGTGGCGATGCGCTGGGGGGCGTCGGGCATGAAGGGGTTGGGCAGGCGCTTGTTGAGCACCGCGCCGATGAAGTCGGCGGGCTTGAGCACCCCCGGATCCACCACCACGGGCATGGCCTCCTGATAGCCCATCTTGGTGACCAGCCCCCGCAGGTCCTCGTCCTTCATCTCGGCGGAGATCAGGGTGTGGCCCAGAAGGCACCCGTAGATGGCCAGGGCGGTATGGAGGGGATTGAGGCAGGTGCACACCTTCATCCGCTCCACCTTGTCCACGGTGGCCCGGTCGGTGTACAGCACGCCGCCCAGCTCCAGGGGCGGGCGGCCGTTGGTATACCGGTCCTCCACCACCAGATACTCCGTCTCCTCCGCGTTGACGAAGGGGGCGGTGTAGGTCTTTTTGTCGGTGACGATCACTTCCCGGTCCTCGAAGCCGTCCTTCTCCAGCATCTCCTGGACCAGGGCGTCGGGCCGGGGGGTGATCTTGTCAATCATGGACCAGGGGAAGGTGACCTTGCCCTCGTCGGCGAGGTAGGCCAGGAAGCCCTCGTCCACCAGCCCGGCCTTCGCCCAGGCGTTGGCGTAGGCCATGACGGCGTCCTTCATCTTGTCCCCGTTGTGGGAGCAGTTGTCCATGCTCTGCAGGGTGAGGGGCAGCGCCCCGGCCTGATACCGCTTGTACAGCAGGGCGGTGACCTTGCCCATGATGAGGGCGGGGGCCAGTCCCCGCTCCAGGTCCGCCGGGGAGATGGAATAACCCTTCTCAGTGATGGTGAAACTGACCATCTGGAGGGAGGGGGCGGTCATGACGGCCTCCAGCCGGGCCCAGTCATTGGCAAACTGGGGGTCGGCCTTCAGGCTCTCGGTGACGGAGGCCACCACCTTCTTTTGGATGGAGCCGTCGGACTGGAGCACCACCAGCAGGCTCAGATCGTCGTAGGGCGCGTAGGCCCGGTCGATGATCTCGTAGTCGAAGCCCTCGGCCACGATGACACCCCGGTCATAGGCCCCCTGGTCCAGCACGTCCTGGAGGATGGCGGCGGGGAAGGCCCGGAAGATATTGCCCGCGCCGAAGTGGAGCCAGGTGGGCTGGTCGTGGGTCTTGGCCCGGACGGCCCGGAGGTCGAACTTGGGCAGCTGATAGCCCTCCCACGCCTTGGGGTCGGGGGCGCCCTTCAAAATGTCGGTGAGCTTCACTTGCCCTGTGCCTCCTTGTCCATCATGTCCCAGGCACCCAGCATATACATCACGCCCAGGGCCCGGTCATACAGCCCATAGCCGGGGCGGCAGGTGCCGGGGCCCTCGCCCCACAGGTGGCGGCCGTGGTCGGGACGGATATAGCCCTCGAAGCCGCAGTCGTGGTAGGCCCGGAGGATGTCCAGGATGCCGGTGTCGCCGTCGCAGTCCCGGTGGGACGCCTCGGAGAAGTCCCCGTTCTCAAAGTGCTTCACGTTGCGGATGTGGGCGAAGGCGATCCGATCGCAGTGCTTGCGCACGATGTCCGCCACGTTGTTCTTGGGGTCGGCGTTCAGCGAGCCGGAGCACAGGGTCAGGCAGTTGTAGGGATCGTCCACCATGCTGAGGAACTTGTCGATGGCCTCGCCGCTGGTGAGCAGGCGGGGCAGGCCGAAGATGTCCCAGGGGGGATCGTCCATGTGGACGGCCATCTTGATGCCGCACTCCCGGCAGGTGGGCATGATCGCCTCCAGGAAGTACTTGAAGTTGTCCCACAGCTTCTCCTTGGTGACGGGGCGGTACTTCTCGAACAGCTCGTCCAGCTTGGCCATCCGCTCCGGCTCCCAGCCGGGGAAGGTCATGTGGTACTTTTCCGTGAAGGACATGACGTAGTCCGCCATCTCCTTTGGGTCCTGCTTGATTTTCGCCGCCTCGTAGTACAGCGCGGTGGAGCCGTCCCCCACCGGGTGGAACAGGTCGGTGCGGGTCCAGTCGAACACGGGCATGAAGTTGTAGCAGATCACCTTCACGCCGAAGGGGGCCAGGTTGCGGATGGTCTGCTTGTAGTTCTCGATATACTGATCCCGGGTAGGCAGGCCGATCTTGATGTCGTCGTGGACGTTGACGCTCTCCACCACGTCCATGTTGAAGCCGTACTCGTCCAGCTGCTTTTTCACCACCGCGATCTCCTCGGGCTGCCACACCTCGCCGGGCAGCTTGTCGTGGAGCGCCCACACGATGCCCTCCACGCCGGGGATCTGCTTGATGTCGCTGAGTTTGATCTGGTCGTTTCCTTCGCCGTACCAGCGCCATGTCATTTTCATGGGAAATCCCTCCTTCAGGTCTATTGTAATACAGCTTTCCAAAAAAGCAAAGGAATATTTCGCGGACTTAGAGCCTGTTTAATATCTCTCAAAACGCCATTTGGCGGGTCTTTTTCCGCCATGCTTCGTTGTGATTTCTTGAAATAAACACAATTATTCCTGCGAAATCCCGCCTCGCCTGGCGGAAAATTCCCTCGTCAACTGGCATTCCTCAAGATATTAAACAGGCTCTTAGAGCGTTCTCGCTCCTCGTCACACCTCGTCGGCCATGCCGATCAGGTCGAACTTCTCCGTGGACACCACGATGTCGAAGTCGTCCTTGGCGGGCTTGGGGCACTTGATCCACACGGTGCGGTCGGACAGGTCGTAATACCAGCCGGACTGGGCCTGCTCCCAGTTGTCCCGGACCAGGAAGCGGTCGATCCGCTCCCCGTCCACGGTGACCCAATAGGCCCCCTTCTCCTTGCTGACCACCTTCAGGGTGAGCCGCTCCACCGTGCCGGGCCAGCTCCCCTCCTTGTGGAAGGAGATGGTCTTGCGGTCCCCCGCCTTGACGGAGATGGTGGTCTTGGCGCACACGCCCTTCTTAAAGTCCTGGGTGCGGCCGTCGTCGTCGTAGAACACGAAGCTGCTGTCCCCCTCGGCGCCGATGGTCAGGTCCAGCCGGCGCAGGGTGTCGGACAGGATGTGGGTCACGTCCTCGCTGGTGCAGAGCACCGCGCTCCCCCGCAGGAACATGGGGATGGTGTCCAGAGTCACGGGGACCGTGATGGTCCGGCCGCCCTCGTACTCCCGCATGAAGTCGTTCATGTCGTACCACTTGGACCCGGCGGGCAGGTAGAGGGTGCGCTCTGTGGCCCCCTTCTCCACCACGTTGGCCACCAGCAGGGCGGGGCCGAACATGAAGGTGAGGTTCTGGTCGGTGTAGCAGTTCACGTCGCCGGGGAACTCCAGGAACAAGGGCCGCATGGCGGGCATGCCCGTCTGATTGGCCTCGTACATCAGGGAGTACAGATAGGGCAGCAGGCGGTAGCGCAGGGCGTAGGCCGCCCGGACCTGGGGCAGCAGCTCCTCGTACATCCAGGGCTGGGTGACGGTGTTGTCGTTGTTGGCGGAGTTGATGGTGAACCGGGGCTGGAACACGCCGCTCTGGATCCAGCGCAGCATCAGCTCCCCCTCAGGGGCGCCCCCGGCGAAGCCGCCGATGTCACAGCCCATGTTGGCGCAGCCGGACAGGCCCATGCCCATGATGGTGGCCAGGTTGAACTTCACCGTTTTCCAGTCGGTGAGGTTGTCGCCCCCCCAAACCTGGGCGTAGCGCTGGATGCCCGCGAAGCCCGCCCGGTTGATCACGTAGGGCCGCTGGTTGGGGTACATCTCCTCCAGGGCCTTCCAGCCGATGTAGGCCATCATGTTGGAGTGGATGATCTTCAGCTCGGCCATGGTGCCCCCGCCGCCCTCGTAGTCGCACTGGGCGTCCCGGTCCTCCACCCCGTCCATCTCGCAGTTATCGTTCCAGACGGTGGTGCAGCCCTTGGCCAGGATGTTCTCCTTGAGCAGCTTCTTCCACGCCTCCCGGCCCGCGGGGCCGGTGAAGTCGATGAACCGGCCCTCGCCGCCCCACCAGCGGCCGTAGTAGTCGTCCTGGCCGTCGGCGGTCTTGATGAAGGCGTCCCGGTCCTCGTAATATTTGGCGTAGGGGTGGTTTTTCAGCACGCCGGGCTTCAGGTTGGGGATCACGTTGATGCCCTTGGCGTTCATGGTCTCGAAGAACTTCTCGGGGTCGGGGAAACGCTTGTAGTTCCAGTTGAAGGTGTAGCGCAGCCCGTCCTCCTCCCCGGAGGAGTAGCCGGAGGCCAGCCAGAAATTGTCGATCCACAGCTTCTCCTGGAGGTGCTTGTCGATGACCTTATAGATCTCCTGGTCGCAGTCCTTCTCCAGCTCGGCATAGTACATGGTGGAGGCGCAGAAGCCCAGGGACTGCTTGGTGGGCAGGGCGGTGCGGCCCGTCAGCCAGGTGTAGCGGCTGACCACGTCGGCGGGCCGGGGGCCGTTGATGAGGAACAGATCGATGTCGCCGCCGTCCGCCTGCCAGTAGCAGTAGGACTCCCAGTAGCCGCTGATCTCCTGGCCCAGATCGAACACGCAGTCGTAGGAGTTGTGGTAGAACAGGCCCAGGGAGTGGAGGTCGTTCTGGTTCACCCGGAGATAGAAGGGGATGTGCTTGTACATGGGGTCGCCGGTCTCCGGGTCGTGGCCGATGGCGTCCTTGGGGCTCATGCGCAGGCGGCGGTACTTCTTGTCCAGGTGGCCGGTCTTTTCGCCGAAGCCGTAGAAGTGGTCGTTCTTCCGGTCCAGGCAGGAGTAGTGGCTCAGGCGGCCCAGCTGGTCCACCTCGAAGGCCCGCTCGGGCAGGTCCCGGTAGACGCACTCTCCCCCGGCGGTGTACAGGGAGAAGGCGAAGGGCTGCTTGTTCAGCACCAGCTTCAGGGTGGCGGTGGTGAAGGTCAGGGCCTTCTCCGTCTCCTCACAGGGCACGTCCAAAGCGGCGATCCGGGTGCGCTCCCCGGCGAACAGGGGGTCCAGCCGGTCGGCCCAGGCGGTGGTCACCAGGGTGTAGGACGCCTCGGGGAATTTCCTGGTGAAGGAGGTCCGCACGCGGATCACGTCGTCGCTGAGGAACACCACCATCACGTCGGCGCAGTCGCCGTGGATGAGATAGCCGTTGTCCGTCTTTTCCAGGGACTCAAAGCGTTTCAAGATCATGCCTTGCACCTCCTCACATGCCGATCAGATCGAAGTCCTCGAAGGACACCGTCAGGGTGATATTGCTCCCGTTTCCGGCCTTGCTCTCCTGGGGCCGGCCGATGCCGGCGATGCCGTGGTTGATGTCACGGCCGGGGTTGGGGTACTTCACCAGCACCGCCTTGCGGGTCTGGCTGTAGTACCAGCCCTTGGCGGCGGCGTCGAACTTCCGGCGGTTCAGGAAGTGCTCCAGCTTCTCCTCGCCCAGGGCCACCCAGAAGGGGCTACGGTCCTTGCGGACCATCTCCACCACCACGTCCTTCACGAAGTCGGTGTACTCCCCTTCGGCGGCGAAGTCCAGCTTCACCACGTCGGCGCCGGTCATGCGGATGGCGGTCTTGCGGAACACGCCCTTCCGGAAGTCGTTGGTGACGCCGTCGTCGTCGTAGAGGGTGTAGGTCCGGTCCTGGCCGGGGATCACGGTGAGGTGGAGGCTGGTGACGTGGTCCCGCTCCATGCTCATCAGCTGGTTCTCCGCCATGGGGATCACCGCCCCCTCCCGCAGGAACATGGGGATGGTGGACAGGGTGACGGGCACCTCGATGGTCTGGCCGCCCTCATAGCACTTGAAGTCGTCGTTCCAGTCGTACCACTTGCACCCGGCGGGGAGATACACCTTCCGGGTCTTGGCCCCCGGCTCGATCACGCTGGCCACCAGGATGTCCCGGCCGCAGAGGAACTCGAAGCTCTGATCGTACACGTTGGGGTCGTCCTGGAACTCGTACACCAGGGCCCGCATGATGGGCGCGCCGGTCTCATGGGCCTCGTACTCCGCGGAGTAGAGGTAGGGGGCCAGGCGGTAGCGCAGGAGGATGGCGTCCCGGATGAGCCCGGCGGACTTGCGGTACATCCAGGGCTCGGTGACGGTGTTGTCGTTGCTGGCGGAGTGGATGGAGAACCGGGGCTGGAACACGCCGTTCTGCACCCAGCGGACGAACAGCTCCTCGTCGGGGGCGGGGCCGGCGAAGCCGCCGATGTCCGCGCCCTCGTTGGGCTGGCCGGACAGGCCCATGCCGGTGATGATGGGGATATTGTACTTCAGGGACTTCCAGCTGGTGTAGTTGTCGCCGCACCAGTTCTGGGCGTACTGCTGGATGCCCGCCGAGCCGGAGCGGCACACCACGTAGGGCCGGGCGTTGGGGTCGTGCTCCACCACCGCGTCGCCGCCGATCTTACACATGATGGTGCACATGATGGGCTTGAGCTGGCCGATGGTGCCCCCCTTGCCGTCGAAGTCGCAGCGGGCGTCCTTGTCCAGCAGGCTGTCGTACTCGCAGTTGTCGTTCCACACCGAGTCGGTGCCCACGTCGATCACGTTGTCGGTGAGGTACTTCTTCCACGCCTCCCGGGCCTCGGGCTTGGTGTAGTCCCAGAAGGCGCCGTCGCCGCCCCACCACTTGCCCACGGCGTACCCGTCGGACTCGGAGTCCTTGACGAACACGTCCTTGTCCACGAACTCCTGGAACCAGGGGTGCATGAGCAGGATGCCCGGCTTCACGTTGGGCACGTTCTGGGCCCCCTTCTCGTTCATGGCGGCGAAGTAGGCCCGGGGGTCCTTGAACCGGGTGGTGTTCCAGGTGAACACGCACCGGCGGTTCTGGTAGCTGGTGTAGCCGGAGGACAGGTGGAACCCGTCGATGGGGAAGCCCTCCTCCTTGATGGTGTCGATGAACTCCAGCACCGCGTCATCGCTGTCCTTCTCCAGCTCGGGATAGTACATGGAGGAGCCCTGATAGCCCAGGGCCCGCTTGGGCAGCAGGGCGGGGCGGCCGGTGAGCAGGGTGTAGTTGTCCACGATCCGGGCCAGGGTGTTGCCCCCCAGCAGGAACAGGTCGATGTCGCCGCCGTCCGCCTGCCAGTAGGTGTACCGGGGCCAGTAATTGCTCTTCTCCCTGCCCATGTTGAACACGGACTCGTAGAAGTTGTGGTAGAACAGGCCCACCGCCTTCCTGGTGGCCCGGCTCAGGCGGATATAGAAGGGGATGTGCTTATACAGGGTGTCCATCTTCTCCGCGTCGTAGCCCATGGCGTCGGTGGCCCGCTGGCGGAGGAACTCCTTGTTCTTGTTGAGCAGCCCCGCCTTCTCGCCGAAGCCGTAGAAGCAGTCGTCCTCCTCCATCCGGCTGTAGTGGGTGACCCGGCTGTTGGCGTCCAGGGTGAAGGGGTTGCCCGCCAGGTCCTCATAGAGCAGCGTGCCCTCCTGGTCGTAGAGCCGGAAGGAGATGGGGTCCTTGTCCACTTCCAGGCGGAGCTTGCCGGTGTCGAACACCAGGGTCTTGTCCCCCTCGGTGAGCTTGGGCTGGACGGGCTGGAGGCGGGTGCGCTCCTTCTCGAACAGGGGGTCCAGCCGGTCCTCCCAGGCGGTGGCGGCCAGCACGTAGGACTCCTCCGCCAGCTCCTTGTCGAAGGAGGCGCGGACGCGGACGATCTCGTCGGTGACAAAATAGAGCTTGATGTCGGCGCAGTTGGCGTGCAGCAGGAAAGCGCCCTCCAGGCGCTCCAGCCCGGTGACGGCGGAACAGATCTTCATGGCGATATCACTCCTGTCAAATCAAATATCGAAAGGGGGTGGCCCCCAGCCGGAAACGGCTGAGGGCCGGGAACGCGGGACGGCTCAGCCCCACCAGAAGGAGGGCACCAGCTTGCACAGATAGGGGACGATCAGCGGGATGGCGGGGACGAAGGTGATCACGAACAGGGCGGCCACCATGGCGGCGAAGATGGGGACGATGTACTTGGTGACGCCCTCGATCTTCACGTTGCCCACGCCGCAGCCCACGAACAGGCAGGAGCCCACCGGCGGGGTGACGGAGCCGATGCCCAGGTTCATGATGAGCATGAGGCCGAAGTGGACGTCGCTCATGCCGATGCTCCGGGCGATGGGCAGGAAGATGGGGGTGAAGATCAGCACGGCGGGGGTCAGGTCCAGGAACATGCCCATGACCAGCAGGAACACGTTCATGATCAGCAGCAGCACGTAGCGGTTGTCGGACACGCTCATCAGGCCCGCGCTGATGGCGGCGGGGATGCCGGTGTAGGACATGACGAAGGACATGATGGAGGAGGCCGCGATCAGGAACAGGATGGTGGCGGAGCTCTTCATGGTGTCGGCCAGCAGGTCGTAGAAGGTCTTGAAGTTCATTTCCCGGTAGATGATGGACAGCAGGCCGCAGTACAGGCACATGACCACACCGGCCTCGGTGGCGGTGAAGTAGCCGCCCAGGATGCCGCCCATGACGATGATGACGGCCAGCAGGGAGGGGATGGCGTCCACCCACACCTTCCAGGCGGGGTCCTTCTCCTCCACGGTGGAGGCCTTATAGCCCTTCTTGATGGCCAGGAAGATGGCCAGGGCCGCCACGGCGATGCCCAGCAGCGCGCCGGTGAGGTAGCCGCCCATGAACAGGGCCGCCACGGACACGCCGCCCGCGGTGATGGAGTACAGGATGAGGGGCCCGCTGGGGGGGATCAGGATGCCGGTGGGGGCGGAGCAGATGTTGACGGCGGCGGAGTAGTTGGGGTCGTAGCCCTCGTCCAGCTCCAGGGGGCTCATGATGGAGCCCATGGCGGAGGTGGCGGCCACGGAGGAGCCGGACACCGCGCCGAAGAACATGTTGGCCAGCACGTTGGTGGTGGCCAGATAGCCGGGGACCCAGCCCACCAGCATACGGGCCAGGCGGACCAGGCGGCGGGCGATGCCGCCCTTGTTCATGATGTTGCCGCCCAGGGAGAAGAAGGGCAGGGCCAGCAGGGCGAAGGAGTCAAGGCCGGAGAAGCAGCGCAGGGAGGCCACCACCGCCAGGGTGTCGGCGGGGATGCCGCTGGCCAGGGCGGTGATGATGGAGGCGATGCCGATGCCGGCGGAGATGGGCACGCCCGCCAGCAGCATGACGAAGAAGGACCCGAACAGGACCAGAACAGTGAACAGCATTACACGTCTCCTCCTTTCTTTTCAGCGAAGCGCTGGGCGTACTTCAAGATCCGGGCGATGACGATGAACACGCCGGACAGGGGGATGATGGAGTACAGGAAGTGGAAGGACAGGTGCATGACGGGGGAGTTGTTGATGGCGTACATGGCCAGCCGGAACCCGCCGAAGATGAACACGAAGCACACGAAGAACAAGATCATGGCCTCGATGAACACCGCCAGCACGATGGCGGCGGGGCCCTTCACCCGGTCCTTCACCAGGTCCAGGGAGAGATGCTCGTCCCGGTAGAAGCAGTAGGCGGAGCCGATCAGGGAGGCCCATATGAGCACAAAGCGCAGGAACTCGTCGGTGACGGTGGAGGGGTGGCCGGCCAGCTTGGTGACGATCTGCCAGGTGCCCCCCAGCAGCAGGGCCAGCATGAACAGGGCCATGAGGAAGCGCATGGCCGCGTCCAGGATCTTCTCGAATTTCTTCACGGTATCATCTCCTCCTCTCGGCTCAGCCCGCGTTCTGGATGCGCTCCACGAAGGAGTACACCCCGGGGTCGTCGGTCTTGAGCTTCTCGTAGATGGGCTGGCAGGCGGCCTGGAAGGCGGCCATGTCCACGTCCCGGATCAGCTCCACGTTGTTCTTCTGGGCCATCTCCAGCACCTCGTTCTCGAAGTCGGCCCAGGCCTGCTTGTAGTTGTCGGTCATGTCGGCGGCGGTGTCCTTCAGGACCTGCTTCTGGTTGTCGGACATCTGGTCCCACACCGTCTTGGACAGCACGATGATGTCGGGGATGCGGGTGTGCTCGTCAAAGCAGTAGTACTGGGTCACGTCGCTGTGGTCCCGCAGGGCGGTGACGTTGTTCTCCGCGCCGTCCACGTTGCCCTGCTGCATCCCGGTGTAGATCTCGCTGTAGCCCATGACCGTGGCGGAGCCGCCCAGGGCGTTCATCATGTCGATGGCCATCTGGGAGTCCATGGTGCGGATCTTCAGGCCCTTCAGGTCCGCCGGGGTGCGGACGGGGGTCTTGGCGGTGTAGAAGGAGCGGGAGCCGGAGTCCAGCCAGGTCAGGCCGATGAATCCGGAGTCCTCCGTCAGCATGTACATATCCTGGGCGATCTCGCCGTCCATCACGTTGTAATAGTGCTCTTTATCGTTGAACACATAGGGGACGGACAGGGCGTTCCAGTCATTTTCAAAGTTGCCCAGGGTAGCGGCGGACACCTTGGTCATATCCAGGCCGCCGGCCCGCATGATGGTGATGCAGTCCGTCTCGCTGCCCAGGGTGCCGTTGGGGAAGATCTGGATGGAGATAGAGCCGTTGGACTTCTCCTCCACCGCCTCGGCCCACGCGGTCATGGCGATATGCACCGCATGGTCCTCCGCCAGGTTGTGGGCCAGGCGGAGGTGGAACACCTTCTCGCCGTCGGCGTTGACCTCTCCGCCGGTCCCCGGTCCGCCGCAGGCGGCCAGAGAGCAGAGAAGGACAGCGCACAGCGCGCCGGCCAGGAACTTTTTGATTCTCATTTCTGACTCCTCCTATTCTCGATTTGGGGCCAACGCACCCGCCCGCAGCCCCGGCGGCCGTCAGGCCGGGCCGTCTTGGCGGCGGCGCGCGCATTGGCGCCCTGCACATTTGATATTTTAATATATTAGTATATCATTTTCAAGCTGGCAGTTTCCAGCGATCTCCGTGTCCAATTTTGTGCACAACGCCGAAGCTTTCACCGATTTTCAGGATATAACTGGAAGGCATTATACAATATACATAAAAAATCAGCAGAAACTGTCGTTTCTGCTGAAATGAGGCATTTTTCCGCCCCGACAATCACGGCTCGCAGCAAAAATAGTGGGGATAGACCGCCCGCATCTTCTCCAGGTGCCGCTGGTACAGGCTCAGGTGGGACTCCAGCACCCGCACGGCGGTGTCCGGATCTTGGGCCTCCAGGGCGTCCACCAGGGCGCGGTGCTCCTCCAGGATATCGTTGTCCAGATCCATGATGAAGCTGAGCACCCGCACCCGCTCGATGTGGTGGCGCAGCCCCTCCATCCAAGTGAAGTGGGCCTCCATCCCGTTCAGCTCAAAGGCGATGCGGTGGAAGGCGTTGTCCAGCTCGAAGAGCCTGGCCTTCCGGTCCGGCCCGTGGGAGCCCAGATAGAATCCGTAGATCTGCAGGTTCTCCCGGTAGCGCCGCACCGCCTCGCCGGTCATGCGGGGAATGGCCCGGAGGACCATCTCCTTCTCCAGCACCATGCGGCTGAACTGCTCCATATCCACGATCCCGGTGTCGATGGGGGCCACGAAGGTGCCGCTCTGGGGGCGGACCACCACCAGCTTGGCCAGGGCCAGGGTGATGACGGCCTCGTGGACGGGGGTGCGGCTCATGCCCAGCTGCTGGGCCAGCTCCTTGTCGTTCAGGCACTCGTTGGGCTCCAGCTCAAGGTTCAATATCCGGGCACGCAGCGCCTGATAAGCCCGCTCCCGCGCACTGTATGCTGTGGTCATCGGTGGGTCTCCTTCACAAAATGGTCAGCGCGCCCGGTGGTCCCGGACCGCCTGGCGCAGATCGGCGAGGTTCATGCTCAAAAAGGACCTCCCCCGCCGCCAAGCCAGCCCGGTGCGCCGGGCCGTGAAGTCCTTCAATTCCTCGGGGGTCCCGCCCTCTATGGCGGCCTTGTCGATCATGCACACCGACCCGCGCCCCAAAAACAGGTACAGATACCCATCGTCCTCGATCAGCCGCTGGAAGCGGCCGTACTCCAGCCGCATGGATCCCTCGCCGGACAGCTCCATGCGGTCCTCGAAAAAGGAGCACACGTTTTTGGGCAGGCTCCCCTTCCGGCTGTCCACCGCCTTGTCCGCCCGGAGGGAGGCGGGCAGGTCGCCGCTGACCATGACCAGGCAGCCCACCAGCAGCAGCACGCCCTGGAGGGGGCGGCTCATCTCCACGGTGAGGGCCAGGGCCGCCATGGCAAAGCCCACGGCCAGCTGGGCCAGGATGCCGAGCCGGTGATAGGTGCGGTATTCCGTTTTGAACAGCCGCTGGAGGGTGTCCTCCGTGTGCTGGACGCTGCCCACAAATCTCACCTTGCCCGCCATAACCATCCCCCTGACCGTTTCTCTCTATCTTAATACGCCGGGGCGGGCATGTCAATCCTTGTTTGGGCAAAAAAACGGGCCCCCATTGCGATCTTCCCCGCCATCGCGTATAATAGAGGCCGCAACGCAGCGGCGATCTTCCAGATCGGGAAAGGACGTGTGATCGAGATGGCCTCCGATACTCTGTACACTGTGGTCGTGGCCGACGACGAGGACGAGCTCCGGGAGGCGGTGTGCACCATGATCCCTTGGCAGGAGCTGGGATACCGCCTGGTGGGCAGCGCCGGCAACGGGCTGGATGCCCTCCAGCTGGTGGAGGAGCTCCGGCCGGACCTGCTGCTCACCGACATCCGGATGCCCTTCATCTCCGGGATCGAGCTGGCCCGGCAGGTGCGGGAGGTGCGCCCCGCCACCCAGATCGCCTTCCTCAGTGGCTACGATGAGTTCGAATACGCCCAGCAGGCCATCCAGTACGACATCATCAGCTATATGCTCAAGCCCCTCACCGTGAAGGGGCTGGGAGA
Source organism: uncultured Oscillospiraceae bacterium (assembly GCA_910588495.1). Classification (GTDB taxonomy): domain Bacteria; phylum Bacillota; class Clostridia; order Oscillospirales; family Oscillospiraceae; genus Enterenecus. Next base: position 19,094 of record CAJUPU010000020.1, on the reverse strand, counting down.
GGAGCTCCAGGTCATCCGCCAGAAGCTCGACGCCCAGTTCGCCATGTTCCGCCAGGCCGCCTCCCAGAACGACGCCCAGGATCTTCGCACCGCCATGCTGGCCGCCCTGGTGCTGGACGGCCGGTCGGAGCTGGACGGGCCGTCCCAGACCGAGGCGTACGTCCGCCAGTGCGGCCTTCTGGGGGACGGGGCCGACCGGCCCTGCTGCACGGTGATGGTGTCCGCCCTCCTCAACGGAGAGGGCGCGGCCGACACGCCCCCCTCCTTCGCCGCCTCGGTGGACAAGCTAGCGGGCCGGTATCTGCGCTGCGCCAGCTTCTCCGCCCCCGGGAAGGTGGTGTCGGTGCTGCTGGGCCATCCGCCGGACTTCGAGGACCGCCTGTACATCCTGGCCGACGAGATCCCCCAGATGGCCGAGCGCGTGCTGGGCAGGCGCTGCCGCATCGGGGTCAGCCGGATGGCCGCCACCCTCAACGCCCTCCACGACGCCTACTGCGAGGCCATGGACGCCCTGCGCCAGGGGGACCGGAGCCAGCCCGGCGCCCAGTTCGCCGGGGACCTGGGGCCCGCGGTGAAGGGCGGGGAGCTTTTGTGCAAGCGGGCGCTGGAGGCCCTGGACCAGCACTACGCCGACGCCGGCCTCTCCCTGGTGTCCCTGAGCGGAATGCTGGACGTGAGCCCCAACCACCTCAGCGCCTGCATCAAAAAATACGCCGGGGAGAGCTTCATCAACACCCTGATCCGCAAGCGGATGGAGGCCGCCCAGGAGCTGCTCACCAGCTCCACCCTCAAGGTGCGGGAGATCGCCGGCCGGTGCGGCTACACCGACCAGCACTACTTCAGCTACTGCTTCAAGAAATACTGCGGCGAGTCCCCAAACGCCATGCGCCGCAGGCTGGACGCGGAACGGGCGGGTGAGGCGCCGTGAGCCGCCCCGCCTCCCAGTCCGGCCCGCGCACCTCCACCATCCTGGTGGCCATGGTGGCGGTGCTGGCCAGCATCATCCTGTGCTGCTGCATCGTCCTGTTCCTGGAGCGCTACCGCAGCGCCATGATCCAAAACGCCCGCACCGGCAGCGCCCAGGCGGTGTCCCAGGTCTCCACCACGGTGGGGGGCTACCTCCGGGACATGGAGCAGGCCATGGAGCTGGTGGAGCGGTCCATGTGGTCCGGCCCCGACAGCCGGGACGAGCTGCTGTCCACCTTTTTGGAGTTCCGGCCCGACGTGGTGGCGGTCACCAGCTACTCCGCCGCCGGGGAGCTGCTGGACTGCTGGTCCCTGGGCCGCGCTCCCAAGCGGGACATCCTGCGCAACCTCTCCTTCGACCTGGAGCGGGCCCGCTCCTCCTCCGGCCCCTACATGACCTCCCCCCATGTGGTCACCATCTTCGAGAGCTGGTATCCCTGGGTGGTCACCATGACCGAGCCCCTGCCCGAGCAGGGGGGCGGGGCGGCCTGGGTGTCGCTGGATCTGAGCTTTTCCGGCATCTCCGGCTACATCAACAACGTCAGCATCGGCCAGCGGGGCTACTGCTTCCTCATGGACCGGGCGGGGAACATCGTCTACCACCCCCAGCAGCAGCTGCTGTACGCGGGGCTGAAGTCGGAGGACACGGCGGCGCTGGCCGCGCTGGCCGACGGCTCCTACGCCGACGACACGGTGATCTACTCCCTGACCAGCGTGGCGGGCAGCGATTGGCGGGTGGTGGGGGTGAGCTATGTGGACGAGCTGGTGGACCGCAGCGTGCGGGAGATGATCCGGCTGTCCCTGTGGCTGGCGGCGCTGGTGCTGGCGGCCGCCCTGCTGACCAGCTTCCTGCTCTCCCAGCAGCTCAGCCGCCCGCTGCGGGGGCTGGCCTCCGCCATGGAGACCTTCGAGAGCGACGCCGACCACTTCGCCTACCGCCCGGTGGGCGGCGCCCGGGAGGTCCGGGAGCTGTCCGCCTCCTTCGGCCACATGGTGGTGCGCATCCAACAGCTCATGTCCACCGTCCGCCAGGAGGAGATCGACCTGCGCAAGACGGAGCTGAAGGCCCTCCAGGCCCAGATCGATCCCCACTTCCTCTACAACACCCTGGACTCCATCGCCTGGATGTGCGAGCAGGGCCGCACCGCCGACGCGGTGAAGATGATCCACGCCCTGGCCCGGCTGTTCCGCATCAGCATCAGCCGGGGGCACGAGCTGATCCCCATCGCCCGGGAGATCGAGCACGCCCAAAACTACCTGGAGATCCAGAAGTACCGCTATAAGAACCAGTTCACCTACTCCTTCGACGTGGACCCGGAGTGCCTGGACTATTACTGCAACAAGATCACCCTCCAGCCCATCATCGAGAACGCCATCCTCCACGGGCTGGACCTGCTGGTGGAGGAGGGCCGCATCGACGTGCGGGTGTGCCGGGAGGGGGAGGACATCCTCTTCTGCGTCCAGGACAACGGCGTGGGCATGGGGCCCGAGCAGGTCCGCTCCATCCTGGAGGAGGACGGGCAGGACCGGGCGGGGATCGGCATCAAGAACGTGAACGACCGGCTGCAGATCTACTTCGGCAGGCAGTACGGCCTGCGGATCGTCAGCGAGCCGGACGCGGGCACCCGGGTGGAGATCCGTATGCCCAAGGTCAGGGAGGAGGGGGAGCATGAAACGAAATAGGCCGTCCGTGCTGTGCCTGGCGCTGGCGCTGTGCCTGCTGTGCGCCTGCGCGCCGGGCCCCGCCTCTCCCCCCCGGCGCTCGGTGGCGCTGATCGTCAAGTCCACCGACAGCGAGTTCTTCCTGTCCGTCTTTGCCGGGGCCAGGGCGGCGGCGGTGGAGTACAATCTGGACCTGACGATCTCCGGCCCGGAGACCGAAGAGGACTACGAGGCCCAGAACCGCATGATCGCCCAGGCGGTGGAGGGCGGGGCGGAGGCCATCGTGTTCTCCGCCATCGACTACGAGCACAACGCCCCCGCCATCGACGCCGCCGCCCAGCGGGGGGTGAGGATCGTGTCCATCGACAGCGGCGTGGGCTCCGCCCACGTCAGCTCCTACATCGGCACCGACAACTACGCCGCCGGGCGGATGGCGGCCCAGGCCGCCCTGGAGGGGGTGGAGGGGGCGCTGCACGTGGGGATCGTCACCTACAACGAGGGCACCGCCAACGGCCAGGAGCGGGTGCGGGGCGCCCAGGACGCCCTGGCCGAGAGCGGCCGGGCCCAGATCGCCGGGGTGGCTACCACGCTGGTGGACGCCGAGCGGGCCCAGATCGACGCCGCCGGGCTGCTGCGCGCCCACCCCGAGATCAACGTCCTGCTGGCCCTCAACGAGCCCACCAGCGTGGGCGCGGCCCGGGCCGTCCACCAGCTGGGCCGCCGGGACGACCTGTTCTTCGTGGGCTTCGACTCCAACGTGGTCACCATCGACGGCCTCCAGCACGGCTGCGTGGACGCGCTGATCGTCCAAAACCCCTACGCCATGGGCTATCTGGGGGTGCGCAGCGCCTACCGCCTGCTGGCCCAGCAGGGCGGCCTGGAGGCGGTGGTGGACACCTCCACCCAGATCGTGGACCGGGACGGCCTGTTCACCATGGACGGGCAGAAGGCCCTTTTCGCCTTCGACCGATACCAGGATTGAGCACAATGCACGATCCGGGCCGTCCAGTTTTTGGCATAATGTATGATTTAGATGGAAATTTATCCATCTCGCGGTGAAATTCCCCCTTGTTTTTTTGTGCATTTTCCTTTATCCTTGGATACAGATAGGATGGAGCGGCCCTTCAAAAGGACGCGCGTCCTTTTGCTCCCCGGCCAAGGCCGGGGGACGAGGCGCGGCGCTCCATCTTGTCAATAAGGAAAAGGAGAATCGATATGAAGAAAGCTCTTGCAATGCTCCTCGCGCTCATGATGGTCTTGAGCCTGGCCGCCTGCGGCGGCGACAATCCCGACGCCTCCAAGGCCCCCGAGGGCACCACCTCCACCGCTCCCGCCGACGAGTCCAAGGCCCCCGAGCAGCCCGACGGCGACGTGGCCAACAAGGACAAGCCCCTGGTGTGGTTCAACCGCCAGCCCTCCAACAGCTCCACCGGCGAGCTGGACATGACCGCCCTGAACTTCAACCAGGACACCTACTATGTGGGCTTCGACGCCAACCAGGGCGCTGAGCTCCAGGGCCAGATGATCCTGGACTACATCACCGCCAACATCGACACCATCGACCGCAACGGCGACGGCGTGATCGGCTATGTGCTGGCCATCGGCGACATCGGCCACAACGACTCCATCGCCCGTACCCGGGGCGTGCGCAAGGCTCTGGACACCGCCATCGAGGAGAACGGCGCGATCAAGAGCGACGCCGTGGGCATCAACGCCGACGGCAGCGCCTCCGCTGTCAAGGACGGCAAGCTGACCATCAACGGCAAGGAGTACACCGTGCGTGAGCTGGCCTCTCAGGAGATGAAGAACTCCGCCGGCGCCACTTGGGACGCCGCCACCGCCGGCAACACCATCGGCACCTGGGTGTCCACCTTCGGCGACCAAATCGACATCGTGGCCTCCAACAACGACGGCATGGGCATGGCCATGTTCAACGCCTGGTCCAAGGAGAACAAGGTCCCCACCTTCGGCTATGACGCCAACGCCGACGCCGTGGCCGCCATCGCCGACGGGTACGGCGGCACCATCAGCCAGCACGCCGACGTGCAGGCCTACCTGACCCTGCGGGTGCTGCGCAACGCCCTGGACGGCGTGGACATCGACACCGGCATCGGCACCGCCGACGACAAGGGCAACGTGCTCAGCGACGACGTGTTCAAGTATGTGGAATCCGAGCGCTCCTACTACGCCCTGAACGTGGCCGTCACCGCCGACAACTACAACGACTTCATGGACGCTACCAAGCCCTACGCCCCCGTGGCCAACCAGCTGGACCTCGAGAAGAACCCCACCAAGAACGTGTGGCTGAACATCTACAACTCCGCGGACAACTTCCTCAGCGCCACCTATCAGCCCCTGCTGCAGAACTATGACGACCTGCTGAACCTGAACGTGGAGTACATCGGCGGCGACGGCCAGACCGAGGCCAACATCACCAACCGCCTGTCCAACCCCGACCAGTACGACGCTTTCGCCATCAACATGGTCAAGACCGACAACGCGGCTTCCTACACCGCTCTGCTCAACCAGTGATCCGGCCGGGCGGCGCCCGGTGACCGGCTCTTCACTGACAAGTAAATGACTCGCTATTGGGGAGAGGGAATTCTCCGTCCGGAGGAGATCGAGCTCCGTTCGGCAGGAGGAACTCTCCCCAATACGCGTTTTGAACGGAACATCCGGCAGGATCAGGCCCTTGCTGAGACTGCTGATCTGCAAAACAGGAGGGATGGATATGGCTGGTGGAAAAGGCGATGTCGTCCTGTCGATCCGCGGTATGAGCAAGTCGTTCGGCCGAAACCGGGTGCTTGACCATATCGACCTGGATCTGAAACGGGGGACCGTCATGGGGCTGATGGGCGAGAACGGCGCCGGCAAGTCCACCATGATGAAGTGCCTGTTCGGCACCTACCAAAAGGACGAGGGAAATATCTATTTGAACGGGAAGGAGATCGATTTCTCCGGCCCCAAGGACGCTCTGGAAAACGGGATCGCCATGGTCCACCAGGAGCTGAACCAGTGCCTGGAGCGCAACGTCATGGACAACCTGTTCCTGGGCCGCTACCCCACCAACGATCTGGGGATCGTGGACGAGGGCAGCATGAAGAAAAAGGCGGCCGAGCTGTTCCGCAAGCTGGGGATGACGGTGAACCTGAACCAGCCCATGCGGAACATGTCGGTCTCCCAGCGGCAGATGTGCGAGATCGCCAAGGCGATCTCCTACAACTCCCAGGTGATCGTTTTGGACGAGCCTACCTCCTCCCTCACCGTCCAGGAGGTGGACAAGCTCTTCGAGATGATGCGGATGCTGAAGGATCAGGGCATCTCGCTGATCTACATCTCCCACAAGATGGACGAGATCTTCGAGATCTGCGATGAGATCTCGGTGCTGCGGGACGGCAAGCTGGTCATGACCAAGAGCTCGAAAGAGACCGACATGAACGAGCTGATCGCCGCCATGGTGGGCCGCTCGCTGGAGAGCCGCTTCCCCCCCGTGGACAATACGCCGGGGGAGCCCATCCTGTCCATCCAGCACCTGTCCACCAAGTTCGCCCCCCACCTCCAGGACATCTCCTTCGACGTGCGGGAGGGCGAGATCTTCGGGCTGTACGGCCTGGTGGGCGCCGGGCGCACCGAGCTTTTGGAGACGATCTTCGGCGTGCGCACCCGGGCGTCGGGCCGGGTCTACTTCAAGGGCCGGCTGATGAACTTCAACAGCGCCAAGGAGGCCATCGAGCACGGCTTCGCCATGATCACCGAGGAGCGCAAGGCCAACGGCCTGTTCCTCAAGTGCGATCTGACCTTCAACACCACCATCTCCAGCCTGGAGCAGTACAAATCCGGCCCGGCCCTGTCCACCCAGAAGATGGTGAAAGCCACCAGCAAGGAGATCAAGACCATGCACACCAAGTGCATGGGCCCGGACGACATGATCTCCAGCCTGTCCGGCGGCAACCAGCAGAAGGTCATCTTCGGCAAGTGGCTGGAGCGGGAGCCCCAGATCTTCATGATGGACGAGCCCACCCGGGGCATCGACGTGGGCGCGAAATATGAGATCTATGAGCTGATCATTCGGATGGCCAAGCAGGGCAAGACGATCATCGTCGTCTCCTCCGAGATGCCGGAGATCCTGGGCATCACCAACCGGATCGGCGTGATGTCCAACGGCCATCTTTCGGGCATCGTCAACACCGCGCAGACCGATCAGGAAGAGCTCTTGCGCCTCAGCGCGAAATATCTGTGAGGGGGGAACCAACACATGGCAGATCGAACCAAGATCCTGAGCGCGGAGCAGGAGAGCAAGCTCCGCCAGCCCATCGACGAGTATGTGGGCGGCATCCAAGAAAAGATCGATGCCCTGCGCAAAGACGGCACGGACCGGGTCATCGACATCCAGAGCAGCCTGGACAGCCTGAAGCGGGACCGCATCTACACCGCCCAGGAGAAGGAGGCCCGGAGGGCCCAGCTGCAAACAGAGCTGGAGCAGGCCAAGAAGGTGGAGGCCCAGCACAAGGACGAGGTGGGCAAGCTCATCGCCGACGCGGAGAACTACCTCAAGACCAATTATGATACCTACTACCAGCCGGTGCTGGCCAGCTGCGCCCAGGAGAAGGTGCTGGCCCAGGAGAAGTACCAGGCCGCGGTGGCCCAGCTGGAGAAGGACCACCAAGCTGCCCTGGCCAAGCTCACCGACGCCCAGGAGATCAAGGACGAGAAGTACGTCCACAAAAACCGGCTGTTCGACGCCAAGAACCAGCTGGCCAAGGACCTTCAGGACGCCAAGGACCGCCGCCACGCCGCCTTTGACCACCAGTTCCACCTGATCGACCTGCTGCGCATGTCCAAGTTCACCTTCTCCGAATCCATGGCCCAGCGGTGGGAGAACTACAAGTACACCTTCAACGCCCGCAGCTTCCTGCTGCGCAACGGCCTGTATCTGGCCATCGCGGTGGTGTTCATCGCCCTGTGCATCATCACCCCCATCGTCAAGGGGCCCAAGGTGCAGCTGCTGACGGTGAACAACATCCTGAACATCCTCCAGCAGGCCTCCCCCCGGATGTTCCTGGCGCTGGGCGTGGCGGGGCTCATCCTGCTGGCCGGCACCGACCTGTCCATCGGGCGCATGGTGGGCATGGGCATGACCGCCGCCACCATCATCATGCACCAGGGCATCAACACCGGCGGCGTGTTTGGGCACATCTTTGACTTCACCGGCCTGCCCGTCATCGTCCGGGTGTTCCTGGCCCTGCTGGTATGTATCGTGCTGTGCACCATCTTCACCACCATCGCCGGCTTCTTCACCGCCAAGTTCAAGATGCACCCCTTCATCTCCACTATGTCTACCATGCTGATGATCTTCGGCCTGGCTACCTACTCCACCAAGGGCGTGTCCTTCGGTGCCATCGAGGGCGACATCCCCAAGATGATCATCCCCAAGCTGGGACCCGATGGAGGTACCAAATTCCCCACCATCATCCTGTGGGCGCTGGCCGCGGTGGTCATCGTATGGTTCATCTGGAACAAGACCACCTTCGGCAAGAACCTGTACGCCGTGGGCGGCAACCCCGAGGCGGCCTCGGTGTCCGGCATCTCCGTGTTCAAGGTCACGGTGGGCGCCTTTATCCTGGCCGGTATCCTCTACGGCTTCGGCTCCTGGCTGGAGTGCATCCGTATGTCCGGCTCCGGCTCTGCCAGCTACGGCCAGGGCTGGGAGATGGACGCCATCGCGGCCTGCGTGGTGGGCGGCGTGTCCTTCACCGGCGGCATCGGCAAGATCTCCGGCGTGGTGACGGGCGTGTTCATCTTCACCGCTCTGACCTACGCGCTGACCACCCTGGGCATCGACGCCAACCTCCAGTTCGTGTTCTCCGGCGTCATCATCCTGGTGGCCGTCATGCTGGACTGCCTGAAGTACGTCCAGAAGAAGTGAGGCGATCCCTTTCGACCCATGGAAACGCCGCGGGACAGAGCAGGGCTCCCTGTTCTGTCCCGCGGCGGCGTTTGCCGGGGCGGCTCCCGGCGCGATATAGCCAGCGCACTTGAAAATCGGCAACTGCCGATTTTCAGACAGCGGCACAGCCGCTGTTCAGCAAAGCTTGTGCGCTGACTATGAAGTCTGACGCGAGGCCGCTCCGCGGCCTGTTCGGCGAATCATCGCCGAACAGGTTGAAAAGAAGCAAGTGCTTCTTTTCAACTGCGTCAACTATATCAGGCCGGCGCCGCCGGCCGGAGAGGTGGACGACATGAAAAACATCCTGGAAGCGCCCTTCCTGATCGAGATGGTCCGCACCATGACCAACATGTACCGGCTGGGCTGGGACGAGCGCAACAGCGGCAACATCAGCCTGCTGCTGGACCGGGATCAGGCGGCCCAGTACCTGGACCTGGACGGGCCCGGCCGGGACATCCCCACCGGCTTCCAGGCCCCCGCCCTGGACGGACAATGCTTTCTGATCACCGGCGCGGGCAAGTACTTCAAAAACGCCCAGTATGACCCGGCGGACGGCCTGGGGCTGGTGCGGCTCACCCAGGGCGGCAGGAACGCCCGGGTCCTGTGGGGGCTGTCCGGGGGCGGCAGGCCCACCTCCGAGTTCCCCGCCCACATGATGAGCCATGCCGTCCGCCTGGGCGTGGATCCGGCCCACCGGGTGGTGCTGCACTGCCACCCCACCGAGCTGCTGGCCATGACCTACGTCCACTCCCTGGAGGAGCGGGCCTTCACCCGCACCCTGTGGCAGATGTGCACCGAGTGCGTGTTCGTGTTCCCCGACGGGGTGAACGTGCTGCCCTGGATGCCCTGCGGCACCAACGAGATCGGGCAGGCCACGGCGGACAAGATGTCCACCGCCCGGCTGGTGGTGTGGGCCCTCCACGGCATCTACGCCGCGGGTCGGGACCTGGACGAGACCTTCGGCCTCATCGAGACCGCGGAAAAGGCGGCGCAGATCTATCTCAAGACCGCCCACCTGCCCCGTCTGAACACCATCACCGACGCCCAGCTCCACCAGCTGGAGCAGCGGTTCGGCGTGAAGGCCCGGGAGGGCTGGCTGGACTGAGGTTCATAGCATGAAAGAGCGCCCGGCCTGCGGCCGGGCGCTCCTTTTGCGCCTTTTACCCTTCTCTTCTCCGCCGGACCTCCGCCGCCGCGCCCACGGCGGCCACCGCCAGGGCGCACGCCAGCATGATCTGGAAGATCAGCATGTTCACCCAGGACAGGTCCCCGGCGGCCCGCCGGGCCAGCATGTCCCCCACGGAGAAATAGTCCCTAAAGCGGGGCCCGCCCCGCTCCTCCAGCACCAGATCGCACAGGCTGTTGAACACCGGCGTGGCCAAGCTTGCCAGCAGCGCCGCCGCCCCGGCCTTCAGCCACGGCCCCGCTTTCAGCCAGTAGAACACCGCGAACCCCGCCCAGAAAAAGGCCGCGCCCGCCACCGCCAGCGGGAAGGCCGCCGAGATCAGCCAGTCCCCGCCGGTGAAGGCCCACACCACCGCCAGCAGCGGGAACAGCCACCCCGTCAGCACCGCCCCGCACAGGGGCAGAACGCGCTTTCCGTAGAACCGCCACACCGCCCACCAGCTCCAGGGCAGGGCCAGGCACACCGCCGTGATGCACAGACCCCCCACGATCCACCAGCCCCCGGCGTACCGCCAGCAGGCCAGCAGCAGCAGGATCAGGCTCACGGACGCCCCGCCCAGGCACACCGTCCACCTGTTCCGCCGGACCAAAAAGGGCAGGTTGGTGAAGCAGAAGGAGAGGGCGCAGCCCGTCAGCACGATCCAGAACCAGTCCAGGGCGTGGAAGATGGCCAGGTCGCAGATGAAGCACACCACCACGGCGATGGCGTAGCCCGCGGCAAAAAACCGCCTGGCCCCCGTCACCACCCCCCGCCACACCGCCGCCTGCCGCTCCTGGAGGTGGGCCTGATCGTCATCGCAGGCGGTGAAGAACTCGTGCTCGGTGATGCCCAGGGCGGCGCAGATCGGCGTGACCATGGATACGTCTGGATAGGACAGCGCCCGCTCCCATTTGCTCACGGTGGACTCGGTGACGAACAGCCGCCCCGCCAGCTCCTTCTGGGTCAGCCCCGCCTCCAGCCTCTTTTTGCGGATGTACTCGCCAAAGGATCTCTTTTCGTTCATGTATGGCACTCCCTTTTGTCGGATGTGCCTCCACCCTACGCCGCCGCCGGAAAAAAGTCAAGGCCCCGGGGCGAAAAAGGGACTCGACCGTCAGGAAAGTCGTTGCGCCCCAACGGTTCCCGGCTGGGACAGGGACTGGGGCCTGTTCCTGATCGGTGCTGTCATCGATCTTAGAAGCTCTTCAGGCCCGATCCTTATTATGTGTAGAGGGCGGCGGCTAACTATGGAAAGAGAGCGTCCGGCTTTCAGCCGGACGCTCTCTTTCCCTTCTATACGATCTTATTCAGTTTCTCCATCCCCAGCGCCGCCCGGCGCAGGGTCTCCTCCCGCCCCAGGATCCGGCACAGCTCCACCGCGCCGCCGGGGGTGACGGCCTTGCCCGCCACGGCGATCCGCAGGGGCCACATGAGGGTGGCGTTCTTCACCCCCAGCCCCTCGGCCAGCCCCACCAGCGCGCCGTGGATGGCGTCCTGCTCCCACTCCGGCAGGGCCTCCAGCACCGGGACGGCCTGCTGGAGCATCCGCAGGGACACCTCCGCGTTGGTCTTGGACTTCTTGTTGGTGAACAGCTCCGCGTCATACTCCGGCAGCTGGTCGAAAAAGTCCACCTTCTCCGGAATGTCGCTCAGCTTCTCGCACCGGGCCTGGAGCAGGCCGGCGATGGCGGCGGCGTCATACCGCTCGTCCTTCACCGCCCGGCGGATCCAGGGCTGGGCCTCCCGGGCGAAGTCCTCCGGGGACAATGCCCTGAGATAGGCGGCGTTGAAGTAGTTCAGCTTGTCCATGTCGAAGGCGGAGGGGGACTTGGAGATGCCCTCGATCTCGAAGGCCCCCACCAGCTGGTCCATGGTGAAGAACTCCTGCTCCGCCAGCTCTCCGTGGGGGGCCCAGCCCAGCAGGGCCACATAGTTCACCACCGCCTGGGACAGATAGCCCTGGGCCACCAGGTCCTCATAGGAGGGATCCCCGTGGCGCTTAGACATCTTGCGCACCGTGCCGGTGGCGGGGTCGCTGAACATCACCGAGGAGCAGTGGACGTAGGTGGGGATCTCCCAGCCGAAGGCTTGGTACAGCAGATCGTACTTGGGGGCGGAGGACAGGTATTCCGCCCCCCGGACCACATGGGTGATGCCCATCAGGTGGTCGTCGATCACGTTGGCGAAGTTGTAGGTGGGCAGGCCGTCGGACTTGATGAGGATCTGATCGTCCAGCTCGGCGTTGTCCACGGTGATGTCGCCGTACACCGCGTCGTGGAAGGTGGTGGACCCCTCCGGGATCCGCTGGCGGATCACATAGGGCTCCCCCGCGTCCAGCCTGGCCTGAATCTCCTCGGGGGAGAGGGAGAGGCAGTGCCGGTCGTACTTGGCGTTGGAATCGTCCTGATGGAGCTGGGCCAGCCGCTCCTCCGAGCAGAAACAGCGGTAGGCGTGGCCCTTTTCGATCAGCAGCTGGGCGTATCTGCCGTAAAGGTCCCGGCGCTGGGTCTGGATATAGGGCCCCACCGGGCCGCCCACATCCGGCCCCTCGTCCCAGTCCAGGCCGCAGCGGCGCATGGTGGCGTAGATCACGTCCACCGCGTCCTCCACCAGCCGCCCCTGGTCGGTGTCCTCGATCCGCAGCAGGAACCTGCCGCCCCCGTGGCGGGCGATGAGCCAGGTGTACAGCGCGGTGCGCAGATTGCCCACATGCATGTACCCGGTGGGCGAGGGGGCAAACCGGGTGCGGATCTGGCCGTGGGGGATGCGCCCCTCCATCTCGTCGAACCAGCTTTTGTCTATCGTCATGGCGATGACCTCCAAATCTAGTCGTATCGCCCCTATTATATAAGGTCAAGTGCATTTTTTCAAGGGGGAGGCGGGCACAAAAAACGCCGCCCTCGCGGGCGGCGGAACGGAGCCATCTCAAGGCTTCGAAAGAGTTGGTCCGGGGGGCTCCGGCGGCGGGCCGGAGCAGCCCCGGTCAAAAGAGAGAGGAGACGCGCGCATTGTCTGGCTTTCCTTCCTGACATGGTCAGTGTACCACAAAGCCCACCAAGAAACCAGGGATAATTTGCGAAAATTTTGTTAAAAAATTATGAATCTGTAATCAGGCCCGATCACTGGATGGAATAGGGCCCCCGGGCCAGCACCTTCACCGTGGGAGCCGCGGCCGTCACCGACCGGGGGCCGATGGTGACCATGTACAGGTGGTTGACCGCCAGGGCCTGTCCGCCGCCCAGCACCGAGCCCGCGGTGGTGTCGATGAGGCCCACGCTGTCCTGCCCGGCACAGGCGGCGGCGCCGATGCGCAGCATGACCTCACAGCCCACCTCGCCCACCAGCGACTGGCCCTGGGCCAGGGTGACCACGGTGAACGTGCCGGAGGACGGGGCCCCTCCCCCGCCCTGGCCCGCCAGGATGTTTCGCAGCGACTGCTCCATCTCCGCCTTTCGGGCGGTGACGGTCTGGTCCACCATGTCCTTCACCTGTTTGGTGTAGCTCCCGTTGAGGTAGCTCAGGGTGACCAGGGGATCGGTCTGCCCCCCCGGCGTGCCGGAGGCGGCAAAGGCCGCGGTGAACAGGAAACAGACGCACAGGGCGGCTGCGGCGATCTTCCATTTTTTCATTATGTAACCTCCTCAAAGCTTGTCCCGCCGGAGCGGGTGGCAGGGCCTCGTCCCATCCCAGGCACTGGGGCGGGACGAGGCTCATTGTTTGCAATTCAGACCAGCCGTTCCGGGCTCAGTCCAAAGCTGACGGCGATGGCGCTGTCCACCCGCTTCATGACGTGGTCGTCCACCCGGCCCATGTGCTCCCGCAGGCGCTTTTTGTCCAGGGTGCGGATCTGCTCCAGCAGGACCACCGAGTCCTTAGGCAGGCCGCAGCTGTGGGAGGCCAGGGTGATGTGGGTGGGCAGACGGGCCTTCCCCGTCTGGGAGGTGATCGCCGCCGCGATCACCGTGGGGCTGTGCTTGTTGCCGGTGTCGTTCTGGACGATGAGCACCGGGCGGACGCCGCCCTGCTCACTGCCCACCACCGGGCTTAGGTCCGCGTAAAAGATATCGCCGCGTTTGACGCTGTTGTCCACAGGATCTCACACTCCGCCGGATATAGTGCCCGGCCACGCTTATGTAGACCGGGTACTATCATTCTCCCACGGGGCGGCGGCTTTTATACCGGGTCCCGCCCGAAAAGCCGCCGCGGCTCGCCGCCGGCCGTTCCGCCGGCGGGTCCCCTGCCTATCCTATGCGCCTGTGTAGAGCCTTGGCACTCGCGGCGACACCGCGCACAACAGCTCGTACTGGATCGTGCCCGCCGCGCGGGCGTGCCATTCGATGGGAAGGTGCTCCCCGAAGATCTCGGCCACGTCGCCGGGCCGCACGCCGCTGGACGGGGGCAGGCCCACCATGCACATGTCCATGCACACCCGGCCCACGATCTGCCGGCACTCCCCCTCCAGCCACACGCCGCTCTCGTTGGACAGCGCCCGGTGGAATCCGTCGGCGTAGCCGATGGGGAGCACCGCCAGCCGCCCGCCGTCCCCGCCCAGGCTGGCGGTGCAGCCATAGCTCACCGGGGTATCGCCGGGGAAGTCCCGCACCGCCGCCACCCGGCTGTACAGCGACATCACCGGCTTGAGCCCCGGGCCGTCCAGCCCCTGGCAGGAGGGGTCCGGGTAATGGCCGTAGAGGGCGATGCCGGGGCGGACCATGTCCAGGTGGGTGCAAGGGTATTTTAACACGGCGGCGCTGGCGGCGCAATGGCGGATCTCAAAAGTCCGGCCGTATGCTTCCTCCAGCTGGGCCAGCACGTCCAGAAACCGGGTGAACTGGAGCATGGTGTACTCCTCGTCCCCGTCGGCGTCGGCGAAGTGGGTGAAGATGCCCTCCGGCTTCAGGTGGGGCAGGGCGCACAGGGCGTCGATCTCCCGGGCGGCCCGCTCCGGCTCGTGGGCCAGCGCCCCCAGGCGGCTCATACCGGTGTCCACCTTGATGTGGATCTTGGCCCGCCTCCCCGCCGCCCCGGCGGCCTCGGACAGGGCCCTGGCCAGCTCCGGGGTGAACACGGTCTGGGTCAGGCCCAGCTCCACCACGTCGGCGGCGAATTCCGGCTGGGTATGGCCCAGAATGAGGATGGGGGCGGTGATGCCCGCCTTGCGCAGCGCCGCCGCCTCCTCCAGGCAGGCCACCGCCAGCTGGTCCACTCCCAGCTCCCCCTCCAGCGCCCGCGCCACGGGGACCGCCCCGTGGCCGTAGGCATTGGCCTTCACCGTGGCCAGAAATTTGCTGTCCGGGGCGCAGGTGCGCAGGGCCCGGTAGTTGTGCTCCAGATCTTCCAGGCCGATCTCAGCCCAGGTCCGCGCGGTCTCCCGCGTCATCTCCCGTATCATTTGAGGTCATCCTCTCCGTTGTAAAATCGCGGAAGCCCGCCGTCAGCACCGTGACGCCCTCCACGCTCACCTCGGCGGACAGCAGGGCCTGGCTGGCCCGGTCGAAGGTGAGCAGGAACTGGGTGCCGGTGCCGGCCTCCCTCTCCGGGTCCCGGAAGGAGATCTGCAGGAATTCCCCGTTCTCCCCCGCCCAGGCGCACCTGGCCATCCAGCCCGTCTCGATCTGCTCCATGCAGGCGGTGACGGCGGACACCGGGGTGAGCCCGGACTCGTCCAGCAGCCCCAGGGACAGCCCCGCGCCGTCGTACTCCAGCACCGTCTCCCCCTGGGCGACCCGGGCGGTGATGCCCGCCACCTCCTCCGGGGCGGCGACGGTGAGCACAGTCTCCCCTTTCCGCCGCCACTGGGCCTCCAGCGTGAAATCGTACACCGTCTCGGTGTAGCACACCGAGATGTCCACCGCGGCGGACCAGCCCGCCAGGGCCTGGTATCTCTCCCGAAGGGCCAGCGCCGCCTCCTCCGGGGCCTCCCCGCCGCTTCCGGCCTTGCAGCCGGACAGCAGCAGGGTCATCATCAGTACACAAGCGGTCAGCCTGCGCACGCCTCGATCACTCCTTGTTCAGATCAGCTCTTTCATCGCGTAGGGTATCTGCTCGATCAGGTCGGTGGGGGTCATGCCGTGCTCGCCCTTGTCCTCCGCCGCCAGGTCCCCCGCCCGGCCGTGGAGCCACACCGCCTGCGCCGCCTCGTCCGGCTCGCCCCGGCGGGCCAGCAGCGCCCCCATCAGCCCCGCCAGGGCGTCGCCGCTGCCCCCCTTGGCCATGCCGGGGTTGCCGGTGGGGTTGACGGCGCACGCCCCGGACCAGTGGGCGGTGATGGTGCGGTGGCCCTTGAGCACCATCACGCAGTGGTGCGCCTGGGCAAAGGCCCGGGCCGCGCCCAGCCGGTCCCGGATGGGCAGCTCCCGCCCGGTGAGGCGGGCGAACTCCCCGTCGTGGGGGGTGAGGATGGTGAGCCCCTCCCGCTCGTCCAACACATCTATATGCCTGGAAATGATATTTAGACCGTCCGCGTCCAGCACGATGGGACAGCTCAACTCCCTCAGCAAGGTGAGGACCAGCCGTTCCGCCCGCTCCCCCCGGCCCAGGCCGGGGCCGATCACGGCGGCGTTGCAGCCCCCGGCCCGCTCCACCACGGCCCCGTCCTCCCCGGGCAGGGGCCACACCATGGCCTCGTCACAGCACTTGGCCGCCGCGATGGGGTAGATGTCCTCTGGGACCGCCAGGGTCACCAGCCCCGCGCCCCCCCGGACCGCCGCCTTCGCGGCCAGGCAGGGCGCGCCGGTGTACCCCCGGCTGCCGGCCAGGATAAACAGCTTTCCGAAGTCCCCCTTGTGGGCGTCCGCGGGCCGCCGGGGGATGCACAGGTCCTCCCGTTCCATCAGCCTGGTCCGGCACTGGTCCTCCGGCCACAGCTCCTGGGGTATGCCGATGTCCGCCACCACCACCCGGCCGCTGTACACCGCCCCCTTGCCCACGTACAGCCCCGGCTTTCCCCGGGAAAAGGTGACGGTGACGTCCGCCCGCACCGCCATGCCCATCACGCCGCCGGTGTCGGCGTGGATCCCGCTGGGCACGTCGGCGGACACCACCCAGCCGCAGGTGGCCATCCGCCGCACCGCCGTGGCGGCATCGGGGCGCAGCTCGCTGTTCAGCCCCACCCCGAACAAAGCGTCCACCGCCACATCGTAGCCCACATAGCGCCCCCGGTCCTCCGGGTTGAAGTCCTCCAAAAAGCCCCCGGCGGAAATCAGGCAGCGCTCCATCTCCAGGCAGTCCTCCGTCATCTTCTCCCGGGGGCCCACCAGCGCGCACCGCACCCGCCAGCCCGCCTCCAGCAGCATCCGGGCGGCGGCCACCCCGTCCCCGCCGTTGTTGCCGGGGCCGCACAGCACCAGCACAGACCGCTGCCGCATGGCCCAGAACTCCGCCTGCTCCTCGGCGCTGGGCATGTGGCCGTCGGCGGTGAACCAGGCGGTGGGGCCGTCCTGGAACCCGGGGCCGGGGATGGGCAGGGCGCGCACCTCCTCCACCAGGGCCCGGGCGGCGTTCTCCATCAGCTCCACGGAGGGGATCCCCCGCTCCTCGATGGCCTTGCGGTCGATCTCCCGCATCTGCTCGGCGGTGTAAAGGTCCATGACAGTTCCTCCTTTTCAGGGCGCTCCGCGGTCCCTCTTCATCAGGACGGGGCCCAACCCGCCCCGCCGCCGTTTTGCGCATCTACAAAAAGCGCATCGCTGTGCGGTACGGCGCCAGCCGGGGGAGCGCAGCTCTATCCCGGCCCCCTCTCTCCTTTTTCCTCTATTATACGGTCTTTCCCCCGGCATTTCAACCACATAATAGTTCGAACAGAGATCTCCCCGCCTCCAGCGGGGAGAAAACTACGCCGTCCAGTGTTTTCCCCCTTGCATTTCGGCCACGATCATGATATAAAAGAAAAAGCGAAATGCGAGGAACGGGAAGATAGCGGGTCTGCGTGCCTAAGAGAGGGGCGGTCATTGGCTGAGAGCCGCCCCGGTATGTGCCGCTCGTTCGCCCGGGAGCGGCCCGCGAGAGCGGGACGGCTGGCCGCCGTTACAGGGCCTTGAGTGCGCACGACACGTGCGAATGCGGGTGGTACCGCGGGAGGTTTGCCTTTCGTCCCAGCTTCTGGGGGGAAGGGCTTTTTTATTCAGAAAGAGAGGGACGCCATGTTTGACCTGATGGATACTCTGTTCCCCGTGATGTTCTTGTCGATCTTTCTCCTGTTCATCGCCTTTTTTGTGTGGGCGGTCGTGTCCGGCGTCCGCCAGTGGTCTCAAAACAACGCCTCCCCCCGGCTCACGGTGGAGGCGGAGGTGGTGACCAAGCGCACCAGCGTCCACGGCGGGGGTGAGAACACCCACGCCTCCACCCGGCACTATGTCACCTTCCAGGTGGACAGCGGCGACCGGATGGAGCTGCCCGTCACCGGCCCGGAGTACGGGATGCTGGCGGAGGGCGACCGGGGACGGCTCACCTTCCAGGGCACCCGGTATCTGGGCTTCGAGCGCCGGTATTGACCATACGATATCCATATGAGTAAGGAGTTTATGCCATGAAAGAACAATTAGCAAAGATCCGCGCCGAGGCGCTCTCCGCCTTCGAGAACGTCCGCGACGCCGCCGCCCTGGACGAGCTGCGGGTGAGATACCTGGGCAAGAAGGGGGAGCTGACGGCGGTCTTGAAGCAGATGGGCAAACTGTCCGCCGAGGAGCGCCCCGCCATGGGCCAGCTGGCCAACGAGGTCCGCGCCGCCTTGGAGGGCGCTTTGGACGCCGCCGCCCGGAAGATGGAGGCCGCCGCCCTGTCCGCCAAGCTGAAGGCGGAGACCGTGGACGTGACCATCCCCGGCAGGCAGGTGCGGCTGGGCCGCCGCCACCCCATGAACACCGCCCTGGACGAGATCAAGGAGATCTTCATCGGCATGGGCTTCACCGTGCTGGACGGCCCCGAGATCGAGCTGGCCCAGCTGAACTTCGACCGGCTCAACGCCGAGGAGGGCCATCCCAGCCGGGACTGGTCGGACACCTTCTATTTCGACGAGGACAGCCGGGTGATGCTCCGCTCCCAGACCTCCCCCATGCAGGTGCGGGCCATGGACTCCATGGAGCTGCCCATCCGCATCATCGCCCCCGGCCGGGTGTACCGCAAGGACGAGGTGGACGCCACCCACTCCCCCATGTTCCACCAGGTGGAGGGCATGGTCATCGACAAGCACGTCACCATGGCCGACCTGAAGGGCACCCTGAACCTGCTGGCCGAGGAGCTGTTCGGCAAGGGCACCGTCACCCGGTTCCGCCCCCATCACTTCCCCTTCACCGAGCCCTCCTGCGAGATGGACGTGCAGTGCCACAAGTGCGGCGGCGCGGGCTGCCCCACCTG
>CAJUPU010000019.1:49565-57741 GCA_910588495.1 uncultured Oscillospiraceae bacterium | reverse complement strand
GATATTGCCACAATGATACGACGAAAATGTGGTAATGTCAAGCAAAAATCCGTAAAAAGAATATCAGCGATTTTTTGTTGACAGCGGTGAAGGATCAAGGTATAATCACAAGAAGCGCGATCTCGCGCGATAGCATGCCAACCGCGCCGTTTGACCGGCGTTGTGGAACGCGCCGCTCCGGGCAGGGAGGCGCGCAAAATCGTACAGGAGGTGTTCCCGCATGAAGCGTACCTATCAGCCCAAGAAGCGTCAGCGCTCCAAGGTCCACGGGTTCCGCAAGCGCATGGCTACGGCCAACGGCCGTAAAGTCCTAGCCCGCCGCCGCGCCAAGGGCCGCGTCCGCCTGAGCCACTGATGGCGCACACATCGGGATAGACCATAACACCGGGGCGCGGGAGTTTCTTCCCTCGCCCCTAGGCGTTTATGTATGCGCGGATGAAGTGGTCGGCGCGGGAGCTTGGACTGGAGCGAGGGCAAAAAACCAAGATCTGCGAAGCAGATCTGTATTTTGTCCGAGCCGGAGGGAAAGCGACCGAGCGCCCTGACCGCTTCGCAGCGCGGCAGCACTTGAAAAAGGTCTATCCCCCATGGAGGTTTCCGATGAAGAAGACCGTATCCCTCAAGGAGAACCACCTGTTCCGCCGGGCCTACAGCCGGGGGAAGTCTGCCGCCGACAGCCGCTTGGCCCTCTACGTCCGGGGCAACGGACGGCGGGAGAACCGGCTGGGCCTCACCGTGTCCACCAAGGTGGGCTGCGCTGTGGTGCGCAACCGGGTGCGCCGCCGCCTGCGGGAGATCTACCGCCTCCACGAGGACCAGGTGCTGGGGGGGCGGGACGTGGTGGTGGTGGCCCGGGTCCGGGCCGCCGGCAGCGACCACCACCAGCTGGAGAAGTCCTTCCTCCGCCTGGCGGACAAGCTGGACCTGCTGAAAAAGGAGGTCTCCCCGTGAAGCGGCTGCTGCTGGCCCTCATCCGCCGGTATAGGCGGGACGTCTCCCCCTATACCCCGCCCGCCTGCCGGTTCATCCCCACCTGCTCCGCCTACGCCCTGGAGGCGGTGGAGGTCCACGGGGCCCTGAAGGGCGGGGCGCTGGCCCTGTGGCGGGTCGCCCGCTGCCACCCCTTCCACCGGGACAAGGACTTCATCTACGACCCCGTGCCACCCAAGAAAATCAAACGAATTTAGGAGGCCAAACATGGATATCTGGCAGATCCTCATGACCCCGTTCAGCTGGCTGCTCAAGCTGTTCTGCGAGGTGTTCGACAGCTACGGCATCGCCCTGCTGCTCTTCACGGTGGTGGTCAAGATCATCCTCTTCCCCCTGAACCTGAAGGGCAAGAAGAGCACGATCAAGATGAACGTGGTGAACGGCCAGCTCCAGGAGATCCAGAAGCGCTGCGGCAACGACAAGGAGCGCTATAACCAGGAGGTCCAGCGTTTCTACGCCGAGAACAACGTCAACCCCATGGGGGGCTGCGGCTGGCTCATGATTCCGCTGTTCATCCTGTGGCCGCTGTACGCCATCGTCCGCCGCCCGCTGAAGTACATGATGAACCTGACCGAGGCGGCCAGCGGCAAGGTGGCCGAGGTGCTGGGGTGGACCGCCAAGATGGGGTCGGAGTTCACCCCCGCGGGCACCAACGAGCTGACCCTGGCCTCTATGATGAGCGCCGGGAACCTGGAGTCCGCCAAGACCGCCGCCACGGCCGCGGGGGCGTCTGCCGCCGGGATGTTCGTGATCGATTTCGACTTCTTCGGCATCGATCTGTCCCAGATCCCCCAGCTGAAGTTCTGGGAGGGCGGCATGACCTGGGCCTCCATCGGCCTGTTCCTGCTGCCCGTGATCTCCGCCGCCTTCTCCGTGCTCACCATGCTGGTCACTCAAAAGACCAACCAGATGAACAAGGATCAGCCCGCCCCCAAGATGAACCTCTCCCTGATCTTGATGGGCCCCATCATGTCCCTGTGGATCGGCTTCGCCATGCCCGCCGGCATGTGTCTGTACTGGATCGCGAACTCCGTGCTGGGCATGGTGCAGGAGATCGTCTCCGGCAGGATGCTCCGCAAGGACTATGAGGCCGCCCAGAAGGAGATGGAGATCCAGGCCGCCAAGGCCAAGGAGGCGGAGAAGGAGCGCCGCCGCCTGGCCGCCGAGAGGAAGGCCGCCGCCATCGCCGCGGGCAAGGACCCCAAGAAGGCCCACCAGAAGAAGAACAGGGAGGCGGGCGTAGACCTGTCCGCCAGCCGGGAGGGCCTGCGGGCCTATGCCCGGGGGAGGGCCTACGATCCCAACCGCTACCCCGTCACCCCCTACGTGGATCCCAACGGCCCCGCCAGGCCCGCCCAGGAGGAGCCGGAGGAGCCCGCGGCGGAGAAGGCCGGGGACGAGATGAAGATCGTCTCCCTGGGGGAGAAGGTCCCCATCGAGGCCGCGCCGGCCGCCGGCCAGACCCCAGCGGAGGAGCCCGCCGATGACGGCGGGGACTATGAAGCGGCCTACGCCGAGGACGATGAGGAGAAGTGACCCAGGGCAGAGACCCGTTTTCCCCGTCCTCCCGCCCCAGGCGGGGGACGGATCGGACCAAACTTTTGATGATGAATAAAAGGAGTGCAGTTTCATGCTGAAATACATGGAATTCACCGCCAAGACCGAGGACGAGGCCATCGCCAAGGGCCTGGCCCATCTGGGGCTGGACCGGGACGACGTGTCCGTGGAGATCCTGGACCGGGGCAGGACCGGCTTTTTGGGCATCGGCTCCGTGCCCGCCAAGGTGAAGCTGACCTACGAGGCCCCCGACGAGCCCGCGCCGGAGCCCGCCCCTCCCGCGCCGGAGAAGAAGCCCGCCCCTGCCCCCAAGGCGGAGCGGCCCGCTCCCAGGCCCCAGCCAAAGCCCGCCCCCAAGCCTCAGCCCAAGCAGGACAGGCCCGCCTTCAAGGCGGAGGAGCCCGCCCCTTCCAAGCCCGCTCCCGCCCCCAGGGGCGAGGCGGTGGAGGACGATGTGTCCGCCGCCATCGTGAGGTTCCAGACCGGGCTGTTCCAGCACATGGGGGTGGAGGCCAGGCCGGTGGTCACCCGGGAGGGCGACACCTACCAGGTGGTGCTGGAGGGGGAGAACATGGGCGCCCTCATCGGCCACCGGGGGGAGACCCTGGACGCCATCCAGCAGCTCACCGGCTACGCGGTCAACAAGGGCCGCAGCCACCGGGTGCGCATCCACGTGGACGCGGAGGGCTACCGGGCCCGCCGGGAGGAATCCCTGGACCGCCTGGCCCGCAAGACGGCGGGCAAGGTGGTGAAATACCGCCGGAACATCACCCTGGAGGCCATGAACGCCTATGAGCGGCATGTGATCCATACCGCCCTCCAGGATTACCCCGGCGTGTCCACCTTCTCCACCGGCACCGAGCCCAACCGGAGGACCGTGGTGGCCTACGACCCCAATAAGCAGTAAGAACCTGTATTCACAACCTCTATTCACCGTCTGGCCGGGTCTTTTCCCGGCATGCGGCGTTAAATTTTCTTGAAATAAACCCAATTATTCCTGCGAAAATTTGCCTTGCCTGTCGGGAAGATCCCTCGGCCATCCGGCGGTTTCGGCTGTGAATACAGGTTCTGAGGCAGAAGGCCCCCGGCGGCGCCGGGGGCCTTTTTCAGATCGATCGGAGGGGACCATGGAATATACTCAGGACGATTTGACACAGGCCGGGCGCCAGATCGCCTCCGCCCTGCACAAGCTGAGGGAGGTGGTCAAGACCCTGGAGGCAAAGGAGAACAAGGAGCGCTATAAGTCACAGATCACGCTGGCCAAGAGGCGGATCCGGGCCTTTGAGATCGCCGGCCATCTGATCGAGCGTGAACGCGCAAAATAAAAAATGAGGTGATCTTATGGAGATCAGCGTGCTGCGGCTGGGCCAGATCGGCACCAACTGCTACATCTTCCGCCGGGACGGCGGGTACAAGTGCGGCGTCGTGGACCCGGGCGACCAGGGGGAGCAGGTGGCCCGGTGGCTGGTGGACAAGGGGCTGGAGGCGGAGGCCGTCCTGCTCACCCACGGCCACTTCGACCACATCCTGGGCATCCCCGGCCTGCGGGAGGAGTGGCCGGATCTGCCCGTCTACTGCCACAGCGCCGACCTGGGCCAGGGGGACGCCACCGCCGCCTTCGGCCAGACCTTCCCCACCGTGCGCTCCTTCGGGGACATCACCCCCTATCAGGAGGGGGACGCGATCGACGTGGCGGGGATCCGGGTGGAGGTGCTGGAGACCCCCGGCCACACCCCCGGCTCCGTCACCCTCCGGGCGGAGGACGTGCTGTTCACCGGGGACACCCTCTTCGCCGGGTCCATGGGCCGCACCGACCTGCCCGGCGGCGACGAGGGCCAGATCATGGCGTCCCTGCGGCGGCTGGCCGGGCTGGAGGGAGACTATCAGGTGCTCCCCGGCCACGAGAGCCGCTCCACCCTGGAGCGGGAGCGGCAGTCCAACTACTGCGTTCGGGCCGCCCTGAGGGGCTGAGATGAAGCTCTCCTTCTCTCAGACCGGCTGGCCCTGGCCTCCGGAGCGGTTCCGCTTCGCCGCCGAGCAGATGCTGCTCACCCTCTTTCCCGGAGAGAGGCCGGAAGCTCCCCCCGGCCCCCAGACGGAGGGGGGGGCGAAGGACAGCGCCGTCTCGTTCTCTCTCCGGCGGGAAGGGGGCTGCGCCTGGGTGGACGCCCTGGTGGTCCGCCCGGAGGGGGAGCGCAGCGCCTCGTCCGGCTTTCCGCCGGAGAAGCTGGACGAGGTGGAGGAGCAGGTCTATCACACCGTGTCCCACGCCCTGAAGCAGGCGTTCTACCAGGCGGGGACCGCCCTTCTGGGCCATGAGCTGCCCTGGGGGTCCCTCACCGGGGTGCGGCCCGTCAAGCTGCCCACCCGGGCCATGCTGGCGGGAAAAACGGCCGGTGAGGCGGAACGGGAGCTGCGGCAGGTCTACCGGGTGTCCCCGCCCAGGGCGGCGCTGGCGGTGGAGTGCGCCCAGGCCGCCCTGGATGTCCGGAAGGGACTGGATGGGGACAGCCTGGCGCTGTATCTGGGCATCCCCTTCTGCCCCACCCGGTGTTCCTACTGCTCCTTCATCTCCGCCGACGTGAAGGGCTCTCTGGGGCTGGTGGAGCCCTATGTGGACGCGCTGTGCAGGGAGATCGAGCTGTCCGGGCGGCTGCTCAGGGAGCGGGGCCTGCACATCTCCTGCGCCTATATGGGGGGCGGCACCCCCACCACCCTGAGCGCCGCCCAGCTCCACAAGATCTTGACCGCGGTGGAGAGGTCCCTGCCCATGGAGGGGTGCGCCGAGTTCACCGTGGAGGCGGGGCGGCCGGACACCATCACCGGGGAAAAGCTGGACGTGCTGAGGGCCCACGGCATCCGCCGCATCTCCATCAACCCCCAGACCATGGAGGACCGGGTCCTGCGGGCCATGGGGCGCGCCCACACCGCCGGGCAGATCGTGGAGGCCATGGCGCTGGCCGGGGAGCGGTTCGGGGGATTGGTGAACATGGACCTGATCGCGGGCCTGCCCACCGATACCCTAGAGGGCTTCGGCCGCACCCTGGAGCGGGTGCTGGAGCTGGGCCCGGCCAACATCACGGTGCACACCCTGGCGCTGAAAAAGGGCGCCCGGCTCATGGAGGAGGGCGGGGACCTGCCCGCCCCGGGGGCGGTGGAGGCCATGCTGGCCCTGGCGGACCGCCGCCTGCGGGGGGCGGGTTACGCCCCCTATTACCTGTACCGGCAGAAGTACATGTCCGGGTCCTTCGAGAACGTGGGCTGGACCAGGCCGGGGGGCGTGTGCGCCTATAACATCGTGATGATGGAGGAGCTGCAGAGCGTGCTGTCCCTGGGGGCGGGGGGGATCACCAAGCTGGTGGACCCGGAGGGGCGGAAGATCGTCCGCCTGAACAACCCGAAGTATGCCAAGGAGTACCTGGACGGCTGGGACAAGGCGGCCCGGGCCAAGGAGGAGGCCGCCCGCTTCCAGCAGGAGCTGGCCCGCCGGACATGAAAAAGGGGAGCGCCCGGCGGCGCTCCCCTTTTTCATGGGAAAAGATCACTACTTGGTAAAGACCATGGGATAGAGGGCCTGCATGGTGGCGTCCTCCACGCCCTCGCCGGTGAGGGTGAGCTTGCCGTCCTCCAGCTTGTAGGACTCCAGGCCGGTGCCCTCCTCGTCGGTGAGGTAGAGCACGCCGCCCTTGGCCTCGAAGGTGCCCTTGCTCTCCATGGCGTCGGCGGCGGACATCAGGTCGTTCTTATCGAAGGCCTGGTCCATCAGAGTGTCCATGTCCATGCCGACCTGGGCGAAGAAATCGTCCACGGTCATGTCCACGCCCTCGGCGGCGATCATGTCCTCGATGTACCTGGTCATGCCGCCCTTGAAGGACTCGATGATGGTGTCCAGCTGCTGGCTCATGGCCGCCTCGTCGGCGGACAGGGAGTAGCTGTCGTCCTCGTTGAACACCAGGGTGAGGTCCATGGTGAACTTCTCCACCGTGAGATACTGGAGCATCTCGTCGTCGTCCAGGCCGGCGGCCATCTCGTCGTTGATCATGTTGGTCAGGTCGATGGTGGTTTTCCAGGTGCCGAGAAGGGCGTCCTTCTCTTTGTTGCCGCAGCCGGAGCACGCCAGCAGCAGGGCGCACATCAGGCTGAGGCAAGCCACCAGGGACAGGCTTTTGCGCAGCGTCTTGTTCTTCATCATTTCTCGATCCTCTTTTCAACATATTCCGGCAGGTCCGGCCGCCGAGATCCGCCTTTCTCCGCGAAAGCCGCGCGCCTGCGGTGCCCTGGGCCGAATGCCGAAAATATTCTACTACAGCGCCCGGCGCTTGTCAATCGGGCAGGATAGGCAAAAATTCAGATCGTCCCCTTGACAGAGGGGGACCGGGCTGATATACTATCAGAGCCGCTTTGAATGGGTAGAGGCGCGAAGGGACGGCCGGGCGCACCGGCCGCTTTCCCGCGCGGAGACAAGTGGGACACGCTCCCCGCCCCCGACAGCGAGCCCGTGATAAAGGAAAGGAGTGCAGATATGCACGCGATCATCGAGACCGGCGGCAAACAGTACAAGGTGGCCGAGGGCGACACCCTCTACATCGAGAAGCTGGATGTGGAAGCCGGACAGACCGTCACCTTCAGCAAGGTGCTGGCCGTCCTGGACGGCGACAGCGCCAAGTTCGGCGCCCCCGCTGTGGACGGCGCCAGCGTCACCGCCAACGTGGTGAAGAACGGCAAGGGCAAGAAGGTGCTGGTGTTCAAGTACAAGCCCAAGAAGAACTACCGCCGCCGTCAGGGCCACCGCCAGCCCTACACCAAGGTGGAGATCGTCAAGATCGACGCCTGAGGGCCGCGGCTATGACCACCGTGACGTTCCACAGCGGATCGGGCCGCCTCGACGGCTTCGTGGTGGAGGGCCACAGCGGATATGCGGAAAAGGGAGCGGACATCGTCTGCGCCGCGGTCTCCGCCGCCGTGGGGCTCACCGAGTGCACCATCAACGAGGTGCTGGGCCTGGGCGCCCCGGTGAAGGCCGATGAGGCGGACGCCCGCGTCTCCCTCAAGCTCCCCGCCAGGCTGGACGAGGCCAACGAACGCACCTGTCAGGAGCTGCTGACAGGCATGATGGTCTATCTCCAGGCCATGGGGGAGGAATATCCCGAACATCTCGCCGTCTACCTGGATGACGGCGACGAAAAGGACTGAGATCCTTCAACCTTTGACAGAAAGGACGGAAACGACTATGCTGAAGCTCGATATCCAGTTTTTCGCCCATAAAAAGGGCGGCGGCTCCACCAAGAACGGCCGCGACTCCAAGGCCAAGCGCCTGGGTGTGAAGCGCGCCGACGGCCAGTTCGTGCTGGCGGGCAACATCCTGGTGCGCCAGCGGGGCACCCACATCCACCCCGGCGTCAATGTGGGAAAGGGCAGCGATGACACCCTGTTCGCCCTCAAGGACGGCAAGGTGAAGTTCGAGCGCCTGGGCAAGGACCGCAAGCAGGTCTCCATTGTCGAGATCGCGCAGTAAGTATCGACACGAAGGGCCGCAAACGGGGGACCGTTTGCGGCCTTTTTCATGAGAAGGGAGGAGAGCAGGTCGGCGAGGGAGCTTGGACTGGAGTGAGGGCGAGCGCAGGGCCGC